>NZ_MLJJ01000007.1 GCF_002095575.1 Pantoea septica | reverse complement strand
GGCGCTTTTTTCTGAATTGGTGGGTCGTGCAGGATTCGAACCTGCGACCAATTGATTAAAAGTCAACTGCTCTACCAACTGAGCTAACGACCCGAAGTGGTGGGTGATGACGGGCTCGAACCGCCGACCCCCTCCTTGTAAGGGAGATGCTCTACCAACTGAGCTAATCACCCACTTCGGTACTGCTTAACAAGAGCGTCATCTGACTGAGATATGGTGGGTGATGACGGGCTCGAACCGCCGACCCCCTCCTTGTAAGGGAGATGCTCTACCAACTGAGCTAATCACCCATATCTTATCTCTTGTTCACTGCGGGCCACCTTTAGAGTGGTGGGTGATGACGGGCTCGAACCGCCGACCCCCTCCTTGTAAGGGAGATGCTCTACCAACTGAGCTAATCACCCCCGCTGTGTGGAGTCGCATTATAGGGATCCTTCGAAGTGAGTCAACGCTTTTTAAAACTAAAATGCGCGTTCGCTTCAAAATTAGACATCACGCGCTGCTTTTAGCCAATGTGCTGGTTTTATTAGCAGAAACCCAGGGCTTAACGCTTTTGCGCAGGCGCGCGGTCATTGAGGATTCAACGCCAGGTGCTAGAATGTGCGCACGGTTTTTCGCGTCTAACCCGTTTTTTGTCATCCAGACATAAAACCTGCGCATCTAAGGCACTGCTGAATGAAAATCAAAACTCGCTTCGCGCCCAGCCCGACCGGCTACCTGCATGTCGGCGGCGCACGTACCGCGCTCTACTCCTGGCTCTTCGCTCGCCACCACCAGGGCGAATTCGTTCTGCGCATCGAGGATACCGATCTCGAGCGCTCAACGCCGGAAGCCATCGAAGCCATTATGGACGGCATGAACTGGCTGAACCTGGACTGGGATGAAGGCCCGTACTATCAGACCAAACGCTTCGACCGCTACAATGCCGTCATCGACGAGATGCTGGAGGCGGGCACCGCCTATAAATGCTACTGCTCAAAAGAGCGACTGGAACAGCTGCGTGAAACCCAGATGGCGAACGGCGAAAAGCCGCGCTACGACGGCCGCTGCCGCGACAGCCACGACCATCACGCGGCGGATGAGCCGTGCGTAGTGCGCTTTCGCAACCCGCAGGATGGATCGGTCATCTTTGACGACCAGATCCGCGGCCCGATCGAGTTCAGCAACCAGGAGCTGGATGACCTGATTATCCGCCGTACCGACGGTTCGCCGACCTATAACTTCTGCGTCGTCGTCGATGACTGGGATATGGGCATCACCCATGTGATTCGCGGCGAAGACCATATCAACAACACGCCGCGCCAGATCAACATCCTTAAAGCGATCGGCGCGCAGGTGCCGGTCTACGCGCACGTCTCGATGATCCTGGGCGACGACGGCAAAAAGCTCTCCAAGCGTCACGGCGCGGTCGGCGTGATGCAGTACCGCGACGACGGCTATCTGCCGGAAGCGCTGCTCAACTATCTGGTGCGTCTGGGCTGGTCCCATGGCGATCAGGAGATCTTCTCTGTTCCAGAGATGAAAGAGCTGTTTACGCTCGACGCCGTGAGCAAATCCGCCAGCGCGTTCAACACCGAAAAGCTGCAGTGGCTCAACCACCACTATATCAACACCCTGCCGCCGGAATATGTGGCGACCCATCTGCAGTGGCACATTGAACAGCAAAACATCGACACCCGCACCGGTCCGGAACTGGCGAAGCTGGTGACTCTGCTGGGTGAACGCTGCAAGACGCTAAAAGAGATGGCGGCTTCCTGCCATTACTTCTATGAAGAGTTCGACGCGTTCGATGCCGATGCGGCGAAAAAACATCTGCGCCCGGTGGCGCGCCAGCCGCTGGAAGTGGTGCGCGACAAACTGGCCGCTATTACCGACTGGACGGCAGAAAACGTTCACCATGCGATTCAGAGCGCGGCGGACGAGCTGGAAGTGGGGATGGGCAAGGTCGGCATGCCGCTGCGCGTCGCCGTGACCGGCGCCGGTCAGTCGCCGGGCCTGGACGTCACCGTCGAAACCATCGGACAGCGCCGTAGCGTGGCGCGGATCGAAAAAGCGCTGGCCTTTATCGCCGAACGCGAAGCGCAGGCCTGACAAACAAAAACCGGAAGCGCGATGCTTCCGGTTTTTTTATTCTTCGCTAATGCCCAGCCGCTGCAGCACGCCTTTAATCCCTTCGCGCAAAATCATTGCGGCAAGAAGATCCTGCTCATTCTGCGTCATTTGCTGTACAGAACTTAATAGTAACGCAGGTAAAGAATTTTGTTGCGCGGCGTAGGACGCGTTCGGCTCGTTCAGGTTACGCATGGACTGAATAAAGCTTTTCACGCGCTCGTCGATATGGATCAACCGCGCTTTACCGCCCTGTACGCCGGGCTTCGGCGTGGTGGTCCAGTTTTCACGCTTGATCCATTTATTCACAGTTTGCCGACTGTAACCTGTTTCGTTCGCAAGCTCTTCGGGGGTTAACCATTCCTTTTTCACGATGCTGTCCCTGTTTAATACATTAGTTCTACATATTACAGCAAATCGTAACGCGTGAAAGTAAGAGGAAGGGAAATTGCCTTTTGCCTTGCGACAAAAGGCAAAAAAATTACTGCGCAGTGCCGACCGCTTCAGCGGAAGGACGGAAGGCGAGGAAGTAGGCGAGGCCGACGAATACTGCGCCGCCGACGCCGTTGCCCAGGAACACGGCGACAAAATTCGGCAGATACTCCGCCCAGCTCAGCTGACCGGCGAAAATAGCCGCAGGCACGATAAACATGTTGGCGACGACGTGCTGGAAGCCGATGGCGACGAAGGCCATAACCGGAAACCACATGCCGAAGATTTTCCCTACTACATCTTTACTGGCGAAAGCGAGCCATACCGCCAGGCAAACCAGCCAGTTGCAGCCGATGCCGGAGATAAAGGCGTGCAGGAAGTCGGCGTGCACTTTTGCGCTGGCGATGGCGACGGTCTTCTTCAGGTAGTCGCCTTCTGTCATGCCGAGCATATGGCCGAAGAACCAGGCGATGGCCAGGCTGCCGATAAAGTTGGCGATAGTGACCCAGAACCAGTTGCGCAGCACGGCGAAACCGCTGATGCGACGCGCAAACCAGGCAACCGGCATTGTCATCATATTGCCGGTCAGCAGTTCGCCGCCCGCCAGTACGGTCAGGATCAAGCCCACCGGGAAGACGGCTGCGCCGAGCAGGCCGCCGAACGAGCCCCAGTCCGCCGGCAGCGAGTTAATCACGTGCAGGTCAAGCAGGAAGCCGGTGGCGATAAAGGCGCCAGCCATAAAGCCAAGAATTAATAACGTCGGAATGGAGGCGCGGCTTTTAGTGACGCCAGCCTGAATCGCCAGTTGAGCGATCTCTTTAGGTGAATGCAGCGACATAGTATCTCGAATATTATTGATAGTTGTGACAGGGATGGTGTTGTAATAAGGCGTGGGCAGCGATGACCACTTAATTAGCGGGCTAAGTTTTACACGGCTTTTAACGGAAAACAAGAAAAATCCTAAAGGCTGTTTAACCGTAATTTAACCTGACGCGGCAGGCGAAGAGAGACGTGACGCCTGCTGGTTAACCTCTTTTTTCGCGCTGAATAAAAGCGGCTGAAAACAGTGCGATCCGAGATTTGCCGCCTTTTTCAGCGATCAAACGCAGTTTTTCATTTTGCCGTTGACACCCTGAAGGCGGTTTCATATTATGCCGTCCGTCGAGAACATCCGACGGTTTTTTCGGTTCGGGGCTATAGCTCAGCTGGGAGAGCGCCTGCATGGCATGCAGGAGGTCAGCGGTTCGATCCCGCTTAGCTCCACCAAATCGCATCCCAACGATTTGGCACTGAAAAAACGATTCCAGATGTGGGGGTATAGCTCAGCTGGGAGAGCGCTTGCATGGCATGCAAGAGGTCAGCGGTTCGATCCCGCTTATCTCCACCATTTTCTTCGTCCTGATCTCTCAGGCACCTTCTAAACTCATCCGCAAATCTTACGCAAGCATTGCTGTGCGCAAAAAAAGAGCGACATCGCTGCCGCCCTGTTTAGTTACGCCGTTACGCTTTGTTTCTCTGGCTGCAGCACGCGAAAGCCATGCGTGCCGTCGCGATCCAGCTGCGCCACCAGACCATACTCCCAGTCAAGATAGGCCTGCATCACCGCCGGTTCGATATCGGTGCCTTCATAGGGGCGGCGATAGCGATCGATAGCGGGGGAGAGCAGCGCCTCTTCGCCAGCGTCAGTCGGCAGCCCGGCGCTGCGCCACGCGGCATTGCCGCCTTCCAGCACAAAGACCGGCTTGCCGGTCAGCGCCGCCACCTGTTGCACCGCATAGCCCGCCAGCAGGCTGCTGCCGCAGGTCAGGACATAGCGTTCGGCCGGCGGCAGCGTAGCCTTGCCCTGTTGTTGCAGAGTCGAGCGCAGCAGCCAGGCGGCGCCGGGAATATGGCTTTTAACGTGGTTAGCGCGCGTGGTGAAATCCAGCACCTGCGTATCGCCCTGTTTTATCCAGTCGTTCAGCTGCTGCGGAGAAATCGTCTCGGCCGCGGGCGCGGCCGGCACCTGCGCCGTCCACCCGCCGGCGGCGCTGAAATCCTGTGGTTGCAGCCCCTCCAGCACGGCGACTTCCCAGCCCATCTGCGCCAGCCAGGAGGCCGTCATGCTGGCGCGCACCCCGTCGTTGTCAGTCAACACGATACGCGCGCCGCGCACGCTGGCGTAGTGATCGGTCTCCTGCACCAGCTGTCCGCCCGGCACGTGACGGCTACCCGACAGATGCCCGGCGGCGTACTCGTCGGCGTCGCGCACGTCGAACAGATAGGTCGTGCGCGCCTCCTGCCGCCAGCGCGCCAGCGTCGTCGCGTCGATGCGCGTCACCCCGGCGCGATCCGCCACCTGACGCGCCTGCGCCGCCGCATGACGCTGCGCGGTTTCGCTGACGGCGCCGTAGCGGCGGCTCTGCTGCTGCTCAAGCGTCAGACCGGCCAGCGTCCAGCCGATGGTGCCGTTGCGCAGCGCGTAGACTGGATTGCGGATACCCGCGTTCACCAGCGACTGGGTGCCGATAATGCTGCGCGTGCGCCCTGCGCAGTTGACGATCACCGTGGTAGCCGGAGAGGGCGCGATATCGCGCACGCGCAGCACCAGCTCGCCGCCCGGCACGCTGATGCCGCCAGGGATCGACATGGTGTGGTATTCATCAAAGCGGCGCGCGTCGAGCACCACCACGTCGGCTTTGTCGCGCAGCAGCGCATCGACCTCTTCGGCCGCCAGCGACGGCGTATGATTATGATGTTCCACCAGCTCGCCGAAGGCTTTGCTCGGCGAATTCACATCGATAAACAGTTCGCCGCCCGCGTTGCGCCAGCCAGCCAAATCCTCTTTGAGCAGGCTGATATTGGTGTAGCCCCACGCCGCCGCGCGCTCCGCCGCAGCCTGCGCCAGCCCTTCGCCGTTGTCGTAAAGCGTAATCGCCGTATCGCGGCGAGGAAGGCGATCCAGCCACTCCAGCTCCAGCTTCGAGAGCGGAATATTCACCGCAAACAGCGGATGCCCTTGCGCATAGAGTGCCTCGTCGCGTACGTCCACCAGCGCCACTTCCTGCTGCTGGCGCAGCGCCTGCTGAATCTCTGCGGCGTCGCGTAGAGGAAAGGTTTTAGCCATGTGAAAGATCCCAGATGTTAGGCAAGTAGCGATTGCTGTAGCCGGAGATAAAAGGTTTTTCGCTGCCGTCTTCGCGATAAACCGCCCGTTTGACCGCGCCGATATTGGCGCCGTAGACGTGAATGCTGACAGAGACGCGATCGTCGAAGGCGTTGCTGACGCGATGGATATCGCCGACGCGCGGCGAGACCGCGTCAATCTCGCCAGGTTCCAGACGAACCAGCGCGCCGTCCGCGGCCAGCGCGCCGTTTTCCGCTTTGAAGCCCTGAGACACTTCCGCGCCGCGCAGCATGCCGATCAGTCCCCAGACGCGATGATCGTGCACCGGCGTTTGCTGGCCTGGGCCCCAGACAAAGCTCACTACCGAAAAGCGCTGCTGCGCGTCGGCATGGAGCAGATACTGCTGATAGTGCTGCGGATGCGGCTGGCTGAACGCCTCGTCCAGCCAGTCGTCGTGCAGCAGCAGCGGGCGCAGCAGCTCGCTGCCGCGCGCCAGAATAGTCGCCTCCTCCGGCTGCTGTTCGAGCAGAGCGGCGAGCTGCGCCACAAAGTCACGCAGTCGCTGGTGGTTAAGGTCGCTCACGATTTATTCTCCTGATAGTGCCGCGCCACCTGGTTAGCGCCGCTCGCCAGGCTGAAATCGAAGGCGCCGCTGACGTCGACGGCCTTCGGTAGCACCTGATAGCGATGGAAGAAGTCGGCGGATTTCTGCAGCGTCGCGATAAGCGAGGGATCGAACACCAGCGGGCGAATGCGCGCGTCGGCGATCCAGCTGCTGGTGATGGCGGTCGGCATATTTAGCGTCTTGCCCAGCGCCTGGGCGAACGGCTGCGGATGCTGCGCCGCCCACACCTGCGCCTTCGCCAGCCGCGTCAGCAGATCGGCGATAGCTTTACGTTTCTCCGGATCGGCCAGCGCCTCTTTACGCGCCAGCGCATAGGAGTAGCCCGACATAATGCCGTTGCCGCCGCCCTGCGGCACGCGCACCGTGCCGTCGATCTGGGTCGAGGTGGCGATGTAGGGCTCCCATGGCGCCCAGGCGGAAACCGCGCCGGAGGTAAGTGCCGCGCGGCCATCCACCGGGCCGAGGAAGCGCAGCGTCACCTCATCGGGTTTCAGGCCGGCGCGTTCCAGCAGGCCAAGGATCAGATAGTGTCCCCAGCCGCCGCGGTTGACGGCGATCTGCTTGCCTTTCAGATCCTTCAGGCTGTGGATCCCGGCGTCGGGACGCGTCAGCAGCGCGATGCTGTCGGGATTGTTCTGCCAGGCGCCGACCGCTTTAACCGGCGCGCCTGCGGCATAGACGAACAGGAAGGGCAGATCGCCGGTAAAGCCGACGTCCAGCGCCCCCGCATTCAGCGCCTCCTGCACCGGCGCGCCGGAGTCGAAGGCGGTGAGTTTCAAATCGTAAGGCAGATTATCGAGCTCGCCAGAGGCTTTCAGCGAGGCGAAGCGATCCCCTTTGACATCACCGAGGCGCAGCGTCACTTTCTCAGCGGCGAAAGCGGCATTGAGGCTCAGCGCCAGCGCGACACCGGCAAACAGGGCGGCGAGACGCATCAGGCGCTCCTCTTAACGCGCGTCAGCGCGGCGACTTTTTCGCGCGTCAGCGGCAGCAGCTCGCGGCCGTACTCAATCGCGTCGTTAAGCGGATCGAAGCCGCGGATCAGCACGCTGTCGATGCCCAGGTTGTAGTAATCCAGCAGCGCGTCGGAGACCTGATCCGCCGTGCCCACCAGCGCAGTGGAGTTGTAGCCGCCGCTCACCAGCTTCGCGACGCCGGTCCACAACACTTTATCGTGGCGGTCGCCTGCGTTAGCCGCCGCCAGCAGGCGCTGCGCGCCGACGCTTTGCGGTTTTGGCAGGCCAAAGGTGTAGCCCGATTCGGCCAGTTGCTTCTGCGCCGTTTGATAAATGTGTTCCGCCCGCTCCCAGGCCTCTTTCTCGGTCTTGCCGATAATCGGGCGGAAAGAGATATTGAATTTGATGTCGCGGCCTCTTTTCGCGGCAGCGGCGCGCACGGTTTGCACGGTTTCCGCCGCGCCCTGCAGCGGCTCGCCCCACAGCGCGAAGACGTCGGCGTGACGCGCGGCAACCTCGATCGCCTCCGGCGAAGAGCCGCCGAAGTAAACGGGCAGCTTGCTCTGCAGCGGCTTGATGGCGGAAAAAGCCTGTTCAGCCTGGTAAAACTCGCCTTTGTGGTCCCAGGCTTCCGCCGAGGTCAGGTTCTTTTTCAGCACGTGGAGAAATTCGTCGGTGCGCGCGTAGCGTTCCGCCTTGTTGAGGAAGTCGCCGTCGCGGCGCTGTTCGCTGTCGCTGCCGCCGCTGATGATATGCACCGCCAGACGTCCGTCGGTCAGGTGATCGAGCGACGCCAGCTTGCGCGCTGCCAGCGTCGGCGAGACGAAGCCGGGACGGTGCGCCAGTAAAAATTTAATGCGCGAGGTGTTCGCGGCGGCGTGCGCCGTCACTAAAAAACCGTCTGGTTGATCGGACCAGTAGCCCACCAGAATCCGATCGAATCCCGCCTCTTCGTGGGCGCGGGCGAAATCGGCAATGTAGTTTTTATCGAATAACGGCCCGCTGGCCGGAATGGTTTCAGAGGCCAGACGATGGCCGATCATGCCCAAAAATTGAATGCTCATGCGCTTCTCCCGATGTTGAGTAATGAAAAAACTACGGGGCGACGGGCAGGAGATGAAATTCGATATTGTGCAAAGGATTTGCGGGAATCGGGGAAGGGCGGCGCGGCGCGGCTGAGGCGACGCGGCAGGCGTTATATCAAGCAGGAATAATTAAGAATAAGGGCGAGAACCCGTCTCGCCCTTTTTATCAGAATGCCAGCACCAGACCGGCGATAGCGGCGGAGAGCACGCTGACCAGCGTTGAACCGTAGAGCAGCTTCAGGCCGAAGCGCGACACCACGTTGCCTTGCTCTTCGTTCAGGCCTTTGATGGCGCCAGCGACGATGCCGATAGACGAGAAGTTGGCGAAAGAGACCAGGAACACCGACAGAATGCCTTCAGAGTGCGGCGAAATCTGGCCCGCCAGCTTCTGCAGATCCATCATCGCGACGAACTCGTTGGAAACCAGCTTGGTGGCCATAATGCTGCCGACCTGCAGCGCTTCGTGAGCCGGCACGCCCATCACCCAGGCGAACGGATAGAAGACGTAGCCCAGCACGCCCTGGAAGCTGATGCCAAAGATAAAATCGAACAGCGCGTTCAGGCCGGAAATCAGCGCGATAAAGCCGATCAGCATTGCTGCGACGATAATCGCCACGCGGAAGCCGGCGAGGATATATTCGCCCAGCATTTCAAAGAAGCTCTGGCCTTTATGGATATCCTGCAGCTGCAGATCCTCTTCGCTGTCGACGCGGTAAGGGTTGATCAGCGACAGCACGATAAAGGTACTGAACATGTTAAGCACCAGCGCGGCGACCACATACTTCGGCTGCAGCATGGTCATATAGGCGCCGACGATCGACATGGAAACGGTCGACATCGCGGTTGCGGCCATAGTGTACATACGGCGCTGCGACATTTTGCCGAGGATATCCTTATAGGCGATAAAGTTTTCTGACTGTCCCAGAATCAGAGAGCTGACGGCGTTAAAGGATTCCAGCTTGCCCATGCCGTTGATTTTAGACAGCACGGTGCCGATGCCGCGGATCACCCATGGCAGAATGCGGAAATGCTGCAGAATGCCGATCAGCGCGGAGATAAAGACGATCGGGCAGAGCACGTTCAGGAAGAAGAAGGCGAGACCTTTGTCATTCATGTTGCCGAACACGAAATTGGTGCCTTCGCCCGCATACTTGAGCAGATGATCGAACAGACCGGCGAAGCCCTTCACGAACCCGAGACCCGCCTCGGAGTTGAGGAAGAACCACGCCAGCAGCACTTCAATGACCAGAAGCTGGACAATGTAGCGAATACGAATACTTTTACGGTCGTGGCTGACGAGTAACGCCAGCACGCCTACCACCACCAGTGCTAAAAGGAAGTGCAAAATATGGGACATGCTTGCTCCAGATTTGAGGAGGGTTGTAATTTGCTGCGTATTCTATGTAACGCGTTACTTAAAAACGAGATCAAATCCACATTATAAGGATTCACTATCACCCCTTTTCTCAGAAAACTCTCACCAGTCACAGCCTGTTCACAAAATGTTCACGCCTGATATCCACAAATTTATTGTCTATAATATGTCCGAAGCGTAGAGTGAATGCATTGCACATTTTTTAGCAAGCCTCGCTTTACCGTAAGGTATAGCAATGGCTATACTTTATAGCATCATCTATCACAACGATAACGATAATCTCATTTCACTTGCCGCGATCGGGCCATAAGCTGCCATGGTCAAAACGCGTTTAGACAGGTAGAGAAATATGTTTGAGAGCCGTACCGCCGAGCGCGCCGCTCGCGGAGCCCGCAAAATCAAGCTCGCGCTGCTGGGGCCGGCCTTTATCGCCGCCATCGGCTATATCGACCCAGGCAACTTCGCCACCAACATTCAGGCGGGCGCAGCCTACGGCTATAAGCTGCTGTGGGTGGTGGTCTGGGCCAATATCATGGCGATGGTCATTCAGCTGATGTCTGCCAAGCTCGGTATCGCCACCGGTAAAAACCTGGCTGAGCATATTCGCGATCGCTTTCCGCGGCCGGCGGTCTGGTTCTACTGGGTGCAGGCGGAAATCATCGCCATGGCGACCGATCTGGCGGAATTTATCGGCGCGGCGCTCGGCTTTAAGCTGCTGCTCGGGATTTCGCTGCTGCAGGGCGCGGTGCTGACGGGCGTGGCGACCTTCCTGATCCTAATGCTGCAAAGCCGCGGTCAGAAGCCGCTGGAGCTGGTAATCGGCAGCCTGCTGCTGTTCGTGGCGGCGGCCTATATCGTCGAACTCTTCTTTTCGCAGCCGAAGGTCAGCGAACTGGTGACCGGCATGGCGCTGCCGTCATTGCCTACCTCCGAGGCGGTCTTCCTGGCGGCCGGCGTGCTGGGCGCGACCATTATGCCGCACGTCATCTACCTTCACTCGGCCCTGACGCAGGGCGGCGAAAGCGGCAATAAAAGCCAGCGCTACTCCTCCACCAAGCTGGACGTGGCCATCGCCATGACCATCGCTGGCTTTGTCAATCTGGCGATGATGGCGACCGCCGCCGCCGCGTTCCACTTCAGCGGCCACAGCGGCATTGCCGAACTGGATCAGGCCTATCTGACGCTGACGCCGCTGCTTGGCCATGCGGCGGCGACGGTATTTGGCCTGAGCCTGGTCGCAGCGGGCCTCTCCTCTACCGTGGTAGGCACCCTGGCCGGTCAGGTAGTGATGCAGGGCTTTATCCGCTTCCATATTCCGCTCTGGGTACGCCGTCTGGTCACGATGCTGCCCTCGTTTATCGTGATTATGGCGGGCTGGGATCCGACGCGCATTCTGGTCATGAGCCAGGTGCTGCTGAGCTTCGGCATCGCGCTAGCGCTGGTGCCGCTGCTCTCCTTTACCGGCAATCGCGAGATTATGGGCGAGATGGTCAATTCGCGCCTGATGCAGAACGCCGGTCGCGCCATCGTGCTGCTGGTGGTGGCGCTCAACGCCTATCTGCTGATTGGCGAAATCCTCGGCCTGTAAAGGCCGCCGAAAACTGGCCCGATCTAGCCCGGGCCAGCTTCGCTTTTTAACCTCCCGTGCCGCCGCCTTAACAGCCCGCCTCAACTCATCTACTCTCGATATGCAGCCGTTTTCTCTTCTCTCACTGGAGTCAGGATATGCATTCACTGGTAGTGGTCGCCCATCCCGATCAAGATTCTTTTACCCACGCCGTCGCGCGAACGCTAACCAGCGAGATTCGCGCGCCGCACACGTTTGAAATCGCCGACCTGATAGCAGAGGGCTTCGATCCGCGCTACGCCGCCGCCGATCTGGCGCTGTTTCGCAGTGAGGCCGCGCCGCCCGCCGATGTGCTGGCCGAGCAAAAACGCATTGACGGCGCCGACGCGCTGGTGCTGGTGTATCCCGTTTACTGGTGGTCGTTTCCCGGCGTGCTGAAAGGCTGGATCGATCGCGTCTTTACCCACGGCTGGGCATATGATGAGACGCCCGACGGCAAAGTCGATAAAAAAATGGGCCGTCTGAAGGTGCATCTGCTGGGGATAGGCGGGGCGAATCTGCGCACCTATGCGCGGCGCGGCTACTATGCCGCGATGCGCACGCAGATCGACGAGGGCATTTTCGACTATGTCGGCGCAGCAGTGAAAACGTCGGAACTGATCTTGCTGCCCGACGCCGACTCGCCGGAGGCACATCTGGAAACGGCGCGGCAAATCGGACGTCGACTGTTCGTGGATTAAAGGCCGCCTTGCGCACGGTAGCGCGCAGCGGCTTTTAGCCATGCCGCCGCGTTATCAGTGATGGTGGTGGTCGTGGCGGTCGTGGCGGTCGTGGCGGTCGTGATGGCGCTGCGCTTCGCGCCAGTGGTGGCGACGTTCGCGCTCATGCCAGCGCCGCTCGCGCTCCCACTGCTGATGACGGCGCCACTCTTCATGGCGCCACCAGCGATGGTTGTTGTACTGATAGCGGTCGTTCCACCAGCGCGGCTCGCGCCAGCGGCCCCCGTCCCAGTAATAGCCGCGGCGATCCTGGTCTCCCAGATGCAGCGTTACGCCCGGCGCCAGGCTGATAGAGGCGCCGTCAGCCTGAGCGCTGTGGATCGCCAGAGGCGACAGGCAGGTCAGCAAAGCAGCAAAAATAGCAAATTTCATCTTATTCTCCTTATCAGCGACAGCGCCGCTGCGGTGCAGGCGTGACGCCCGCGCATTGCTTGTGTGGCAAGTTGAGTGTCGCTGACAATTGTGAGGAAAATCGGAAGAAAAAGAGGATTGAGACAATTCTGTTCGCAGAAATGCCCGGCGCGGCGGCCGGGCGGGCAAAGGTCAGATCAGCACGCCTTCAATAGCGGAGAGCTCGGCGATGGTGAAGTGGCGATTGGCCAGCATCTCCACCGCGTCGTCGATTTGCGCGGTTTTGCTTGCGCCGATCAGCACGGAGGTGACGCGCGCGTCGCGCAGCGTCCACGCCAGCGCCATCTGCGCCAGCTTCTGGCCGCGCTGCTGCGCAATCTCGTTCAGCTTGCGCACTTTTTCCATCTTCTCATCGGTAAGCTGATCTTCACGCAGGAACTTGCTGCCGCTCGCCACGCGCGAATCATCGGGAATGCCCTGCAGATAGCGGTCGGTCAGCACGCCGCCCGCCAGCGGAGAGAAGGCGATGCAGCCGACGCCGTTGTCGCCAAGCGTCTCCAGCAGGCCGTTTTCCGGGCCGCGTTCAAACAGCGAATAGCGCGGCTGATGGATCAGGCAGGGCGTGCCGAGATCGCGCAGGATGGCGATCGCTTCCGCCGCGCGATCCGCCGGATAGTTGGAGATGGCGGCATAGAGCGCCTTACCCTGGCGCACCACCTGATCCAGCGCGCGCATGGTCTCTTCCAGGGGCGTTTCCGGATCCGGACGATGGTGATAGAAGATGTCCACATACTCCAGTCCCATACGCTTCAGGCTCTGATCGAGGCTGGAGATGAGGTATTTTCGCGAGCCCCAGTCGCCGTACGGGCCGTCCCACATGGTGTAGCCCGCTTTGGTGGAGATCACCAGCTCGTCGCGAAAGGCGCGAAAATCTTCGCGCAGGATGCGGCCGAAGTTCTCTTCCGCCGAGCCCGGCGGCGGGCCGTAGTTGTTTGCCAGATCAAAATGGGTAATGCCGCGATCGAACGCGTGGCGCAGCAGCTCGCGGCTGTTGTCGACGCGCGTGTTGTCGCCAAAGTTATGCCACAGGCCAAGCGAAATTGCGGGCAGCTTTAGCCCGCTGCGGCCGCTGCGGCGATATTCCATCTGCTGATAACGACCGGGATGCGGAAGGTAGGTCATACGGCTTTCCTGTCTAAGGGAAGAATTTTCAAGCGCAAGAATAGCAGTGTATGCGTTTACACACAGTCACAATGGATCGCAGATCGCCTACTTACAGAATAATCCCCCATCGTAACGCCGGGTTGCCACTTTTTTGTTCAGGCGATTGCGCTGCTTTCTCGCCGCTTTGGCAGCATAGCGGATACTCAAACCAGACATTGGTGAAAGGAGTGGCATATGCAACGCTTTACCGTAGGAGATTATCTGCTGGCGCGCCTTCAGGAGATCGGCGTCGGCCATCTGTTTGGCGTGCCGGGCGACTATAACCTGCAGTTTCTCGATCGCGTGATCGCCCATCGGGATATCGGCTGGGTTGGCTGCGCCAATGAACTCAACGCGGCCTATGCGGCGGACGGCTATGCGCGCTGTCGCGGCGCGGCGGCGTTGCTCACCACCTTCGGCGTCGGCGAACTGAGCGCCATCAACGGCACGGCCGGCAGTTTCGCCGAGTATCTGCCGGTGATCCATATTGTGGGCGCACCCGCAAGCGAGGCGCAAAAGCGCGGCGACTGCGTGCACCATACGCTGGGCGACGGCGACTTCCGTCACTTTCTGCGCATGGCGGGCGAGGTCAGCGCAGCGACGGCGCAGCTTAGCCCAGGCAACGCCACGGCGGAAATCGATCGGGTGCTGGCCACGGCGATGCGCGAACAGCGGCCGGGCTACCTGATGCTGGCGGTCGATGTTGCGGAAGCTGAGGTGGCGCCGCCCGCCGCGCCGCTCGACGCCGCGCCGGGCTCTGGCGAACAGGCGCGGCAGGCTTTTCGCGCCGCCGCCGAACGACTGCTGCAACCGGCGCGACGGGTGGCGCTGCTGGCTGATTTTCTCGCCGCGCGCTGGCGCCAGCAGGCGGCGCTGGCCCGGCTCCGTCGGCTGCGCGCCGTTCCCTGCGCCACGCTGCTGATGGGCAAAGGCGTGCTGGACGAGCGCCAGCCGGGCTACGTTGGCACTTACGCCGCAGCGGGCAGCGAGCCCGGCATCTGCGAGTTGATTGAGCAGACCGATGTCACAATCTGCGTCGGCGTGCGCTTCACCGATACGCTGACGGCGGGCTTTACCCAAAACTTCGCCGCCTCGCGGCTGATCGATCTGCAGCCGTTCGCCGCCAGCGTTGCCGGAGAACGCTTCGGGCCGCTCAACATGGCAGATGCGCTAAGCGAGCTGGAGGCGCTGTTTGCGCGCTACGGCAAGGGCTGGGCGCTGGCGCCGCAGGTGCAGCCGGTCGAGACGGCGGACGCGTGCGCCGATATTAGCCAGAACGCTTTTTGGCAGGCGATGCAGCGCTTTCTCCAGCCGGGCGACATTATTCTCGCCGATCAGGGCACCGCCGCATTCGGCGCGGCGGCGCTGCGCTTGCCGCCCGGCGCGCAGCTGGTGGTACAGCCGCTCTGGGGCTCCATTGGCTATACTCTACCGGCAGCCTTCGGCGCGCAGATCGCCGCGCCCGCGCAGCGGGTGATCCTGATTATCGGCGACGGCTCGGCGCAGCTGACTATTCAGGAGCTGGGATCGATGCTGCGCGACGGGCAGACGCCGATTATTTTCCTGTTGAACAACGAGGGCTATACGGTGGAGCGCGCCATCCACGGCGCAACGCAGCGTTATAATGATATCGCGCAGTGGAACTGGACCGCGCTGCCGCAGGCGCTTTGTCTGCATGGACAGGCGCAGAGCTGGCGCGTCACCGAATGTGTGCAGCTGGATGAGGTAATGGCGCGTCTGCAGGCGCCCGGCTACCTGACGCTGGTCGAGGTCGTGATGCCGAAAGACGATCTGCCGCCGCTGTTGCATAAGGTGACGGCTTGCCTCGCGCAACGCAACGGAGGGTAAGATTCGGAGTGTTGCCGCTGTCAAGCGGCTTGCCGGACGGGTAGGCTGTGCTCACCACCTTCAACGCTCGTCTTTTGTCGCGGCGAGCGTTGTTGTTTTACCGGCAGACTTTTATAGTGTCCTGCATCTTAGGGACCCCAAGCGGAGCAACAAAAGAATGACAACTTATGCCCTGGTCGGCGACGTCGGCGGCACCAACGCCCGACTCGCCCTGTGTGAGGTGGAAACCGGCAGCATCTCCCAGGCCCAAACATTCTCAACTTCAGATTATGACAGCCTCGAAGCCGTCATCCGCCACTATCTCGGCGAGCAGCTGCAAAACGTTAAAGACGGCTGCATCGCCATTGCTTGTCCTATCACGGAAGACTGGGTCGAAATGACCAACCATGACTGGGCTTTTTCCACCAGCAAAATGAAAGCCAGCCTTGGCTTCGATCATCTTGAAATCATTAACGATTTCACCGCCGTTTCCATGGCGATCCCGATGCTGAAGGCTGAGCATGTGATTCAGTTCGGCGGCGGCGAGCCGGTGAAGGATAAGCCCATCGCGATTTACGGCGCGGGCACCGGACTCGGCGTCAGCCATCTGGTGCACGTCGACCGTCGCTGGGTCAGCTTGCCGGGCGAGGGCGGCCACGTCGACTTCGCCGCCAACAGCGATGAGGAAGATTTGATTCTGGAAGTGCTGCGCGCCGAGCTGGGCCACGTTTCCGCAGAGCGCGTGCTTTCCGGCGCCGGTCTGGTGAACCTCTACCGCGCTATCGTGAAGGCGGACAACCGCGTGCCGGAAAACCTCAAGCCGAAGGATGTCTCCGAACGCGCGCTGGCCGATAGCTGCACCGACTGCCGTCGCGCGCTGTCGCTGTTCTGCGTGATTATGGGACGTTTCGGCGGCAACCTTGCACTGAATCTCGGCACCTTCGGCGGCGTCTATATCGCCGGCGGCATCGTGCCGCGCTTCCTGGAGTTCTTTAAGGCCTCCGGCTTCCGCGCCGCCTTTGAGGACAAAGGGCGCTTCCGCGACTACGTTTCCCGCATCCCGGTCTATATGATCACCCACGATCAGCCTGGCCTGCTGGGCGCTGGCGCGCATCTGCGGCAGACGCTGGGGCGTATTCTGTAAATCCTTTCTGAAACGGCCCTCGGGCCGTTTTTTCATGCTGGCGCGGGTGACAGGAAGCGATCGCAAAGTCGCTTAAGGCATCCTTGCTCGCTCGGCCCGCGCGAATACGCACCTTTTCCCTGAGGTGCGCCCGTTACCGGGCCAACGCGCTGCGTTGTTCAAAAACGCTCCCGGCGTTTTTGTCCCTGTCGCGGGACGCTTTGCTCTCCGTTTCATATCACTCGCTGGTTAGCATTTACGCGCGCTGGCGCGGACAGTTGCCTACAGGCGCATCAGCTCGCGAAAGCGTTTTACTTTGCTGCGGCTGACCGGCACCTGAAACGCCAGATCGCGCAGTTTCAACAGGTAGGTATTGTTAAACCAGGGTTCTATCTCAGAGATTTTGCTCAGGTTGACGCAGTAAGAGCGATGGCAGCGGAAAAAACGCTGCTCCGGCAAACGGGCGCAGAATTCGCTGATGCTCATCGACATCACATAGGCCTCGCGCCGCGTATAGACGAACGTCAGCTTCTCATGCGCCTCCACGTAATAGATGTCGTCAATATCGGTCACGATAATGCGCTCATCCTTCACCAGATTCACCGTCTGCGGGCTCTGGTCGACCGGCGTCTGGGCGACGCTTTGCTGCTGCCCGGCCGCTTCCAGCTTGTTAAGCATGGTGACGATGCGCGCTTCGTGATAGGGCTTGAGAATATAGTCAAAGGCTTCCAGCTCGAAAGCCTCTACCGCATGATCTTTCCAGGCGGTGATAAACACGATCAGCGGCCGCTGCGCGAACTGGTGAATGTTTTGCGCCAGCAGCATGCCGTCCAGCGACGGGATATTGATATCGAGAAAAATGACGTCGACACGGTGCTGCTGCAAATATTTCAGCACCTCCAGCCCGTCGTCGAAACAGGCCTCGATCTCAATTTTGCTGTGCTGCTGAATCATCCAGCTCAGCTCCTGCTGCGCCAGAAATTCGTCTTCGACAATAATGGCTTTCATTGCACGCTCTCCGCGACGGCAAGGGGCGATTCGGTTAGCAACTGTCCGCTCTTGCTCAGGGTAAAGGCGATTTCGGTGCCGGGCTGCAGCCGGGTAATATCGAGCCCCTTGCCGGTCAGCAGTTTGACGCGGTGGTGCACATTCAGCAGGCCGATCTTATTGCCCGGCATCTCGTTATTCGCCACGCGACGCATGACTTCGTCGCTGATGCCCGGCCCGGTGTCGCGCACGGCGATCCGCACACGATCGCCGCACGCCTTAATGCTCAGCGTCACCACGCCTTTGCCGCGGCAGGGTTGGATGCCGTGCACGATGGCATTCTCCACCAGCGGCTGGATCAGCAGGCTGGGCAGCGAAAAGTGAAGATCGTCGTCAATGTCGTAGATCATCGACAGCTTGTCGCCAAAGCGCGCCTGTTCGATGGCGATATAATCTTTTACCTGCCACAGCTCGCGTTTGATATCGATGGTCTCGTCGTCGTTAAGCTCCAGGTTGTAGCGCAGATAGCGGGAAAGATTGATCACCAGCTGGCGCGCCGTATCGGGATTAAGGCGGATAGAGGAGTTAATGGCGTTCAGCGCGTTAAACAGAAAATGGGGATTGATTTTACTCTGCAGGGCGCGCAGTTCCGCTTTATTCGCCATTTCGCGCAGCTGCTCGGCGCGCGACACCTCCAGCTGGGTCGAGATGAGCTGCGACAGGCCGATCGCCATCTCTTTCAGCGAGCCGGTAATGCGGTGCGCGCGGCGGTAGTAAATCTTCAGGGTGCCGGTAACCTTGCCTTGCTCGCGCAGCGGAATAACGATCATCGAGTGAATATCCCTGGTGCGATGCGCCTCATCGTTGTTTTTGATGATGATTTTCCCGGTGGCCATCGCCTGCGCGGTGGTGGGGCTAATGCCGTCGTCGCCGTTCCGGTAGTTCTGCTCGCCGTAGCCGACGTAGGCGAGAATATGGGTCTTGTTGGTAATGGCGACGGCATCGGCGTTGATATCGTCACAGATAATCGCGCAGATGCGGCGCAGCGAGTCGCTGTTGACGTCGCGGAACAGCGGCAGCGTTTTGTTGGCGATCTCCAGCGCCAGTTTGGCCTGTCGCGCCGCAATCGCCTCTTTTTCGCCTTCGACGCTCTGCACCAGCAGCACGATCAGGCCGATGCTCGACGCGCCGAGGATCATCGGCAGCGCAATCTCCGACACAATCGCCAGGCCAAGCGACATCGGCTTCGCCCACAGCACGATCAGCAGCATGGTGAGGCTTTCGCACAGCATGCCGCCGATGATGCCGACGCGCCAGCGCTGCGCTTTCGGCACGCGGCGGTTGATGGCCCCGGCCACGCAGCCCGCAATAATGCTGGTGATCAAGCAGGGCACCGAGGTGACGCCGTGGATGTCGATCAGAAAACGGTGCAGCCCGGCGATCGCGCCGGTGGCGATGCCGACCCAGGGGCCGAACAGGATGCCGCCGGCCATCACCGCGATCACCCGCACGTTCAACAGCGAGCCGTCGACGTGAATGCCCGACCAGGTGCTGAAAAGCGCAAACAGTGAAAAAAATGGCGATAACGGCGGCTTTCTCCAGCGGCGCATGTTCATCTTTTTGCAGCAGCTGGCGGAAAAGCCGGGTGCGGGTCAGGAAGAAGAGGCAGATCAGCATCAGGGCGGCGCGGTCAAACACCGCCAACAGCATATCGAAGTGGGAGATCACAGCCAGCCTTCAGGTCATCACAGAGAGAGGCCTATGATAAAAAATGTGATCGCGATGCGCCAGTCTGCAAAAAGAGTGAGCGCTTCCTTCATGTTGTGGATCAATTTTCATGGCTGAAATGGTAAAAAGGGGAAACCTGAGTAGTAAAACAGGGAAGGTTTTTTCATTCGCCGCTGGCGAACGAGCCGATAGCGTTTTTTATTCAGACAGCCCTTATGGCTATCTGCACCGGGAGCAATTTCATGCAGTTAATCACGCCGCGTCTTACCCTTACCACCCTTAAGCCTGAAGACTGGCTGCTGTTCCGCGCCGTGCATGAAGACGCGGCCACCATGACCTGGGTCAGCGAAATTCCTGACGAGGCGGATTTGCGCCAGCGCTTCAACGAGCGTCTCGCGCCCTGGCAGGTCAGCAGTTTTCATATGCTCTGCGTGGTGGCGCGTCTGCGCGACAGCGGCGAGCCGATCGGCCTGTTCGGCTGCAGCCCGGAATGGCAGCCTTATCGTCAGGCGGAGGTGGGCTATATGCTGCTTCACCGGTTCTGCGGCCAGGGGTACGGCAGCGAAGCGCTGGCCGGGCTGAGCGACTTTCTGCTGAAAGCGGGTTTCCATAAGCTCAAGGCAATGGTGGTAGAAGGAAATGTGGCGTCGCGGCGTATTCTGGAGAAGAATGGCTATGTGCTGGAGGGGACTTTGCGGGATAATTATCTGCTAAACGGCGAATGGGTAAACGATTGGGTGTTTGGTCGACTGAATCCCGAAGATTAAAAAAATTTTATTCTCCTCTCGACAGGCGCGCGATCGCCGCGGTAAGGTCTTTTTTCGGTCACGGCTGTGACCTGCGTCGCTCGGACGGTCCGGGCGCTTACGTATTCAAGAGGACATTATGGCTGACAACAGCACACCCCGTCGTTTCTCGCGTATCGATCGCCTTCCCCCCTATGTGTTTAACATTACCGCTGAGTTGAAGATGGCTGCGCGTCGGCGCGGCGAAGATATCATCGACCTCTCGATGGGGAATCCTGACGGCCCTACGCCGCCGCATATCGTGGAAAAGCTCTGTCAGGTGGCGCAGCGTGAAGACACGCACGGCTACTCTACTTCGCGCGGCATTCCACGCCTGCGCCGCGCCATTTCGCGCTGGTACGCCGAGCGCTATCAGGTAGAGATCGATCCTGAATCCGAAGCTATTGTCACCATCGGATCGAAAGAGGGGCTGGCGCACCTGATGCTGGCGACGCTCGATCACGGCGATACGGTGCTGGTGCCGAATCCCAGCTACCCCATTCATATTTACGGCGCGGTGATCGCTGGCGCGCAGGTGCGTTCGGTGCCGCTGGTGGCGGGCATCGATTTCTTTGCCGAGCTGGAGCGGGCGATCCGTGAAAGCTATCCGAAGCCGAAAATGATGATCCTCGGCTTTCCGTCGAACCCCACCGCGCAGTGCGTAGAGCTGGACTTTTTCGAGCGGGTTATCGCGCTGGCGAAACAGTATAACGTGCTGGTGGTGCACGATCTCGCCTACGCCGATATCGTCTACGACGGCTGGAAAGCGCCTTCGATTATGCAGGTGCCCGGCGCGCGAGACGTGGCGGTGGAATTTTTCACGCTGTCGAAAAGCTACAACATGGCGGGCTGGCGCATCGGGTTTATGGTGGGCAACAAAGAGCTGGTCGCCGCGCTGGCGCGCATCAAAAGCTATCACGACTATGGCACCTTTACGCCGCTGCAGGTGGCGGCCATCGCCGCGCTGGAAGGCGATCAGCAGTGCGTGCGCGACATCGCCGAGCAGTACAAGCGTCGCCGCGACGTGCTGGTAAAAGGGCTGCATGAGGCGGGCTGGATGGTGGATAACCCCAAAGCCTCGATGTACGTCTGGGCGAAAATCCCCGATCGCTACGCCGCGCTCGGCTCGCTGGAGTTCGCTAAAAAGCTGCTGCAGGAGGCGAAGGTGTGCGTTTCGCCCGGCGTCGGCTTCGGCGACTACGGCGATACCCATGTGCGTTTCGCGCTGATAGAGAACAGCGATCGTATTCGGCAGGCGGTGAGGGGCATTAAAGCGATGTTTCGCGCGGACGGCATTTTGCCGGGCAGCGTAAAAGCGGTTGAAGAAGCAGAGTAAAGCAAAGCGGGGCGACAGCACTGTCGCCCCTGGCTGGCGCTACAGCATCAGCACAAATGTGCCGAGCCAAAGCAGCGCAAAGAAAGAGATTCCCATCAAGGCGTATTTCACAGACAACTCCTCTGAGCGGTTACGACGATAGCGATCCCAGGCCAGCGCAACGCGAACAGAATGAGAAAAACGCATCAGGTCATCATCGCCTCAGGCATTTTCTCAGGTCGTTCCGAGTAACTCAGAACAGGATCGAACGCTAATTTACGCGTAATTGATCCTAAAATAAATAGCACCAGTGTGAGAGATTCATCACGTTTTTACTCTACTTCAATCTCCGGGATCGCCGACATACCAACCCGCAGCTTCGACAGGTCGGGCTGGTCCGTATCCAGCACGATTTTAACCGGAAGGCGCTGGACGACCTTAGTATAGTTACCTGTCGCGTTATCGGGCGAAATGGCCGAAAAAGTCGCGCCGGTCGCGGGCGCGATGCTGTCGACATGGCCGGTGAAACGCTTGCCCGGCAGCGCATCGACGGCAACCTGCACCCGCTGTCCCTGGCGCACATCGCTGAGCTGCGTCTCCAGGAAATTCGCCGTGATATAGGTCTGCTGCAGCGGCACCACCGCCAGCAGCCGCGTCCCGGCGGAAACGTAGGCGCCGACGCGCGCCGCGCGCTGGCCCACCATGCCGTCCACCGGCGCGACGATGCGCGTATAGGAGAGGTTCAGGCGCGCCTGATCCACGTTCGCCTGCGCCGCCGCCACGTCTGCCCGCGCCTGTCGCACCGCCGCCTGCAGCACGCCGATCTCTTTCATCGCGGAAACCACCGCCGCCTGGCTCTGACGCACCGTCGCCGCGGCGGAGCGCTGAGTCGAGCTGGCCTTCTGCTGGTCGTCGGCGGCGATAATGCCGCTTTTATACAGGCGGTTATAGCGATCGGCGTTCTGACCGGCATACTGCGCGGTCGCCTGGCTGGCCGCCAGAGTCGCTTTCGACTGCTCGATGGCCGACTGCTGCTGCTCCAGCTGCGCCTGGCTGCTGAGCAGTTTCGCCTCGCTGACCTGCAGATCCGCTTCGGCGCTCTCCAGCGCCACGCGATAATCGCGATCGTCCAGCGTCGCCAGCACGTCGCCCGCTTTTACCTGCTGGTTATCCTGTACCTTCACCTCGGCGATATAGCCTGACACTTTCGGCGCCACCAGCGTGTAGTCGGCGTTGACGTAAGCGTCGTTGGTGCGGTGATCGTTGCCGGTGAGGGCTGACCAGATAAAAAACGCGATGGCCAGCAAAACCAGCAACAGCAGGCTCAGCAGCACGGTTTTTCTCATTACTAAAGCACGCATAATCTTATTTTCTCGATGTCGAAGAGGCAGGTTGAATCAGGGTTTGCGGCGGCCAGACGCGCTTCGGCAGCCAGGCAGTCAGCAATAACAGCAGCGCGGCGAACGCGATCAGCAGCAGCCAGCTGTCGCTCAGACCGAGCACGGTGGCCTGATGACGCACCAGCGTGGCGAAGCCGCTCAGGTTCTCGCTGCTGCTGATACTACCGTCCATCAGCAGCGGATGGCTGGCGCTGGCGTCGGCGCTGCTCGGCGCGCTCATCAGCCAGGGGCGGCTGGCGGCCTGGTCCAGCAAAATGTTGGAGTGGATCTTCTCGCGGTGGCTAAGGAAAACCTCCACCAGCACCGAGGCCGCGACGCTAGAGAAGCCGCGCACGGTATTAAACATCGCCGAGGCGAAGGGGCCTTCCGGCGGCGCCACCACGCTGGTGGCGCTCATCAGAATCGGCAGGATCACCATCGGCTGCCCGAACGCCTGCAAAAGTTGCAGCGTCCAGAAGTTCTGGCGCGCCCAGTCGCTGGTGATCTGCGCGCCGAGCAGACAGGCGGTCACCAGCAAGACGACGCCCGCCGCCAGCACCCAGCGGCAGTCGATCCAGCGGATATTCAACAGCGCGGCGACCAGCGGCGCGATCAACAGCTGCGGCAGGCCGACGGTTAACGCCAGCGGCGCGAACTGCAGGGTGCGGAAGCCCTCTACCTGACCGAAGTAGGCGGAGGGCAGCGCCGAGCCGGAGAGCGAAACGATTAGCACGGTCGCCAGCGCCAGCAGGCCGTGCGTCAGATTGCGGCGCGACAGCATCTGCAGCCGAAACAGCGGCAGTGGATGAAACCATTCGTTGATCAGAAACACCAGCAGCAGCGGCGCGGCGGCCAGCAGCATGGCGGCGATCAGCGGCGACTCGAACCAGTCCAGCCGTTCGCCCTGGGTAAGGGCCAGCACCAGCAGCGCCATGCCGCTGCATCCGGTAAGCATGCCGAACAGGTCGATCTGCTTAAAACGTTCAAGGCGCAGCGGATCCTGCGGCAGGCCCCAGCCGAACAGCAGCATGGCGATCAGCATCAGCGGCACCACCTGCCAGAAAACAAACATCCAGCTAACGTCGTCCGTCCAAAACGCCGCCAGCGAGGCGGCCATATTGGGGCCGAAGGTGGCCGTGAGCGCATAGCCGCCCAGCCCGTAAAGCTTAAGCGGCGGCGGCAGAAAGCGCAGCGCCACTGTCATCAGCATCGGCGGCAGCGCGCCGCCGAACAGACCCTGCAGCACGCGCAGGGCGATAAAGCTGCCTGGCGAAGGCGCCAGCGGCAGCAGAATGCCGCACAGCATAAAGCCGGTCGATACCGTTAGCGAAAAGCGGCGTAGCGAGAAGGTAACGGCAAACCAGGGCGCGATCATCATCGCCGCCACTTCGGCGGCCTGATAGGCCGAGACGATCCAGCTGCCCTGGTCATAGCTGACGCCGATGGCGGCGCGAATATCCGCCAGTGCGATATCGGTGACGCGGTCGTTAAGGCCCGAGGTCAGCGCGGCGATAAGCACCCCGACCAGGCCCAGCGCCAGACGAAGCGTAAAAGGGTGCGGCGTCGGCGCAGCAGCAGCAGCAGCAGCAGCAGCAGCAGGCTGAGCGTTCATAGCAGGTTTCTCATTATTATGATGCAGTGTATTGCGATGTGATACAGGCTGCGATCTTACATTTCGATATGCTGTATTGCAATGTGGTACATGCTGTAAATCGTGCCTTTTTCGCGGTAGAGTAGGGCAGCTGAAAAGGACGACTCATGGCAAAACTTCCATCCAGCCGCGAGGATGAAAAATCGGGCGGTATCCAGGTGATCGCCCGCGCGGCAAACATTCTTAACGCGCTGGGAGAGCATCCCGGCGGTATGAGCCTGGGCGAAATCGCGCAGGCGGTGGATCTGCCGCGCTCCACGGTGCAGCGCATCGTCGCCGCGCTCGACAACGCCCAGCTGGTGCGCAGCAGCGGCGCAGGCGGGTTGCGCCTGGGTCCGGCGCTGCTGAAACTGATCTCCAGCGTGCATACCGACGTGGTTGATCTGATGCGGCCCAAGCTGGAAGCGCTCTGCGCGGCGACCAATGAAACGGTTTCGCTGTCGCGCGCCAGCGGCACGCAGCTGACTATCATTCACTATGTGGTAGCGTCACGCGAACTGCGCGTGGTGCCGCGCATGGGGCTGAACCTGCCGCTCTACAGCACCTCCGGCGGCCGCGCGCTGCTGGCGCTGGAGTGCGACGACGATGTGTGCCTGATGGTGGGCGAAGCCTGGCCCGAGCTAACGGATAAAACTGTCAAAACGCTGCCGCAGCTGTTGACGCTGATTCATGAGGTGCGTAAAACCGGCATCTCCTACGATCGCGGCGAAACCCTTGAAGGTATTTCTACCATGGCGGTGGCGCTGGATACGCTATTCGGCCGCTTCTCTGTCTCTCTGCTGGTGCCCACCTCGCGTTTTCAAAAAAACGAAGCGGCGTACCGCGAAGAGATGCTCAGGTGCAAAGAGGCGCTGATACGCGAAATCGGCAAGACCGCCGCTGTTGAAGGATAAACTCTGATGAAAACACTGCTGATGGCTGTTGATAATTCGCCGGTCGCCCAGAAGGTGATCGCCACGGCGATAGAGGAAGCGCTGGCGCACAAGGCGCAGGTTGTGGTGCTCTGCTGCGTCGATCCCGCCTACTCCTCCTGCAACCAGCCGATCGATATTACCGCCGGCGAAGATCCGGAAGATTTCGCCATGGCGCAGGATGAGCAGAACACCGCCGAGCTGGTGGTGCGTCACGCGCTGGCGCCGCTGCTGCGCGCCGGTGTCGACGCGCGCGGATTGATCGTCGCGGGCGAAGCGGCGGATACCATCGTCGCCCAGTCGCAGCAGCTTAACGCGCAGATGATCATTATGGGGCGCCGCCATCTTTCCTCTTTTAACCGCCTGCTGAAGGGATCGGTGAGCGCGGCGGTGATCGAGCGCGCCCACTGTCCGGTATTAATCGACGTTCGTAAGGATTGAGCAACTTCGCATGACCTCGCTGTGGATCGTCACGCTGGCCGCCTTCGTGCTGCTGGCGCTTATCATCGTCGTTCTGATTAAAACCACCCGGCTGCGCGCCTGGCAGGGGATGCTGCTTTTCCTGCTGCCGCTGCTGCTGGCGAACCTGCTCTGGTTCAGCTGGCTGAAGCCGCAGCAGCAGCACGCGGCGCAGCAGCAGGCGGCGATTGATTATCTGGTGAAAATGCCGGGCTATCGCGTGTTGCCAACGCAGGAGCCAGCGCTGTGGCAGCTGCTGGTGCAGGAGCTGCAGCTTAGGCTGCGCCGCGGCGAAGCGCCGCAGCAGGCGGCGGGCGAGCTGCGCGGCTGGCTGGCCGATCTGATAAATCAGCGGGTGATGCGCGCGCCGGATGCGGCAGTGGTCAACTATATCCGCGCCTCGGTCAATGTCATGCAGGCGCTGGGCCAGCGCGATCCGCAGCTCTGTTTCCGCTTTCTTTATCCGCAGGTGAGCGGCGGGGTCAATCTGGCCAAAACGCTGTCGCCGACGCTCAACGCCCAGGACGCGGCAGCGATGGAGCAGCTTTTGCTGTCGAGCCGCGGCGCCGATTTGCCGGTAGATCAGCCGCAGGCGCAGCACGATTTACAGCGCATCGTAGCGGATCTCTATAAGAAATGGGGCGACAAACTGCAGCAGCTCAATATGCCCGCCGATACCGCTGTCGATCGCTCCTCTATGTGCGCCATGTCCGTGGATCTCTACAGCGCCATCCTCGCATTGCCGGACAAACACGCCGCGAATCTGTTGCGTAGAATGGTCGCTCTCTCTGGCTGACGGGCGAAAAAAAGCCCGCTTAGCACGGGCTTAAAGTAAATCTGAATGTCTTCTTGGGAATAACCTGGTGTGGTGCAGACGCTGTTTTGTCTGAAAGCATCTTCTCACCCTTTAAGTGATAGAGATAACCGTTTGGTAATATCACTTTAATCGGTGAAAGCTTGCATTTGTAGCATCAAGTTGGGCAGTTTTCCGATAGTCGACGCCAGCGCTGCGGCTTAAACTGCCGCAGCAACGAAAGGAAGAAAGAAAAAATGAAATCAATTATCGTCGGCGCGACGGCGCTGTTATTGCTGTGCGGATGTAGCGTCAGCAAACCCGGGGGCTTTGAACGCGTTGATGAAGATCCGAGCGCAAATACGGTGCAGTACCGTTACGATCCGCAGAAATTAAATCGAGATGCAATGGAGCTGGATCTGGCGGATTATTGCAGCAAGAAAGGTTTTGATAAGGTGGAAGCGCTGACGCCGCAGGAGAGTCATATTCCTGGGCTGAAAACCAGCTGGTTTCAGTGTAACTACGCGCTGAAAAGCTAATCGAGCTAAATAGTAAAACGGGCGGGTAATATCCCGCCCTTTTTTATTTTATTATTTTATGCTGTGTGAAATCTTTGCCCTTAGCGGTGATGATGCCAGCCATGCCCGCCGCCGTGATGCCAGCCGCCGCCATGACCTCTGTCGATAATGCACCCGCTTAGCATAGATATAACGGCAAAAACGGTGGCAACTTTAACGATTTTTTTCACAGAAAGTTCTCCTCTTTTCCGATAGGTACGACATTACGCCGGAATAGTGGAGTGATGATGCAGCGAATGTAGAGTTATTTAGAGAGATATTACGGGATATTTCAGCGCCAGGGTTCAGTAGAGGTGCATTAAATAAGCCTATCGGAACAGGCTGAATAAAAAGGATTATCGGCAAGACAATTCTGAAAAGCAAGCGCGGCGTTTTTACCCGCTTAAGCGAATACCGGCTAAAGTATGCTGATGCGAAATAAAAAGGAGCGATGATGAAGCCTGAAGTAAAAAATGTGCTGGCGTTGCAGGCGGAGCTGGCCGAGTGTCCCACCTGGTCGGCGCGCGATCAGGTGCTGTGGTGCGTGGATATCCTGGCGCCCGCCATTCACCGCTTCGATCCGCGCAGCGGCGCGCTGGAAAGCTTTCCGCAGCAGGAAGAGGTCGGCTGTATCGGCCTGCGCGAGCAGGGCGGAGTGATTGCGGCGCTGCGCAGCGGCGTCTGGCTGCTGGATGAGCAGGGCAGACCGCAGCGTAAGATTGCCGATAACCCGGGCGAGGCGGCGAAAAGCCGCTTTAATGACGGGCGCGTCGATCCCTGGGGCAATTTCTGGTGCGGCAGCCTGTGGGAGCCGCAGGATAAGAATGGCGCGCTGCTGTGCCGCGTAACGCCATCGCTGGAGCTGGAGGTGAAAGCGCGCGACATCAAGATCTCCAACGGCGTCGCCTTTTCGCCCGATCGCCGCTGGATGTACCACAGCGATACGCCGAATGAAGTGCTCTATCGCTATCCGCTCGATGCGGACGGCGAGCCGGGCGCGCGGGAAATCTTCCGCCAGTTCGACGCCGCAGGCGGCTTGCCGGACGGCGCGGCGGTCGACAGCGAAGGCTTTTACTGGTCGGCGCAGTTCGACGGCGGGCGCGTCGTGCGTATCGATCCCGTCAGCGCGCAAATTGTTGACGAGATTGCGCTGCCGGTGCGCTGGCCGACCATGGTCGCCTTTGGCGGCCCTGACCTGAAAACGCTCTATATCACCAGCTCGCGCGAGGACCGCACCGAAGAGGAGCTGGCGCGCTATCCGCAGTCAGGGGATATTCTGGCGGTAGAGGTGGAGGTAGCGGGTATTGCGGAGCCGCTGTTTCCAGGATAACGCGCAGGTCATCACTTAACCCATAAAGGCGCGGGCGCCATGGCGCCCGCGCTGCTGCTCAGCTCCGCTGCAGCATCTGCTCTGTCAGCGGGGCTCGCGCTGAGGCAGGCGAATCATCAGCGACAGCAGCAGCGACATCACCAGCAGCGTCATAATCAGGCTGAAGGTAACGGTAAAGCCGCCGAACAGTGAGGCGATCAGCGAGCCGAGCACGCTGCCGATGCCGAAGCCCAGATAGAGCAGCCCGTAGTTTTTCGTCAGGTTATTGAGGCCGAAGAAATCGCTGACCAGCGACGGGAAGACGGTAATGGTGCCGCCGAAGCTGAAGGCGACGCAGGCGAGCGAAACAAAAAAGGTGGTCTCATTCATGCGGGTAAACAGCAGAATACTCATGCCCGCCAGCGAAATAATCTGCGCCAGTGAGATCACCCGGATACGCGCCATCTTGTCAGAGAGCACGCCGAGCACCAGACGACCGCTCAGGTTGGCGATGGCGATCGCCGTTACCGCATTAGCCGCGGTTTGCGCGTTGAGGTGCACCAGACCTTCGCCGATATCTTTCGCCACGCCAATCACATAGAGACCGCTCATGCAGGCGGTCAAAAACATCAGCGCCAGCATCCAGTACTGCGGCAGACGCACCGCCTGCGCCAGCGTATAGTCGCGCGCCTGCTGCGCGCTCTGACCCGTGGCGCGCTGAACCGGCGCGTCGCGCATCAGCAGCGCGCCGAGAATAATCATGCCCATCGCCGCCAGGCCCCAGATAATAAAGGTCTGCTCCAGGCCGACCGCACCCAGCAGCGCGCCGCAGATAAATTTAAAGCCCAGGCTGCCCAGGCCGTACGCGCCGATGGCGCAGGCGGAGATCACGCCCTTGCGTTCGGGGAACCACTTCACGCAGTTCGACAGGGTCATCAGATAACCCGCGCCGTCCGCCAGCCCGACCATCACGCCTGCGCTGAGATAAAGCATCATCAGATTGTCGGCATGGGCTGTCAGCCAGAAGCCGGCCGCCATCAGCAGACCCGCGCCGATAGCGACGCGTCGTACGCCGAATCGCTCCTGCAGCTTGCCCGCCAGCGACGAGGCGACCGCCAGACCGAGGCTCAGCAACCCAAACGAGAAGGCGACCTGACTTACCGTCGCGTCGAGTTTTGACGCCAGCTGCCCATTAAACAGGCTCCAGGTATAGACCGAACCCAGCGCGAACTGGGTGATAACCGTGCCGGCCAGGGTAAGCCAGCGGGTGCGTTGGTAGGATGATGACGTCTGATTCATGATTTTTCTCTCCCGTCCGGGGATCTGGACACTAACGCCAGATTAAAACGAGGCTACGCGCGCGCGACGAGAAAAGGCATGAGCGGGATGAAACGCGTCATGAAATGCCGCTGTCAGGGTATGAATGGCAGCGAATCCGCTTCGCTAAAGTATGTTCAATTCAGCAACCTGATAATGATTGGTTACCTGAAGTAACCAGATGTGTCTCCCGGCCGGTTTTGCCAGCAAAAAAGCAGAATATTTGCCAGGCTTAAAGCTCACTTTACAGGAGGAAATATGAAAGACCGAGCATATGAATCCCTTAGTTGTGAGGATGAAGTCCGCTGCATCATCGGTCAGGCAGTGATTGAACTCAGCGATGAGCAGCAGCCCGTGACCAAATCCACACTGGCGTTGAAATTGCTCTCCATGGCCGACCAGGACAATGACGATGAGCGCGTGCTGCTCTACTGGATAGCGCGCAAGGCGATTAACCGCCCTCACCAGCTTACCCCTGTGCAGCGCCGGGCATGACGCTCAGCGGGGCGGGCGCAAGCCCGCTCTTTGCCTCAGCCGGGAACGCGCCTGCGCCATGCCGGCAGGCGCGCAAACATCGCCAGATTGCCTGCCAGAATCATCGTTAATCCCATAAAGCCCTCCGCATGCCACTGGTAACCTTCATACAGCGTCGACAGCCCCAACGCCACTAGCGGGAACAGCAGCGTGCTATAAGCGGCCTGACTGGCGCCGATGCGGCCGACCAGCGTGAAGTAGGCGCCGAAGCCAATCACCGAGCCGAAAATGGCCAGATAAGCCACTGCGCCCAGCCACTGCCGGTTCCAGACGGGTTGTAGCGATTCTCCCTGCAGCAGCGTCACCAGCGCCATCGCCAGCGCGCCATAGAGCATCGCATAGCTGTTGGTCGTCAGCACATCGCGCTGCAGGCGCTGATGACGCAGGCTGATCATATTGCCCAGCGAAAATCCCAGCGTGCCCAGCGCGCTCAGCCCAATACCCCATAACAGCTGGGCAGAAGCTTCGCTGCCGTGCAGATCGCGCCAGAAAAGGGCCACCATTCCGCCAGCGCCGAGCGCGGCGGCCGGCAGCAGCCGCAGGGAAGGGCGCTGCCGGAAGAAGAGCCAGCCGTTAAGCGCGTTATAGAGCACCGCCATCGAAAAGATCACCGACTCCAGCCCGCTGTTGATCCAGGCGGCGGCGTGATAAAAGCAGAGAAAATTAAAGCCGAATACGCAGCAGCCCTGCAGCAGGCAAAAGAGATGATCGCGCGGCGTCAGCGCACGCAGACGCCGCATCGCCTTGAGCGCCGCCAGCATCACCAGCGACGCCACGATAAACCGCCAGAACACCGCCGCACCGACGCTGCCGCCGCTGGCCGCCTGCTGGGCATAGATCGCGATCCAGGTGGTGCCCCAGATCAGCACCACGGAAAGATATAAACAGAGATTCATCGCACGCCTCCTTGAATTCAGGCCGCAGTATCGCCGGGAAAGCGGCGGACGGCTTGCAACGACTTGCGGCGCACTTGCAAATTCTTGCGCTTTTTTATCGGTCGCGTCGGATAAGACTGTTCTCTTCAGGCGGCTCTTCATACACTGGAGGCCTGTTAGCAGGAGAACGCCCGTGAACGCCCCGACTTACCAGACTTTCGAAATGCTGCAACGCCATAAAGCCCAGCTGCGTCACCACGCTAGGCTTAGCGACGGCACGCAGCTGGCGCACTGGTTCAACAGCGGCGATCGGGTGACCAACCTCAGCAACCATCACACCCTCAGCCTCTATATCGCCGACGGCTACGATACCTGGCATAAAACCCCGAACGGCTGGCGTAACGGCGGCGGGCCGGATCGTTTCTGTCTGATGCCCGCCGGCGTCGAGTCCACCTGGGATCTGCGCTCCGATCTCTCGTTCGTCCATCTTTACTGTTCCGAAGCGCATTTGCGGCAGCTGGCGGAAGAGACGTGGGATCGCAGTCCGGCGCACCTTCAGCTGCACGAGAAAGTCTTCGCCAGCGACGATCGCATTACCCAGCTCTATCGCCACTTTCTGCTCAGCTGCGACTGGCAGCAGCCCGCCAATCAGCTGATGCTGAGCAGCGCCTCGACGCTGCTGCTGACCCATCTGCTGCAGCGCTACAGCGACGTGCGCTGGCGCGCGCCTCAGGCGCGAGGCGGCCTGGCGCCTGCGGTGCTGCGTCGCCTGCTGGCCTTTATCGATGCGCATCTCGATCGGCCGCTGACGCTGGCGCAGCTGAGTCACGAAGCGTCGCTAAGCGAGTTTCACTTCGCGCGCATGTTTCGCCATTCGATGGGCGAAGCGCCGCACCAGTACGTGATGCGACGTCGCATGCAGCGTGCGCAACAGATGCTGGCGGATGCCTCGCTTTCGCTGACCACCATCGCTTTCAGCTGCGGGTTCCATTCGCCCAGTCATTTCAGCAACCGTTTCAGGCAGATCCATGGCGTTTCGCCTTCGGCTTACCGTAACGGCCAGCGGGGCGCGTAAAAGAGCGGCCCGCTGGCTTGTAAGGGGAGCAGCGAAGGGGTAATACGCCAGGAACAACGACAATAAACAGACGGGTATTCCCTGTGGTGCGGCTTTGGCATTGTCAGCGTCACGATTTGCTCAATGATCCTCTACAAACAAAAACCGGATATCCCGGTAATTCTCGCCATGATGCTGATTATTTCCGGCGGTATCAGTGATTTCACCCTGGTCGCGTCGCGCATTTTTAACGAAAAAAACTGCACTCAGACGGATTCTTCAACGTTGACTACGCAAAGGCAGGCCGGTGCTTTTTTCTCTCGACAAGATTAAGGCTAACCGGGCTTGCTCAGTTCAGAAAGCAGGCAATTTCTAATTGAGCCAGCTCTCTTACCGAGGGGGCGACATGAGTATTGATATGAGCAAATTGGCATATGGCGCATCTGCCGGGACAATTGCCAGCGGTCTTCTGACCCGGCTTAGTCCCGATGAATGGAGTGCTGCAGGCGTCCTGGCCGGTATCCTCGTCGCGCTCTTCACGCTCGCGATCAACTGGTGTTACTAACGGAAAGCCACGCTGGCGCAGATTAAAACTTTCCAGCGCAGGCCGACCGCGCCCGACCTCCACGAGGAATCCTTCACGGTTCCACAGCTCCCGTATGTCGTCCATCAACATATAACAGGCTAGGGTGCCCTTCTTTAACCAGGCGTTAAGATGGCGAAGTTCTAGCTTAAATAGCGGTGCCGTGGCGTTGAGCGTCGCAAGTCCAACAGTCATTGACGGATTTTCAAAGGGATAAATAAGGGGCTTTGATTCAGGTTGCATCTGTTACGGTCGCCATCCACGCAATCGTCTTACTGAAAGAGGGTTAAGGCAGGCGGTAAGGCGTTGCCGCTTTTCTCTCCGTCGAGATAGCCTCCTGAGCTTATGATACTTATGCAGGGCTGATGCAAGCCGGGCAGGAGATGATTTTATTGCTGTCTCTACGCGAGGGCGGCAAAGACTAATCGGATTCGTCTTTTACTATCTTCCCGTTTTTCCTCATGCGATATATTTCATCATGGGTAGTAAAAGAAAGTCCCATGTTTTTACTGTCACTAACTGAGAAAACTCTGTTTTTTTCTATACAGTTTTTAGGTGGTTTCATATCTTCAAAACACAGCCTGTCATATTTCCCTTCTTCTTTGTATCCGTCACCAAAATACCAAAAAATGACAGTGAATAAACCCTCTGAGTCAGGCTTTGGAATACCATATTTTTCTTTCAACATATTTTTATTTTCCAGCCACCAGCTTATTTTCCCCTTATCTGTCGGTGGGAAGCTTCTAACTAAAACATCGCTATAGTTATTTTCCTGATGAACCGCGACAATTTCTACAGGACGTAAACACAGCCAAATCCAGTAACTCAGCAAAACACAAACAGCCAGAAAAAACAGAATCAAGATTTTTTTATTTTTTACTGTCACTGCGCCCTCCTGTGATTTCTACGGTTGCTTCCATATTGGTCATAAATGGCTTGAAACCAAGCTGGTTATATCGCTGTAGCACAAACCAGATGCGGAAAAAGCGGAACTGGTTGAACTTGAATTTTGAAATATCATCAACATCAAGGCCAAAGTGATCCTGGACTTTATAATTTACAACTGCCCGATAGCTGTCATTATCAACCTGTAACGATTTTATGGTGACGTGCGTTGCCCAGGTATCATGCACGGTGATTCCCATACCGTTGAAATTATCCTGGAAGCGGTCAAATTTAGGGAGTTTTCCACGGGATATAGCAATCCTTAATTGATCTTTCTTGCTTATCTGTAAGCATTTATTTTCCCAGTCAACCGCTGTGCTAAATGCTTCTTTCAATAACAGGCGAGTACTGTTATCTGGATTGTTATCTCGGATAATGTGATCCTTCAAAGCACTGTCCAGGTGCATACTGGTGAACGGTTTGCCATTACCGTACTGCATATGGGTGATCATCTTTTCGATTAGGTGTTTGTATGGGCCATAAATCGAGAACAGGCGCGATAAATCGCGGAACTCATCAAACAGGATATTGGTGCATTGCTGCCGGGTGATCTTTTCCCCTTCTCCACGGGAGCCGTAAAACATAGACTGTGGCTGATTAAACGGGGTGATTTTCGTCAGGGTATAAGGATTGGTCCTGGTTGAAACATCCACCAGCCCGTAATGAGATTTTAACTGTGCTTCGCTCAGGTCGCCGCAGCGCATATCACTGGCGCTGTAGTCGTCCATCCTTTTTTGAGTTTTGAATAGGGTACAGGGGAGCTGTAGTGCGGCCATCGTGACACATTCCTTGTGTTATCGTCCGTGGAGTTCCTCACAGGGAATAATACGCGGTGAAAGGTCAGAGTGTAAACATTGTACAGCCTCTGCCCGTAATTTTTTGCAGCACGTCTGTACGCTGTGAAACCTGCCGGGATGAATTGCTGATAGCGTTGCTGGTCATGGAGGCAATCGGATTGCTGGCCGCTGTCTGTAACTGCACCTGACCGCCATACGTCATATCCTGTGCTGGTGGCGCTGGCGTAACAGGTTTTGCTTCGCTTTCGGCCTTCGCTACTTCGTCCTCGCCCATGCCGAACCAGCCTTTCACCTTCTGCCATGCTTTGCCGATTTCGCCAAAGCCTTTCAGGGCAATACCCACCACCTTATCAATCAGCTTTTCCAGCCCGTTCCACAGTTCGGATATTTCTTTGCCTGCGCTGGTGAGGAAGCTAAAGACGGTATCGCCTGCGTCATCCATTGCAGCGGATCGGTGAGCAGCATCGCAAACGGATCCTACAGCGCTGTTACTTCCTCTTTCGACGCCTGAAGGAATTTATTCAGTTCGGGGAATTTTATATTTCGGGTGGCGATGGTGGTGGTGGAAATGGCGGTACAGGAGCCTCTAACCCTTTTGGTGGGGGCGGGGGGGTTGCTAAGGCCGGGAAAGCTGCGGGCGACAATGCATACCCGGCTTACGGTTATGCTTTCAGATGGGTTGAAGCCGTGGATCATTGCCTAAATCTTTTGTGCCTCATAGTGAGGTAGTACCGGTTCTGGCATTGGAAAATCAAAAGACGTGAAGTCAGCGGAGTTTATCCCTTTGTCGGTGTTACGAGCAGCGGTAGGGGATTCTTCGCAATCTTACTGATACAGAGCCTCGGCGGGTATCAATGCAAAAAACACTATAAGCTGGCGTCTCGCCTGCTTCTGTTCGACTCCACTCCATATCAGTTGACAACTTGCAATCAGCTTACAGTTTTTAACTTTCCCGGATACCTTTTCTAACGGCTCTCCGAACCCTTCACGGTTCCACAGTTCCCGTATGTCGTCCAACAGCAGATAGCGGGCTATTGTGCCTTTCTTAAACCAGGCCTCAAGATGGCAAGGCTCGATCCTGAAAGAGGATTCTGTAGCATTGATCGCCGCGAGGCCAACAGCTATTGAGGGTGTTTCAAAAGGATACCTGAAAGGCTTTGGTTCTGATTTCATCTGTTACGTTCGCCTCACACACCAGCGTCTTACTAAAGGAGTTGAGGCAGGCGGTAAGGCGTTACCGCTTTTCTTTCCGTCGGGATAGCCTCCTAAATATTTTACTACATGACGGTCAGGAAGAATGATTTTGTTGTAGTCTCTACGCGAGAGAGAGCGGTTCTATTCACGATGAATTTTCATTATCTCCCCGTTATCTTTTAATTTATAACGCCCTTCATAAGTAATAAACATCTCTCTTTCATAGTTAAATCGTTTGATAGTAAATACTGGTTCTTTATCGATGCAGTTCATTTTTGTTCTCATATCATCAAAACATAGTCTGTCGTATTTTTCTTCTTTATATCCATCACCAAACAACCAAAAAGTTAGATAAAAAGAGCCATCCTTATCAGGTATGGGGATTTGATATTCTTTCTCGATATTTTTGCTATTTTCCAGCCACCAGCTAATTTTCCCCTTGTCGGTTAAAGGGAAGTTTTTTACTAAAATAGCGCTGAAGCCACTACTTCTGTGGTGAACTGCAACAATTTCAACCGGGCGTGAGGTCAACCACAAAAGATAGCCCGCCAGCGCACAGCCGGCAACAACAAAAGCCAACAGAATTTTTTTTAGGTTAGTTTTCATTACTACCTCCTGTAATCTCTACAGTGGCTTCCATATTGGTCATAAATGGCCTAAAGCCAATCTGATTGTACCGCTGGAGAACAAACCAGATGCGGAAGAAATGGAACTGGCTGAATTTTGTTTTCAGTATATCATTATCGTCAAGTCCGAAGTGATCCTGTACCTTATAATGTACCATTGCTCGGTATCGGTCATTTTCAATATGTAGTGATTTTATAGTGATATGTGTTGCCCAGGTATCGTGAACGGTGATTCCCATCCCATTAAAGTTATCCTGGAATCTGTCAAATTTAGGTAGCTTACCAAAAGATATTACTTCGTATAGTTTTTCTTTTTTCACAGTTGGATAGTATTTATTATTCCAGTCTATGTTTTCATTAAGAGTTTCTTTTATTCTCAATAATGTACTCTTCTCAGTTTTATCATTAAAAATATGCTCCCTCAATGCCCGGTTCAGCGAGATATCACTGAAGGGTCTGCCATTACCGTTTTGCATATGGGTGATCATCTTCTCAATCAGATGGCGGTATGGCCCATATACCGAAAACAGGCGGGATAGCTGACGAAACTCATCAAACAGGATAGCGGCACACTGCTGGCGAGTAATTTTTTCACCTGCTGGACGCAGATTACAACAGAACATGGACTGAGGACGATCCATTGGGGAACGCCGGGTCAGTGTATAAGGGGCAACCCGGTCAGAAATGTAATCCAGGCGGTAATGGAATTTTAACTGTGCTTCGGTTAAGTCGCCGCAGCGCATATCTTTAGCGCCGTAGTCGTCCATACGATTTTGGGTAGTGAATATGGTACAGGGAAGCTGTAGTGCGGCCATCGTGACACATTCCTTGTGTTATCGTCCTTTGAGGTCTTCACAGGGAATAATACGCGCTGGGGGGTTAAAGTGTAAACTTTGTACAGTCCCTGCCCGTAATTTTTTACCGTTTTCGGACAGGGGAATAGTGGACAATCTATGCTCTCAGGCCATCCTCAAAATGCCATGTGACATCTTTAAGATTTCCGAGGATCTCCTGCGCAATGCCTTTCCATATCCGTTCGACAATTTGCATTCAGCGTACACTTTTTAACTTTACCGAACATCTGTTCGAACGGCACCCCGACCCTTCACGGTTCCACAGTTCCCGTATGTCGTCCATCAGCATATAACAGGCTATGGCGCCCTCCTTTAACCAGGCGTTAAGATGGCGAGGTTCTACCCTGAAAGGTGGTTCTGCGGCATTGATTGCCGCGAGGCCAACAGTCATTGAAGGATTTTCAATAGGATACCTAAAAGGGCTTTGGTTCGGGTTTCATCTGTTACGGTCGCCATCCACGCAATCGTCTTACTGAAAGAGGGTTAAGGCAGGCGGTAAGGCGTTGCCGCTTTTCTCTCCGTCGAGATAGCCTCCTGAGCTTATGATACTTATGCAGGGCTGATGCAAGCCGGGCAGGGGATGATTTTATTGCTGTCTCTACGCGAGGGCGGCAAAGACTAATTGGATTCGTCTTTCACTATCTTCCCGTTTTTCCTCATGCGATATATTTCATCATGGGTAGTAAAAGAAAGGCCCATGTTTTTACTGTCACTAACTGAGAAAACTCTGTTTTTTTCTATACAGTTTTTAGGTGGTTTCATATCTTCAAAGCAACGCCTGTCATATTTCCCTTCTTCTTTGTAGCCATCACCAAAATCCCAAAATACTATGGAGAAAAACCCGTCATCTGCAGGTTTTGGAATATTATATTTTACTTTTAAAATATCCTTATTTTTTAGCCACCAGCTTATTTTACCCCGATCAGTAAAAGGAAAGTTTCTTACAAGAACAGAGCTAAACTCCCCATCCTCATGAACCGCTACAACCTCTACCGAACGTAACGACAGCCACAGGAAGACGCCCAACAGGGCGCAGCCAATCAGTAACAGAGAATAAAGCATTTTTTTATTTATTACTGTCATTTCGCCCCCCTGTGATTTCTACGGTTGCTTCCATATTGGTCATAAAAGGTTTAAAACCGAACTGATTGTATCGCTGGAGTACAAACCAGATGCGGAAGAAATGAAACTGGCTGAATTTTGTTTTCAGTATATCATCGCTGTCGAGGCCGAAGTGATCCTGCACCTTGTAATGCACCACTGCCCGGTATCAATCATTTTCAATGTGCAGTGAATTTATAGTGATATGCGTTGCCCAGGTATCATGAACGGTAATACCCATGCCGTTGAAATTATCCTGGAACCTGTCAAATTTGGGTAATCTGCCATCCAGAATGACTTTTCTTAGCCTGTCTTTCTCCTCTGCTGGAAAGAATTTACGTTCCCAATCGATATAGGTATTAAATGCTTCTTTCAATAACAAACGTGTGCTATTTTTTGTCCTGTCATTAAGAATATGCTCTTTCAATGCCCTGTCCAGTGCCATATCCCGGAAGGGCGTACTATTGCCGTTCTGCATGTGAGTGATCATCTTTTCGTTCAGATGGCGGTATGGCCCATATACCGAAAACAGGCGGGATAGCTGACGAAACTCATCAAACAGGATAGCGGCACACTGCTGGCGGGTAATTTTCTCACCTGCTGGACGCAGATTACAGCAGAACATGGACTGAGGACGATCCATTGGAGAACGCCGGGTCAGTGTATAAGGGTCAACCCGGTCAGAAATGTAATCCAGGCGGTAATATGATTTTAACTGTGCCTCGGTCAGATCGCCGCAGCGCATATCACTGGCGCTGTAGTCGTCCATCCACTTCTGGGTTTTAAATAGGGTGCAGGGAAACTGTAGCCCGGTCATCGTGACACATTCCTTGTGTTATCGTCCGTGGAGTTCCTCACAGGGAATAATACGCGGTGAAAGGTCAGAGTGTAAACATTGTACAGCCTCTGCCCGTAATTTTTTTGCAGATTCCAGGCAGGGGGATAGTGGTCGCTTTACGCTCTCAGGCCAACATTAAAATACCATGTGGCATCTTTAAGATTTCCGGGAATCTCCTGCGCTATAACTTTCGCATCAGTGGCCTGCGTCTGGATCTCGATATTGTCGATCCGCACGCCGGTACGCTGTGAAACCTGCCGGGATGAATTGCTGATAGCGTTGCTGGTCATGGAGGCAATCGGATTGCTGGCCGCTGCCTGTAACTGCACCTGACCGCCATACGTCATATCCTGTGCTGGTGGCGCTGGCGTTCTACATCATTGCTATCCCCGCAGTATAGCTTCTTCAAAGTACTGATCGTGTCACTTGTTACATATTTTGAAATGGATGAGTAATCAGTCAGATGAGATTTATCCTGCATAAGCTAATCAACATACCCTTTGTTGAAATTCAGCGCGGCTGTTTCCGCACCTTTAACATTAGAATCGGCAAATGATAAAGGAGTAAAAAGCATTAATGCTAAAAGTATTTTTTATTTTCAATTGTGCCTTGGATTACATGGCTTACTTTTTATAAATTATAGCTTTATCATTACCGGTTTGAAGATAAGTTTTACCGTCTATTGTTATAAAAACTTTACCATTTAGGCTACCCCTAACGACTAACGCTATGCTGTTATAAACACATTTCTTATGCTCGCCATTAGTATCATTAAAGCAAGTATAGTCATCAATTGAACCATCTCTGGTTCCGGTTGGTAATTTTTCATAACCACCGAAATTCATGACGGTAACTGTGAAGTTATTAGGGGTATTGAAGATGTGATATTTATTCTCAAGTAACTCTCTGTTTTTCAACCACCAGTTTAGTTTCCCTTCTGTAGTCATCGGTAAATGTTCTACAAAAACCGCACCATTATCAATTCTGACTATTTTAGCTGGTCTTATAATAATCCATATGCAGTATGCTATTATTAAAGAAACTAAAATTACTCCAATCCTTTTATAGTTAAACATTGTTTTCTCCTGTCAATGTTATAGTGGCTTCGAAATTTGTGAAAAATGGCTTTTGAGTCAAATGCTTAGCCCTCTGTAAAACGAACCATATTCTAAAGAAAGTAATAGAGTTGAATTTAGCCTTTAATATATCTTCTTTATCTAAGCCAAAATGGTCTTGTGCTCTGTATTTGACAACCGCAGTATATTTATTTCCCTGGAAGGTCAAGCTTTCGATAGAAATTTCTGTGCTGTTTATGTCATGGACGGTAATCCCCATACCATTGATGAAATCTTTCCATCTTGTGTATTTAGGTAAATGGCTTTTAGATAACACAGCTGAAGAATGTTCTTTCGTCAATTCGGACTTGTTGAAATCAAATTGCTCGATAGTGTTTTTAATTATGGATAATGTGCTATCGGCAGAGTTGTCACTCAAAATGAGATTTCTGTAGGCATTGTTCATAGTCGGATGCTGATAATCTTTTCCATTACTGCGCTGCATATGATTGAAAAGATCTATGATCAAGCCCTGGTATGGTCCTCGGAAAGAAAAGACATAGCCCTGAGATCTCAGTTCATCGTATAACATCCCTATGGCTCTTTCTCTACTAACTGGCCGGATGGAGTTAGTAGCGGGATGCTGATAAGAGGGACCAAAAGTATTCCAGTCTATGAAAGTTGATACTTGTCCAAGATGATAATGCTTTTTCAGTGTATCAACATCCATGTCGCCACTTTGCATGTCATCGGCATTTCTGTCATTGAATCTTTTTTTTGTGGTGAAGATGATTAGTCTTTTATCGATTCCTTTCATTCCAAATCAATCCCTTTCAGTTAAATAAGTAACTATCATACAATTTTACCGCAATCCTGAAATTAATATTTTCCTTAACGTTCAGTTATTCGAAAAGGTTATGGCGTTTTTCCCATCAAAGTAGAGTGCCTTAACAAGTAAGCAACTATTCTTTATCAATTGCGCTTTGCTTTTGGACAAAGTGAATCAATAGATAAGAAATTTATTTAGAATGTAAATCTCAAGAAGTTCCTGTTTACAGGATAATTATCCGTCTCAAAATCCTGAACCTTTTGAAAAGGAGAAAGGTGTTAGTGCCCCTTTTTTACATGCTTCGAGGTAGTCAGCCCACCATTGCAACATAAGTCTCCGTTCTTCCAAATGCTCCGCTTGATGTATGTATGCAGCTCGGACACTGTTGCGTTCCTGGTGGCTGATTTGTCTTTCCACAGCATCTCTCGACCATAACCCCGATTCGATTAAGGCACACGCTATAGTCCTGACACCATGCCCGCAGGCTTCTGCTTTCGTATCGTAGCCCATCGTCCTGAGTGCTTTGTTGAGGGTGTTTGCACTGACAAGTTTGTCGTCCCTGGTAAAACTATTGAACATAAGTTCTTTATCACTACTGATCGAGTGAAGCTCTTCCAGGAGCGCTTTAGCTTGAGTGCTTAGTGGAGCCAGATGTGGGGTTTTCATCTTTGCCCCTCTTGCAGAATATTTTACCCCCTTCATAGGTTGTCGCTTTCCGGGAATGATGCATACCATTACCGTCTGTCAATTTGACAGGTTTATCAGAAGGCTTTGTATTTCTTATTGTTAACTCAGTGAGCGCCATACTAAAACCCATCTTCTGATGGTATCTGCATTTTCGAACTTAAAATACCAACACAGGTACCAACAAAACAGCGTGGGTTTTGAAATATGACGGTGTACGTTAACGGGCTACAAAAGGAAGGTAAGTATTTGAAGTTGAAGAGTTGACTGGACTTTAAAATACTTAGGTGGGCTAACATATGGCGCCCTGCAGGATTGAATAATAAAACATATGTATATGTTATATAATGTTTTTTATGCATTATATAATTCCACATACCCCCAAAAGTACCCCCAAATGTTTTTATGACCTCAAAGTCAGCCCATTTTTTAAACAGCGATTAATGACTGCGTCACACTTCTACTTTGACGCTGACCTAGATAGCTGATCCAGATGTTTTGATATGTCTTATAGATACTGAAAGATCTGGATCATCAAATAGGAAAGCGCATGATGAGCCTTAGGCCGCGCTTGCGTTATATATATGCAAAAACATGTAGTTCAGTTGGTTCAGTTGGTTCAATTTGTAAAGATTCTTGTTTTGTAAGGTTTATTTTGGAAAAAGTGAACCAACACAGCCCCCAATTGAACCAACAACGGGACAGTATGAACCAACAATTTTTCATGTCTTACACTGTCTTACGATGCTAAAATGCTCACTTCTCCCCTGATGCTGGTGACCTATGAGCAAATCCCTTTCCGTTACTTTCCGTGTACCAGCCGAACTAAGCGAAGCTTTTACTGATGCTGTTAGCGCTGCTGGTGGTGATAAAACAGCATGGCTGGTCGATGCTATTCGGCAGAAGATGAGCCTGCCAGAGACTAATCCTAACGCTCGCTTAATGTCGCTGGTGGAACGTATGGAAGTGGCCGCGGCTGCTCTTATCATCGGTAAGCAGGGTGTGCCGGGTTTGCCATACGATGAACAGGAGGTGATCCGCATCATTGCAGAGACTATCAATCAGGGCTTTGACAATGGTCGCATCATCGCAGAACGACTTAACGATGCAGGCTATCAGACGAAAGCTGGTAAGGCGTGGACTAAAGATATATATAGCGCATGGAAACGTCAGGCAGACCATAAAGCTAAAGTCGATGCGGCCATGCTCAGAAATTAGTAACCTGAACGGGTAGGCTTATTGATGTTGCATGGATGAAAAATGAAAAAACGCTTTTGGCTAGTTCCAGGTATTGTGTTTGTTACTGTGTTTTTTGGAATGAAAGCTTTATTGGGTGGTGGGTGTTCAGATGGCTGGCAGTCACCTTCAATTGGTATACAGGGAGCTTGCTCACACCATGGCGGCGTAGGAAGCGGAGGGGGAATATCGCTTATTTGTGCCTTAACTCTGGCTGGCTATAACTTTTACAGATTAGACAAAAAGGAAGCCGAGAAAAACCGCAGGAACTATCCATTATCAAAGCAGAATGAATGGCTTAGGCTTGATCTAACCTCGGCGCCATTCAATCAACAGGAATACTATTCAATTACAGGAAATGCCCTTTCATATACCTACGTAAGGCGCATTGGTTCTGAGCCTGAATCTTTAACGGTTACCATTAGCGATGCGGATTCAAGCAAAATAGAGAAGTTGTCCCTAGCTTTAGCTTCACAGAGCCATGCCACGTCTATGCTGGTTCTCGATGGTATTGATGTTTCCCTAACCATGAATATCGGCAAGTTAACAACCTTCCAAGCACACCAGATTTCAGATATTGGTTCCTTGGGGAACACAGCTGTCCTTCTAATTAAGACGCTCAATAATCATCTGCACCCTGACGCTTAATATTTCTTCTTCCAGCCGGTTTCTGCCATTTGAACTCTGACGCTGCCATCCTTTGACGGTGGCGCTCTTTCGCCTGTAGGGCCTGTGCTACTCCGTTTCGGATTGTGTAAAGCGTGTGCCTGTCCAACGGCTCTCCATTCTGGTGGGCAATCTGTAGCAGCGTCATCTCAATAGTACGTCGGTCAATCATTTCTAACCCGCCTGTTTACAGTAAACGTCAGGCCTTTTTTATGCTAAATGCTGCTGGTGGCGTCAATCTACTAGCGATCATTACATTCAGCTTTTGGTTGTGCAATCCGCTCCTGTAAATTAGGTTTTATGGGGTTCTGTATGCGATAATCGGTGCGGTCTTTTCACTGTAACCAGCCCGATAGCCGCTAGCGTGGCGTTCAAATCAATAGGGTGCTCGCGGCAGGACATCTCTTTGTATTAATGAGTTCCCTTCTATACTCTGATAAGGATGAGCGATGACTGATAAAAATCTTTTTGGCTTGTCTAGCGCCGGCCTAGAAAACATGCAAGCCATAATGGACAACATGAACAGGCTCCCAGTAATTCACCCACCTAAAAATCACAATCTTGCAGATGAGTTTCACCGTCGATTGATATGCTGGATAAACGACTTTCACCGTGACCTCGATAACGAGCACGAGGTAGGCGGCCAATTAGCTAGCTTTGGCAGAAGTATTGAATTCCACTTTACAGATATCGGCTACTGGAACCCCTCTCTTATTTCTTTCATAGGCCAACTTGAAGATGGTAGCCCTGTTGAACTAGTACAGCACGTCAGCCAGATTAATGTTTTGTTGATAAAGAAAAAGCGTTTAAATCCTGAGGAGCCCAAGAGACCAATAGGCTTTGCAGCATGGGATGAATACGATCTCTTTAAAGGAAAAAATTAGTACTACTGCCACACTGTCAGCGCAACTTTGCCATACGATGAACAGGCGGTGATCAGTGTGGTGAAAGAGACAATCGCACAAGGCTTTGACAATGATCGCATCATCGCTGAACGGCTTAATGAGGCTGGTTTACAGACTAAGACAGGTAAGGCATAGGATAAGGATATTTATAGCGCTTGGAAGAAAAAAAGCAGGTTTTGCCTCAAAATTACGAACCAATAATTTTTATTCCTTCTTGGCCGGCAATACGGAATTTGCAGCCTCATCTGCCCGATCTTGTTTCGAGACATGACGTTTAACCATGTCTGGACCGATTAAGCTAAACAAAACCGTTAAAAGCTGCCATAAAGTCAAAAAAACCAGCAGTCCATAGGATAGCCCTCGGAATATTTCTCGGTGCGACAATACCCAATCAAATTGTTTGAGCAAAGGTGCCACAACGCCTGTAACTAGAACTGTGGCTAGGATCGCAGTTGAGTGAACAATCGGAGTGAATAGTCTATGTATGCCTGGTCCACTATTTTCAGCTGTACCTCCCCGAAAAGATTTTTTTAACCTTTCAGGGTAGATGATTGCAAACCAAGCGCCTACCACAGCAAAAATAATTGATGCTGTCGTCCTAAGTGCTTCAAATAGCGGCCATTGGAGTACAAAGGCAACGTTTCTTCCTAGGTATCCCGCAAGAAGCACAATTGCTATACATGTTAATCCTATGACCGCTTTTAAATTCATAACAATCCGGCACCTTTTAAGATAGTATTTTTCTTCTTCACTAAATCGTTCAGCAGAGATTCCAGCTGTACAAATTCTACGTTTTCTCGCTCAAGCTCTAGCTCAAAATCCATACGGGCAAGCGATTTACTTAACCAGTATGGCTTATTGGTTTCACCTTCGAAATAGAAGCCGTAATCGTTAACCTCGCTTGGGTCAGCTTCCCAGTCGTCAATCATTGCGTTGACATCTTTGAGCGTGATGTCTGGTGCTACTGTATATCTGACTTTAGTACTGATCCCTGCACCTTGAGGGGCATCTAAATGGACAACCTGAAGCATTTTTTGCCATAAGCCAAGCTGCTCTGGTTTAGCTAAGTCAAGCTCAACAACCCTCTCAATTTTCTTAATTTTCTCGGCATTCTGTCGTATGACCTCATGCTTTCCTCCATTCCTAACCAAGCTGGAACTAAATCTGGGGTTGTAGTGCTTTTTCTCTTCATCAGGATCTGAAGGGTCGCTTTTGTATCCTGTTATCTGGACTTCAACGCTTCCGTCTTCATTCGTGAAGGGTTTAGACACAACATGCTGAGAGGACTGTTTAAGAAAACACTGAAGGTAATACTGCAGGGAAGCCTGCGAAGTTAGTTTGTTATGAAGTCGTACCGTTGCCAAAAGGTTCTTGTCTGGAAGCAACCAGAAATAAGTGGCGTAGCCGGGAATGCTGCCCTGCTGTAAAGGGTTCAGAATAACTTCAGGATCAGCTCCGAATTGAGCTGTTTCACTTATTGAAGGCACCTGTTGACCATTAGAAGGAATTTCATTCCACATCAGAAGAGCCCAGTCATCACCGTTCTTTTTCGCATCCACAAGATAGCAAGGATATCGTTCTTCATTAGCCTCGTAAGTTTTTGTCTGCTTTAACTTTTTAGGCTTCGCCCAGCGTTGCAAATCACTCAGCGTCTCCAACACACCGCCAAAAGCTGGTTGCTTACTACCTTGTGCGTAATAACCAGCTTTATTGATATTATAAAAAGTAATAACTGCCTTTTCCGATAGCATAGATAGACATCCGGTTTAATATGAAAAATCCTAATGTAATATCTTTTGCAGAGATTTGGTTACTGATCGTTTAAACAGTTAATACTGTTTAAATATACAGCATATAACTACGAACACAAGAGCTCATAGTCTGAATGGTAATCTGCTATGGTGCCATCTCGATCGTCTATCGTTCAAGGGTTGTGTACTCATCAGTTTACAGTGAATGTTCAGGCACTCTTTATGCTGAATGTGGCTACCAGTGTCAGCGCACTAACTATCCAAAAACTAGTAATTAACCTCGTAACTCATTGATATTCACTTATAAAGAAATTAATTAATCGTGTGGATTTTAAACACTCGTACACTTTAGCGCATTTTTATTTAGTATGAGTAAGGCGCTCTTACTCCCATGACACTCTCAACGAGGTGCTACCTATGAAAGTTAAAGAAAGTATCTTTTTCCATGGCAATGTTAATCGTATTGTTGAAATGGATGGCGAAGGAATGGGGGCAAACGCTATTGCCGGGACTTTTCAAGACAATGGGATTCCCCTGAATGCTGATGATGTTCGCTTCATCCTTAATCGCGTTCCTGTAATTGCTAGTAAGCCTCTGCCAAAAGCTAAAGCCAAAGCTGCGATTGCTGGCAATAAGGCTTTCAACGGTAAGCCAGCGTAATATATATGCGCCATCAACACCGATGGCGCTACCTTTTGGGTGGAGTGGTCATCTTGTTGCGTTTGTATTTTTCATGGCATCCCGAGAGCAACTGACTTCTTACGCAGCCTTGGCCAGCTTCCGTGCCTTTCGCTCGAAATAATCATCAGCTACCTGCTCGTACTCTTCCCGCGTAAAGCCCTTCTGATCAGGATACTTGGCCGCCAGCAGCATGGTGAACTCGGTCATGGTAAGCTGTTCCGCTTCATCTCTGCTCATACCAAAGTGATTACGAGCGGCGCTGATGTACTCGAATGCGTTGAATTCGCTGGTGGTCTGCCCGTCCTCATGGCGCTGAAGCCGGCGCACTTTAGCCTTGCCGATAATGCCGTGTATCATCAGGGACTGCGCAAAGATAATCATGTCTGTGGCTGGCATCTTTCCGCGACGATGCAGGAAGGTTCGCTTTTTGGTTTTGCTCGGCACCAGCACACCCACCAGCGGTGAAGCGTCACGATTACAGCAGGCGGTTAACACATCCATAGCGGCATATATTGCTGGCTTGGTGAACTCAGGCCGCTTAGCGTACTCGGTCACCCAGTGGGGAATGGCTCCATAAGCATCATAGGCTCGGCGCAGTAATGTCGTTGCCTCGTTGCTGTGTAGCGCATGGAACGTTGAAACAATCTCGCCGGGCTCACCAATACTCGACATGGCTATCAGGGACGGACGGAAAAAGTATTCATCATCGCCGTCAATTACCAGGCATTCGCCAATCTCTTTCAATGGTGTCATGTCAGTTAGAAATCCTCAGCTTCTGCGATCTCTTCGGCCACCAGCGCCAACGGCTTGCCAAATACCTCGATGCTCCATTGGTCAGTCGCCGCTCTGTAACCAACATGATCAAAGGTGCCATCCTCGCGCACATAGTCCGCTCTGACGGGTGGCTGTGGCCCGTCAATGGATTTGCTGCCTTTATCTCTAGCTACCTTCTCCAGCGCAGCCAGGCGAGCTTTAATGTTCATCGTTACCGCCCATTAGCAACACTCTCAGTTCTGGTGACTGCGGGAAGTTATGCCCGCGCAGTGACAGGCGCTCTATGGCCCTCTCATACACTCCTGCAGGGGCATTGCCTGCTAACTCATCCATCAGGGCTGAAATCACCTGTGTATCGCCATCCTTGGGCGTCATGGTCTTTTCCAGCCGGTTCAGTCGCGCCAGCAGGCTACCCATGATGATCCCACTGCAGGATAAGCTGATTATGTCGCTGTGCTTCTTCAGCTGTGGCGTTGCGGAAAAGCCCTTCATCCTTGACCCAGCCGCCCCTACACTCGCGTGAACCGTCAGGGCTAACACCGATTAACCATATTTCATCAGGGCCGCCGCTGTTGGTCTGGGCGCTGCTGGTGGCTTCCAGTGCTTCAATTCGTCTTAACAGGCTCATTGTCCGCTCTCCTGTGCTTTCTCCAGCTCAGCTACACGCTCAGCCAGTTCTGTAATTTCGATAATCTTCGCCATGTTCGCCAGGCCATCCAGAATCATTTTCCCTTGGTCGGCCGGCAGTTCTCCCGCGGCTATCGCCTTAATTACCGAACGGGCTGCTGCAGGTAAATCGCTGTCGTCCAGCTCAAACGAAACAGGCTGATAAACCGGCTTACTCGGCGGGACAACTCTGTCCAGGATGAGGCGACAAGCAGCCATATCGCCTTCTTTAGCCGCGTCCATGATGGTTTTCACAGCATCATCAGCGCCACCTTCCAGCACACGCCTCAGTTCAGCTGCTTTGCTGCTGCGCCCACCGGGATTACCCGATGCGCCTTTCTTCCATTTGCCGCCTTTATCACGGCTGGCCTGTTCTTTCGTGCTGTCAGGCATCTGTCTGCCACCTTTCGCTATTTCTCATACCCGTTTCACCTTGACCAAACTCAACATGATCGCGTCCCTGCGACCGTTCAATTACTTCCTAATCCGCTTTTGAAGAAAGCCCCCATCACGCGTGCTTTGCTCCCGCGCGACTTTCAGGGCAACTATTTCCATTTGCTGGGCCATTTGCTTCTGTGTGGCTTCATCAATACCGTTAGTGGTAGTGATGTTGAAATTGACTTCCAGGCTCACACCACCACTACCATTAGCGTTGCCAATATCCTTATTGCTGATAACAGAGCCGTTATCACCCGGGATCATGTACTGGCTGCCGTTAGACGCCTTGAAGATTTCGGGCTTACCGCCTTCACCTACCCGGTACATTGAGTTAGCCAGAACAGGCCCGCCATGCTCACGGGCTCCAGCTACTGCCAGCCCTTTGGAAGCCATCAATGCGGTTGAGTAGGCCGTTGTGCCAACAGTTGAGGCTGTACCCATAGTGGCGATAGAGGCGCTCACAGCTGCTGGTCCCCACATGCCCGCAGCGGCAGTAGCCTGAGTTGCTGTTGCTCCAAGTGCCGCTGATGCCGCCACCTGCCCCATAACCATGTTTTTCACATACTGTAGGCCCATCTCCACCAGCCCACTCACAACGCTGTTGAGGATCGTGCTTCCGATGTTGGCGAATGCTTCACTAAGGCTCTGAGTGCCATTCAGAAGGCCGGTAATGGCATTTGTCGCGCCACCTTGAAGAGAATCAACCGCGTCAGCCAGCAGGCTGTTAGCGGCGCTCTGGTTGCGGTATATCTCCCACTGAGCAGCGATGCGCTGTTGCTCATACTGCGTGTTAGCAGCATTCATCAATGCCAGACCATTGAGGGTGATTTGCCCCTTAGCGGTTTCGAACTCCTGTATTAATGCGAGCTTTTTGGCGTTCTCATTAGCCATTGCCTGAACAGGATCGATAGCGCCTTGTGCTTCCTGCAGTGGGGTAACTCCGACGTTCTGCGTGGCCCTTATTCGGGCTAAATTTACCTGGTGCTGTTGCTCCATCTGCTCGGCAGCCGTGTCGTGCTGCTTCTGTGTGATGGTCTTTTGTTCCAGGGCGGTTTTGAGATCGGCAACATCTTGTTTGTATCGAGTGTTCTCTGCCTGCTCCGGGATTAGCTTCATAGCCGCTGCCTGAGCGCGTATTGCGGCGGCTTTATCCCACGCTGCGCCAGCATCCTTCTCTACCTGCGCTATTTGAGCTGGTGTAGGGTTTACCAGTTTCTGACGTGCCTGAAGAACTGCCTGAGCACGGGATAGTCCATCAACCGAATCAGCAGAAAGCTCGGCCTTTTGCCGATACTGTTCCAGTACCTGAGCATTACGGGATGCCTGGCCGGCTGATTTCTTCTGCTCAGAGTTAAGCTGCTTCGTCGCTTCTAAATTTTTATAAGTGGCGGCCGCATCATCTTCCGTCTTTTTGGCGTGAGGGTCGTCTTTAGCAAATCCTGCATCTTCAGCAGCATATTGGGCTGCGAGTCGGGCGCGAGCTTCTCCCTGAAGTTTTGACAGCGAGAGGTTTCGTTCTGCCTGCTTTAACAGGTTTTTCTGCCCGTCAGTTAGGTTGTCAGTGGTGCGCTTGAGGCTATCCATGTTTAATTTAGCGTTGGTAGCTTCTACAGCTAATCCTACTAACGTCTTAGACAGACTGGTGATTTGTTCCTGTCCCTCCTTGCTAGATGAGGTCATATTTTGCAGGCGAATAGCTAAGGTAGTTAATGCCTGTGGAGAAGGGTTTTTACTTAGGTCATTCAGCTGTTTTGCCAGTTCAAAAGCAGCTTGATCAGTAATACCCAGCCGGGAAGATAATGCCCCAACGGTGTTTGTAAATGTTGAGATAGTCGCTTCGTTCGCAATGCTGCTTTTGCTTATCTCATTGAACGCATCGGTGAAGTTATTGGTTTTGACTTCAGCGGCGTCAAGGATAGTGCTAAGCAACTTAACACTGACTGTGCCGCCAGACAGTGCGGCTTTAGCTGTATCGCCAAAGGAGAAAAACTCGCTGGTGGTATCAGATATAGTCTTTGAAACCTTCGTCATTGCCTGGTTGTATTCCAGCAGCACCTGATTTCTCATCAGCGTGGCAACTTCTGCGTTTACCCTGGCAAGATTTGCATACTTATCTGACAGCGCGGCTACCCCATTTTGTGAAATGGTGATCACCTTATCCATTGCGTCTGCTGCTTCTCGGAGAGCATCCATTGCGTTTTTACCGCCGTTTAAAGCGGTAATTAACGTGCCTGCGATTACTGTACCCAAAGCAATCACCGCGCCCACAATGGCACCACCTGGGCCAAATGCTCCCGCCAATTGAGAACCTTGCTGACTGAAAGCGACCAGTGCAGATTGTCCGCCCTGAACCTGTACGATGAAATCCTGAATCTGATAACCGGCTTGCTGGAACTGGCTGCGGAAAGCGCCTCCTGCTTTAGTGGCTTGGTTGACCGCTGTGGCAGTGGTTTTGGCCTGTGTCTCAAGCGTTTTGATTCCACCTGCGGAGTTCTTGGCATTGTCACTTAGTGCCTTCAGCTCTCGCTTGAGTTGCTGATTTGCTTCAAGGGCCTTCTCCAGATCAATATCAACTTCGTAATAGACGCCCCCTAATTTGGTATCAGCCATTCATCCCCCTTAATGATTGACGCGGGGCGTGGCTTTAACCAGCGCTATGCGATGCATATGTTCGATTACGTTCAGGCCGTGGTCTGTTACCCGGTACTCTCTGCCGTCCAGAGAAATCATCTCCATTAGCATTGAGTATGCCTCCTGTTCATAATCGGCCTTGCCGCTATTTCGGGCAGCATAAACGCAGTTATCCACCAGCCCGGACGCCAGTAAATCACGGCGAATTTCACCTGTTTTTCCGTCATGCGAAAACTGAGTATTCCCATGCTCTCGGAGCCGATTACGAAGGTAAGCGTCCGCAACAGCTTCGGCCAGGCGTTGTAATTGTTCCATTACGCCTCCTGAGCAAGTTGAGCCAATGCCTTATCCATCAGGCCGCGAGCGATAACGTGAATTGTTGGGGCAACACCTAGAGGGGATTTTGCTCGCTCTTTTTCCTGTAATTTACGGAGTTCTTCATACTGTTCGACTTTAATGAGGACTGTTTTTACTGTGCACTTTTGCATAACCACCTCCTGATAAATATACAGTGATTATAATTGCAAAAAGTGAAACGATCTCTATTTATATGCCGATTTATGAAATGATGATTGGATCGTTTTGATCGAATATTTTGCTCATAAAAAACCTCGCCGGAGCGAGGTGTGGTTACAAAATTTTATAAGCGTTTATATAGCAATATAGAGGAAAGGTTTATAACGAGCTTTTCTTAGCTTCTTCAATTTCTGCGTTGCAAGCATCTATGTTGTCAAAGTCATACTGAAGGAAAACATATCCCTCGCTAGAGCCATTGGCTCTTGCTTCCATAGATACTGATGCAAGCTTGTTTTTAAGAGGTGTTGCGGGAGATCCTCCCCATTGGGCTGAGAGGAAACGTTCCTTTTTGTTCAGCGCCATCATCCAGTCTTGAGGTTCTTTCCAGATTGAGCCTGAAAGTAAAAAATCGGTACTTTTAGGTTTGCCATAGATTGAAGATAGAGAATCTAAGAGCTCTTTGAATTTTGATTGGAGCGCAAGTCCATAGCTGTCTGTATCAATGTTTTTACCTAACGCTCTAATTTGGCATAGGCCAGATTTTGGAGAAATGAGTAGACCAAAACCCTCAAATTCAGCGTTCTTTTTCGGTGGCGATTTTATCGTGTAGAGATTCGGCACGCCCTCATAAGGCTTAAGCTCTTCACCGGTCATATCTTCGATATTCTTTTTGCTTAAACCTGACTCCAGGCCAAATGGCCCATCTCCCGGCGGAAGCAATGGCTGGCTATTGCTAGCCTGGGCTGGCTTCTCGATTTGCTTTGCTTCAGCAACGTTGCTCTGCTTCAAATCAGATGGCATAGCGTTAGCAAGTCCATACTTGGCTGACAAATATCGTTGTTGAAGCATCGCCATGGTTTGCTCCTGAGTTGCGATTGCTGCCAGTTTCATCGCAAGAACCAGGCCACCGCTATATTGGTTGGCTTCTGCTTTAGCCTGAGAAATCTGAGCATTTAACGCATCTATTTCGCTCTTAACTGACTCAGCCGCCACCTCATCCGGCTTTGTTCCGGGTACATCCATTGTTATTTTTGCGCCTGACTCAATACCATCAATTCGCTGCTTAATCAGCGCCTGGTTTGTTTTGAGAATCTCAACTCTGGCGCTGATTAAAGTCTTGATCAGCCCGCCAGAGTAGTTCTGATTGGCGGCATTCGCAGATGAAATCTCACTTTCTGTTTGTGATAATTCCACCTTGAGTTGTTCTACTTTTTGTTTCTCTTCCGGAGAAAGCTCTTTTGGACCACATCCTGTCAAAATGAACACAGATATAAAACATGCCAGAATAGACTTTTTCATTTCCTTGCCCCCTAGAAAAAAGCCACCCGAAGGTGGCTTGCTATCAGATGTGGTTTTCACATCCCATCTGTGATTTGTCGATAATTTGCGTACCCTCAACACGGAAACCGTATGTGCCGAAGAGGAAGGCGTGGTTTAACTGGTAGATAACCACATCGCTCAAGCCAACTGCACACTTATCTTTCTCAATAGCGTGATCCATAGCCGTTTTAACGTTCGGAATACCTAAAGGGAAAATTACGATTGGCGCTTTATCTTCGCCGGTCACGCGAGCACCTTTCTCAAACTTAGCTGCGTTCAAGTTGTAGTTTTTGGTGCTTGCGACAGTCATATCAGCGACACGCACAGTACATCCTGAAAGTAACAACGCCCCAAGCGCCACTGCCAAAACCTTTTTCATTTTTTATATTTCCATTGATTGCAATCGGAAACATCCTATCAATAATTATTAACATTGCAATTGTTGTTACTTTCTTTGTTTTCCGACCTTCCTTGATTGATAACTCACTTCATCTTTCAACCTGAAGGCCTCGCCGTCTGGTTTGGCTAACCCCATTCTGCGCTGTGTATCGACTGCGGCCTTGGTCACATCTCCAAAGGTGTCAATAAGCACAGTGGGGCGAACACGCTTCGCCAGACACTGATTGCGGCGGGATCTGAGTCACTCTCGGCCTGCTTCTGAGTCGCAATTGTCGAACACCTCCAGCCAGCGAGAAGCTGCCCTGCTGTAGAGGCCTTTCGCCTCAAGTTCTTCAGCTATCTTGTCATTCACCATCTGTACCGTCTTGAAAAGCATGTTTTTCCGCTGAGGATGTTGGTTCAAAACAGCCCTTTGTTGGTTCAGTGTTGGTTCACTTTTAAATTTAAATTCCTTATAAATCAAAGGTGACGAGGAATTGAACCAACTGAACTAACTGAACCAACACTAAAATCCTCACATGTGAGGCTTACTCTTCCTGAGCCTCATCCTCTGGCCGGTACTGGATTACATAGACGTTGTACTGACGTTTGTTAATCCGCGGAGACTTACGCTGGAATCCTCTGCCGCTGGTCGGTGGTGTCAGCATGCCGCTCTCTGCCAGCACCCGGGCGAACTGCTTGGGGTTGAATCCACTGGCTATCTCCTGCTCGAACGTTGCCGGGAAGGTGTAAAAGACGATCGGATCATCGTCATGGTTGCCGCTGGCGCGATAGCCAGCCATATCGCGGATAGGAAGCGATTGAGGGTCATACGGGAAAGGGGCAAACCGGCTGTAGCCATTGGCGTTTAAAAACGCTTCACACTGGGCGATGATCTGCTGATGTTCTTTGTTGCCGGTACCAAACTCTCTCACCCAGGCGTTATAGCTGTGCTGAACGGCGTCGCGGCACGTCTGCTCGTCCCATCCAGTGATAACGCGGCCCAGCAGTAGCGCAGCCTCAAGAATGGCGAAGCGTGCGCCTACGCGATGAACCTGCTCGCCATATTCTGCCGGTATCAGACCGCGCCAGCGCGCCTCTGCCTCTCTGACTGTTTCAGTAGCCTGCTGTTGATTGCCGGCTAGCCATTTAATCCACTCCCGGCCTGCTACGCCGTGGTGATTCTGCCAGGCATCCTTCAGCGCGTCGGCGTGCTGCTTGCCGTTCTCGTGCTGGTGGAATCTCACAGCCTTACTCAGTGGGATATTCAGCAGCCTGACCAGTTGCCCGGCCTTCGCTTTACGGCCCGCCATAGCGATGAAGGTTTCTAAATCCATCTCGCCGGTGCTGATCGCCACTGTGCGCCAGCGCTTCAGGTCACGGTTACCGCCTTCTTTGGCTCCCTGCAGTTTCCCCACGCCGTTAAAGAGCGCATAGGCTGACTGTGAGACGCTAACCGGATCAGCGCCTTGCCCCACCTCATCCAGTGGCATCAGCGCATCATTATGGGCGGCAGCTTCGTTAGCCAGGCCTAACGCGGTGCCGTACCACGTCAGGCGCAGCTGGTCAGGATTACCGTAGAGGCTGCTGGCCACATTGGCGGTGGTGGTTTTACCGGCGCTTGATTGCTCGTAGAAGTGAATGCCGAAGCCATCAGCACCCGCCAGGCCAATCAGCGGGGCAGCCAGCGCCGCAGCAACGCCAGTCATCATTGAATAGTTACCGGCGGCCAGCGCTCCAACGCTTTGGCGCCAGCTTTCAGCGCTTCCCCTGCTGGTGTAACCGGCTGCGGCAGAACTGCGGCCATTGAACAGTACCGGCTTATCAGGCGCACCGATGATCTCCCCGTCAGGCATGATATAAGCGCCGCACTGCCACCCTGTAGCGTGCGCCACTCTCCAGACCTCCTTTGACCCGTTCCGCTGTAGCCAGTCCGCCAGAATTGCTCTCAGGCCGCTTTTAGTTGTTACGTTCACGCCACCAGCTTTGAGCGTTCTCCATCCTTCTCGCTCACCAATGTCAGCAAGCGGAATAGCCTGTGTGGTTTCGCTGTCTGAACCCCACGCCAGCCAGCGAAGTATCAGGTACTGGTCTTTGTCATCGCGCCCGGTACCGATCACCTGCAGAGGAGAGCACAACCAGCTTTCACGGTTGATGATTTCCCCGGTCTGCTTATCGGTGTTTGGCTCAACCCAATACACACCATCCTGACGGCTTTCAATCCGGGGTTTTAGCGAGTCGCGATCCGGCGCTGTTGCTTTGCCGCCTTCAATCACTTCCAGTTGAGCGCCCATGCTTTCCCCCTGCGGTTGGTACAATGATTCGTTAAATGCTGTAGTGGTGTTATCCAGCCCGTTTTGCTGGCGGTAATCATCCCAGTCAGCCTTGTAGCTGGTGGGGGGTAATGAGACAGAGCCATTAACGGCTTCAGCAGCTTTTAGGGCGAATATCTTTCCCCCGTTAACTTTCGGCCTGCCGTGGTCGTCGAGCTCACCCGGTTCATGCCAGTCGTTATCGCCGGCGATGATGATTGAGGCTTCCGGGTACCGCTGGCGCATAGCTTGAGCGACGGGCAGCAGGTTACCGGCATCAAGAGCCACGACAGCGAGCGCTGTGGGGCGTATCTGGTGAGCGGTGAGCGTCGTAGCCAGACCTTCACCAATGATGATTTCGCTTACGTCCTGCGGCTGGTTAACGAGGTGCCACGCCCCGCGCTTTGCAGAGCCATAGAGCACCTTTTTTTCGCCCTGAGGCGTAATGGTCTGAGCTGCTGCTACATCGCCGGATTCATCCACCAGCGAAAGCAGAATTGATCCATCGGGCAGGCACGGCAGGGTGAAGGCGTCGAGCCCTTTGGCAATCAGGTATTCGCTTTCACGTAGAGTGGATTGCTCTGCCAGCCTCTGGTAGTGGCTCACAAAATTATCGCGACGGTGTGCGGCCTCAGCTGACTCTTTCTGCTGGCGCTCCTGCTCCTGCTGGTGGCGCTGCTCATCAAGCTGCTGCCTTCTCTGGCTGGCTGCTTTCTGGTCAGTTTCTGTTGCCCGGTAATCAATACCCAGCACATCAGCAGCCATGCGTGCGGCCTCAGTTACCCCGCACTCGTTAACTTTCTGGATCAGGTCTAAGCCATCACCCGCACCGCATTGATTGCAGAAGAAGCTGCCACGCCCTTTGTCATCGAAGCGAAAGCGGTCAACACCACCGCAGGCCGGGCAGGGCGCGTGCTGGCGGGGCGAGCGGGGGACTTTAATTCCCAACTGGCTCAGCACCAGCGGCCAGCGGTTAGCCGCTGCGCTTGTCGTCTCCCGGATAAGGTCATAATTACGCATTGAAGTTACTCCCTTTATTCGAGAGGGTGGCGCTCATGTCGTTAATCATGCCTTGCCAGATATTTTCCCCTCGCTCGCTCAGTTCGGCGCCCTCTATACAGAGGGGCAACAGATTGACAGCCAGAGCCTCCCAGCGTGGATGTTCCTGCTTCAATGCCTCCAGCAGAAAGCTGTCCACCAGCAACCTGATACCGGATGAACCATCCACAATAGCAACCTCAATCCTCCGCCCGCTGATTTCCATCGGGAACCAGTCGCCCCCGTTCAGCTGCCTGACATGGTTATAAATGGCCGCTGAATACTGGTTGGCCAGCGCATTAAGTCGGAAGTTTTTAGTGATAATTGTCATGACTATCTCCCTTAGTGCGCTATCGGTGCGGCTGGCATACCTTCGGTATTCAGCATTTCGATAAATCCGTCGTGGAGCATTGTCATAGCATCACGGCCCCACGTGGATAACGTCATGCCGCCATCTGGGGCTGCTTCCAGCATGGATTGGTAAATCATCAGGGCTTTCTGGTGAGGGTTGTCATGGGTGAACTGCTCAAACGCCAGTTCCTCAATATTTCTCGTCAGAGAGAATCGCTCGGTTGCCGGATAAACTACGATGCCACCATGCTCACCCACGTAACGCACCGCATAAGCCGTTGTGCCGTCACCCTGATCCACTTCGACGGTGCCATTGGCTTGCATCTGCTCAACGATAAATACGCCTGCCACCATCCAGCGCCAGACGTTAACCTGCTGCTCTATGCTGGGTTGAAACCAGCCACGGATTTCAGCAAGAGATAACTCGGCAATCACACCAAAACCCTCCGAAATCGGCTTATCGAAGCGCCCTTCATCCAATTGTCGAATGATGGATGAGAAACCTATAAGCCGGCTGCCAATGCGCACCCCATCAGGGGTGGCCTCGGCTGAGAAAGAGCCGGATTTCTCCGGCATTTTCGAGAATTTAAGAATGTTATTCATGGTTTGGCCGGCGCTCCTTTACCACGAGAATTAAGATCGGCATCAACTGCTGCCTCCAGCGCCTTAATGGTGTCGTGAACGGTGCCGTGGGCGAGATTGATGAGCCAGGTGTAATCCTCGTTAACGTCGTTGCCTGGCATCGTCTCAAGCAGGATTGATAGAACGGCGCGTGCCTTCTTCAGATTGGCGGCCTGTGAGTCAATTTCAGCGAATGAAATAGCCATTACTTTTCCTCCATCTGCTGAGCAATAGCGTCAGGCAAGCCGTCCAGAATCGTGAGAACGGAATCAACCATATCGGGCACGAGGCCATCATCTGTGGTCATTGTTTTCAGCCAGACAGTAAGCACTGTTTGGGCTTGCTGGATGCGGCACATAACGTCACTTAATTCGATTAACTGTGCTTTCATGCCAACACCTCCCGTGCATGACTGATGTGAGGTTGCTTCAGCCCATCAAGGCGTGCTTTTTTCAGCGCGTGGGCTTTGGCATAAGCGCTTGAGGAGGTAATCACCTGATAATTTATCGCTACGGTATCGCCACGGCGGTTGAGTCCGCGCGCTTGAATCTGGAAGTAACTACGCATGGTCACCCTCCAGGCTCTTTTGAGCATTTCGGGCAATATCTTCGATGATGTTCAGCAGCTCGCTTTGCGTTTTACGCTCGTCGTCATTTGATGTGAGGAACTGCGCAGCAATGACCAGGCTCTCGATTTTATTCATGGCGTCAATGAGTTCGATCGGGTTACGCATTGCGGCTCTCCTCTTCAGCAACCATTTCAACGAGAAACGCGGCCACGTCACCTGTAAGTTGGCGCAACAGTGTTGAAATTGCTGTTAAATCACCTTCCCCGATCTCGTCTGAGCTGAGTTCGATTAAGCGGGAGATAATTTCTGCCTGGTGAGCACGCTCGGCGGCTTGCTTGAGGGTAATTTCATAAACGGGATTAAACATGCGCCACCTCCTGAACTGGCAGGCGTGCGGCTAATGACAGGATGAAATGAGGGGCCAGAACGCGGCGAGCTTCTTTCTCGCTGATGGCCTCAACAGATACGCGGCAAGGCTTGGCCTTCATGTCAGCGCGTGACAGAGCCAGAAAACGAAACTCAAAATTGGGTGTGACTTGGGTGAGGGCAGTAGCCATGATGGCAGCCTCCGATAACTGGTATTTGATACCACCACCGGAAACGCCAATTTCACTGGTGGTGGACTGAACAGGGTTGGCGTAACCGGCGTTATCGGAAACCGGCGCGGATTTCTCCGCCCCCATCCAGCCCACCATTACTTCGTGAGCGGCACGGATTATAACCGCATCGCTGAAAAATGGGTGAGTTAGATTAACGACATAAAAAAAGACGCTAGGCGCGTCATATGTCGCCGATAACATAACCAGGACGCCAATCCTGTCACCGGATTTTGCCGGTGAAGGTTGAGCATAGTCCGAATATTGTGACCTGAGCAAGCTGTTTTTTGACGGATTGTGATAGCAGGCATAACTAACGTAAGACCATGTCTTACGGCTCGGCATGTCAGGTTTTGACAGGTTTTCAGCCGAATCTATGGCTGAGTAGCCGTTAAGATTGGTTAAGGTCTGGCTAAGTTTGGCTAAGCCCAAATGCGGCTTTGCACGCAGCTGTGATCCACACCATGACGCAGCATTCATTGAGCCACCTCCGTGAACTCCCGGATGAAACGCTCAACTGAGTATGTGCATGGAGACTCATACCCGGTCCTATAGAACGTCACGCGATTAGATAGCACACTGTGTACTTTCACTATGGCGCCGCTGGCGTCCTGATAACGCTGATTGGGTTCTGGTTGGCTGGTTGGTTTAGTCATGTGCAGCCTCCAGACGTTTGGACAACCAACGCTGAGAAAGCCGCATTAGTTCTGCTTTGCGTTGGTCGTATGCCATGCCCATATCAATCAGCGTGATGTTGGTGCTTTCGAGATAGGTTAGGTGCTCGAGCTGGGCAGAATTCATGCCGTCACGTGGCTCACCATCTATTCCGTTAACCTGCGCCCACTGTTTGGCTGTTAGTCCACCCAGCACGATGCGGGCAATCATGTTGCTTTCGTTGCTGTAATGACGGTGTAAAGTCTGTTTACCCTGTTCAGCACGGGCAGCATCCAGAGCGGCGCACATCGGTTTAAACATATTCGCGGCACTCAGGCGAGCTTTAAGCTGGCGGCGATACTGTGCGGCAATTTCCGGCACGCTGAGCTGTAATGCCTCTTCACACTGGATGAAGTAACGGCGCACGGCGCGACCCTGCTCGCTGCGCTCTACCATTGCCAGCTCTTTGGCCATATTCAACGTGGTCAAATATTCATGGCTGACTTGTCGGCGAGATTTTGAGCTACTCAAATTTGAGGAGCGCAAAGTTTCAGCAATGATGTAATCCGTACCCTCCTTAAATCCATACTCACTGATGCGGCGCTTGATCCAGTCGGTCATTCTGGTTTCTACCCCCAGCGCTTTATGTAACGATGTTCCGCTCACAATATTGCTTTCTCGTCCGCCAATCTGGCCGGGAATCACCGGGACAATAGCGGCAAAGTCGTTGCCAGAAATATCGTTGATGCTGGTGGTGGGTTGAGGGGAGGCCTCAGAAATTAATCTGCTTTTTTCAGTTCTCATTTTTAGGCTCCGTTAAGCGGCGTTGAATGCGTCAGGGTAGAGAGAAAGAATGTCGTTAACCTCGAGCGTGGAAAGACCGGTATACCCACCAGCGGCAGCGTTTTGATTAACTAGCTGAATCACTCGCATCACGTCGGCGCGGCAGGTAATGCGATAGCGGAAGTGGCTACCAATGCCGTCGCCATTGGGCTCGTCGAGGCGCTCTAGGCGTATATCAAGCCTTCTTTCCAGCTCAGTCGCATAGTTTCTAGCGCTGGACAAGCGGCAATAACGGAGGATCTCATTCTCAGTGAAGCCGTTAACGCCCGTGCGCATCATGTAGACGCGAGCTCGGTGTTTCTTGGGTGATGGCTTAATGATTTTGGCTGGCTTAATATCAGGGCTGTCACCATCCTGATTAGCCGCCTGTAATTGGCGGTTTTTCATTTCCATCAGGCTACCTCATCACGTGAATCAGCGATGCGCTGATCAATCCACTCATCTATCTCACTTTCGACGAAGGCAATTGAGCGCGAACCAATCTTTACTGATGGAGGGAAACGGCCTTGTGAAATAAGTTTATAAATCCATGCTCGGCTGTAACCAGTTCTACTTAAAACCTCTGATAGACGAACTAACTTTTTAGATGGAGTCATGACATTTCCTTTTCTTTGGGCATAAAAAAAGCCCCATCTAATAAGAAAGGGCTTTTTTATTTCCAGATTTTATAAATGGTAAAAGCCACAACATGATAAACATGTGCGGTAATTTATTGATTTAGATTGATTTTTGGCGACTAATGCTGATTAGTTACCGATTGCGGTAGCTATTATACGAAGGGACGAAACATCCCAAACCATTTGGCAGCAGCTTGTATAAATGAAACCAAAGGGTTTCATAAATGTGCGCCATATTTTGAAGAACTAATACCCTCTCCGATAACAAATGGAGTCTCCAGAAGGGCGGAGAGCGGGCGCATGATTTTAAAGTGCATGGCTATGTTCTGACAGTGCCATTATTACTGTCCTTGCCCATTATCGGGTGAACATTGATCATATTTCGATGATCTTTCCGGTATTCCGGAGTGCCGCGGCTTTAAAAGAGCCTAAATTCTTTGCAGCATGAAGAAGCGTCTAAACCCATATTTAACATACAAAACGATATTCATGGATTTGGCCAGACACCTTTTCGGCATTAGGCAAAGAATTCAGATTATAAAAGAGCGAAGTGATGAACGTTTGAAGTCATATTCACGAAAACACGATTCGTTTTTCAACGACGTAGGCTAAAGCCTTTTTTAAAGAACAAAGCTCTTACTCAGAGCGAGCTTTTAAAGAACAATAAATCATCTACTGATGTGCAATATAGATCACTACTGTTTACTTTTCCAGTGTTTTTACGCTCGCTTACCAAACGTGCCATGAACCACATTTTCACCCTTTTCCAGCGCATCCATATAGTCGGCATACCATTGAAGCATTTCCCTGCGTCCGTCCAGATATTGGGCGTGGTTGTAGGTGCCGCGAATGCTGTTTTTATCAACGTGAGCAAGCTGCGTTTCAATCCAAGCTGTGTTGTATCCCTGTTCGTGCAGGATGGTACTCATGGTGTGCCGGAAACCATGCCCGGTGGCTTTGCCGTCATACCCGATACGTTTGATCACCTGATTGATGCTGGCCTCACTCATTGGCTTCCCGGCATCGTTTCTGCCAGGAAAGACATACTTCCCACGCCCGGTGAGCTGGTGGATTTCTTCTAAGAGTGATTTAGCTTGCCTGGAAAGGGGTACAAGGTGAGGGCGTCTCATCTTCATTCGTTCGGCGGGGATCTGCCAGACGCCTTTTTCGAAATCGATATCGGTCCACTCTGAGGCGCGTAGCTCAATCGTACGCAATCCGGTGAGCATCAACAAACGTGCGCCGTTACGAGTCAGCAAACTACCGCTGTAATCATTTAACGAGGATAGGAATGCCGGCATCTGGTCAACGTTAAGGTGAGGGAAGTGGTTTTGTTTTGGAGTTAGCAGCGCTCCAGACAAGTCAGAAACCGGGTTTAGCTGAGCCTTGCCAGTAATGATGGCAAAGGTGTAAATCTGCTTACACGCCTGCCTGACTTTTTTCAGCTTGTGAAGAACGTTGCGCGCTTCCATCCTTTGCAGCACACCAAGCATATCGGTAGGGGTAAGGCTGGTAATATCTGCTCTACCAATAAAAGGGAATACGTCCATTTCAAGACATGCCAGCATTGAATCGGCATACTCTTCCGTCCACTTGGCAGATTTATAAGCGTGCCATTCTAAAGCCACCGATTTGAAAGTAGTTACGACAGCCCGCTCCTTCTCTCGCTTTTCTTCCTGCTTTAATACCCCCGGATCGCCACCAGCAGCGATCACCTTTTTTGCTTCGTCGCGCTTTCTTCGCGCATCAGCAAGTGACACATCAGGATATACCCCGACGGCCAGAAGCTTTTCTTTGCCTGCAGCACGGTACTTTAGTCGCCAGTAACGGGAGCCATTGGGGTTAACCAGTAGATACAGGCCACCGCCATCAGAGAGCTTATAAGGCTTATCCTTTCCCTTGGCAGTATCCACCTGGCGGGCGTTGAGTTTCATATTGGGGGTATCTCTTTTCATTGAACAGGCATCTACCCCCAAATGTACCCCCATGTGTGAGTAGATTTCAATAGACGTTAATAGACGTTGAGATAATGAGTTTGGGCTAGGGTGGCTGTATTTACTGGGTTTTGTAGACTTGAGAAGACGGTGGGAGATGTTCGAATGGTGTCCCCTGCAGGAATCGAACCTGCAACTAGCCCTTAGGAGGGGCTCGTTATATCCATTTAACTAAGGGGACATCGTTTCGACGAGTTCAACGATGTTCGAACTGGTTTCTATACTACCGGAAAACCTGAGTTTTTAACAACCTTTACCTTTCACTTCATCTTACTTTGTTTCAATGTAAACCATCTTGAAATAGGTTCGTTCACTTGCCTTTGCGTACACATTGAGTACAGAATGCGTTAGACCAATGTGTACAGGACATAAGGTAGTGGCGCTCAGCGATACCAAACTCAGAAGCATTAACGGCAAACCCTATACCGGCCCAGCTGAAGTAACCGATGGGGATGGTCTGAGCGCACGCATTACACCTACCGGCACGATCTCATTTCAGTTCCGTTTTCGCTGGAACGGCAAGCCTGTACGCCTCACTGTTGGCCGCTATCCGGGAACCACACTCAAAGACGCGCGCGTCATTGTCGGCGAGATGCGCGGATTGTACACGAAGGGCATCCACCCTAAAACCTACTTTGCCAGTAGTAAGGGTGAGCTGACGCTTCAGGAGTGTCTCGATCAGTGGTGGGAAAAGTACGTCGAAGGGCTAAAACAAAACACCCGCATCTTGTACAAATCCGTCGTGTACAACACCATGTACACAGAATTTAAAGATATGCCTGTGGCCAATGTTCCTGTCTCACAATGGGTCCTGTTCTTCGATAAGCAGGAAAAGCTAAATAAGAAAAAGGCGCGCGTTCTTTTGCTTCAGCTGAGATCTGTCATCAACTGGTGCATCAGCCGGCAGCTGATTCCCTCATGTGAACTCACAAAGCTAAGCGTGAAAAACATCGGGAAAAAGCCTGATGTAGGTGATCGCGTGCTGACTTATACCGAGCTTGCAAAAATCTGGCTGGCGCTTGATAACAGCAAAATCGTGACCTCAAACCGCGTGCTTCATCAGCTGCTGTTGCTTTGGGGTGCGAGGCTATCAGAACTACGCTTGGCAACGGCGTCAGAGTTCAATATGGACGACCTGATTTGGACCACGCCGGCCGCACATTCGAAGATGGGGAATGTTATTCGGCGCCCAATATTCGAACAGGTGAGGCCTTACATCGAGCAGCTGCTGGCCACAAAAAATAACGTGCTTTTTCCGGGGCAGGAGTTAGATAAGGCGATAGACAGATCGTCATCTAACCTCTACATGAAGAAGTTACGCAGCGGGATTGAAATACCCGAATGGCGCACTCATGATTTCCGGCGCTCCCTTGTGACTAATTTATCCAGCGAAGGGGTGATGCCTCATGTTACGGAGAAGATGCTGGGGCATGAACTGGGCGGGGTGATGGCGGTATACAACAAGCACGACTGGTTAGAAGAGCAGCGTAAAGCCTATGAGCTCTACGCTGATAAGATATTCTGGCATGTCAAACAGCTCGGTTAACGCCGCCTGACTCGATCCAACGCTGCACAGCTTTGCGACTGTAACGCGCCGGATGGGTAAGAACTGGTGACGGGAAGCCGTGGCATTTACGTAGCCGCCAGAGTGCTGTCCGTGCTTTTCCGATCTCCTGCATCACTTCCTGCTCGCTCATAAAATCTGAATTCATTATTTTCTCCACTCCTGCTGCAACAGGTTAAGCATCCGTGACATGTCACGGCATGATGTTTAATTTTGTCTCAAGCCAGCCGCTGGTGGCCCAGCACTGCGAATCACCCTGGCAGGGGCACGCGCTGACAGGCAGACGATCCCCACACTTCCTGCACTGACGCTTCGCTAGCGCTTTCATCTGCTGCGCCAGCTCAGCCGCGTCCTTGCGGATAAGCATCGTGATGTACTCGTTCAGCTCATACGGCTCGCGGCCGGGGCGCCGAGCGGCGCAGTTCTGCGCCAGCATCTCCAGTTCCTGGCTATCCAGCACCAGTTCTAATTTCTGCTCACCGGCAGCGGCCTGTCTGGCACGCTGGGCGGCTTTGCGTTCTGCGGGGGATTTAGGCATCAGTCGATATCCTTCCCGTAGTCAGCCATCGCCTGGCGCAGAAGTGGTAACCCTTCGGTCCAGGGAAGTTCAATAGCAGCTTCGATAGCACGATAGAGACCGATAGCATCGCATTCCCAGCTTTCGGCATCGTTTCTCCAGTCTCCTTCCTCATCGAGCTGGCATTCCAGGTCATCTATTTGCCCTTGATAATCGCCGCGCACCTCTTCCTCAACCTCAGAGCGAACCCTTTCTTTAAGAACCTCCATCACCTCTTCAACTGACAGAGTTCCGAGCAGCTGGTCCGGCTCTGCATTACTAAATTTCAGGGCTAGAACGTTACTCATTGCTACACCTCCAGCGCCATTTGCAGCGAAATACGGTCTCGTTGCTCGCAATAGACGAGTGAGCCGGGGCTGTTATGCGATTCAATACGCTCAACCAACAATGCCGCGCGGGTCTCTTTGGATGCTGGCGCGTATGCTCCAGACCATGCTTTATCGATACCGATGTTGCGCGCGACGTTTGTACTGTCAGCGCTAGCCAGCGGGAGCTTTGTGAAAATCTGCGGGTTGAGCATGCGAAGCCCGTGCAATTTAGCGATTGGCTGACCGTGAGCGTCGGTCACATGGCGAATGAGGTCTTTCATCCGTGCGACAGCAAGGTTTGGCCGTTTAACGTCATACTCGCCGCAGCTGCCAATCGCTACCCGCGGATACTCATTGCAAAGTCGAATAAAACGTTCGTCGCTCTCGTTCATATGCCATACAGGTACGCCGTAGAAATCGCCATGTGGCCACTCATCCAGTAGCGCCTCGTTCTCCGCTTCTCCGCCGTCGATTACGTCAGGGATGATCGCAAAATCGAAGCCTGGATGATTTTTCCAGCGCGCTACGAACTCGTAATAATCGGCCCATTCTATTTTGTTGCGGCCAGCTGCTTTCCACGCCGTAAACGCGCCGTTGTCCAGCGCAAAGGACTGGCATGCTTCAGACGCCAGCCCAAGCTGCTCTGGATGGGCGAACGAGATAAAGGCGTGCCTGCCGCGCCAGGCTTTCAGCGCAGCAAGGTCAGGCGTGATAGGCCCGCCGTGATAGTGGATCATCACTCACCATCCTTACTGGCACTGGTGCGCAACATATCCATCTCCAGCTTCGAGATGAGGTTAATAACGTGAGATACGCCTGGCTGCTGGTGGTTGGTCATGGTCTGGACGTATTTCCGCGTCTGCACGACTGCTTCAGCCTGTAGCGCCTTAATCCACTCGTTAGCGGCTGGTGTCACCATGGCGGAGTTAAGGTTGGCAACGAGGCTCATATGGTTGCCGGTGGCATTCAGCGCGGCGATAGCGTCCGGCATGATGCTGTTAATGCGCAGGACTTCACCTGCCATCACACTGGCGCGCGCGTTCGCGACGTCGAGACGTGTAGCGAGCTCGCTTACCATCTTGGCCATATCCATCAGGCCGGTATCGGCTGAGAGGTTTTTGGCAAAGGAATGGCCAGCGGCAACAATTTCTTTATTCGATTTTGCGTTGAGCATGTTGGTCGCCTCAGTGGATGGTGATGTTTCGGTACATTTCCTCAGCCATGCGCTGAGCTTTAATCGGGTTCTTTACCAGCTCTCCATCCGGGGCGATCCAGCCGCGTAAAATGCTGGAGTAGGGAAAGATGATGATCCCGACTCTGATGTCGTCGTTAGGCTTCTGCATATGTTCTCCACACGATTTTTGATTGCATGAATCCCTTGCCAGTGACGGCAATAAAAAACTGAGGGATTCGCTTAAAGGGCTGGTGGGTTACTGCAATAACCCACAGCCTGATTTCTCCACACCGAAACATCGAAGGGTATTGTGGTGCCGGGTGCCTCCCGGTGCTCTGGCCAAGCTGGCGAACTCCAGAGCGGTGACCTTTAAACTCTGAGCATCGCACGATAATCAGGATGCCAGCTCTCCGCGTGCGCTAGCCGCATTCACCACAACGGAAAGAGCATTGATACGGCCGGCTTTTGCCTCCGGATCGGTTTACGGCTTGTGTGCTGGCCCGTTCACCGCCAATGCTCTTACCGTTGTGTGCTGACCTCCCAGCCAGCTTGGTTCGGGTAACACGCAATCACGTGGTTTACGAACTGGCAGACTTTTACGGTGCTGCCCCCGCTTGTTGTGTTCACAGGCCTATGCGATTCCCCGCCGTTCTATGGGTTCCTGTAGGCCATGCTGGCGCTTAGCGCCGAACTGTTCCGCATTAACTGTATCTCCACAACGAGAAGGGCATTCACTCCACGTCTCTAAAGCGTTCGAAAACACCCGCTTTGCAAACGCCCTTTTCGTTGTGAAAAAAGAGGGCGGTTAAATCAGATTGCGAACTGAAGAAACCGCCAAACAACACACCGTCTTCCATCAAAAAACCGGCTTCGCTGCCGGACTATCGACACAGCACTCCAACAACACGATCCCCACATCCCCATCGCAAACCAGTTCGGCATCCGGGAACAGGTAAAGAAAAGTGATCAGGTCCCAAAACTTAGTGTTGCTCATGTTCTTGACCATTCTCATCTCAAAATCCGTAAGTAACCGCTGATGAGGAAAACAATAATGCGGATATGCATATAACGCAAGTAATAAAATGCGCTATTTGCAAACGATAAATGTTAAAGACGCAAAAAAGCCCGGCAGAACCGGGCTTATCAGGTTTGTTAGGAAGGGTTAGCCGTGTCGTTTGAAGGATTGCGACTGGCTGATCATGACCTTGCCGAAAATATAAAAGCGGTGCTCATTCGATTCATCAATGAACCAGTCACGATATCGGGTATTGTCAGAAATGACGACGATTTTATCGGGAACCATCTGTAAGCGCTTTATGTGAATCTTTCCATCAAAACCAAACACATAAATCCCATCACCATCAAACTGATTCACTGAAACATCCACGAAAACCAGATCTCCTGGCTCGATAGTGCCCGACATACTGTCACCGCGGACATTAACCATCTTGACCGTAGTCGCAGGTTTACCGCCGAAGAAGTTCTTGGCGTGCTCTGTGTTGTACTCAATAGAGCGAATGATATCAATTATGTCACTACCAACAAAGGCTCCTGGGCCAGCACTTACATTTACATCAAGCAAATCCACACGATACACATCCCCCCCTTGTATAACCTTAACCATATCCTTACTGTTATTATATACAGTATTTTTTGGATCGGAGGGAATAAATAATTCACCGAGGCTCACATTTAGCGCATTAGCTATTTTATTAAGCGATTGCTCGGTAAAGGATTTTTGCTTTCCTGTCTCAAGGCGTGAAATGTTCGCCTGGTCAACGCCTACGGCATCAGCCAGATCGTTCATTGTAAGCCCGCGCGCAAGCCGCAGTTCTCTGATTCGATTTCCTATGTTCATGTGCCTATTTAATGGCTGGTTTGCATGAAACGCAAATTAACTTGCGCAATCCGCTAGCATGAAATAATATGCGAATTACGCAACTAAGGGGGTTAAAAATGTCTTCACCGTTACGAAACTTGCGTAAATCGCAAGGAAAAACACTAAGTGAAGTAGCCGGCGCCATCCATCTGGATGTAGGCAACCTGAGCCGTATTGAGCGCGGTCTGCAGGTGGCATCACTGGATGTAGCAGAGCGCCTGGCTTTGTTCTTTAAAGGCGAGATCAGCGAGCTGGAAATTCTTTATCCCAAGCGCTACCTGACCAGCACCGAGACTTTAACAGCTACGCCATCCGTAGCGAAACCACAGTAGAGAGGGCTTAGCCGTGGGTAAACCTGAGTGGCAAATAGAAAAGCAACCAGCCTGGCTTGTGGCTGCGATCCGTAAAACCATAACCAGTATGCCTGGCGGTTATGCAGAAGCAGCTGAATGGCTGGGCATCACAGAGAACGCGCTCTTTAACCGCCTGCGCCTTGAGGGCGACCAAATATTCCCTATGGGCTGGGCGATGGTTCTTCAACAGGCCAGCGGCACGAAATACATCGCTGACGCGGTTTCGCGGCAGTCGAACAGCGTAAATGTCCCGATGGTTGAGATCGAGGATGTTGATAACGCCGACATCAACGAGCGCCTAATGGAGTCGGTTGAGTGGATCGGCAAGCATTCCGCCTATCTGCGTAAAGCCACAGAGGACGGCGTAATTGATGCGGCTGAAAGGGAGCAGATTGAGGAGAACAGCTATCAGGTAATGGCTAAGTGGCAGGAGCATCTGACGCTGCTGTATCGCGTTTTTTGCCCGCCAGATAAGGCGAACGCCCCAGGTTGCAGCCCGGAGCGTTCAGTTGCGACCAAATCACTTGGTGTGGAGAAATAATCGCATGGTCAATTTAAACAGATTCCATCCTGTTCCGCAATTTAGGTGCCTGCCGTCGGCTGGTGGCCGTTTCAATCAGGAGCCGCTGCGGTATGTGCTTAATGTACCCGGATGCAGCGAAGAGGTGAACCACAGCTTTGTAGAGTGGGCTGTGGGTGAGTCACACCGTCAACTGGGGTTAACCAAATGCGCGAGCTCAACCGAAGGTTTAAAGACAAGCGCGGCGTTATCGTCCGTGTCGTTCGCTGGGAGCCTGAAACAAACCGCGTTATCTACCTGCGCGACAACTATGAACATGGTGAGTGCTTCAGTCCACTTGACCAATTTCAGCGCAATTTCAGGGAAGTAGGTGCCGAGCATGAGTCTACTTCTGAAAGTAAAGCCGCTAGTCATCAGCCCTGTGCTGGCATGCCGGATCGGCCTGAATGAAGCCATAGTGCTTCAGCAAATCTGTTACTGGCTGGAAGACACCAACTCTGGCGTAGAGCATGACGGTCGTCGATGGGTTTATAACACCATTGACGAATGGAATGAGCAATTCCCGTTTTGGTCTTCTGATACTGTTAAGCGCGCCCTGACTTCGCTTAAAAAGAGCGGTCTCATCTATGTTGAGCAATTGAAAAAGTCTCAGCACGACCGTACTAATTTTTACGCAATCAACCACAAAAACCCACTGCTCACCGATGAGGGCAATTTGCACTCATCGAAGGGTGCAACTTGCACTCATCGAAAAGGGCAGGCTGCACCAGTCGAAAAGGGCAACTTAAACCCATCCATAGGGGCAAATTGCACTGCTCTTACAGAGAATACAACAGAGATTACTACAGAGATTACAACAGAGACTGTTAGACAGGCTTCGCCTGCCCAGCCGCCTCTGGATTACCAGTCTGTTTTGGGCGCTTATCACCAAATCCTCCCAGAAATGCCACCGGTAGCTGACTTAACTAAAGGCCGCCGAGACAAGCTGCGCACGTTCTGGCGTAAGTTCGATTTCACTCAAGAACGCTGGGTTGCTTACCTGCGTTATATCGCGAAGAACTGCCGCTGGATGTGTGAAAACAGAGCAGATAACGCATCAGGGCGTACCTGGCGCAAAAAGAATTTCGATTACCTGATTACCGAGCGCTGCTATCTGGCCGTCAAGGAAGATCGCGCTAACGACCTACCCAAAGCTGGTGGACAGCGTGACATCACTGCCGTGCCATCTGCTGATTACGCAATCCCGCCTGGCTTCCGTGGCGCTTAACAGGAGACGCAACGATGAATACTGAGCAAATGATTCTGGCGTACCTGAAAGAGCATCCGGGCCTGACAGCTTCCGAACTGGCGAAGGGGATGAAGGCGAACGTGCGAACTGTACGCGAAGCAGGGAAAACTCTGCTAGCAATGGGCGAAGTCTACATGGACATAAAGTTCCGCTACTACCTGGTTGAAGAAGCAACAGCTGTAGACGCTGAATACGCGCGCCTGAGCAAACTGGCTATGTCCCTTCAGGCTCGCAACTGCTGGAGCCGAGCGGCAACGGTATGGCTGAACGCGATGGACGCCACGGCTAAGCCTCGCTTTCGTGATCAGGCTGTAGCGCGCCGGCGGATGTGCATGCAGAAAGCAAAGGCATTAAGGCCGAAGCCGAGCGCCGACGCATAGGGTGGCATCTGATGAAAGCCCGTGTGCTGCGCCATTACGAGCGCAACGTGATTTTTTACCAAAGCATTCGCACTGCGGCCCTGATGATCGCCGCGCTGATCGTTACCCTGTCCTGGGAGCTGGCAAACAAATGACTAACTTAGCAAGAATTTACGACAACAAAGCAAAGACCGAAACCAACATCACTACCCGCAAAACTTACCTGCTGGGCGTTGATGAGCTGTATGTCGAAAGTGGTTACAACATCCGTGAAATTGACCAGACGCACGTCGAAGAATTCCGCGATGCCTTCATCGCTGGCGAGCATGTGCCTCCGCTCGCTGTGCAGGTCACTGAGCAGGGCATTAAGATCATCGACGGTCATCATCGTTACCACGGCGCTCTGCTGGCGAAAGAAGCTGGCTATGACATCCGCCTGGAGTGCAAAGATTTCGTAGGGTCCGAGGCCGATCGCATCGCCTTCATGGTCACGAGCAGCCAGGGGCGCGCGCTGGAACCGCTGGAGCGCGCAGCAGCCTATCAGCGCATGAGCAATCAGGGTATGGAACCGGCAGAGATAGCGAAGAAGGTGAAGCGCTCTATTGCTGACGTGGAGCATCACCTGCAGCTGCTTACCTCCGGTGATGAGCTGATCGCCATGGTGAAAAACAGAGAGGTCGCGGCGACTACTGCAGTGGCGCTGGTGCGTGAGCATGGGGTGAAGGCTGGGAGTGTAGCCAGAACGCAGCTGGATAAGGCGAAGGCGACTGGCAAGAAGAAGCTGACCAAGGCCGATGCGATGCCGCAGTTCAGCGCCGCGCGCGCCCGCCGCCTGGTGGAACTGCTGTGTGACGCTCAGAAAGGAGAAGCCGAAGAGGGGAAAGGCGCGCTGCTTATCGACCTGAGCCGTATTGAAGAAGTTATGGCCATCATCACCGAATACCGCTCAGGAATCCCCGTCGGCGCGGCGCAGCCTGCCGTAAACGCTGATAGCCAGTATGACGAAAACATGCCGCTAACCCGCGCTGGCATCCTTGAGCAAAGCGGTATTGAGGTCTGGGCCTGCGCCGCTGCGATGTTTGGCGATAAAGACATTTACACGTTTCAGGAATCCCGATATGCCCACACCTGGGCTGCAGACTCTTTCGAAAATCCAGCTGTAGTGGTAGTGCCGACGGAGATTCTTGCCAAAGCACAGCGCCTGAAGCAGAAAAAGCTGGAAAACGCGGAGCTGAAAGTTTGGGTGGCCGCTAAGTATCCCGATCTGGACGATGCAGGGTTAATGGAGAAGTTCAATCGCTTCAGTTCAGTAGCTATAGAGACCCGTCTAAAGACGGAAATGACCATGGCAGAGTTTATCGCCCTGGTGGAACGTGCCGATAAATCAACTTGGGAAAACATCCGCATGCTCCGCGCCGCTGTCGCTGAACTGGCGGGACAGATGACGATCCCAGATATGGGAGAAACGGGGTAAAGTTAATTCTGCCGTTTCTGATAATGTACAATTAGTGATATTTTTTTTCAGTCTGCATTTAAGAAATTAGCGCCTTCGGGCGCTTTCAGGTTAAAATAAAGAAAATCAAAATTTGGGTTTCTTAGTAGGGGGGGAATGATGTACTGGTTTTAATGTTTTCTTGCCTTTGTTTAATGAAATCGTAGAGTCGAAATATACATATGGAAAACGTGTTTCATCATTTATGTAATGTTTCGATTCATCTTGGCAGAAGGTACAGTGCTCTAGAGATGAAAATTTCCTAGCCGCTAATGAAAATGCCTGATTCGGCGTGTAAAAACTACCAATAAAGGTGCGGAAATCTGAAGTGGGCAAATGTTTGCAATCTTCGCAATGTAAAAGGAGGTTATTTGACCTGTCCTTGCCAACGTAGTATTTCAAGGGTTTTAACATATAATCACCTGATTGCTGTGTGAGTCTTTGAGAATTTCAAAGATAAATTAAGTGCATTAAAGTTATTGTGATTGCAGAAGCAGATATTTTGAAATCGTTTTAGATTTATAATTTTATGTATTTAATGATATTCAAGTCAGAGCATCTTACTTCAGCCTCATATTCACTTTGACCTTGAGAGCGAATCAGAGTGAAAGGGACGATGACCCTTGTGCCTTGTTTGCCAATCGTTTCATTATGGAAGAGGATGGAATCAAGAGTAATAAATTCCTCTCCAAACAAGCTTGTGTCATGTCTGCCCAATAAGTCTCTTTCGACATTAGATACTGCATTGCTTGTATTTATAGTTGCACATGAACTAATTTCATTAATTGCGCTTTGCTTTTTCGAGTAAGCGTTAATACCCCCTAAAAGAAAAAAACACCCAGCACTGCTAAAGCTCCAACCTTTAAGTCCTGACTCATATTAAAGTTCCCTCTGTTAATATGTGGCTATTTTCAAGCATAACTCAAGATTAGACAAATATTTTTTTTACAGAACATATGCTCTAAGCTAAAGTGATAAAATTAAAAAATAGCGATAAGCTGGATTTGACGATTTTTACATTTCCATTTTTAGATACATGTGAAATAAACTAACAGCCAATAAATCAAAAAAATTGAACTTGGCGTGCAATGTTCTTCAGTGTGATTGCTCAATCCTTTAAATTTCCGTTAGTTAAAGCATTAATTAGTTAATGTTTCATTTTTTTAGTTTACCAAGAATGGTACTAGTTGAGTTAAAATACACACGTTGCATAATATTATGTATTCAAAAATTCAGCACTTTTTGGTAAGTGGCTCGGTCAGGTAACCCTTGTTTTGAAGAATGAGCGTCTTGATTGAAGAATGAGCGTCTTGATTAAGGTATAGCCTTGTTGCCTTAGGACGTTGGCTTCGCATATAAAAATCGGTGAATACACTTAAGTCGTGAAATTTATTTTTGAACCATTATGATGGTTATGCAGATAAGCGTTTGCAGACGCTGCCGGCAAAGGTTGGTCCCGTTCATTTGCAGATGAGGGGGCGGGACCGGATAAAACAAATGGTGTGGAGAGTAAAATATGCCTAATCAGGTACTGGGCGCAGCTGCGTCTGGCGTAAACCCCGTAGTTATCTCTTCGAACGCTTCAGTTAGCGTTCCCGTTCTCATGTATCGCGATCAGCGTGTGATCACCACTGAGCTATTAGCCAGAGGCTATGGCACTGACGAAGCCAACATCCGTAAAAACCTTTCACGCAACGTTGGTCGTTTTGTCGAGGGGATTCATATCTTCACCGTGGATGGTGACGAGCTACGCGATTTGCGAGTGACTAATAGTCACGCACAAATTTCATCCAAAGCCAGAAGCCTGACGCTATGGACAGAGAAGGGCGCCGCGCGCATGTCCAAAATCGTCGATACGGATGAGGCATGGACCTTCTTTGAAGGGCTGGAGGACAGTTATTTTCGTCTCAGAGCGGTCGGCGGGCTTCTGCTGCCGGACATGAACGATCCGATTAAGCTGGCGCGCGCATGGGCTGATGCTATGGAAGCGAAACAACAGGCGGAAGTACTGACCCATCGTCAGGCGCAATATATAGATCACCTTGAGAACCTGTTTAGCGATGGGCTTTCTCCTGTCCAGTTCTGCAAACGTCTGAACGGCGTGAACGCCAGCAGGGTGAGCGCATACCTGCAGGAGTCGAACTGGCTATATGACGACAACCCTAACGGGAATCATGCTCACTGGCGCGTACGTTCTCAGGCGCGCGATAAATACCTCACAGAGAAGAGCAGCCAGATAAACCCGTCATCGGCGGCCAGCTTCACCAGCTACCAGCCCGTTCTGCTGCGTGAGGGCGCAGTGTGGCTTTATCGCCGCTATCTGAAAGGGCAACTGCCAATGAAACAGTCCTGGAATGGTGAGTTTACCCATGACAAAGAACTGGCGGGCAACGCATGAGGGCGCTTCTCACACCGGAAGTGGCTCCGCGAACGGGGATAGTCCTGTTCAAGCCCGGCTCAGAACTGATGAGCCTGTTTCGTGGGCGCGTACTCATCAGTACGCCGACTGGTGATATGGCTGACCTGCCATCAGGGAAAATCAACGATGGCAATCAGCCCTTACTGGATGAGCCGCTGCTGAATTCTTTTTTCCGCCATGAGCGCGTTATTGCCGCAGCTGGTGGCTTTCCCGATCTTACTGTCTGGGTAGCCATGATTAACGCATGCCAATGCGATGACGGTGACGGCTTCCACTTCCACGAAATGACCACGCTTGAAACAGAAGACGGCGTGCTGTCGCTCTGTTACCACCATGACAACAAGCTGCGCAATAACGGCGTATCAGGTGAAATGGAGAAGGTTGCTGCCGCGAACGTCGCCGCGTGGATCATTCACAGCGCCTGTCTCGATATGGGCCTGCATGCTAACCATACGCTGACCTTGCCCGAATTGTGCTGGTGGGCATCCATCAAAGACGTAATCGACCTTATCCCCGAAGCGCCGGCGCGCCGCGTTCTGAAGATGAAGGCAGAGCAGGTGGCTACCGGCACGCTGAAGGAATCACTGATTACGCCAGAACGTCCGGGCCGGGAGGTTTTGCTAGAGGCCGGGGAAGTCGTGAAGAAGGTTATCAGCCTGGTGGCAGACCCAGAGTCGCCGGAATCGTTTATGCTTCGTCCAAAGCGTAAGCGCTGGGAAAGCGAGAAGTATACGCGCTGGGTAAAGTCGCAAAAGTGTGCATGCTGCGGAAAGCAGGCAGACGATCCGCACCACATCATCGGACACGGACAGGGAGGAATGGGAACGAAGGCGCATGACTTATTTGTGATACCGCTTTGCAGAGCGCATCACGATGAGCTGCACCGGGACATGAGGGAGTTTGAAAGCAAATATGGCAGCCAGATTGAGCTGCTGTTCAGGTTCCTCGATCACGCAATTGCAGTCGGCGTTATCGGGGCAGATAAAAAATAAAGGGTGTGGAGAAGGATTAGCATGAAAATTGAATCGGCGTTAAAGCATTTCAGCCCAAAGACTATGAACATCAGCGATACCTCGCGCGCTACGGCATCTGAAGCGCTGACGGGTACTGACGTGATGGGCGCCTTCGGCATGTGCCAGTCAAAATCCCCGTTAGGGGTGGCGGCCGTCCTGGCTAAAGCAGGGCTGGGCGAAGAGGACAAAACGCGCGCAGTTAATTATTTACTGGCTTATGCGCGTAGCTCGGTTCCCCGCCTGATCATTAAAGGTGCAGGCGCTAAGTTGCTTCCTTGCCTGACCGTGATGTGCAAGCTCGCCTTTGAAGAATATACCCGCTCCGCTGCTTCTCAGCACACCTGCCCTGATTGTGATGGCCGAGGCATTACCAACGGTCTGGCTAATGTGATGGTTCATCCTGGCTGCGGTGAAAATACCCCGCCTAAATACCGACTCGAGACAACAGAGCATCAGTGCGTGACATGTCACGGGAAAGGATTCATCAGCGCGCGCTGTCGTTGTAACGGAACTGGCCGCGTTCGCGACCTCGAACAGTCAAAGCTCAGCGGTTGCCCGGTTGAAAAAGAATGCGATCGCTGTAGCGGTAAAGGGTACAGGCGAAAACCATCCAGTAAGGCCTATAAAGTCGTCAGTGTGATCGTCCCGGATTTGCATGTCAGGACGTGGGAGCGCAACTGGAAACCTTTCTTCGACGCGCTGGTTTCAAAGCTGGAAATGGAAGAGAGCCACGCGGACGCAGCCTTCAAGTCAGTGACTCGATACTGATTATCCATGTGAGTAAATAAAAGAGTTGATTTTGTCGTAAAATGGATTAATATCTTTCCCATAGTGGGCTTTCTATACACGACGCTCACTACCATCATCAGTAAGCCTCGCCGCCCGGTGGGGTTTTTTATTTCCACACAATACCAAAGGCGCTGAGCGCAGACGCTTATAAGGTCTGTCCGGGACTGCAAACCCGTAGCGCCTTTCATATTGTGATAAGTACAGCAAGATTAACCCTGTTGCCGACGAGCAAGGCAGTTACCGCGATTTGCGTCAGGGGCCAAAAAAAAGCCCGCATACCGAAGGGGAAGCAACAGTAAGCGGGTAAAAATTCAAGTTTCACTCTGTCAACTTTCAAGGATTGACAGTGCTAATGTAGTAGTCATGACTTTTGGTTTTATGCAAAAAGTGCTAACCAATTAAATCGAAAAGCAAATTTACAAAGGCTCGCTTCGGCGGGCCTTTTTTATTCCCGCGCCACGCTCGGCGCATTACACCACAGAGCCTTTCAGGGGTGAGCCAGAGTGATGGTCAGTGTGACTATCTCTGTGGGCTGACTACTCCTGAGCGCTGGCTCACCCGCTAAAAGGAAAGTCACTATGTTTGGTTTCGGTAAAAAAGCACGTAAGGCAGTCAGCGATATTAAGAAGTTTGAGAAACGCGATCTTGCGCAGGCCGTAGTTAATGCTGCGTATCTGGTGGCGTATGCCGATGGTGAGTGTGAGGCCTCTGAGAAGGCGAAGATTGAGCAGGTACTTCGCAATCAGCCAGCTCTGGCGGCGTTCACTTCTGAAATCAACTCCATCAGCGCCACGATCGTCGGCCAGCTCGATACTAACTTCAAAATCGGGCGGCGCGCAGCACTTCGTGAAATCGAAGACGTTAAGCACGATACGCGCGAAGCAGAAGATGTGCTCGATGTCGCTGTAGCGATCGCTGAAGCAGACGGCGAAGTAGAGCCGGAAGAACGCAAGGTGCTGGAAGAGATCGCCAATGTTCTCGGCCTGCGATTGGAAAACCATCTGTAATGGCCCATTTGCGTTGGCTGGCGATAGCTGTACTGCTGTTTCTGGTTGTCGCCATCGACTTCACAAGTCGAATGATGTCTATCCTGGCTGATGGCGCAATCATCTTTGTGGTGATTGCTCTTCTCTGGCCGCTGTTTAAAGCCACCAAATAGCTTTGTGCAAAAGGCATCTGCGGGTGCCTTTGACAGAAAGAATTCTAATTAGCCGGAAATTCCCGGTCCTCTTTTGGCGTCCTCCCAAAAACTTTGATATTTCCCCGTTGCTGTGTGGGGAGGGTCGCCATTTTCTAATGACTACAGACAGCACCGACCGTAATCACGGAGGTGACCATGAGTATCAACCATATGAGCAAACTAGCATCAGGAGCGGCATACGGCGCGGCAGGATCGGCTGTAGCCAATGGCGTGCTAACGCGACTCAGCCCGGATGAATGGAGTGCGGTAGGCGTTATTGCCGGTATTGTTCTGGCCCTGCTGACGTTTGCTATCAACGCGTATTTTAAGCGCAAAGTATCTCTCGCTCAGATAAGGGCGCTGGAGCAGCGCGGCTATATCCCGTCCGATAAGCTGGGAGAGGAATAATTATGGCTATGTCAGCCAGCCTGCGTAACAAACTGATAGCCGCAGCGGGCGGCGGCTCAATGCTTATCGCCTCGCTCTTCATCGGTGGTAAAGACGGCGTAGAGGGACGCGTATACGAGCCTTACAAAGATGTGGCTGGTGTCTGGACGGTCTGTGATGGACATACAGGCAACGACATTATTAAAGGTAAGAAGTATACCGACCGCGAATGTGATCGCCTACTGTGGAATGACCTGAAGCCGGTAAAGCAAACGGTTGATGGTCTGGTTAAGGTTCCGCTGAATGAATATCAACGCGCTTCGCTCTACAGCTTCACCTACAACGTAGGCTCCGGCGCTTTCTCTAAATCGACACTTCTTAAAAAGCTGAATGCGGGCGATCAGGAAGGAGCATGCGAAGAGCTGCGTCGCTGGGTCTATGCCGGAGGCATGAAATTCAGGGGGCTGATGAACCGGCGCGACATGGAACGCTCAATGTGCCTGGCGGATGGTCCCTATGACCTTTAGCTGGCGAACATTAATTATCGGCCTGCTGCTGGTGGCGCTCATTGTGGTCTGCCGGGTAGCAATTCTTTACCACGGGAAATACGTTACTGCTGACAGCCTGGCTACCGAGCGCCAGCAGACGATTGACGATATGCAGGTCCGCCAGCGCGATGTTGCCGCGCTCGACGCCAAATACACAAAGGAATTAGCCAATGCTCAAGCAACTATCGACCAGCTTGAGCGTGACGTTGCTTCTGGCAAGCGCCGGTTGCAGCTCAACGCTACCTGCACGAAGCAATCCGCCACCGGCGCCGCCGGCATGGATGATGCAGCCAGCCCCGGACTTACTGACACCGCTGAACGGGATTATTTCATCCTCAGAAGTCGAATCGAACTCGCCGGAAAGCAAATAGCCGGTCTTCAGCAGTACATCAGAGAGCAATGTTTGAGGTAAGCATGGCATTACTGTTCGGCAGAGTTAAAAAGAGCGAGTGGGAGCACACTGGCCTGTTCGCCAATATCGTACCGGTTTACATCAGGGATATCGAATCAGGGGAGCCTGAAGTATGCGCGGCTAATGGCGTGCCTGAATGGTTCTTTGATCTCGTTAACTGGATGGTGTGTAACCTTCCGATGCCCTATGACGGCTTCATGTTCTCGCACGTGAAGCCTATTGAATCCTCCGACAAGGGATAACGGTTAGCCACGCAGTGAAGCGTCGCGAACCCGGCACTACAGAGAGAAAAAGCTATGAGCTATTTATCTGATGCAGAATTACGTCGCCGCGCGGAAAGTCGCCGCCGCCGTGATGAAGAACACCGTCGTCGCATGACTGGCACAACTGGCGCAGGCAGCGACCTGATGAATCCGCTTAACCCCATCAGCCCGATTTACGTGGGTAACGACTACAGCAGTTTAAGCAGATCTGATTCATGCAGTGGCGGCTACGACTCTGGCAGTTCGTCAGATAGCGGTGGTAATTGCGGTAGCGATTAATACAGGCCGCCTACGGGCGGTTTTATTTTGTTCTGAAAACTGAGCTTGCTGAGTTCAATTTTCAGCATAAAGACACTGAATCATCGGCTGGTGGTCTCACCATTGCCGAGGGATAAACACACCCAGCCAGCAGGAAACTCTGATGTCAGAGCCACGTATCTATAACAGCCGCTGGGACAAAGCCAGGCTCTCATTTCTGAAATCACATCCTCTCTGCGTTATGTGCCATCGGCAGGGCAGAGCGGTAGCCGCAACTGTCGTTGACCACATCAAACCACACAGGCTGAAAGAAGCCATCAATGGCGGCAAACAGGATGAGATAGCAAAGGCTCAAAAGCTCTTTTGGGATAAAGCAAACTGGCAACCCCTCTGTAAGCAGCACCACGACTCCACTAAGCAGCGCGAAGAAAAGCGCGGTCACGTGATTGGGTGCGATGAGAACGGCCTACCACTGGACCCACAGTCGCACTGGCGCAGGGGATAGAACTCAGACACACGGGGAGGGGCGGATAAAGAGTTCAAGGGCTATCGCCTTCCTGACCGCCCGCCCCCCTTTTTATGCACAACCGCGAAATGAAAAGTTTTTTTCTGGGAGGTTTTTATGGCCGGTAGACGACCAAAACCGACCCACCTTAAGGTCGTTACCGGCAATCCGGGCAAGCGAAAACTCAACGACAAAGAGCCTTCACCCGCAAGAGAAATCCCGAGCCCGCCGTCACATCTCACTGACTGGGGGAAGGTGGCGTGGGGAAAACTGACCGTTCTACTCGATGGAATGGGCGTGCTAACCGTCGCCGACGTTCTCGCGCTGGAAAGGCTCTGCGATATCTACGCTGATATTCTTCAGCTGCGGATCACAATTGTTGATGAGGGCAGAACCTACACGGTCCAGACTGAAGGTGGATTTCTGATAAAGGCCAATCCGGCTGTTTCAATGCTGGCTGATGCAGACCGGCGGTTTAAAAGCTACCTGGTAGAGTTCGGCCTGACTCCGGCTGCCCGGTCAAAGGTGAACGTGAATGGTGGAGAAAAAGAAGAAGACCCGCTCAACCAGTTCTTCGGTTGACCCGGCGACGCAGTATGCAATGGACGTTACCAGCGGCGCGGTTATTGCCGGGCCAGACATCCGCGCGGCATGCGCCCGCCACCTCCGTGATCTGGAAGAGGGTCCGAAGCGTGGACTGTTCTGGGATGTTGAAGCTGTAACGCGCGTCGTTAATTTCTTCGCTCAGGTTCTGAAGCTCAACGGCGGTGAGCATGAGGGAAAGCCTTTTATCCTGCTGCCGTGGCAGTGCTTCATCGTCGGTTCTCTGTTCGGCTGGAAGGCGGAAGACGGCACGCGCCGCTTTCGTATGAGTTATATCGAATCCGGCAAGGGTTCAGGGAAGTCACCATTAGCGGGTGGCGTTGGCCTGTACCTGCTAATGGCGGATAAAGAGCCCCGCGCCGAAGTGTACGCTGCGGCCACAAAAAAAGACCAGGCGATGATCCTGTTCCGCGATGCGGTAACAATGGTCGATCAGTCGCCCGCGCTGGCGCAGCGCATTACCAAATCCGGCACCGGCCTGAACGTGTGGAACCTCGCGTTCCTGCAGACGGGCTCTTTCTTCAAGCCCATCAGCTCCGATGATGGTCAGTCAGGGCCGCGCCCGCATGGCGCACTGATTGACGAAGTGCATGAGCACAAAACAAATGCCGTTGTTGAGATGATGCGCGCCGGTACAAAAGGCCGCCGTCAGGCGCTGATGTTCCTGATCACCAACAGCGGTCACGATAAAACAAGCGTCTGTTATGAATACCATGAGTACGGGCGCAAGGTTGCTGCGGGTGACCTGGAGGACGATAGCTTTTTCAGCTTCATCTGTTCTCTGGATGAGGGCGACGACCCGTTTAAGGACGAATCCTGCTGGGGCAAAGCTAACCCGTCGCTGGGACAGACATTCACTGATAAATATCTGCGGGAGCAGGTGACGCAGGCGCGGGGCATGCCATCGAAAGAGAGCATCGTGCGCCGTCTTAACTTCTGCCAGTGGGTGGAGGCGTCCGACCCGTGGATTGACAGCGACACATGGATGAACTGCGAGCAGGACTTTGATCCCGAAGATTTGGCGGGTGAAGAGTGCTATGGCGGTCTGGACCTGTCCGGTTCACGCGACCTTACGGCGCTGGCGCTTTACTTCCCGAAGTCCAAAAAGCTTTTAGTTGAATTCTGGACGCCAAAAGATTCTCTGCTTGAGCGCGCGAAGACTGACCACGTTCCCTATGATGCCTGGCTGCGTAACGGCTTCATTCACGCGCCGCCGGGCAAGGCGGTCAACTACGGTTTTGTCGCGGTGCGCATCGGTGAGCTGGCGGCCAGATACGATATTAAGTGCATTGCGTTTGACCAGTACCGCATTAAGTATCTGGAGCCCGAGCTGGAAAGCGAGTCTGTGAGCGTTGACCTTGTTCCGCACGGTCAGGGCTTTTACAAGGCTCAGGAGTCCGGGCTGTGGATGCCGCGCTCTATCGAACTGTTTGAGGAGCATCTTAATAACCGGGTGCTGGTTATCCGACCCAATCCCTGCCTGCGCTGGAATGCCGCCTCTGCGGTGCTTGAGGCTGACCAGAAGGACAACCGCATATTTGCCAAAAAGAAAAGTACCGGCCGCATCGATGGTGTTGTGGCTTCCGCTATGGCGATTGGTGCAGCAGAGGATGCGGTGCTGGTGGACAGCGGCGATCCTGATGACTTTTTTGATGATCCGATCATGGTAGGTATCTGATGAAGGAAAAAAAACGGCCGGGTCGCATTAAGAGCGCGATTGTTAACTGGCTTGGTGAGTCGATTGGACTTAATGATGCCGCGTTCTGGCAGGAGTGGTACGGAACAAGCAGCAGCGGCAAGGTCGTGACAGCAGAGAAAGCGCTGGCGCTGGCCTCGGTCTGGGCCTGTGTGCGCCTGCTGAGCGAGTCGGTTTCAACGCTGCCAATGAAGGTATACGAAAGGGCTGCTGACGGCTCCCGCAAACTGGCGTTGAATCACCCAGCTTATCAGCTGCTGTGCCGCCGGCCTAACAGCGAAATGACGCCATCACGATTCATGCTGATGGTTGTTGCCAGCATCTGCCTGCGCGGTAATGCCTACGTTGAGAAAAAGATGATCGGCCAGAAGTTGGTCTCTCTGGTGCCGCTCCTTCCTCAGTGCATGAAGGTGGAGCGGCTGGACAGCGGCGAACTACAGTACACATACACAGAGAAGGGCGTGCCGCGCATTATCCCGGTTAAAAACATGATGCACATCCGTGGGTTTGGTCTGGATGGCGTCTGCGGAATGATGCCGATGCGCACCGGGCGTGACGTATTTGGCGCGGCGATGGCGGTTGAGGAATCAGCCGCCAAAATTTTTGAAAACGGTATTCAGACGTCAGGCTTCTTTCTCTCAAAGAACCTGCTGACCAAAGAGCAGCGCCAGAAAAACCGCGAAAACCTTAACCGGTTCGTCGGTTCGAAAAACGCCGGTAAGGTGATGGTGCTTGAGGGTGATATGTCCTATCAGGGTATTACCCTTAACCCCGAAGATGCTCAGATGCTGGAGTCACGGTCATTCAGCATTGAGGAAATCTGCCGCTGGTTCCGCGTGCCACCATTTATGGTCGGTCACGTTAACAAGCAGAGCAGCTGGGCCTCAAGCGTCGAAGGCATGAACCTTCTGTTCCTGACCAATACGCTGCGCCCGATGCTGGTGAATATCGAGCAGGAGATTTCACGCTGCCTTCTCAACAGTGATGAAGAACTATTTGCTGAGTTCTCCGTAGAAGGTCTGCTGCGTGCTGACAGCGCCGGACGCTCAGCCTACTACACCACTGCCCTGCAAAATGGCTGGATGTCTCGCAATGACGTGCGCCGCCTGGAGAACCTGCCGCCTATTGAGGGTGGTGATATTTATACCGTACAGCTGAACCTGACCCCGCTTGAGGACCTGCGAAAAAACAGTAAAGCCGTAAACGCTAGGCTGCTGCGCGAAGTCCACGATGCTGTTTTCCCGGATATCCCTTTCGAAAAATCACCGCTTAAACAGGCGGCGTAGGAGCAACCCCAATGACAGTAAAAAGTCTTCCGGCAGCGCCGGAGGGGCGGCCTTTTGCGCGTGAAAATCGCGATCTGCCGTCCTCTGCCATGCAGCGCTGGAACGGCGGCATAAAAGCCGCAAAGAGTGATGACAACAGTATTTCAGTCTTTGACGTTATTGGCGCTGACTGGTACGGCGACGGCGTTACCGCCAGTCGTATCGCTGCCGCGCTGCGCGCAATTGGCGGTGCTGACGTGACCGTGAATATCAATTCGCCTGGCGGAGACATGTTTGAAGGCCTGGCGATTTACAACCTGCTGCGTGAATACGACGGGAAAGTCACCGTAAAGGTGCTTGGCCTGGCTGCTTCCGCTGCGTCGATTATCGCGATGGCCGGTGATGAGGTCCAGATTGGTCGGGGTGCTTTCCTGATGATCCATAACTGCTGGGTGTATGCGATGGGCAACCGTCACGACCTGCAGCAGATTGCGGCCGACATGGTGCCTTTTGATAAGGCAATGAACGATATCTATGGCGCGCGTACCGGTCTGGATGCCGCCACCATCGACGCGATGATGAATGCTGAAACCTATATCGGCGGCAGCGATGCGGTTGAAAAAGGTTTTGCGGATCGCCTGCTGACGGCAGATGAGATTTCTGACGGCGACGACAGTCCCGAGGCTGCGCTGCGCAAGCTGGACGCGATGCTGGCAAAAACCGATGCGCCGCGCTCCGAACGTCGAAAACTTCTTAAAGCATTAACCGGCGGCAAGCCTGGCGCTGCTGCCACCCCTGAAGGTATGCCGGGCGCTACCGACGAAATCAACCCTGAAAATATTGCACAACTTAAAAACGCGCTGGCCGCGTTCGGCAAATAAGGATTAACAATGTCTGAAGTAAATGAAGTACTGAAGCAGGTTACTGCCAGCATCAACGAAGCCAGCGGAAAGTTTAACGCTAAGGCTGAAGAAGCGCTGACCGAGGCAAGAAAATCAGGTTCGCTGTCCACGGAAACCAAAGCGGTAGTGGATAAAATGGCGAGTGAGCTTAACGCCATGCGTGAAGCAGAAAAAACGCTTAAGGCGGCGCTGGGCGATCTGGAGCAGCACGTTGCACAGATGCCGCTGGCGAATGCGAAAAACGTTATCGAAACAGTGGGCGGCCAGGTTGTCTCTTCCGAAGCTCTCAAAGCTTTTTCAGCGAGCATCGAAGGCAACAAGCGGCTGAGCATCCCTGTTAAGGCTGCGCTTCTGTCCGTCAACGTGCCGGGCCAGATTGTTGCGCCTGACCGCCTGCCGGGCATCGATCAGCAACCTAAACAGCGCCTGTTTATTCGCGATCTGATTGCGCCGGGCCGTACTGAGTCCAATACCATTTACTGGGTTCAGCAAACGGGCTTCACCAATAACGCCGCGACTGTAGCTGAGAACACCACCAAGCCGTACAGCGGCATCACTTTTGCGGAAAAAATTACGCCGGTCCGTACCATTGCGCACCTGTTCAAAGCCGCCAAGCAGATTCTGGACGATATGCCGCAGCTGCAGTCGACGATTGACGCCGAGCTGCGTTACGGCCTGAAGTACGTTGAAGAGCAGGAAATTCTGTTCGGTGACGGCACCGGCACGCACCTGAATGGTATCGTGCCGCAGGCATCTGCATACGCTGCCGCCTTCACCGTGGCGAATCAGAACGGTATCGATGATCTGCGATTGGCTATGCTGCAGGCGCAGCTGGCACGCTTCCCGGCCTCCGGCCATGTTCTGCACTTCATCGACTGGGCGAAGATCGAACTGATTAAGGATTCGCTGGGCCGTTATATTCTGGCGAACCCGGCAGCGCTGACCGGTCCTACCCTGTGGGGTCTGCCGGTTGTCGCGACCGAAGCGGCTGCGTTCCAGGGTAAATTCCTGACCGGCGCATTCAATGCCGGTGCGCAGATTTTCGATCGCGAAGATGCCAACGTGGTCATCTCCACCGAAAACACCGACGACTTTGAGAAAAACATGATCTCAATCCGTTGTGAAGAGCGTCTGGCGCTGGCCGTTAAGCGTCCTGAAGCGTTCGTTTACGGTTCCTTCACCGCACCTGCTGCAGCTGCGTAACAGCAACGGCGGCCTCCGGGCCGCCTTCCCGGGAGTTATATATGAAACTGCTTCTGATTAAACCGAACTACTTCGGCGGCACGGTCGTTTCTGAGGGCAATACCATCGAGACCACCGAGCAGCATGGTCGCGAGCTGATTAAGCTGGGCTATGCCAGTGAGGTCGATGACAGCGCAGAAGAGAAAGCGGCAGCTGAGGCGAAGGAAAAAGCCGAAGCCCAGGCGCTTGCAAAGGCTGAAGAAGAGGCCAAAGCAAAGGCCGCTGCTGAAGCGCAGGAAAAAGCGGAAGCTGAAGCCAATGCGAAAGCGGCAGCTGAGGCGAAGGAAAAAGCCAAAAAATAAGGCGTTGTCATGCTGCTGACACTTGAAGAAATCCGGCTGCAGTGCCGCCTTGAGAGCGACTTTACGGAAGAAGATCGACTGCTTGAGCTTTTCGCTCTGGCCGCCGAGGCAAAGGCGGTGACCTACCTGAACCGTAATCTCTATAAAACGGTGGCAGATATTGCACCGCTTGATACCGATGGCATGGTGATTACCGAAGATATCCGGCTTGCGCTGCTGATGCTGGTCAGTCACTGGTATGAACACCGCAGCTCAGTGTCAGAGCTGGAGATGACGGAGACGCCGCAGGCGTTTGAGTTCCTGCTCTATTCGCGGCGTCTGCCGGTGTCGGGGTATTAGCATGCAGCGACGCTCATCAAATACCAGCGCCGTATTTACTTTGCCCGACCCTGGTGAGCTCAACAAGCGCATTCATCTGCGGCAGCGCATAGATCAGGCTGCCGCAGATTATGGCGTGGAGCCGGTTTATCAGAATGAAAAGGATGTGTGGGCAAAGGTCCGTCAGGTGGGGGCCACTACCTATCACGAATCCATTCAGGCTGATGACATCATTACCCATTACATCACGATCCGTTTTCGCCAGGGCATCACTTCGGATTTTGAGGTGGTGTATGGCGGCAACATCTACCGGGTCAAGCGCCTTCGCGATCTCAATTCAGCTGGCCGTTATCTGCTGATGGAGTGCGAAGAATTGGGCGCGGTAGAGCGTGATGGAGAGATGTATGGCTAAGCCGCTGCTGCACGTCGATTTCGACCAGCCAAAAGAGCTCGTTTTTAACCGAGCCAAAATGCGTAAGGCCTTCGTGAAAATAGGCCAGGTTCATATGCGTGACGCCCGCCGGCTGGTGATGCGTCGTGGTCGTTCATCACCGGGCGAGAATCCGGGATATAGCACTGGCCGGCTGGCGCGCTCAATCGGTTACTACGTTCCCCGGGCATCAAAAAATCGTCCAGGCATGATGGTTCGAATTGCGCCCAACCAGAAGAGGGGCGAAGGCAACCGGCTCATTGACGGCGATTTCTATCCGGCGTTTCTCTTCTATGGGGTCAGGCGCGGAGCCAAGCGCGCTAAAAGCCATCATAAAGGTAAATCAGGCGGTAACGGATGGCGTATTGCACCGCGCAAGAACTATATGGCGGAAGTGCTTGAGTCCCGAAAGAGCTGGACGAGTTACGTCCTCAGAAGGGCGCTGCGCACCTCCCTCAGGCCTGAAAGGAAAAAGAAATGAAGCTGTCTCTTGTTATAGCTGCGCTTCGCGCGCGATGTCCGCGCTTTGCAGGCAACGTGGCCGGCGCGGCGGAATTCAAAGCCATTCCTGAAACCGGAAAAATGAAGTTACCCGCGGCTTACGTGGTACCCACTGAAGACGTTACTGCCGAACAAAAGTCACTGACCGACTACTGGCAGAACGTGACCGAAGGTTTTGCAGTTGTCGTTGTGCTGGACAATACCCGCGACGAACGCGGGCAGGCATCAGGCTATGACGCGGTGCATGATGTCCGGGGCGAAATCTGGAAAGCCCTGCTGGGCTGGGAGCCGGATGAGGACGCGGGTCCGGTGGCGTATTCAGGTGGCCAGCTTCTGGATATGGATCGTGGCCGCCTCTATTACCAGTTTGAGTTCATGCTGACGCGTGAAATTACTGGCGAGATGACGCGCCAGCAGGACGATCTCAATGCTCTGGATGAATTCAGAGAAATTGGTGTCGACGTGGACTTCATCGGCAAAGACCAGAAACCAGACGGCATCATCGAACACAAACTTCTGGTCAACCTCAGCGAGTAACCAATGAAACTAAAACCTGTTGCCGGGCGATCAGTTCCTGATCCAGCCCGTGGCGACCTATTGCCCAAAGAAGGGCGAAACGTCGAGATGAGCACTTACTGGCTCCGCCGTATCAAGGCAGGAGATGTTACGGAAGTCAAAGCAGAAAGCAAAACCTCTGCAAAAGACGCAATTAAACAAGGTGGCGAGTGATGACTGTCAGCTTTAATCAGGTGCCTTCTGATATCCGCGTGCCGCTGTTCTGGGCTGAGATGGATGCCAGCCAGGCGAACAGCGCGAGTTCAGGCGGCCCGGCGCTGCTTATTGGTACCGTGGCGACCACGGGCACGATTGTCAAGAACACGCTCACTATCATGCCATCAGCCGATCTTGCCGGTAAAATCTGCGGCTTCGGCAGCCAGTTGCACCGTATGGTCAAGCGCTATCGTGCCATTGACCCCTTTGGTGAGTTGTGGATTCTGGCTGTGGGTGAATCAACGGGGGCGCAGGCTGCAGGCTCAGTAGTGATTGCAGGTACCGCGCAGGCGTCAGGGACGCTAAGCCTGTATATCGGGGTTGAGCGCGTGCAGGCCGCCGTGGTTATCGGCGATGAGGCTGCTGATGTTGCCACCACGCTGGCAGCCGCTATCAACGCGAATGCCAGCCTGCCTGTAACCGCGACAGCTACTGACGGCACAGTTGCTGTCAAAGCGCGCCATAAGGGGCTGACCGGGAACGACATCCCGCTGATGCTGAATTATTACGGCACAGTTGGCGGTGAAACTACACCTGACGGCATTACCGTGACCATCACCGCGCTGGCTGGCGGCACTGGTTCACCGGACCTTACCGACACCATTGCTGCTATGGGCGATGAGCCATTTGATTTCATCGGGCTTCCGTTCAGCGATTCAGCTTCTCTCGCTACGATGGCGCTGGAGATGAATGACGGTTCAGGCCGCTGGAGCTATGCGCGTCAGCTATATGGTCACGTTTATACGGCTAAAACCGGTACGTTGTCCGAGCTGGTTGCCTTTGGCGACACCATGAACAACCAGCATATCACCGTTGCAGGTTATGAAGTGGCCACGCAAACCTGCTGCGATGAGCTGGTGGCGATGCGTACAGCACGCAATGCAGTATTTATCCGTAACGATCCTGCGCGCCCGACGCAAACCGGTGAGCTGACCGGGGCATTGCCGGCACCAAAGGGGAGCCGCTTCATTCTATCTGAGCAGCAGTCTCTGCTGACGCACGGGATTGCTACATCCTATGCCGAAGGCGGTGTGCTGCGCATTCAGCGCGATATCACAACCTATCAGCAGAACAGTTACGGCGTGGCTGATAACAGCTATCTCGACAGTGAAACCCTGCATACCAGCGCTTATGTACTGCGCGAGCTGAAGAGCGTGATCACTTCTAAGTACCCGCGCCATAAACTGGCCAATGACGGAACCCGCTTCGGTGACGGTCAGGCCGTGGTGACGCCAGCGGTTATCAAAGGTGAGATGTGCTCCGTTTACAAACAGATGGAGCGGTCAGCCATCGTTGAAAACTTTGACCTGTTCAAAATCTATCTGGTGGTTGAGCGCAATGCGGATAATCCAAACCGCGTAGATGTGCTGTTCCCGCCTGACTACGTTAATCAGCTGCGTGTGTTTGCGCTGGTTAATCAGTTCCGTCTGCAATACAGCGAGGAGAGCGAATAATGGCCCGTATTGCTGGTACCACGTATTTCAAACTCGACGGCCTTCAGCTTTCTTTGACTGGCGGTATTGAAGTGCCGATGAACACTAAGGTAAACGATGATGTGATCGGCCTTGATGGTTCTGTTGACCGTAAGGAAACGCACCGCGCCCCGTACATCAAAGGCACTTTTAAAGTGCCGAAGGGTTTTCCGCTCAGCAAAATCACAGAGTCCGACAGCATGACCGGTACTGCGGAGCTGGCGAACGGTCAGGTGTATGTCCTGACCGAAGCCTGGTTGTTTGGTGAGGCCAACCACAACGCTGAAGAGGGCACGGTTGACCTTGAATTCCACGGCTCAGAAGGGTTCTACCAGTGAAAGAATTGATGCTTTCTAAACCTATTGTGGCGGCAAATGAGACGCTGCATGTGCTGGAAATTCGCGAGCCAACTTACGACGAAGTTGAGCAGTTTGGTATCCCTTTCAGCTACAACGAGTCCGGTGAAATGAAGCTGGATTCACGCGTCACGCTGAAATATATCCCGGTGCTTGCGGCCATCCCTCGTTCTTCGGCGGCCAAAATGGCGCTTAAGGATATCTTTATGGCGTCAATGACGATCGTGGGTTTTTTTACGGGGTCGGAAGCGGGAGAGAGTTCAGGAAGCGACTCTACAACACCGCCCACTTCTGGCGCATAAATCCGCTTGAACTGAAAAATGTCAGCCTCAGCAAGTTTCTGGAAATGGAAGCTGAGGCTGTCCGCATCTCTGAGGAAATAAACCGTGGCAGATAGTTTTCAGCTGAAGGCGATCATCACGGCAGTAGACCAGCTTTCAGGTCCACTGAAGGGGATGAGCAGAAACCTTAAAGGCTTTCAGAAGGAAGCCAAAAATATCATGGTCAACGCGGCGGCTATGGGCGTCGCGCTAACCTCCGCGTTTGCAGTACCCATCAGCCAGGCGATGGATTTCGAATCGCAGATGGCAGACGTTCGCAAAGTCGTCAACTTTGACACCCCGCAACAGTTTAAAGAGATGAGTGAGGATGTGCTCAAACTCTCGACTCGGTTACCAATGGCTGCAAACGGCATTGCGCAGATCGTAGCGGCTGGCGGCCAGGCGGGTATTGCGCGTAATGACCTGATGCAGTTTGCAAGCGACGCGGTGAAGATGGGCGTGGCATTTGACCAGACTGCAGAAGAGTCTGGCCAGATGATGGCACAGTGGCGAACCTCGTTCAAAATGACGCAGGATGGCGTGGTGGTTCTTGCCGATAAAATTAACTACCTGGGTAACACTGGCCCTGCCAATGCACAAAAGATTTCCGACATCGTTACCCGCATCGGTCCTCTTGGTGGCGTTGCAGGCGTGGCGTCAGGTGAAATTGCCGCAATGGGCGCGACTATCGCGGGTATGGGCGTTGAGTCTGAGATAGCCGCAACGGGCATTAAAAACTTCATGCTTTCACTTACCTCCGGCAAGTCAGCCACGGCGTCACAGAAGAAAGCGCTGAAGTTTATAAAGATTGATCCAGGCCAGTTAGCGGCTGACATGCAGAAGGATTCCCGCGCCGCGATGCTGAAGGTACTGGATTCTCTGGCCAAGGTACCAAAAGACAAACAGGCAGCGGTCATGAATGCGCTGTTTGGCAAGGAGTCGCTTGGTGCGATCGCACCTCTGCTGACGAACCTGGACTTACTGCGCACCAACTTCAATCGCGTTGCGGATGCGCAGCAGTATGCAGGGTCGATGCAGAAGGAGTATGAGTCGCGCGCGGCCACAACGGCGAACTCTGTTCAGTTGCTTAAAAACCAGTTCAGTGCTGCCAGCATAACCATTGGGGATATGTTTCTGCCCGATATCGTGAGGCTGACCCAGAAAGTTCAGCCAATGGTCGAACAGTTCAGGCAGTTCACCAAAGCCAACCCCGAGATGGTTCGCGGTACCTTTAAGTTTGGCCTGACATTGCTGGGTACTGCCTCTGCTGTGGGAATTGCCGTTAAGGCGGTGAAGATGTTTGAAACCGTGCTGAAGATGTCCACCATGGGCAAGCTGGTTTCGCTGCTGGTGCTGGGTGGGAGCCTTATTGTCAGCAACTGGGACCAGGTTGGTCCGGTTATTAAAGCGGTATGGCAAGACGTGAATGATGTCGTGGAAGCGATGGGTGGCTGGAAGAGCACAATTGAGGGTGTCAGCGCCGTTATGGCAGGCGTATTCACCGTGCGCACCGTTGGCACTCTGAAAACCGCGCTCACAACAGCAACTTCACTTTCCGGCGTGCTGGCGCAGATTGCATCACTCGGTGCGCTGACAGTGTCCATCGGCGTTGCGATTTACATCTTCAAAAAGCTGAACGATATCGCTGATGCAGTTACTGAAAAGGACGGCACAACATCCTTCTGGCAATCCCTCAAAAACCGCTGGAATGCCGGGGGCTGGTATAACAATCAGCAGGGTGGGCCGGGCTATCAGTCAGCGGTGCCACTTTCGCGGCCACAGCAGGGTGAGCTCAAGGTAACATTCGATAATGCGCCGCCCGGCATGCGCGTTGCGCCAGCGGGTAACTCACTACCCTGGCTTAACTATGATGTCGGATATAACCGCTTCTCTAACCAGTAACCCGCTCCGGCGGGTTTTTTATAGCCCGGAGATCGCATGAGCTGGATTGATAATCTGCAGGATGCCTCGTTGCGGGGTGTCCCGTTTAAGGTAGATGAGGATGAAGCTACTTTCGGCAGACGCGTGCAGGTCCATGAATACCCCAACCGCGATAAGCCATGGGCTGAAGATATAGGGCGTGCAACGCGACGCTTTAGTGTTCAGGCGTATCTTGTCGGTGATGACTATTTTGAGCAGCGCAACAGGCTGATCGAAGCGGTCGAGAAGCCCGGAAGCTGCACACTCGTTCATCCTTTTTACGGCGAAATGACCGTCACCGTTACGGATGAAGTCCGCGTAAGCCATACCAGAGACGAAGGCCGCATGTGCCGCGTCAGCTTCAGCTTCATCGAGTCGGGCGAGTTGTCATTCCCCAAAGCTGGCATTGCAACCGGAGCGAAGCTGACGGGCGCCGCAGCGCTGATGGATGATTTCCTGTCATCAGCATTTGAAGCGTTTGGGCTGGACGGCCTGCCAGATTTCACACAAAACGGCGTACTGGATGATGCAACGGAGATGTTCGATACCGTTACTGACGCCATGCAGTACGTAGATTCTGGTATTAGCGCAGCATCTCGTCTGATGCAGGGTGATTTGTCTGTATTGCTGATGCCACCGTCCAGTGGCATGAATTTCGTTAATCAGCTTCAGACGATGTGGCGGGCAGGCACAAAACTGACTGGTAATGTCACAGACCTGATCACAATGGTTAAAGGTCTCAGTGGTATTAGCCTCGACACGGGACTTGCCCCGCGCGGGGTGTGGAAAACAGACAGTACCAGTACACAGGCCAGAACGGAGCAGCGCAATTACGTTGCGCAGGCCATTCGCACGTCAGCACTCAGCGAGGCGGTGAATACGGTAACGAACCTTCCCAAATCCACCTCATCAACAACGAAGTTAGCAGACCAGCAAGCGTCAGCAACCGTCATTGTTTCACATCCTGCCGTTAATGATGTGCTTGAAGACGATACAGCCGTGGGGGTAACCACCTCTACAGCAACTGATACGGTCCCATCCTGGGATGATTTAACTGAAGTTCGCGACACGCTCAATACGGCCATCGATCAGGAAATGGTGCGTGTAACCGATGACGGACTGTTTCTCGCACTCCGTCAGGTGCGCACTGCGCTGAATGAAGATATCACTGCGCGCCTTGAGCAAACTTCCAGAACGGTTGAGCGCATACCGCCCGAAGTTTTACCTGCAGTCGTGCTTGCTGCTGACTGGTACGACGATGCCGGGCGTGAATATGACATTACCGCGCGCAACGCCATTCGGCACCCCGGCTTTGTGCCGGTTAAAACCCTGAGAGTGCCCGTCCAGTGAATACAACCGTACTTCTTCGCGTTAATGGCCGTGAGTGGGGCGGATGGACCTCTGTCCGTATTGCCGCCGGCATTGAGCGTATCGCAAGGGATTTTAACGTCCAGATTACCCGGTTATGGCCGGGTGATGAATCGCAGGTAAGCCGGCGCAGCCGCATAAAGAAGGCAGATAAGGTTGAAGTGCTGATCGGTGATGATCTTGTTATCACCGGATGGGTGGAGGCAACGCCTGTTCGGTATGACGCTAACAGTATCTCAATGGGTATTGTTGGCCGCAGTAAAACGGCTGACCTGGTTGATTGCTCAGCTGCGCCCTCGCAGTACAACGGACGATCAATCGTTCAGGTTGCCGCAGACCTCGCCAAACCGTTCAGCGTAAACGTTGTGGATGCGGGCGGCGTGTCCGGCGTACTGCAGGGCGTGCAGGCAGACCGGGGTGAATCCGTTATGGATGTGCTGAATAAGATGCTTGGCCTGCAGCAGGCGCTGGCCTATGACAACGCAGCGGGTGATTTAGTTATTGGCGGGATAGGTACCGTCAAAGCTACAACCGCGCTGGTGCTGGGAGAAAACATTCTGACCTGTGACAGCGAGCAGAGTATTAAAGACCGCTTCAGTAGTTATCAGGTATCAGGCATGCGCGCCGGAAACAACAATGATTTTGGCGAAGCAACCACAACAGCCATTCGCGGTACGGCAACAGATACAGGCATTGCACGTTACAGGCCGCTGCTGGTCAGACAGACCGGTAATGCCACGTCAGCAACCTGCGCAGAGCGCAGCGAGTTTGAGATGCGCCAGCGCGCGGCCAAAACTGACGAGGTGACTTACACCGTTCAGGGGTGGCATCAGGGAGACGGTAAGTTGTGGCAGCCCAACATGCTGGTGAACGTATTCGACCCCGTACTGGGTTTTGATAACCGTGAAATGGTGATCGCGGAGGTAACTTATCAGCAGGATGAGAACGGCACCATCAGTGAATTACGTGTTGGCCCTGCAGATGCTTATCTGCCCGAGCCAGCCAAGCCCGGCAAGCGTAAGAAAAAAGCCGCAGCGGAGGATGATTTCTGATGGCTGGTCCACTTAATGCGATTAATCGCGCTATTTCAAATGTTATCGCCCGCGCGGTATTACGCGGTATCGACACCGCCAGTAAATGCCAGATGCTGGAAATCAGCATGCCGGGCAATGAAGGAAAAAGCGATATCGAACATCTTGAGCCTTATGGGTTTACGTCAGCTGCACTGAGCGGCGCGGAGGCCGTTGCGGCTTACTTCGATGGTGATCGCTCGCATGGTGTCGTGCTGGTGGTGGCGGACCGTCGCTATCGCCTCAAAGGATTAAAGAACGGTGAGGTTGCCATTTATGACGACGAAGCCAAGTCAGTAACACTCACCCGGTCAGGAATTGTTGTTGATGGTGGCGGGAAACTTATCACCCTCAAAAATGCCCCTAAAGCCCGTTTCGAAATGGACATTGAGGCCACCGGAAATATCACCGACAACTGTGATTCTGGTGGCGTTTCTATGGCCCAGATGCGCGTGACTTACAACGGTCATAAGCATAAAGAAAACGGTGATGGTGGCGGCACAACGGATGCAACCTTGCAACAAATGGGCGGATCATGATCCTTACGATAAATGGTAAGCAGCAGGCGGTGTACCAGTTGACTGACCCGCTTACTCGCGCGGTAGTCATCTCACTTTTCACCTGGAGAAAAGCAGGTCAAGACGATGCGCCTGAAGAGGTCAATGGCTGGTGGGGTGACACGTACCCAACCGTACAGAATGACCGAATCGGTTCACGCCTTTATTTACTTAAGCGCTCAAAACTGACCAATCAGACACCGCTGAAGGCCCGCGAGTACATCACAGAAGCGCTGCAGTGGCTAACGGCTGATGGTGTGGCCGCGCGGGTGGATGTGACAGCGCAAAGGCTCGGCATCAACGCAATGTCAGCTTCGGCGGTTATCCAGAAACAGGACGGCACAACCCTGACGCTTTCCTTTGATGACTTATGGAGTGAACTCAATGGCTGACAGCGGATTTTCCCGCCCGACACTCCCGCAGCTGATCACCGCAGTACGCAGCGATGTTCTTACCCGCCTTGCGGCTGATTCAACCCTGGCCGAATTACGCCGGACAGACGCCGAGGTATACAGCCGCGTTATTGCCGCATCGGTTCATACCGTATATGGCTACATAGATTATCTTGCCCGGAATCTCCTTCCTGACCTTGCGGACGAAGACTGGCTTATACGGCACGGGAACATGAAGCGCGCTCCGCGCAAGGCAGCAACATATGCGAGCGGCTATGTTCGCTGGGACGGCGTAACGGGCAGTGCCGGCATTGATGCTGGCGTAACCATCCAGCGTGATGATCTGGTGTCATTCACCACGACTGCCAGCGTTACGCCTTCTGGTGGCGTACTTCGTGTTCCAGTCACCTGCGATACGGCAGGCGTCACCGGAAATACTGATGACGGCATCACAATGCGCCTCACCAGTCCGGTAACGGGTCTGGCTTCGGCTGGAGTAGCGGACGCCATTCAGGGCGGTACTGATATCGAAGACCTTGATGTATGGCGCGCCAGAATCATTGAGCGCTGGTATTACACACCACAGGGTGGAGCAGACGCCGATTATGAGGTATGGGCAAAAGAGGTATCAGGCGTAACCCGCGCATGGACCTACCGGCACTGGTCAGGTCGCGGCACTGTGGGCGTCATGCTGGCAAACAGCGACCTCTATAACCCGATACCTGATACGTCTGTTGTGGCCGCAGTTCAGGCGCACATCGAACCGCTTGCCCCGATAGCAGGATCGGACGTGTACGCCTTCGCCGCAACGCCGCATGTCGTTGATTATCACATCCGACTGACGCCCGACACCGAAGAAATCAGGCTGGCCGTAGAAGCGGAGATAAGGGCGATGAATCTTCGCGATGGTGTGCCTGAAGGTGCGCTTGAGCCATCCCGAATAAGTGAAGCCATCAGCCTGGCGACCGGGGAATACAGCCACGTTCTGGTTAGTCCAACCGATGAGGTGTTAATCGCAAAAGGTGAAGTGGGCGTAGTGGGAGACTTCACATGGACCTGACAGCGCAGTACGAGCAGATGCTGGGCGCGCTGCTGCCGCGTGGGCCAGCGTGGGACGGAGAAGACCAGCTGCTGCTGGGATTCGCTCCCGTTATGTCTCGCGTACACCAACGCGCTGATGCACTGATGCTGGAAACTGACCCGCGCTCAGTGACTGAACTCATAGACCGCTACGAGGGCATCACAGGCTTGCCTGACAGCTGCACTCCCTCGGGAACGCAGACGCTGCCGCAGCGCCGCCAGCGGCTTGATGCAAAGATAAATCTGGCTGGTGGCATAAACGAAGCATTTTATCGGGCACAACTGGATGCGCTGGGTTATACAGACGCTACGATAACGCGCTACCCCAAAAGTAGTTTCACCTGTGTATCTGACTGCACAGAATCCTTATATAGCGATGAGTGGCGTTATTACTGGCGCGTTAACATCCCTGCAGCAGCGCAAATCAGCCCGATGACCTGCATCAGTAACTGTACGGACTCCATCCGCACATGGGGCGAAACCGTGGTTGAGTGCGTGCTCAACAAGCTTGCCCCGTCTCACACTTACGTAATCTTTTTATACACGGAGTAATCCATGCATCGTATTGACACGTCTACTGCTCAGGTGGACAAATTCGGCTCGGGTAAAAATGGCTTCACGGGCGGTAACCCGCAAACCGGCGTCCTTCCAACAGCGCTTGATGCGGATTATTTCGATACCCTTCAAGAAGAACTCGCAGGTGTCATTGAAGCCGCTGGAATCACACTTAAAAAGGATACGAACACGCAGTTGTTAACTGCCATGAGGGCCTTATTTACAGGTCGCCAGATTGGCGCACCGATCGTCATGACCTCAACTGGAACATACACCCCGAGCTCAGCAGCAGTAAAATTTGTTGAAGTCGAGCTTTATGCGCCTGGGGGAGGTAGTTCTGGGGTTCCTGCTTACTCTGGAGGCACTGCATCAATTGCAGGAGGCGCCTCGGCAGGGACGTGGGTTAGATTCCGAATCCCGGTCTCTTTGATTTCCTCCGGGGTTCTTGTAACGATCGGCGTGCCAGGTGCTGCTGGCTCATCTGGTGGCGGGATTGGAGGAGCAGGTGGCAACTCATCATTTGGGTCGTTGGTTGTATGTCCCGGTGGACTTGGAAGCGGTTATTCGTCTGCTACAAGTGCAATCAATGCAGGGGGTGCAAATTCTCCTGCCGACGCTACGATTTCTTCATCAGTAACTGTTGTAGCCAAATCAAGGGGCCAAGCAGGCTCTCCAGGGTATTTATCTAACAATACCAGTGGTTCACCTGGGCTAGGAGGCGCCTCGCCAGTTGGCTCATCTGGAGCTGACTCAGTGGGGAATGGTTCTGGAGGAAGTGGCGTAAGAAGCACATCTGGAGACACAGCTGCCAAATCAGGCATAGCTGGAGGCCCGGGCCTTTGTATTATCAGAGAGATGGCATAATGACTAAAGCATACGCATTAATCGAAAAGGGCATTGTAACAAATACGATCCTATGGGCAGGGCCTGATGCCGAACCGGTTGAATTTGGCAAAGGCGTTACCTACGCAGAGATTCCAGATGAAGACGGAAACCTACCTTCGATTGGCTGGAGCTATGATGGAACGGCTTTTGCAGCCCCGCCTTTAACTGATGAGGAGATTGAAGAACAAAAATCCCAGAAGATTGCTAATAACATAGCCACAAAAGCAAGCCTTATTGCGCAAGCTACGATTGCGATTGCTCCACTTCAGGATGCAGTAGATTTGGACGAAGCAACCGATTCGGAAGCCGCATCTTTGAAAGCGTGGAAACAATATCGTGTTGCAGTTAACCGCATTGATGCGAACACGGATGCAGCCATAACCTGGCCGGAACAACCTTCAACATGAAATAAAAGCCCGCTTCGGCGGGCTTTTATTCATCGGTTATAGGGGCTTAGCCGATCAGAAAGCTTAACAATTACTACGCCATTAACCATTGATACAGAACCTCTATTTGGCCACGATGGTAATGTTGAACCGTCCCTCCTAGCCATCTCAACCTGATTTGAATCAGGTTTTTTTAGGTTTGCAATATTTGCAGCTGAAAAATATCTATACATCCTTTTATTGTTACCACCATCCCAAGAAAAAAATGAAACTCCAAAAATATCGAAATCTGATGTTCTAAAGTTATTAGGAGGTGTGTAGCTGCCGTAAAAAAACACAGGGGTGTTCATGACATCAAATTCTGGATATTTATTATAAATGGTCTGCACAATTTGAGTCGCCACTATTTTGTCTGACTCTCTTGCCATGTAATCACTATAAAATAACTTACTTGATGCGCAAGCGCCTACGCATAGAAAAATGATTGAAATACCAATCTCAGCATGTCGGCTTTTTATCACATAAGCCATGCATGCAAACAATCCTGCAAAAATAACAGGCATTTGAATCAGGGTTCGTGGTGCCATAACTGAACCTAATGCTATGCTCAGAAGGAAGGCAGACAGTATGCTTACCAAAGATAGAGTTACCACCAAAAGAACGTTTTTTTTGCATTTAACGGCATGTGCAGTGAGTAAGACAACAGGCACCAATGTAAATGCAAATGAGTTCAGACCATGCTTAGCTGTTCCATTAAAAAAGCTTTTTATGAATATCAGAATGTTTACTATAACTTCATGGGGCGTTTTTCTACCCCACCCAACCATTTGAGATAGGTTTGAAACCTGAAAACCATAATGGTTCGCTATCGCTTTTGCCAAAAAAGAGTTTATCAGAATACTAATTACTGCAAGCATAGTATATATAATTATAATTGTTATGCTTTCCCTGAAGTTCACTTCGCCCTTTACTGCACGTAAAGTGAGAGATATAAGAAGTAAAGATGCAGAGTAAAGAAATACGGACTGGTAAATAGAAAGAGATATTATGTTTAGTACTATAAATGCAATAGCTTTAGATGTTGTTATAGAGTTAAGCATAAACAAAGATGAAACCGAAAAAAGTATTGCAAGAGAAATGGTTTCAGCTTGATTACTAAATTCAAATTGGTATGCCATCTGAGGGAAGCCGGAAAGCATTATAACAAATGATATGGCCAGAGTTTTTTCAAGCTTTAAGAATTTTGACGCTAAAAAAGAAGATGCAGATAAAAATAAAATGCCTAGGGCAAGGGAATAAAAAGGTACATATGGTTCAGGAAATACAATATCCTTTAGGTATGCATGCCCCCACCTACCAAACCTTATAGTTTGGTCAAAATTGTTTACATCTTCCTCATCGATTGAAAGTGTAAAGTGAGTGAGTTCAAAACCATAAACGAAGATATATGAAAATAGAGCAGATAAAAAAACATACGCATTCGATCGGGTGTAATAACGACTAGAGTCAAACTTTCTAAAAAACATCCCTTTTACCATCCTTAATGTTTGATGAGCTAAATCCTAACATAAAAAAGCCCCGGCGACGGGGCAGAGATGTACCGCGCCCATCTTCAGTGAACTACGGGGTGGGGTGTATAAAGCTTAGTCACTCACCCTAACACCTTCCAAAAACCTGCTTCATAAAGCCTATCGCAAAACCGAACCACCCTAACTTGATAAAAACCCCTGCTGATATTACTGTATGCATATACAGTTTTTTTGGAGGGAATCTGGCATGCCGCGCGAGTATGAAAAAGAAACAGCTTTTAGAAATGCCATTAAGCGAGACCAACAAGGTCGGTACACAGTAACCACCGTTGATTTTGTCACAGAGCTGGAGCGCCTGAACTGGCACCTCACGCTGAAGGAGGCGAACCGCTGGGTTGAGATTTACACGTCAACCTTTCGAGACGTCTCTACAAAAGAGGGTGAAGAGAGAACATTCCAGGTATTCAATCCGAATGGAGGAATCTGACCATGGGGTTTCAGTCTCCAGCCCAAGATTATATTGAGCGTCGGCTAACTGTTAGCGATCTTGTCGTGCATAACCCAGCCTCAACTCTGTTCATCGAACGGGATGAAGGCATGCTGGTTGTTGACCAGTCTGCGCCGGTTAGAAAGGGTGATAGGGTGGCCCTGGTGCATGAAGGGATATCTATGCTGGCAAGAACGGGCGATCGGTGCGTCATCACTGATGATGGACAGAAGATAGCAGGTGAGGCTCTTGATGATGTTATTGTGCTTGGCAAGGTGACATATGAAATCATGAGCGTTTGGCGTGACGAAGGGCCGGTTTAAAAAGAGATTTCAGATAATGGTCATACTGGAATTGGTGGACATAAAAAACCCGGCTATCGCCGGGCTTGTACTTAGGCTTCCGCTTCTTCTTTTCGCTTCGCTTCCGCGTCACGAATATGCTGAATAGCTCTTTTAAGCTTTTCTTTAGAAGTTTCATCCCAAGGTTTCGCACCTTTACCAACAGGTGCTGATGGGGTCAGTGCTCCATTAGCAAGCAACTGGCGTACTTCAGCAACTTCCTGAGCACTTATTGATACTGGGGCAGCACCTGGCTTTTTAGTGTCCATAATAAATCCCCTCTCTAACATGATGTTCACAACTTCCTGAATGGTTTCGAGGCGCGTTTCGATGTCATTCTTACCGCTTGCAAAATCTACAAACCTGACAGTCCCGCCTGAATAATGGTCTATGCGTTTAGCATAGTCTATCGCAGTTCGTGCGCATGTGGATTCGATCCAATTATCTGCAGCATAAGAGCTACCGGACCCAGAAAAGGCTGCTAAAACTTCATTAGCTTCCTGATCAAAGATAGTGTGCTTATGCCCTTCATCAAAGAGAACCTTGTTGGTTGACATCTCAATGATGTAGATGGTGAACGGCATCTGTCCTTCGATATGAGTAGGGGGCATCTCTGCTTCAGGATCAAGCTCAGAAACAAGGAGCCACTTTTTCCACAACTCAATCAGATAGCCATGCCCAGCCAAAACCATAACGGTATCTTCGCGAAGGGCTAACTTACCAAATCCCACATCATCGACATAAAGAATGTGACCTTCATACCCGATGGGATCCAGTATACACGACCATCTTGAATCACTTGTGACAGCTTTTGCCATCCTGTCATAAACTGTTGTAGTCATAAATGACGCTCACCATGCATCAAGGTTAGACGAATCTACAGCAAGTGTATGCTGTTAGCTAATTGGTAATACTTATCGGTAAACTTGAAATTTACTTTAAGGATCGCCGATACGATTTGCTCAGGTCCGTCTCAAGCAGGAGGAGTTTTTCATTTATATCTGGAGGGTAAGATGATGTCATTTGAGTACATATGAGTGTACTTTTATGGTGATGATATTCTATTTTTTGTATTTAAAAACAAAGTATTATCCATTACTCTATTTATATCCATTTAACTAAGGGGACGGCGGCGCGCAGTATAGCGCAAATGCGCCGCAAGAATAACCCAACTGCGGCGCGTTTGCTCATTTCCTCAACAGCTTAGCGCTGTTTTTCCTGCTGCTTCGCTTCGCGCTGTTTCGCTTTCGCCTCCTCTTTCGCCGCCTCGCTCATATCGTTGCGAATCTGCGCATGGCTGATTAACGCGAAAATTAGCGTGCCGCCGGTGATATTGCCCAGCAGCGTCGGCAGCGCGAACGGCCAGATAAACTCATACCAGCTGATCTGCCCGGTGAAGACCAGGTAGAGGATCTCCACCGAACCCACCACGATATGCGCCAGATCGCCGAGCCCGACCAGCCAGGTCATCATCACGATCACAATCAGCTTGGTGGCGCCCGCCTGCGGCATCATCCAGACCATCGTCGCGATAATCCAGCCGGAAATCACCGCATTGGCGAACATTTCGCCGGGCGTATTTTCCATTACTTTCTGGCTGATGGCGCTAAAGGCCTGGCGCGTCGCGTCGTCGAAAATCGGCATCTCGGCAAAGGCGAGGGAGGCGAGGGCGGTGCCGATCAGGTTGCCGAGCAGCACCAGCCCCCACAGCCGCAGCAGCAGGCCGACATTGCCCAGCGTCGGTTTGTGCATCACCGGCAGCACCGCCGTTACCGTATTCTCGGTAAAGAGCTGCTGGCGCGCCATAATGACGATAACGAAGCCGAAGGTGTAGCCCAGGTTTTCCAGCAAAAAGGCGCCGGGCAGGCCGTCAAGATGCACCTGAAAGATCCCCTTCGCCATCAGCGAGGCGCCCATCGACAGGCCGGCCGCAATCGCCGACCAGAGCAGCGCCATGCCGTCGCGCTCTAACTCCTTTTCGCCATCCTGACGAATCTCTTCATGTATCGCCGCCGCGCGCGAGGGCAGGGCTTCTTCGTTTACCTCAATTTCCGTTCCTTGCTCTTTCTCTTCGCTGTCGACATCGTTTTCATCCTGGTGACTGGATGGGGAAGGTTTCATGTTTGCTCCTTGTTATAATTGCTGCGCGTAATAAGCGTAGCCTGTTTTAGCAAGGGCGAAATGTAACTATCTTTCAGATTAAGCGTAACAAAATTTTAACTTTGAGCGTTTTTTATCCATATTCGCCGCGAAAGAGGCATAACCATCATGCGAGGCGCGCCGCGCCGCACGCCATGGGCTTCGGCCCACCGCAACCTTGTGCTATCATCCTGGCCACTTTTTACCTGGCGCGACTCCTCCGGCATGCTCGAAGTCATTAATCTCTCTTGCGTTCGCGACGAACGCACGCTGTTCCACGGCCTCTCTTTCGGCGTGGCGGCGGGCGATATCGTACAGATCGAAGGGCCGAACGGCGCCGGTAAAACCTCGCTGCTGCGCCTGCTGGCGGGACTGAGCCGCCCGGAAGAGGGCGAGGTGCGCTGGCAAAGCGAGCCGATACGCCAACAGCGCGAACAGTGGCATCAAAGCCTGCTTTTTCTCGGCCATCAGCCTGGCGTAAAAGCGGTACTATCGCCGCTGGAAAATCTGCGCTTCTACCATCCGAACCGCGACGCCTCGCAGATATTCGACGCGCTGGAGTGCGTCGATCTGCTGGGCTACGAAGAGGTGCCGGTGGCGCAGCTCTCGGCGGGACAGCAGCGGCGCGTGGCGCTGGCGCGGCTCTGGCTCAGCGACGCCGCGCTGTGGATCCTGGATGAGCCGCTGACGGCGATAGATAAAGAGGGTGTGGAGAAATTAATGAAGCGCTTTACGCAACATGCCGAAAATGGCGGCCTGGTTATTCTCACCACCCATCAGGATCTGCCAGACAGCCATGCGCGCGTGCGTAAAATACGGCTGACTGGCGCGGAGCTGCTCTGATGTCGCTGCGCGTGATTCAGCGCGAGCTGCGCATCGCCTTTCGCAGCGGCGCGGAGGTGGTTAACCCGCTGTGGTTCTTTCTGATCGTGATTACGCTGTTCCCGCTTGGCATTGGACCGGAACCGCAGCAGCTGGCGCGCATCGCGCCGGGCGTAGCCTGGGTCGCCGCCTTGCTCTCATCGCTGCTGGCGCTGGAGCGCTTGTTCCGCGACGATTTTATCGACGGATCGCTGGAGCAGCTGTTGCTGCTGCCGACGCCGCTGCCGGTTACCGTGCTGGGCAAAGTGATCGCCCACTGGCTGGTTACCGGACTGCCGCTGATCCTGCTGTCGCCGCTGGCGGCGCTGCTGCTGTCGCTCGATTTCAACAGCTGGCTGGCGATGGCGCTGACGCTGCTGCTCGGCACGCCGACCTTTAGCTTTCTCGGCGCTATCGGCGTCGCGCTGACGGTTGGGCTGCGGCGCGGCGGCGTGCTGCTAAGCCTGCTGGTGCTGCCGCTGGCGGTGCCGGTACTGATTTTCGCCAGCGCGGCGATCGACGCGGCGGGCCAGGGATTGCCGATCGGCGGTTATCTGGCGATCCTCGGCGCGATGCTGGCGGCCAGCGCGACGCTGGCGCCGTTCGCCGCTGCCGCCGCGCTGCGTATCGCGCTGCACTGATCCGCACATGCGTCAGACATGTCGGGAATGATTTTTTAACCTGTGAGCAATGCAACATGTGGAAATGGTTACATCAGCTGGGAAGGCCGGAGCGGCTTTATCAGCTCTGCGGGCGTTTAATTCCCTGGTTTGCCGTGGCGGGCGCGGCGACGCTGCTGCTCGGCTGGATCTGGGGCTTTGGTTTCGCGCCGGCCGACTATCAGCAGGGCGATAGTTTCCGCATTATGTATATCCACGTTCCGGCGGCGATGTGGTCGATGGGCGTCTACGCCGCGATGGCGGTCGCCGCGTTTATCGGCCTGGTATGGCAGATGAAGATGGCGGATCTGGTCTCTGCGGCGATGGCGCCGGTCGGCGCGGTCTTTACCTTTATCGCCCTGATCACCGGCTCCGCCTGGGGCAAGCCGATGTGGGGCACCTGGTGGATCTGGGACGCGCGCCTGACCTCGGAGCTGGTGCTGCTCTTCCTCTATATGGGCGTGATAGCGCTCTATCAGTCGTTTGACGACCGCCGCACGGCGGGACGCGCGGCCGGCATTCTTATCCTGGTCGGCGTGGTCAATCTGCCAGTCATTCACTTCTCGGTGCAGTGGTGGAACACCCTGCATCAGGGCTCGTCAGGCATTCTCCAGCAGGCGATCGCGCCGAGCATGCGCACGCCGCTGCGCTGGGCGATTCTCGGCTACCTGCTGCTGTTCGTCACGCTGACGCTGATGCGCCTGCGCAACCTGATCCTCTACACCGAACGTCATCGTCCCTGGGTGGCGAATCTCGCCAACGGAGGCCGTAAAGCATGACGCCCGCTTTCTCTTCCCTCTCCGCCTTTTTCGCCATGGGCGGCTACGCCTTTTACGTCTGGCTGGCGGTGATCTGCACGCTTATTCCGCTTGGCGGCCTGCTGCTGCATACGCTGCTGCAGCGCCGTCGTCTGCTGGCTGAGATCCGCCAGCGTCAGTCCAGGGAGCGCCGTATCCGTTCGGCGAAAATGAAACAAGCCGCCGGTGAAGCGGCAGGAGATCCAATGTGAATACCCGTCGTCGTCAGCGCCTGTACGTTGTTGTGGCGATCCTGGTGGGGCTGGGCCTCGCCACGTCGCTGGTTATGTATGCGCTGCGCTCCAATATCGACCTGTTTTACACGCCGAGCGAAATCCTCTATGGCAAAGGCGAGGATCATCAGAAGCCGGAAGCGGGGCAGCGTCTGCGCGTCGGGGGCATGGTGATGCCGGGCAGCGTGAAGCGCGACCCGAATACGCTGGCCGTCTCCTTTAAGCTTTACGACGCTAACGGCGTGGTCAGCGTCAGCTTCGAAGGTATTCTGCCGGACCTGTTCCGCGAAGGGCAGGGCGTCGTTGCGCAGGGCGTGCTGGAAGAGGGCAACCTGGTCAACGCCAAAGAGGTGCTGGCGAAGCATGACGAGAAGTATACGCCGCCGGAAATCGAGGATGCGATGAAGAAGAATCACAAGAGCCCGCAGGCGCTGGCGGAACAGGCGAGAACTCAGTCATGATGCCAGAAGTTGGAAGTTTTCTGCTCTGCCTGGCGCTGGGCGTCGCGCTGCTGTTGAGCGTCTATCCGCTGTGGGGCGCGGTGCGCCAGGACGCGCGTTTGATGGGGCTGGCGCGTCCGCTTGCGAGCGGCCTGTTCCTCTGCATCGCCGGGGCGTTCCTCGTGCTGGTGCACGCCTTCGTGGTCAACGACTTTACCGTCGGCTACGTCGCCGCTAACTCCAACACGCTGCTGCCGGTCTATTACCGCATCGCCGCGACCTGGGGCGCGCACGAAGGCTCGCTGCTGCTCTGGGTGCTGCTGCTCAGCAGCTGGACGCTGCTGGTGGCGATTTTCAGTCGCGGCATGCCGCAGGATGCGCTGGCGCGCGTGCTGGCGGTGATGGGCATGATCAATCTCGGCTTTCTGCTGTTTATTATTCTCACCTCGAATCCCTTTACCCGCACGCTGCCGGACTTCCCCATCGACGGGCGCGACCTCAATCCGATGCTGCAGGATATCGGCCTGATCTTCCATCCGCCGCTGCTCTATATGGGCTACGTCGGCTTCTCGGTGGCCTTCGCCTTCGCCATCGCCTCGCTGATGGCGGGGCGGCTGGATACTGCCTGGGCGCGCTGGTCGCGGCCCTGGACCACGGCGGCCTGGGTGTTTCTGACCATCGGCATCGTGCTCGGCTCAGCATGGGCCTATTACGAACTCGGCTGGGGCGGCTGGTGGTTCTGGGATCCGGTCGAGAACGCCTCCTTTATGCCCTGGCTGGCTGGCACCGCGCTAATGCACTCGCTGGCGGTGACGGAAAAGCGCGGCACCTTTAAAGCCTGGACGGTGCTGCTGGCGATCACTGCCTTTTCCCTCAGCCTGCTCGGCACCTTTCTGGTGCGCTCCGGCGTGCTGGTGTCGGTGCACTCCTTCGCCTCGGATCCGGCGCGCGGCATGTTTATCCTCGCCTTCCTGGTGATCGTGATCGGCAGCTCGCTGCTGCTCTACGCCATTAAGGGCGGGCAGGTGCGCAGCCGCGTGCAGAACGACACCTGGTCGCGCGAATCTTTCCTGCTCGGCAACAACGTGCTGCTGATCGCCGCCATGCTGGTGGTGCTGCTCGGCACGCTGCTGCCGCTGGTGCACAAGCAGCTCGGCCTCGGCAGCATCTCCGTAGGCGAGCCTTTCTTTAACACCATGTTTAGCTGGCTGATGGCGCCTTTCGCGCTGATGCTCGGCATCGGGCCGCTGGTGCGCTGGCGTCGCGACGAGCCGCAGAAACTGTGGAAGCGTCTGGCGCTGGCGCTGGTGGTGACGCTGGCCAGCGCGATTCTGCTGCCCTGGCTGCTGCAGGATCGCATTGAGGCGATGACGGTAGTGGGACTGCTGATGTCGGTGTGGATCCTGGTGCTGACGCTGATGGAGCTGCACGAGCGCGCCACTCACCGTCACTCTTTCTTCCGCGGCCTGCGCCATCTGTCGCGCAGCCACTGGGGCATGGTGCTGGGTCATATCGGCGTCGGCGTCACGGTGATCGGCATCGCCTTCAGCACCCAGTACAGCGTCGAGCGCGACGTGCGCATGAAAGCGGGCGACAGTATTGATATTCACAGCTACCACTTCGTGTTCCGCGACGTGCATAACCTGCAGGGGCCGAACTACAGCGGCGGCGTCGGCATCATCGACGTCAGCCGCGACGGCAAGCCGGAAGCGGTGCTGCACGCGGAAAAACGTTTCTACACCGCGGCGCGCACCATGATGACCGAGGCGGCGATCGACGGCGGCTTCACGCGCGATCTCTATGCCGCGCTGGGCGAAGAGCTGGACAACGGCTCCTGGGCTGTGCGCATTTACTACAAACCTTTTGTGCGCTGGATCTGGTTCGGCGGCGTCTTTATGGCGGTCGGCGGCCTGTTGTGCCTGCTCGATCCGCGCTACCGCTCGCGGAAAAAAGCCGCGCGTGAGGAACGGGCATGAACAAGAAAATTCTCTTTATTCCGCTGATCCTGTTTTTGCTGCTGGCGGCGGCGCTGCTGTGGCAGCTGTCGCGCAACGCCGGCGGCGACGATCCAACCCGCCTGGAGTCGGCGCTGATCGGCAAGCCGGTGCCGCTGTTTAAGCTGGAAGCGCTCGATCGGCCCGGCAAGATCTACGACCAGAAAGTCCTCAACGACGGCAAACCGATCCTGCTGAACGTCTGGGCGACCTGGTGCCCGACCTGCCGCGCCGAGCACCAATATCTCAACCAGTTGGCGGAGCAGGGCATTCGCGTCGTGGGCCTTAACTATAAAGACGATCGCACCAAAGCGGTGACCTGGCTCAATACGCTGGGCAACCCCTATGCGCTCAGCCTCTATGACGGCGACGGCATGCTTGGGCTGGATCTGGGCGTCTACGGCGCGCCGGAAACCTTCCTGATCGACGGCAACGGCATTATCCGCTACCGCCACGCGGGCGATCTCAACGCGCGCGTCTGGCAGCAGGAAGTGCTGCCGCTGTGGCGGAAATACAGCAAGGAGGGCGTATGAAGCGCCTGTTTTTTATGCTCTGCGGCCTGCTGTTCAGCGTCAGCCTGTGGGCGGCGATCGACACTTACCAGTTCGACTCCGTGGCGCAGGAAGAGCAGTACCGCGATCTCACCGCCTCGCTGCGCTGTCCGAAATGTCAGAACAACAGCATCGCCGACTCAAATGCGATGATCGCGGCGGATATGCGTCTTAAAGTCTATGAGCTGATGAAGCAGGGCCAGAGCCGCCAGCAAATCATCGACTATATGGTGGCGCGCTACGGCAATTTCGTCACCTATGAGCCGCCGGTGACGCCGTCGACGCTGATCCTCTGGGTCGGCCCGGCGCTGTTCGCCGTGCTCGGCGGGCTGGTGATCGTTCTGCGCAGCCGCCAGCGAAAAACGCGCAGTGAGCTGGACGATACCGATCAACAGCGCCTTGCGGCGATACTGAAACGCGACGGGAAGCTGAAATGAGCGCTTTGTGGATAAGCATTATTATTCTGCTGGCGGCTGCCAGCGCCCTGTTTCTCGGCGCGGGCTGGCGTCAGCGCCAGGCGAGCGAGGCGGATCGCGATCGCCTGAATACCGACTTCTATCATCAGCGCCTGCGCGAGCTGGAAGAGGATGAGGCGCAGGGCGTTATCGGCGAGCGCGCCACCATGGTGAGCGAGCTGCAGCAGACGCTGCTGACCGATATTCCGCCGCAGAACGCCGCGCCGTCGCGCGCCAGCAGCCGTCTGGCGCTGCTGCCCGGCGTGGTAGCGCTGATTGCCGTGTCGCTCGGCTTCTATCTGAAAAGCGGCGGCCTGACGCAGGTCGCCGGATGGATGCAGGTGCAGCAGGATTATCCGGCGCTGCGCGCGCGGGTGATGGATCCGCAGGCGAAGCCGCTGACCATGGAGGAGCTGGCGCGACTCCAGCTTGGGCTGCGCACCGCGCTGCAGGCGCAGCCGGACAACCTGAACGACTGGACCATGCTGGGACGTCTCGGCATGGTGCTCAACAATGCCGCCATCGCCAGCCAGGCGTTCGAGCATGCGCTGCAGCTCGCGCCCAACAACCTCGCCCTGAAACAGGACTATGCTGAAGTGCTGACCCGCTCCAGCGATCCGCAGGATAACCGTCAGGCGGGCCTGATGCTGCGAGATATGCTGAAAGAAGAGGGCGGCAACCTGCGCACGCTCGGCCTGCTGGCGTTTAACGCCTATGAACAGCAGCAGTATGACGAGGCGATTAGCAGCTGGCAGGCTATGCTGAAACAGATCCCGGCCGACGATCGCCGCCGCGCGATGATCGAGCGCAGCATTGAACAAGCAAAAACCGACGCCGGTCAGCAGAATACGCAGCTGGCGCTGACGGTGACGCTAACGCCGGAGGCAGAAAAAATGTTACCGCCGGGCGGAGTCATGTATATTTCTGTTTCTGACGGTGTTTCACCGGTGCCCGTGGCCGTTAAGCGCTTGCCGCTGAGCCACTTTCCGTTATCGCTTACGCTGGATGACAGCAACGCCATGATGCCGGAGCGCCTGCTTTCGGCGCAGCATCAGGTGCAGGTTCGGGTGCGTATTTCCCGCGACGGCAACGCCAGTCCCCAATCCGGCGACTGGTTTGGTCTGAGCGCGGTGACGCCCTGGGATGGTCATCAGCACATGGCTGTAGAGATCAATCAACAGCAGCCCTGAAGCGATACCCTATTAAACCGCACAGGGAGATAACAATGGCTTACCGCCTGACCAGCCTGGTTTTGGCCAGCGTCATTCTGGCTGGATGCGCCAGCTCTAAGCCGGACAGCGAGGCGCCTGCGCAGCGCAGCGATCCGCTTGAAGGCTTCAACCGCACGATGTTCAACTTTAATTACAACGTGCTGGATCCTTACGTGCTGCGTCCTGTCGCGGTGGCGTGGCGCGACTACGTGCCGGTGCCGGCGCGTACGGGCTTAAGCAATTTCCTCGGCAACCTGGAAGAGCCGGCCAGCATGGTGAACTCGATTCTGGTCGGCGAGCCGCGCCAGGCGGGGATTCACTTCACCCGTTTCTTCCTGAACTCGATTCTGGGTCTGGGTGGTTTTATCGACGTGGCGGGCAAGGCGAACCCGGAGCTGGCGCGTGAAGTGCCGCACCGTTTCGGCAGCACGCTCGGCCACTACGGCGTCGGCTACGGTCCCTACGTGGAGCTGCCGGCCTACGGCAGTTTCACCATCCGCGAGGATGGCGGCGACTACGTCGATACGCTCTATCCGGTGCTGGGCTGGCTGACCTGGCCGATGTCTATCGCGAAGTGGACGCTGGAAGGGGTTGAGACGCGCGCGCAGCTGCTTGATTCGGATGCGCTGCTTAAGCAGCAGTCGGATCCCTACGCCTTTATTCGCAACGCCTATTTCCAGCGTCATGATTTCCTGGCGAACGGCGGCCGTCTTAAGCCGGAAGAGAACCCGAACGCCAGCGCGATTCAGGACGATCTTAAAGATATCGACGCGCAGTAACGGCGGTAAAATAGCAATGGCGACCCAGGGGTCGCCATTTTTTTCAGCTAAGGTGCCTACGCGCGTGGCATGGGCCGATCGCAAAGACGCAAAAAGCGGCATCCCTGCCAGCTCGGCCCGCGCCATCCCTGGCGCGGGACGCTTTGCTCTTCTGCCCATGCCACGCGCGTTTTACGATTAGTGCATACCATTAAAAATAGCGACCCAGGGGTCGCCATTTTTATATCCCAACCTCAGCATCAGAACTTGTAGTTAAAGTTCGCGCCGTACAGCCAGGCTTTGCCCACCGAGTTAAAGGTATAGGGACCTTCTTCCACCGTGACGTGCTGGCCGTGCATATAAGAGACGCCCACATCGACCGAAGCGTCGTCGTTAAAGGCATACGAAGCGCCGGCGCTCAGCCAGAGACGATCCTGATCGGGAATGGAGATAGAACGCTTGTCCGCCGGAACCGGACTGTCATCAAAGGCGATGCCGGTACGGAAAGTCCAGTTCTGATCGTAATAGTAAGTGGTGCCCAGCGCGATGCGGTAAGCGTCCTTGAAACTCTCATCTTTATAGAACAGAGTCTGACCGCTGGAACCCGTGGCTTTCAGCTCCTGGAACTGGCTCCAGCTGGTGTAGGCCATGCTATAGTGCACTGCCCACTGCGGCGCCACTTTATGCCAGCCGGAGATTTCCCACATCTCCGGCAGGTTCAGCGTCAGCGCGCCCGGAATGGTGGAACCGCCGGTGGCGTAAGGAAGACCTAAATTGGCTGCCTGATTGATGCGGTTAATTGAGGTCGGCAGGCTGCTCTTATAGTCGCCGTCGAAATCGACCTTCACTTCCGAGCGATAGCTCAGGCCAAAGCGGTTATTTTTATCCACCTCGTACAAGATACCCGCGTTCCAGCCGTAGCCCCACTCGTCGCCTTTCAGATGAGCTACCTGAGTATCGGCGGGAATGCCGAGCGCCGCGCCTGCTTCGCCCGCGTAGCGCTCAATCTTGGCGCGCGCGTAAACCGCGTCGAAGCCGACGCCGAAGCTGAAGTGCTCGTTAAGACGATAGGCGGTGCTGAGGTTAAGGTTGCCGGTCATCAGATCGGTCTTGCCGCCGTAGCCGCCAGCGGTATAGCCGTCGTTGAATTCCGTCGCCAGACCATAATTTGAGGTTGCGGACGCGCCGATCCACCATTGATCGTTAATCGGCTGCACATAGTGAATATTAGGCACCCACTGTGTCGGCGCGATATTGCTGGCGTCGAGGCTGCGGCCGGTCGGGCTGTTGCCGGTAATATCGACATCGGGATCGATAAAGACCGCGCCGACAGAAAACATCGGACGATCCATCAGCGCCATGGTCGCCGGGTTGCGGCTGGCAGAGGCGGCGGTATCGCCCATCGCGCCTTCGCCGGAATAGGCGCGACCCAGACCGGCAGAGGAGAATTCGTTAAGCTGAAAGCCCGCTGCGTATACGTGTGAAGAGACAAGCGCCACTGCAGCCGCCACGGCTGACTTTGCGAACAGGTTTTTATGGCTCATGACCACAACCTCATGTGAATTATTATTAAACTGTAATTGTTACATCGCGTAACAAGGGTCGGCGGATTGTAGGGACTGACCAGAAGCTGACAAATCAGACCAGTGCGGCAAGTATAGGTCTGACCTGTGTATATGTTGCAATATTGTTTTTAAAATATTTCTGAATTGATCTGCAAAATTTCGATACGCTTAACAAAAAGAGCGGAGCAGCGCCTAGCATACCGACTCTAATTTGTTTTGGATCAAATTTTATTGTGATATTCGTCACTTAGCGCGTCTGACATAGCGCATTTTAAACCGGAAGCGTAAAATTCCGGGCGTTAATCCAGATCGCTCACAGATTTATTCCCAGGAGAACGCAATGACCAATACCATGAATAAATGCAGCGCTAATGAAACCGCTGCCTGCTGTTGCGTGGATGTCGGCACCGTGATGGATAACAGCGACTGCACTGCCAGCTGGTCTGAGTGGTTCGCGCAGCGCAGCGAGGCCGAGGCCAAACTGGCGAGCCTGACGGAAAAAGCGCGACAGATAGAGTCGGACCCTTGTCAGATCGACGCCCGCTTCGAAGAGCGCGATAACGGCGTGCAGCTGAATATCGATTTCACCTTCGCCTGCCAGGCCGAAACGCTGATTTTTCAGCTGGGCCTGCGCTAAGCCACTGAACGCCGTTGCTTAACGGCGTTCTCTATTTTCGTGTTTCCCCTCGCACTTTTTTTCTTTCCTGATTGGCGGCGCGCCCGCTTGTCGTTAACACTGTGGATCAGGTCAGACCTCTCAGGGCAATGACGCCCGGTCAACATTCACAGGTGAAACAGATGAGCAAAGCGCAGCCGTTGCTGACGCGTGCGGGCGATCGCATCGCCATTACTCACGGACTTCGCACGCCGTTCCTGCGTCAGGCGACAGGCTTTCATGGCATTCCTGCCGTGGAGCTGGGCCGGATGGTGGTAAGCGAACTGATGGCGCGCAGCGAACTGCCGGTCGACGCGATAGAGCAGCTGGTGTTCGGCCAGGTGATCCAGATGCCGGAAGCGCCCAATATCGCGCGGGAAATCGTGCTCAGCAGCGGGCTGAGCGTGCATACCGACGCCTACAGCGTCAGCCGCGCCTGCGCCACCAGCTTTCAGGCGGTCGCCAACGTGGCGGAAAGCTTGATGGCGGGCACCATCCGCGCGGGTATCGCGGGCGGCGCGGACTCCTCATCTGTGCTGCCGATCGGCGTCAGCAAAACCCTGGCGCGCGCCTTGCTCGATCTCAGCAAAGCGCGCAGCCTGGGGCAGAAAGCGCAGATTCTGCGTCGCCTGCGGCCGCGCGATCTGCTGCCGGTGCCGCCTGCCGTCGCCGAGTACTCCACCGGCCTGCGCATGGGCGATACGGCGGAGCAGATGGCGAAAACGCACGGCATTAGCCGCGCGGCGCAGGATGCGCTGGCGCTGCGGTCGCACCAGCACGCCGCCAGCGCCTGGCAATCCGGCGTGCTGCAGCAGGAGGTGATGCCCGCTTTCGCGCCGCCGTGGAAAGCGCCCATTGAGCAGGACAACAACGTGCGCATGGCGGCAAAAATCGAAGACTATGCGCGGCTGCGGCCGGCGTTCGACCGCCAGCACGGCAGCGTCACGGCGGCCAACAGCACGCCGCTTACCGACGGTGCGGCGGCGGTCGTGTTGATGAGCGAAGGACGCGCGCGCGAGCTAGGCATTCCGCCGCTGGGCTATCTGCGCAGCTACGCCTTTACCGCTATCGACGTGCAGCAGGACATGCTGCTCGGTCCCGCCTACGCCTCGCCGCTGGCGCTGGATCGCGCCGGCGTCGCTCTGAGCGATCTGACGCTGATCGATATGCACGAAGCCTTTGCCGCCCAGACGCTTTGCAACCTGCAGTGCTTCAACGACGAACGTTTCGCGCAGGAAAAACTTAACCGCCCGCAGGCGCTGGGCGAGGTCGACGAGGCGCGCTTCAACGTGCTCGGCGGCTCTATCGCCTACGGCCACCCTTTCGCCGCCACCGGCGCGCGCATGATTACCCAAACACTGCATGAGCTGCGACGTCGCGGCGGTGGGCTGGCATTGGTCACCGCCTGCGCGGCAGGCGGCTTAGGCGCGGCCATGGTTCTGGAGGCGGAATAATGGAGCAGAACGCTTTCTCTTTACAGGTGCGGCCGGATCACGTCGGCGTTATCGTCATCGACGTGCCGGGCGAAAAGATGAATACGCTGCGGGCCGCCTTCGCGCAGCAGCTGACGGCGGTAATTGACGAGGCGCGGCGCGATACGCAGCTGGCCGGCCTGGTGCTTATCTCCGGCAAGCCTGACAATTTTATCGCTGGCGCCGATATCAGCATGATCGCCGACTGCCGCAGCGCCGAGCAGGCGGAGTCGCTGGCGCGACAAGGCCAGGAAGCGATGGCGGCGCTCGCGGCGCTGCCGTTTCCGGTCGTGGCGGCGATCCACGGCGCCTGCCTGGGCGGTGGGATGGAGCTGGCGCTCGCCTGCGATGCGCGCATCTGTAGCCTGGATGATAAAACCCGGCTCGGTCTGCCGGAGGTTCAGCTGGGACTGCTGCCGGGATCGGGCGGCACCCAGCGCCTGCCGCGGCTTGTCGGGCTGCGGCAGGCGCTGCCGCTGATACTCACCGGCAAAACCCTGCGGGCGAAGCAGGCGCGCAGAATGGGGCTGGTGGATGACGCGGTGCCGCAGGCGATCCTGCTGGAAACCGCAGTGGCGCGCGTGCTGAAGGGCAGGCATGCCGCGCGCGAACTGCCGCTGCGCGATCGCGTAATGCAGGCGCCGCTGGCGCGCCACGCGCTCTTTGCGCTGGCGCAGCGCGAAACCGCGCGCAAAACGCACGGCAACTATCCGGCCGCGCAGCGCATTATCGACGTGGTTCGCATCGGCATCGAGCAGGGCAGCGAAGCGGGGCATCGGGCGGAGGCGCGCGCATTCGGCGAACTGGCGATGACGCCGCAATCCGCCGCGCTGCGTAGCCTGTTCTTCGCCAGCACGGCGATAAAAAAAGAGACCGGCGCCGCAGCCGAGCCGCGCACGCTGCGGCAGGTCGGCATACTGGGCGGCGGGCTGATGGGCGGCGGCATCGCCAGCGTCACGGCGATCAACGCCGGGCTGCCGGTCCGCATCAAAGATATTCACCTGCAGGGCGTCAACCATGCGCTGAAAGCGAGCTGGGAAGGCCTGAGTAAAAAGGTCAAACGACGTCATATCAGCGCGGCGCAGCGCCAGCAGCAGATGGCGCGTATGACCGGCGGCACTGATTATCAGGGCTTCGCGCAACGCGATCTGGTGATTGAGGCGGTGTTCGAAGATCTGCCGCTCAAACAGCAGATGGTGCGCGAAGTGGAAAGCCACTGCGCGCCGGACACCATTTTCGCCTCGAATACCTCATCGCTGCCGATCGCGGATATCGCCGCGCAGGCGCAGCGGCCGGAAAACGTTATCGGCCTGCACTACTTCAGCCCGGTGGAAAAGATGCCGCTGGTAGAGGTGATCCCGCACGCCGGCACCTCGCAGCAGACGCTGGCCACCACCGTCGCGCTGGCGAAAAAGCAGGGCAAAACGCCCATCGTCGTGGCGGACCGCGCCGGCTTCTATGTGAATCGCATTCTCGCGCCCTATATAAATGAAGCGATGCGCTGCCTGCTGGAGGGCGAACCGGTGGAGCATATCGATCGTGCGCTGGTCCGGGCGGGCTTTCCCGTCGGTCCGATACAGCTGCTGGACGAAGTGGGCATCGACGTCGGCAGCAAGATCACGCCGGTGCTGCAGCAGGCCTGGGGCGAGCGATTCGCCGCGCCAGCCGCTTTTGAGGCGGTGCTGAAGGACGATCGCAAAGGGCGTAAAAACGGCAAAGGCTTCTACCTTTATGGCGGCGGTCGGCGCGGCGGCAAAAAGCCCGATCCGGCCATCTATCCGCTGCTTGGCGTGCAGCCCGCGATGAAGCTGAGCGAAGCGCAAATCGCCGAGCGCTGTATGATGATGATGCTGAACGAGGCGGCGCGCTGTCTCGACGAAGGCGTGATCCGCAGCGCGCGCGATGGAGACGTCGGCGCGGTATTCGGCATCGGTTTTCCGCCGTTTCTCGGCGGGCCGTTCCGCTATATTGACCAGCGCGGCGCAGCGAATATCGTACAAACATTACGCGCCTTAATGCAGCAATATGGCGAGCGCTTTGCTCCGTGCGAGGCGCTGCTGGCGGCGGAACAGCAGGAGAGGAAATTTTACATTTCCTGACCGAATGGAATATCCGCACCGATTCAGCGGGTTAGAAAAGCGCCGTCAGAGCAGGCGGCGCGGCACGATTCTGAGAAGCGCTTATTTAATAAACAACCGGTTGACTATACTCAAGTCATTGGGGTACAACACAGCGTTCATTCGCAGAATGAAGAGTCAGACGCTTCCGCGTCGGGCGATATCGACAAACAACAGCGGTGCTTTATGCAAGTTTTTATCATGCGTCACGGCGATGCTGCTCTTGAAGCCGCCAGTGATTCGGTCCGACCTCTCACCCATTGCGGCTGTGATGAATCACGCCAGATGGCGAGCTGGCTTAACAGCCAGACGGTGGATGTAGAACGTGTGCTGGTCAGTCCCTATCTTCGTGCCCAGCAGACGCTGGCGACGGTACGCGAAGCGTTAAAACTGCCGGAAGGGCAGGAGATTTTGCCGGAGCTGACGCCTGGCGGCGATCCCGGGCTCGTGGCCTGCTATCTGCAGGCGCTGGGAAATCAGGGCGTGAAATCGGCGATGGTGATTTCGCATCTGCCGCTGGTCGGCTATCTGGTTTCAGAGCTCTGCCCGCAGGAAGCGCCGCCGATGTTCGCCACCTCCGCCATCGCCTGCGTCGATTTCGATCCCGCCAGCTGCGAAGGCAAGCTGTTGTGGCAGGTCAGCCCCTCTAAACTGGCGAAAGCCATATAACGCCCGCGGGCCGCGCAGACGGCCCATCCCTTCTTAAGGCAGCTCGGGCGGTTGCCACTCCTCTACCTCAATCAACACCAGCAGCGCCGCGTCGCCGCCGAACATTTTCGGCGCCTGATGAAACGCCATCACGTACGGATGCTGCGCCAGCCAGAGCGGCGTCTGCTGCTTGAGAATATGCTTGCCGTGGCCGGTCATGACGCTGGCGCAGAACAGATGCTCGCGACGACAGGCGGCGATCAGCGCGCCCAGCTCCTGTTTAGCCTGCTGCTGCGTCAAGCCGTGCAGGTCGAGGAAGATCTCCGGCGTATAGTCGCCGCGCCGCAGCTTTTTCAGCTCGTAGTGGCTGACGTCGGCGCGCACGTAGCGCGTCGCGCCTTCGGTCGCCAGCAGCGGTTGAAACTCGTCGGAAAAGTAGTGGCTGTTGTCCACCTGTTCGGAGATTAACCGCTTCAGCGGCAGCTCGCGGCTTTTCACCGCGGGCTTATGCACCACGGTATCCTGCTTTATTTTGCGCGTGCCGCTCATTAGCTGGCGAAACAACGCTTTGTCGTCGTCGTTAAGAGATGTTTTTTTACTCATGGCAGGCGAATCTTGTCTGATAAGGCTGGAAAACAGCGAATGGCGTTACCTTACCGTCCGATCCGCTAATTGTCAGCTTTTTCACCTTGCTGCGCTGAATTCTCCCCGGCTTCATGGCACACTATCGGCCGATTTAGCAATTGGGCCTGCGGAGGGCTACGTGGACAAAATTTTCGTCGATGAGGCAGTCAACGAACTGCACACCATTCAGGATATGTTGCGCTGGGCGGTCAGCCGTTTTTCCGCCGCCGGGATCTGGTACGGTCACGGCACCGACAATCCCTGGGACGAAGCGGTGCAACTGGTCCTGCCCACGCTCTGGCTGCCGCTGGATATTCCGGAAGATATGCGCAGCGCGCGCCTTACCGCCAGCGAGCGTCACCGCATCGTCGAGCGCGTTATCCGCCGCGTCAACGAGCGTATCCCGGTCGCCTACCTCACCAACAAAGCCTGGTTCTGCGGCCACGAGTTCTATGTCGACGAACGCGTGCTGGTGCCGCGCTCGCCGATCGGCGAACTGATTGAAAACCGCTTCGCCGGCCTGGTCGCCGAGACGCCGCGCCATATCCTTGATATGTGCACCGGCAGCGGCTGCATCGCTATCGCCTGCGCCTGGGCCTTCCCGGAAGCGGAAGTCGACGCGGTGGATATCTCTTATGATGCGCTGGCGGTCGCCGAGCAGAATATCGAGGATCACGGTTTGATCCATCATGTGACGCCGATTCGCGCCGATCTCTTTCGCGAGCTGCCGCCGGTGAAATATGATCTGATCGTCTCCAATCCGCCCTACGTGGACGCGGAAGATATGGAAGATCTGCCGAACGAATATCGTCACGAGCCGGAGCTCGGCCTGGCAGCGGGCAGCGACGGCCTGAAGCTGGTGCGCCGCATCCTCGCCTGCGCGCCAAATTACCTGAGCGAAAACGGCGTCTTGATCTGCGAAGTCGGCAACAGCATGGTGCATATGATCGAGCAGTATCCCGACGTGCCCTTTACCTGGCTGGAATTCGACAACGGCGGCGACGGCGTCTTTATGCTGACGCGCCAGCAGATCGTCGACGCACAACATCACTTCTCTATTTATAAAGACTGAGCGAACGCTTCGTAACAAGGAATCCCCATGGCCGGAAACAGCATCGGACAATTCTTTCGCGTAACCACTTTTGGCGAGTCGCACGGCATCGCGCTGGGCTGCATCGTTGACGGCGTGCCGCCGGGCATTCCGCTGACCGAAGCGGATATCCAGCACGATCTCGACCGCCGCCGTCCCGGCACCTCGCGCTATACCACCCAGCGCCGCGAGCCGGATCAGGTGAAAATTTTGTCCGGCGTCTTCGAGGGGGTCACTACCGGCACCTCGATCGGCCTGCTGATTGAAAATACCGACCAGCGTTCGCAGGATTACGGCGCGATTAAAGATCTCTTCCGTCCCGGCCACGCCGATTACACCTACGAGCAGAAGTACGGCCTGCGCGACTATCGCGGCGGCGGCCGCTCGTCGGCGCGTGAAACCGCTATGCGTGTCGCTGCGGGCGCGATTGCCAAAAAATATCTGCAGATGAAGCATGGCGTCGTGGTGCGCGGCTATCTGGCGCAGATCGGCGACGTGGCGTGCGAGCTGAAAGACTGGAGCATCGTGGAAGAGAACCCTTTTTTTCTGTCCGGACGCCAGCAAGCTGGAGGCGCTAGACGAGCTGATGCGCGCCTTGAAAAAAGAGGGCGACTCAATCGGCGCCAAAGTCACGGTGATGGCGGAAAATGTGCCGCCGGGCCTCGGCGAGCCGGTTTTCGATCGTCTTGACGCCGATCTGGCGCATGCGCTGATGAGCATCAACGCGGTGAAAGGCGTCGAGATCGGCGACGGCTTTGCGGTGGTGAACCAGCGAGGCAGCCAGCACCGCGACGAGATCCGCGCCAGCGGCTTCGAGAGCAACCATGCCGGCGGCATCCTTGGCGGTATCAGCAGCGGCCAGATCATCAGCGCCAACCTGGCGATGAAGCCGACATCCAGCATCACCGTGCCGGGCCAGACCATCACTCGCAGCGGCGAAGAGGTGGAGATGATCACCAAAGGGCGGCACGATCCCTGCGTGGGCATTCGCGCCGTGCCGATCGCCGAAGCGATGATGGCGATCGTGCTGATGGATCATCTGCTGCGCCAGCGCGCGCAGAACGCAGACGTCAACAGCACCGTGCCGCGCTGGTGACGCGATGAAATCACTGCTTATTCTCATGTCGGCGCTGCTCTTCAGCGCCTCAGGGCTGGCCGCGACGCCGTGGCAGCGTATTCAGCAGCCGATCCCGGGCAGCGCGCAGTCTATTGGCTCTTTCGCCAACGGCTGCATCGTCGGCGCACAGGCGCTGCCGCTCAATGCACCCGATTATCAGGTGATGCGCCAGGATCAGCGGCGCTATTTCGGCCATCCCGATCTCATTCTGTTTATTCAGCGTCTCAGCGCCCAGGTGCATAACCTGCAGCTGGGCAACGTGCTGATTGGCGATATGGGCATGGCGGCGGGCGGGCGCTTCAGCAGCGGACACGCCAGCCATCAGACCGGGCTCGACGTCGATATCTGGCTGCAGCTGCCGAAAACCCGCTGGAGCGCGCAGCAGCTGCTGAAGCCGCAGCCGCTCGATCTGGTGACGGCGGATGACAAAAGCGTGGTGGCGCGCCACTGGCGGCCGGAGATCGACAGCCTGATTAAGCTGGCGGCGAAAGATAACGATGTCACGCGTATCTTCGTCAATCCGGCGATTAAAAAGCAGCTTTGCGCCGACGCAGGCGCAGATCGCGACTGGCTGCGCAAGGTGCGCCCGTGGTTCGCGCATCGCGCCCATATGCATGTGCGTCTGCGCTGCCCGGCTAACAGCATCGGCTGTGAAGATCAGCCTGCACCGCCGCCGGGCGACGGCTGCGGCGCCGAGCTGGAGAGCTGGTTCCTGCCGAAGAAACCCGGCAGCGGCGCGCCGGTGAAGCGGGAGCCGCCGCCGCTGCCGCAGGCGTGTCAGGCGCTGCTGGATAAACATCTTTTATAAGGGATTTCCATGGAGTGGTTCGTCGTCAGCCCGATAGTGGTCGGGGTACTGTTTCTGGTCGCCGTGCTGGCGGCCTTTATCGACTCTATCGCCGGCGGCGGCGGGCTGCTTACCGTGCCCGCGCTGCTGGCGGCCGGTTTCTCGCCCGCGCAGGCGCTGGCAACCAATAAGCTGCAGTCCGTGGGCGGCTCGTTCTCCGCCAGCCTCTATTTCATCCGCCGCGGCGCGGTGAATCTGCGCGAGCAGCGGCTCAATATCGCCATGACCTTTATCGGCGCGGTGCTGGGCACCATCCTGATCCAGCACCTGAACGCCGATGCGTTGCGCCAGGTGCTGCCGCTGCTGCTGATCGCCATCGGCCTGTGGTTTCTGCTGATGCCGCGCCTCGGCGAAGAAGATCGCGCGCGTCGCCTTTACGGGCTGCCGTATGCGCTGGTGGGCGGCGGCTGCGTCGGCTTTTACGACGGCTTCTTCGGCCCGGGCGCCGGATCCTTCTACGCGCTCGCTTTTGTCACGCTCTGCGGCTTTAACCTCGCCAAAGCCACCGCGCATGCCAAAATTCTGAATTTCACCTCGAATTTCGCCAGCCTGCTGTTCTTTATGTTCGGCGGCAAAGTGATTTGGGGAACCGGCTTTATTATGCTGCTCGGCGCCTTCTGCGGCGCACGGCTTGGGGCGAGGCTGGTGCTGAGCCGCGGACAGAAACTGATCCGCCCGATGGTGGTGATCGTTTCTGCGGTAATGAGCGCGAAGCTGCTGTGGGACGCTCACGGCAGCGCGCTGCTGGCGTGGATCGCCACGCTGTAATACATTCATTCTCGGCGCCGCGATAATGACGCCGATTTTACGATGACACCATGAACACGACGCACCATTACGAACAACTGATCGCGATTTTCGATAGCTGCTTTCGCGACGAGTTTCAGACCCGTCTAATTAAAGGCGACGACGAACCCATCTATCTTCCGGCAGACGAGAGTTCGCCGTGGCATCGCGTGGTGTTCGCCCACGGCTTTTACGCCAGCGCGCTGCACGAGATTTCTCACTGGTGCATCGCCGGCGAGGCGCGGCGCAAGCTGGTGGATTTCGGCTACTGGTACTGTCCGGATGGCCGCGACGCTCAGACGCAAAATCAGTTCGAGTCTGTGGAGATTAAGCCGCAGGCGCTGGAGTGGATGTTCTGCGTTGCGGCGGGCTTCCCGTTCAACGTCAGCTGTGACAATCTCGATGGAGATTGTGAGCCGGATCGCGTCGCGTTTCAGCGCAAGGTCCATGCTCAGGTCATGTCTTATCTGGATAACGGCATTCCTGCGCGGCCCGCGCGTTTTATCGCCGCTCTGGCGGACTTTTATGGCACGCCTGCACTGACGTCAGCACAGTTTCCCTGGCCAGACGATCTGTGATGAGTGCAGACATTATTAAAGAGGAATTGAGATGATCGCAGAATTTGAAGCGCGTATTCTGGCCCTGATTGACGATATGGTCGATCACGCCAGCGATGACGAGCTGTTTGCCAGCGGCTATCTGCGCGGTCACCTGACCCTCGCGGTCGCGGAAATCGAACAGTCGGGCGACCACACGCCGGAAGCGCTGCAGGTCCAGGTCGCCAACAGCCTGCAAAACGCCATTGCCGCCGGCGAGCTCTCGCCGCGCGACCAGGTGCTGGTGGTGGGCATGTGGGACAATCTGTTCCAGCAGGCGCGTCAGACCGCCTGATCCAGCGGGGCGGCCCTGTTGCCGCCCCGGTGCTATTTCCCCGCTTTTTTCCCTTTCAGCAGCTTTCTTACCCAGTAGCGGTTCGGGTTGAGCGCGGCCAGCGTCTCGCTATCCAGCGGCTGCGGTTCGCCGCTCATTTGAGCCGCCAGCGCTTCGGCGGCGAGCGGCGCGCTGCACAGCCCGCGCGAACCGAGCGCGCCCAGCACGAACAGACCTGCGTGATGCGGTGCCTCGGCGACAGCTTCGCCGCGCGCGCGCTGGCCGGCGAGATCCTGATAGCATGCCAGCGTTGCCTCATAGTCGGGCAGCGCGCCCGCCATCGGCAAATGGTCGCGCGTGGCGCAGCGCACGCCGATGCGCGCCTCGCCCGCGCTGACGTCCACTTTTTCCGCCCAGCGGCGGCCCGGCAGCGAGTGGAGCAGCCGCGCGCGATTCTGCTGTTGATCCTCTTCGCGCCAGGCGGTGGAGGTATCGCCGCGATGATAGCTGGCGCCGATGCAGTGCGTGCCGAACTGTGGGCTTACTGGCGTGAGATAGCCGTCGTAGCAGAGCACGGTTTGCAGCGCATCAAGGCCGGGCGTGCTGGGCACGTGGCTCACCTGACCGGAAACCGCGTAGGTCGGCAGCTGCGCGCTTTGCGGCAGGGCGCTGAGCGCATGGCCGGTCGCCAGCGCCACGTTTTGATGCGTCGCTGCTTTGCCGTTGTCGAAGTGCAGCGTCCAGCTCTGTTCTGCCGGGGCGAGCTGCGTCAGGCGATGCAGCCAGTGGATGCGCAATCCTTGCGTTTCACCGTGCGCCAGCAGGCCGGCGGTGAGTTCAGCGGGCGAAAGCCAGCCGCCGTGCGGATAGAAAATGCCGCCGACGCCGAGATCGACCTGCGCCAGCGCCTCTGCCTCTTCAGGCGTAACGCCGTGCGCGATCGCCGCCGGCAGCGCCATCGCCAGCATCTGCGCGATTTTGTCGGCGCTTTTCTCATCCCAGCCGAGCTGAAGTACGCCGCTCCAGCAGTGCTCATAGCTCACCGGCGCCGCGTCATAGAGCCGGCGCGCAAAGCTAAAGGCGGCAGGAAAGAAGCGCGCCAGCGCCGGATCGTGCTGGTTAAGCAGCGGATAGAGCGCGCCCTGGCGGTTGCCCGACGCGCCCAGCGCGGCAGCCTCGTCGGCGCAGTAGAGCGTGACGCGCCAGCCGCGGCGCAGCAGGGCGAGCGCCAGCACCGCGCTCGCCACGCCTCCGCCGATAATCGCCGTCTCTTTTTCCCGCGCGGAAGGGCGCGCGAACCAGGGCTGCGCGGCAGGCAGATCCGGTGCGTGCGTCAGGGTGCCGCACAGCATCTCGCGCTTAGGGCCGAAGCCTTTGCGGCGTTTGACCTCAAAACCTGCCTCCTGCAGTCCGCGACGCACGAAACCGGCGGCGGTGAAGGTGGCGAAGGTGCCGCCGGGCCGGGCCAGCTTCGCCATGGCGTCGAAGAGGCGCGGCGTCCACATGTCGGGATTTTTCGACGGCGCGAAACCGTCGAGAAACCAGGCGTCTACCTGGCGGTGCAGGCTGTCATCAAAAGTCTCTATAAGGGTATTAATATCGCCGAGCCAGAGATCGAGCGTTACGCGTCCGCCGTCGAACAGCAGACGCTGGCAGCCGGGCAGGGCGACCGGCCACTGCCGCTGAAGCTGCTCGGCCCAGGGGCGAAGCGTCGGCCAGCGCTGATGGGCCGCCGCTAAGTCGGCCTGCGTCAGGGGAAATTTTTCAACGCTGATAAAGTGCAGCCGCCGCAGCGCGGCGTCGGGATGGCTCTGCTGGAAGGCGTCGAACGCCTGCCACAGCATAAGAAAATTAAGCCCGGTGCCGAAGCCGCTCTCCGCCGCGATAAAGAGATCGCGCGGATGACGCGCGAAGCGATCGGGCAGATCGTTGCCGCCGAGAAACACGTAGCGCGTCTCTTCCAGACCGTTGTCATTGGAAAAATAGACGTCGTCAAAGGCTCGGGAAACAGGTGTACCCTGTTCATTCCAGCTTAGCTGGGCATGTTCGACCGGGGATAATTTCACGGCAAAGGCTCATTTTTCAGGCAGTGGCGCGATTTTAGCGACCCGTATCACATGACGCAAATTTACAAAAGGAAATGGCTGATCGGACTTGTTCGGCGTACAAGTGTAAGCTAGAGTGCACGTCAATCCAAAAAGAAGTGGAATGAGGACAACTGAATGAAACGTGCAGTGATTACTGGCCTGGGGATTGTTTCCAGCATTGGTAATAACCAGCAGGAAGTGCTCGCTTCTCTGCGTGAAGGCCGTTCCGGCATTACCTTCTCTCAGGAGATGAAGGATTCCGGCATGCGTAGTCACGTCTGGGGTAACGTCAAACTGGATACCACCGGCCTTATCGATCGCAAAATTGTGCGTTTTATGAGTGATGCGTCCATTTATGCCTACCTCTCCATGGAAGAAGCGATCAAAGATTCCGGTCTGACCGACGAACAGTATCAGAGCAACCCGCGCGTGGGTCTGATCGCTGGCTCCGGCGGCGGTTCACCGCGCTTCCAGGTGTTCGGCGCTGACGCGATGCGCAGCCCGCGCGGCCTGAAAGCAGTCGGCCCCTACGTTGTGACCAAAGCGATGGCGTCCGGCGTTTCTGCCTGTCTTGCCACGCCGTTTAAAATTCACGGCGTAAACTACTCTATCAGCTCCGCCTGTGCGACCTCCGCGCACTGTATCGGCAACGCGGTTGAGCAGATCCAGCTGGGCAAACAGGACATCGTCTTTGCTGGCGGCGGCGAAGAGCTGTGCTGGGAAATGGCGTGCGAGTTCGACGCCATGGGCGCGCTCTCTACCAAATACAACGACGCGCCGGAAAAAGCGTCCCGCACCTATGACAGCGAGCGTGACGGCTTTGTTATCGCCGGCGGCGGCGGCATGGTGGTCGTGGAAGAGCTGGAGCACGCGCTGGCGCGCGGCGCGCACATCTATGCTGAGATCGTCGGCTACGGCGCGACCTCTGACGGCGCGGACATGGTAGCGCCATCGGGCGAAGGCGCGGTGCGCTGCATGAAGATGGCGATGCACGGCGTGGATACGCCGATCGACTATCTCAACAGCCACGGCACCTCCACGCCGGTAGGCGACGTGAAAGAGCTGGGCGCTATCCGTGAAGTTTTCGGCGACAACACGCCAGCTATCTCCGCCACCAAAGCGATGACCGGCCACTCGCTGGGCGCGGCGGGCGTACAGGAAGCGATCTACACCCTGCTGATGCTGGAGCACGGCTTTATCGCGCCGAGCATCAACATCGAAACGCCGGACCCGGCGGCGGAAGGCATGAATATCGTCACTAAACCGACGGAAAAAGCGCTGACCACCGTGATGTCCAACAGCTTCGGCTTCGGCGGCACCAACGCCACCCTGACGATGCGTAAGTTTCAGGCGTAATTGCTAAAAATGTTTTATAAAGGGCCGGTCTGACCGGCCCTTTTTCTTTTTGTGGACCGGGTGCAGACGCGTTTGACATCAGGGAGCTACGTCCGTTATGACCACTACTGCAACAGAACCGCAGGCCGCCTCTACCTTGCCGCTGGCCTGCTCCTCGCTGGCCGTCTTTATTACCTATCTGACCGCCGGGCTGGCGCTGCCGGTTATTCCGCTCTATGTGCATCAGGAGCTGGGCATGAATAACGTGATGGTCGGCGTCGCGGTGGGCATGCAGTTTTTCGCCACCCTGCTGACGCGCGGCTTTGCCGGTCGCCGCGCCGATCGGCACGGGGCGAAGCGCACCACCCAGCAGGGGATGCTGGCGATCGTGCTGGTGGGCGTCGCCTACCTCGCCGCCGCGCTGCTGCCGGCTCCGGCGCTGATTAAATTCGCGCTGCTGGCGCTGGGGCGTCTGCTGCTCGGCTTCGGCGAAAGCCTGTTGCTTACCGGCAACCTGACGTGGGGGCTGGGGCTGGTGGGCGCGAAGCGATCCGGCCTGGTCATGTCGTGGAACGGCATGGCGATCTACGGCGCGCTGGCGGCCGGCGCGCCGCTCGGTCTGCTGCTGCATCAGCACGGCGGCTTCGCGCTGCTGAGCGCGGTGGCCGCGGCGCTGCCGCTGGTGGCGCTGGCGCTCAACAGCGGCATCCGGCCGGTGCCGGCTGTGGGCGGCGAGCGGCCTTCGCTGGTCAGCGTGATCCGCACTATTTTCCAGCCGGGCCTCGCGCTGGCCCTGCAGGGCGTCGGCTTTGCCGTGATCGGCACCTTCACCTCGCTCTACTTCGCCGCGCAGCAGTGGGGCAACGCGGGCTTTACCCTGACGGCGTTCGGCATCGCCTTTGTGCTGGTGCGTCTGCTGTTCGGCGGCACGCCGGATCGGCACGGCGGCATCCGCGTCGCGCTGATTTCGCTGCTGGTGGAGGCGGCAGGTCTGCTGCTGTTAGCCTTCGCCACCGAAGGCTGGATAGCGCTTATCGGCGCGGCGCTGACCGGCTGCGGCTGTTCGCTTATTTTCCCGGCGCTGGGCGTGGAGGTGGTGAAACGTGTTTCGCCGCAGGTGCGCGGCACGGCGCTGGGCGGGTTCTCCGCCTTTCAGGATGTCGCCTATGGCGCCAGCGGGCCGGTGGCCGGATTGTTGGCGACCGCGCTTGGCTACGGCTCCGTCTATGTGGCCGGCGCCTGCTGCGCGCTGCTGGGCATCTTCATTACGTGGCGTTTTTCCCGCCGCGCCTGAAGCGCGCGGCGGCTCACTCAGATCACCAGCCAGAGCAGCAAGAAGAGGACCATCAGCGCCGCGGCGATGCCCAGCATCGGGCGCTGCGCCAGCGGCTGGGGCAGCGCGGCGATAAAAGGCGCCCAGATTGGCTGCGGACGCAGCGCGCTGGCGGCCAGCGGCTGTTCCTGATGCCTTTCGGCGCGGCGCGCGAAAAGATGGTTGAGCAGATCCTGAGTCTGCGCCTGCGTCAGCATCGTCTGCGGCGTCGCCTGGAAGCGCTGCAGGCTGTAATCCTCCAGCTGCTGGCGTTCGCTGCTGTCGAGCGGCTGCTTCAGCGAGGCCTCGAGCACCTGCAGAGTAGGCGCGCTGTGCTGGCTCAGCGTCTGACGCACCTGCAAATATTGCGTCAAAAGCGGGAAATGGCGCGACGGAATGGGATCGCCGCTGGTGAGGTTGGCCAGCTTAAGCGCCGAAGCCCAGATCTTGCCGGTGGACTCGCCGGTCGCGGCGGCCAGTCGGGCGATCTGCTGATTCAGCGTCTGGTGCTCGGCGGGCAGCAGGGTGCGGTCGGTGGTACGCGACTGCTGCGGCTGCGGGATCGCCATCTGGCCGTTCTGCAGCATGGTCAGCACCTGACGCAGCTGATCCTGCGACAGGGAACTCAGCACCGTCTGGCCGAACTGCTGACGAATAAAATCGCTTACCGCCTGACGGTTATTGCCCTGCGGTAACAGGTCGGTGAGCTGGGTCAGCAGCTGGCGCGTGGCGCGTCCGGTCTCCGCCTGCGTCAGACGGCTATTGAGATACTGCTCCGCCGCCGGAAAATGGCGCGACTGCAGCTCCGCCTCGCTTTTTACCCCCACTTCGCGCTGCACGCCCGCCCAGAGTTCAGGCGCTTTTAGGGTGCTGAAGGAGATAATGCGCACGATCAGGCGTTCCAGCGTGGTGCGCTGGGCCGGCGAGAGTGGCTGATCGCCAGGCGTCGCGCCGGGACGGGACGCGCCGGTTGACGGCGTGACAGTGGAACGATCGCCCATCGGCGCACCGGGGCCGCTAAGAGGTTGCATGGCGGAATCCTTGAAACAAGACAGCGTGGGGTGCGCCGGAAAAAAGATGCGCCATGATAGCAAAAGCCCCCGGGAAATCCCACGGGGGCCTGTGTTTATTCAGCCGGGCGTCGGCGCCGCCTTAGGACGCCTGAGCGGAGTCTTCAGGCGCTGCGCGAGGATCACACCCACCAGCGTCATGGCGCCGCCGATCCAGTGACAGGCGCGCAGCTGTTCATGCAGAAACAGCACCGCGATCACGGCGGTAAAGGCCGGAACGAAATTCATAAAAATGCTGGTGGTGCTGGCGCCCAGACGCTGCACGCCGAGGATCCATAAAAAGGGCGCGATAATCGAGGCGAACAGCCCGGCGAACAGCACCAGCGGAATATTGCGCGTATTCAGCGCGACGTCGGGGGCGTGCAGGAAGCCGGGCAGCAGCAGCAGTACGCCGAAAAAGACCTGCACGTAGAGGCTCTGCCAGGTTGGCAGCGGGATCGCCCAGCGTTTGGTCAGCACGCCGTAGAGCGCGTAGGAGGTAGAGGCGGCCAGCATCATCAGTTCGCCGCTGCCGAGACGCTGGTGCAGCAGCTGGGCGGGATGGCCTTCGCTCACCAGCCACACCAGCCCCGCGAAAGAGAGCACGCCGCCGATAAGAATGCCGCGCGTTGGCGCCAGCCGCAGCACCACCAGACTCAGCAGAATGGTGAGCAGCGGAATGGTGGCGCCCAGAATGCCCATCATCACCGCCGAGACGCTGTGCGCCGCGTAGTAGGCCATGCTTTGATAGAGCACCATGCCGAGCAGGCCGAGGATCAGCAGGCGTCCCAGGCTGGCGCGGATGGCATGGCGATGCCGCCACGCGCCCGGCAGCGCGAAAGGCGTGAGCACCATCAGCGCCAGCAGCCAGCGGTAAAACGAAATAGCGGCGGGATCGATGCTGCCGGCAGAGAGCTTGCTGACGATGGTATTCACCGACCAGATCAGCACCGCCAGCAGCGGAAAAAGTAAGTTCATGGTCTTCTCCTGCGGATGTAGGCGGCTAGTTTACTTTTGACCGCTTTTAAGGAGATAGTAAAAAACAGACAAAAAACCTTGCTGACCGGACAGAATGAATTTACAGGTTGAATACCAGCCGCCCGAGGATGCGCTGCGGCTTCGCTATTTTATGCGCTATGAACAAACCAACGCGAAAACCGAATATCTCCCGCACGCCCACGAATGGGGACAGGTGATCTTCGTGACGCGTCACGTGCTGGAGATGAACGTCGAGGGCGAACGGCTGCTGACGCCCGCCAGCATCCCCATCTGGATCCCGCCGCGACAGCGGCACGCCAGCTACAACCATCAGCAGGCGCAGTTCCGCACCTTCAATCTCGCCGCCGAGCTGTGCGACGGCCTGCCGCAGCAGGCGTGCCTGCTGAACGTCGACGCCATCGTGCATGCGATTATGGACGAGTTCGCGCGCCTCGGCCTCGAACAGCCAGCGCGCGCGGAGCAGTGGCGGCTGTGCGAGGTGCTGCGCGATCGGCTGCGGCTGGCGCCGGTGCAGGAGAGCTATTTGCCGGGCTCTCAGGATAAGTTTCTCGCGCCGGTGCTGCACGCGCTGGAGGCGCATCCCGGCGACAACACCACGCTGGCGGAATGGGCGGCGCGGGTCTTTACCACCGAGCGCACCCTGGCGCGCCGCTGTCGTCAGGAGCTGCACATGTCTTTCGGCGAATGGCGGCAGCGGCTGCGTTTTCTGCATGCCGTCGCGCAGCTGGGGCAGGGCAAAAGCGTGCAGGCGATTGCGCACGATCTCGGCTATAGCTCGGCGTCGGCGCTGATCGTCATGTTCCAGCAGCAGGCGGGCACCACGCCGGATCGCTACCGCGCACGCCTGGGTTAACAGGCGCGTTTGTGCCACAATAACGCATCTCAATAACGCAACCAGCAGGAAAGCCGTGGTGAAGATTCTTGTCGATGAAAATATGCCCTATGCGCGTGAACTGTTCAGCCGTACCGGCAAGGTGCTGGCGGTGCCGGGTCGTCCGCTGCCGCAGCAGGAACTGGATGATGCCGACGGCCTGATGGTGCGCTCGGTGACGCAGGTCAATGAAGCGCTGCTGGCGGGCAAGCCGGTGAAGTTCGTCGGCACCGCCACGGCGGGTACCGACCATATTGATGAAGCCTGGCTGCGCCAGGCGGGCGTCGCGTTCTCCGCCGCGCCGGGCTGTAACGCTATCGCGGTGGTGGAGTATGTCTTCTCCGCGCTGCTGATGCTGGCGGAGCGCGACGGCTTTGCGCTCCGCGACCGTACCGTCGGCATCGTCGGCGTCGGCAACGTCGGCGGCCGGCTGCAAAAACGGCTGGAAGCCTGGGGCGTGAAAACCCTGCTGTGCGATCCGCCGCGCGCCGATCGCGGCGACGCAGGCGACTTCCGCTCGCTCGACGCGCTGGTGGCGGAGGCGGATATCCTGACCTTCCATACGCCGCTGTTCAAAGAGGGTCCCTATAAAAGCTGGCATCTCGCCGATGCGGCCCTGCTGATGGCGCTGAAGCCCAACGCTATTCTGATCAACGCCTGCCGTGGGCCAGTGGTGGATAACGCCGCGCTGCTGGAGGTGCTGAAGATGCGCAACGATCTCAGCGTGGTGCTCGACGTCTGGGAGCCGGAACCGGCGCTGTCGCTCGATTTGCTGGATCGCGTGGATATCGGCACCGCCCATATCGCCGGCTATACGCTGGAGGGGAAAGCGCGCGGCACCACCCAGGTATTCGAAGCCTGGTGCGACTTCCTCGGCCAGCCGCAGCAGGTGCCGCTCAGCGAGCTGCTGCCGACGCCGGAATTCAGCAGCGTCACGCTCAACGGCCCGCTCGATCAGGCAACGCTGAAACGTCTGGCGCATCTGGTGTATGATGTGCGCCGCGACGACGCGCCGCTGCGTAAAGTGGCGGCGAAACCAGGCGAATTCGACCGCCTGCGCAAAACCTATCAGGAGCGCCGGGAGTGGTCATCGCTGGAGGTGATCTGCAACGATGCGGAAAGCGCCAGCCTGTTGAACGCCCTGGGTTTTTGCGCGCGTCTCAACAACAGCTAAATTAATCTTCTCGCCGCGCCGGACGCGGCGGGGGATAATTCCGAAACCTGGGCGGTGAATATCACCGCCTTCTGTTTTTATGTCATTGTCTGGAGTAAACCAACATGTCTGACGGCTGGAATATTGCGCTACTTGGCGCGACAGGCGCAGTAGGGAACGCTGTACTGGAGCTGCTGGCGGAACGCCAGTTCCCGGTTGGTGAATTGTATCTGCTGGCGAGCGAAAACAGCGCCGGCGAGACGCTGCGTTTTGAGGGACGCTCGCTGCGCGTCGAAAACGCGGCCGATTTCGACTGGTCGCAGGCGCAGCTGGCCTTTTTCGTCGCCGGACGCGACGCCTCGGCGCGCTATGCCGACGAGGCCGCCAGCGCCGGTTGTCTGGTGATCGACAGCAGCGACTGCTTCGCGCTGTCGCCGGACGTGCCGCTGGTGGTGCCGGACGTCAACCCGCAGGTGCTGGCGGACTACCGCAACCGCAATCTGGTGAGCGTCGCCGACAGCCTGACCAGTCAGCTGCTCAGCGCCATCAAGCCGCTGGTTGACGCGGCGGGCCTGGGCCGTTTGCAGGTCACTAACCTGCTCTCCGTCTCCAGCCACGGCAAAAGCGCGGTCGACGGCCTGGCGGGCGAGAGCGCGCGACTGCTTAACGGCGTGCCGGCGGAAGAGCACTTTTTCGGCCGCCAGCTGGCGTTTAACCTGCTGCCGCAGCTGGCCGACGCGGAGGGCAGCGTCGCCAGCGAGCGGCGTCTGGTCGAGCAGGTGCGTAAGGTGCTGCAGGACGACGGGCTGCCGATAGCGGTCACCAGCGTGCAGGCGCCGGTCTTTTACGGCAACGCGCAGATCGTGCACCTGGAGAGCCTGCGTCCGCTGTCGGCGGACGAGGCGCGCGCCGAGCTGGCGCAGGCGGTCGATATCAATCTGAGCGACGAGGAGAGCTATCCGACGCAGGTCGGCGACGCCTCCGGCAACGAACAGCTCAGCATCGGCTGCGTGCGTAACGACTACGGCATCCCCGAACTGCTGCAGTTCTGGTCGGTGGCGGACAATATCCGCTTCGGCGGCGCGCTGATGGCGGTGAAAACGGCTGAGAAGCTGGTGCAGGAGTATCTCTGGTAATGTCGGAAGGTCAGACCTATAAGCTGGCGCTGGGCGTCGAGTATGACGGCAGCCGCTACTACGGCTGGCAGCGTCAGCAGGAAGTGCGCAGCGTGCAGGAGAAGCTGGAAAAAGCGCTGTCGAAGGTGGCGAACCATGAGGTGAACGTGTTCTGCGCCGGGCGCACCGACGCCGGCGTGCACGGCACCGGTCAGGTGGTGCACTTCGAAACCACGTCGCAGCGCGCCGACGGCGCCTGGACGCTGGGCGTTAACGCCAACCTGCCGGAGGATATCGCGGTGCGCTGGGTAAAAGCGGTGCCGGACGAATTCCACGCGCGCTTCAGCGCGACGGCGCGGCGCTACCGCTACCTGATTTACAACCAGCGGCTGCGCCCGGCGATCCTGGGACGCGGCGTCACGCATTTTTATCATCCGCTGGATGCCGAGAAGATGCACCGCGCCGGACAGTGCCTGCTGGGCGAAAACGACTTTACCTCGTTCCGCGCCGTGCAGTGCCAGTCGCGCACGCCGTGGCGCAACGTGATGCACCTGAACGTTACGCGGCAGGGGGCGTTCGTTATCGTCGATATCAAGGCCAACGCCTTTGTGCATCACATGGTGCGTAATATCGTCGGCAGCCTGATGGAGATCGGCTGCGGCAACCAGCCGGAGGAGTGGATGGCGACGCTGCTGGCGGCGAAAGATCGCACCCTGGCGGCGGCGACGGCCAGAGCGGAAGGGCTCTATTTAGTGGCGGTGGATTATCCGTCGCATTTTGCGTTACCCGAACCGCCAATGGGACCCTTGTTCCTGGTGGATTAATTAGCAGGTCATTTCAGAGAGGCGTTATGGAGTTCGTCCATTTTTTGGTTGATTTTATTCTGCATATTGATGTGCATCTGGCCGAGCTGGTTGCGCAGTACGGCATCTGGATTTACGCCATTCTGTTCCTGATCCTGTTTTGCGAAACCGGCCTGGTGGTAACGCCTTTCCTGCCTGGCGACTCGCTGCTGTTCGTGGCGGGCGCGCTGGCGGCGCTGCCGGGCAACGACCTCAATGTCCACCTGATGGCGGCGCTGCTGGTCGTGGCCGCCGTGCTGGGCGACGCGGTGAACTACACCATCGGCCGTCTGTTCGGCGAGCGTCTGTTCAGCAACCCGAACTCGCGCATCTTCCGCCGCAGCTATCTCGATAAAACCCATGCGTTTTACGATCGCCACGGCGGCAAGACCATCATCCTGGCGCGTTTCGTGCCGATTGTGCGCACCTTTGCGCCTTTCGTCGCCGGCATGGGGCATATGTCCTATCGCCATTTCGCCCTGTTTAACGTCGCCGGCGCGCTGGCGTGGGTGCTGCTGTTCTCCTACGCGGGCTATCTGTTCGGCGACCTGCCGGTGGTGCAGGAGAACCTTAAGCTGCTGATCGTGGGGATCATTGTGGTGTCGGTACTGCCCGGCGTCATTGAAGTGTGGCGTCACCGCCGCCAGGCGAAACAGAGCAAACAGCCGTAACGGGTTCGGTCGCGCCGCGGTTAGACCAGATTTTTATCCACAGTCGGAATGGGTTGTGGTTTAATGAGCGACATTTCATGTCTGCTGAAGCGGTTTTCAGCGGCAAATAAGATGACTGGACCAGGTCAGTTTTAAACAAAAAGGTCTTCAATGAGCTGGATTGAACGCATTCTTAATAAAAGCAACGTTACGCCTGCACGCCGTGCCAGCATCCCGGAAGGGGTCTGGACCAAGTGCGACAGCTGCGGTCAGGTTCTGTACCGCGCCGAGCTGGAGCGTAATCTTGAGGTCTGCCCGAAGTGCGACCATCACATGCGCATGCACGCCCGCGAGCGCCTCAACAGCCTGCTCGATCAGGGCACGCAGACCGAGCTGGGCAGCGAGCTGGAGCCGAAGGATATCCTGAAATTCCGCGACTCCAAGAAGTATAAGGATCGCCTTGCCGCTGCGCAGAAAGAGACGGAAGAAAAAGACGCGCTGATCGTGATGAAAGGTCAGCTGCACGGCATGCCGGTTGTGGCCGCCGCGTTCGAGTTCGCCTTTATGGGCGGCTCGATGGGTTCGGTGGTCGGCGCGCGCTTCGTGCGTGCGGTCGAGCAGGCGCTGGAAGACAACTGTCCGCTGATCTGCTTCTCCGCCAGCGGCGGCGCGCGTATGCAGGAAGCGCTAATGTCGCTGATGCAGATGGCGAAAACCAGCGCCGCGCTGGCCAAAATGCAGGAGCGCGGTCTGCCCTATATTTCGGTGCTGACCGACCCGACCATGGGCGGCGTTTCCGCCAGCTTCGCGATGCTGGGCGACCTTAACGTCGCTGAGCCGAAGGCGCTTATCGGCTTCGCCGGTCCGCGCGTTATCGAGCAGACCGTGCGCGAAAAACTGCCGCCGGGCTTCCAGCGCAGCGAGTTCCTGATTGAGAAGGGCGCGATCGATATGATCATTCGCCGCCCGGAAATGCGTTATAAACTGGCGAGCCTGCTGGCGAAGATGATGAATCTTCCCGCGCCGCTGCACGATGGCGAACCGACCGCGCCTGCGGAAGAGCCGGAAAGCAACGAGGCCTGACAGGAGAGAGAGGCGCGCGCGCCGCGCCTTTCACCAATGCACCGTCGAACCGGCTGAACCGGGTCAAAATCTGTTAAACGGGACATATGGACACTCTTCACCTTCCTCAAGCCACGTCGCCTTTGGCCACGTGGCTTTACTATCTTGAGCATCTGCACACGCAGACCATCGAGCTGGGCCTGGATCGCATTCGCTGCGTCGCGCAGCGCCTCGACCTGTTAAAACCCGCGCCTTTCGTCTTCACCGTCGCCGGCACCAACGGCAAAGGCACCACCTGCCGTACGCTCGAAACGCTGCTGATAGCGGCGGGCTACCGCGTCGGCGTCTACAGCTCGCCGCATCTGGTGCGCTATACCGAACGCGTGCGCGTGCAGGGCGAAGAGCTTGACGCCGCGCTGCATACCGCGAGCTTTGCGAAAATCGAAGCGGGACGCGGCGACGTTTCCCTGACCTATTTTGAATTCGGCACGCTCTCCGCGCTGAACCTGTTTCAACAGGCGCAGCTCGACGTGGCGATCCTCGAAGTCGGGTTGGGCGGCCGTCTGGACGCCACCAATATCGTCGACGCCGACGTGGCGGTGGTGACCAGCATCGCGCTGGACCATACCGACTGGCTCGGCCCCGATCGTGAAAGCATCGGCCGCGAGAAAGCGGGGGTGTTTCGCGGCGGCAAGCCTGCGGTGGTCGGCGAGCCGGATATGCCCGCCAGCATCGCCGCCGTCGCGGCGGAGAAGGGCGCGCAGCTGCTGCGGCGCGACCGCGACTGGCGCTATAGCCAGCAGCCGGAAAGCTGGGCTTACCGCGACGCGCAGGGCGAGCTGAACGATCTGCCGCTGCCGCAGGTGCCGCTGCCCAACGCGGCCACGGCGCTGGCGGCGCTGCGCGCCTCCGGCCTTAAGGTCAGCGAAGCGATTATCCGCCATACCCTGCCGCTGGCGATCCTGCCTGGCCGTTTTCAGACGGTAAGCGAATCGCCGCGCGTTATCCTCGATGTGGCGCATAACCCTCATGCGGCGAGCTATCTGGCGTCGCGTCTGGCGCAGCTGCCGAAACAGGGCCGGGTGCACGCGGTAGTGGGGATGCTGCATGACAAAGATATCGACGGCACCCTGGCGGCGCTGGCGCCGCAAATCGATCGCTGGTACTGCGCGCCGCTTGACGGACCGCGCGGCGCTACCGCCGATGAGCTGATGGCGCATCTGCCTCGCGACGCGGCCACCGCCTTTGCCGACGTGGAGAGCGCCTGGCAGGCGGCGCGCGGCCAGGCCGACGCGCAGGACATCGTGCTGGTATGTGGATCTTTCCATACCGTGGCGCAGGTCATGGAATCGACAGAGACGGAGAAAGGTCGTGGCAAGTAAGTTTCAGAACCGCCTGGTCGGCACCATTATTCTGGTGGCGGTCGGCGTGATTGTGCTGCCGGGCCTGCTGGACGGCAAAAAGAAGCATTATAAAGAGGAGTTCGCGGCGATTCCGCTGGTGCCGAAACCGGACGATCAGCAGGATAGCGAGATGGTGCCGCCGGTGACGCAGCCGCTGCCGTCGCAGCCGCCGCAGGGCGCGGGCAGCGCGGTCAGCAGCAGCAACAGCGCCGCCGGCAATCCTGTCGCCGAGCAGGGCAACGCCGCGCCGCAAAGCGAAAGCGAACCCAGCGTGGTGACGCCGCCGCCGGTGCATCAGAATACGCCGGCGAAACCGCGTCAGGCTGAGCAGCCGAAAACCCGGCCGACCGAATCGTCGAAAGCGAAACCGGTCGAGCAGCCGAAAGCGCAGCCGAAACCGGCCGAGCAGCCGAAGACGGTTGAGTCAAAGCCGGTAGAATCTAAGCCGGTGGAAACCAGGCAGAGCGAACCCGCGAAGACGGTGGAAACGCCGAAGGCCGCAGAGCAGAGCGCGCCTGCCGGTCAGGCTTACGTGGTGCAGCTCGGCGCGTTGAAAAACGCGGCGAAGGTGAGCGAAATCGTGGCGAAGCTGCGTCTGTCGGGCTATCGCGCCTTTACCGTGCCGTCGACGCCGGTGCAGGGACAAATCACCCGTATCTATGTCGGCCCGGACGCCTCAAAAGCCAAACTGCAAAGCTCGCTTTCAGAGCTGCAAAGCGTTTCCGGCCTCGGCGGGGTGGTTAAGCCCTACAGCGCGCGCTAAGGCATCGATTGGCGCCGCCTATGGCATAAAAAGGCGGCGCCGCACGCAGTGTTAAAGCCACGCGGCGCAATATAAATAGTTAAGATTCAACCGTTTGAACAGTTGAATCTCCAGAGGGCGAGGAAAGTTTTTTTCATCGCCCTTTTTATGGAAGGTGAAAAGGAAAAGCGCTACGCAAACGTTTTCTTTTTCTGTTAGAATGCGCCCCGAACTGGATGCAGGGGTGCAGACGCACTGGCGCTGGAAGAGTTCATGATCTGGATTGATTACGTCATTATTGCGGTAGTTGGTTTTTCGGCTCTGGTCAGCCTGATTCGAGGGTTTGTCCGCGAAGCCTTATCTCTCGTTACCTGGGGATGCGCGTTTTTTGTCGCCAGTCATTACTACGCCTACCTTGCAGTCTGGTTTACAGGTTTTGACGACGAACTGGTGCGTAACGGCATCGCCATCGCGGTGCTGTTCGTCGCGACGCTGATTGTCGGCGCGATAGTCAACTATGTGATCGGCTCGCTGGTTGAAAAGACCGGCCTGTCGGGAACCGACAGGGTTTTGGGGGTCTGTTTCGGGGCGTTACGCGGCGTGCTGATCGTTAGCGCGATCCTTTTCTTCCTCGACACATTCACCGGCTTTTCCAAAAGTCCGGACTGGCAGCAGTCCCAGCTCATTCCCCAGTTCAGTTATATAATCAGATGGTTTTTTGACTACCTGAAAAGCACGTCGAGTTTTTTGCCCCGGTGACGCCACCGGGAGTGCGGCTAATGAGGAAATGACAACATGTGCGGTATTGTTGGTATCACCGGGTTTATGCCGGTCAACCAGTCGATCTATGATGCGTTAACGGTGCTGCAGCACCGCGGGCAGGACGCCGCAGGCATTTGTACTATCGATGCGCTGAAGTGCTTCCGTCTGCGTAAGGCGAACGGCCTCGTCAGCGATGTCTTTGAAGCTCGCCACATGCAGCGTCTGCAGGGCAATATGGGGATCGGCCACGTTCGCTACCCGACCGCAGGCAGCTCCAGCGCCTCTGAAGCGCAGCCGTTCTACGTTAACTCGCCGTACGGTATTACGCTGGCCCATAACGGCAACCTGACTAACGCGCATGACCTGCGCAAGCACCTGTTCGAAAAGGGCCGCCGTCACGTCAACACCACGTCAGACTCTGAAATCCTGCTGAATATCTTCGCGCAGGAGCTGGACCGTTTTCAGAACGACCCGCTGGAAGCGGATAACATTTTCGCAGCGGTGGCGGCGGTGCATCAGCAGGTGCGCGGCGCTTACGCCGTTGTCGCCATGATCATCGGCCACGGCATGGTCGCCTTCCGCGATCCCAACGGCATTCGTCCGCTGGTGCTGGGCAAGCGCGTGCTGCCTGACAGCCGCGTCGAGTATATGGTCGCTTCCGAGAGCGTGGCGCTCGATACGCTGGGCTTTGAGTTCCTGCGCGACGTCGCGCCGGGCGAAGGCGTCTATATCACCGAGCAGGGCCAGCTGTTTACGCGCCAGTGCGCCGAGAACCCGAAAAGCAACCCGTGCCTGTTCGAGTACGTCTACTTTGCGCGTCCCGATTCGTTCCTCGACAAGATCTCCGTCTACAGCGCGCGCGTGCGTATGGGCACCAAGCTGGGCGAGAAAATCGCTCGCGAGTGGGAAGACCTTGATATCGACGTGGTGATCCCGATCCCGGAAACCTCTACCGATATCGCGCTGGAGATCGCGCGCATTCTCGACAAGCCTTATCGCCAGGGCTTTGTGAAAAACCGCTACGTCGGCCGCACCTTTATCATGCCGGGCCAGCAGCTGCGCCGCAGCGCCGTTCGCCGCAAGCTCAACGCCAACCGCGCCGAGTTCCGCGACAAGAACGTGCTGCTGGTGGATGACTCTATCGTGCGCGGCACCACCTCCGAACAGATTATCGAGATGGCGCGCGAAGCGGGCGCGAAACGCGTTTATCTGGCGTCCGCCGCGCCGGAAATCCGTTTTCCGAACGTCTACGGCATCGATATGCCGAGCGCCACCGAGCTGATCGCGCACGGCCGTGAAGTAGATGAGATCTGCCAGCTGATTAAAGCCGACGCGCTGATCTTCCAGGATCTGGACGACCTGATCGAAGCGGTGCGCGAAGAGAACCCCGATATCGCCCAGTTCGAATGTTCAGTGTTCAACGGCGTCTACGTCACCAAAGATGTCGATCAGCAGTACCTGGAGTATCTCCAGTCGCTGCGCAACGACGACGCCAAAGCGCTGCAGCGTCAGAACGAAGTCGAGAACCTCGAGCTGCATAACGAAGGCTAAACGCGTTCTCTGCGATGACAGGAAAAGCACGGGGCGGAGAAATCCGCCCCGTTTGTTTTCCTGTTCTGGCCCGCGCTATCATAGCGTCTCTCTGAACCCGCAAGGAACACGCATGAAACGACTCATCATTGGCATCTCTGGCGCAAGCGGCGCGATCTACGGCGTGCGGCTGCTGCAGGTGCTGCAGCAGGTCAGCGAGGTGGAAACCCATCTGGTGATGAGTCCGGCGGCGCGGCAGACGCTCAGTCTGGAAACCGACTACACGCTGCGCGAAGTGCAGGCGCTGGCCGATGTGGTGCACGACGTGCGCGATATCGCCGCCAGCATCTCGTCGGGATCGTTCAAGACCCTTGGCATGGCCATCCTGCCATGCTCGATGAAAACCCTCTCCGGCATTGTGCACAGCTACAGCGACAGCCTGCTGACGCGCGCCGCCGATGTGGTGCTGAAAGAGCAGCGCAAGCTGGTGCTGGGCGTGCGCGAAACGCCGCTCCATATTGGTCATCTGCGCATGATGACCACCGCCGCCGAGCTGGGCGCGGTGATTATGCCGCCGGTGCCGGCCTTTTATCATCGCCCGCAGTCGATTATGGAGCTGGTGGATCAGACAGTTAACCGCGTCGTCGATCAGTTCGATATTACGCTGCCGCAGGATCTTTTTACGCGCTGGAACGGGGCATAACCGTCATATTTTGCACTATTCAGGTGCAAATGCGCGCTGGCGATCACTCTTCGTGCATTTGGTGCACCAAAAGTTAACAAGGTCGCTTTTTCTCTCTTACATCACTGATATATTCCCCTCACAAACCCGGCGGCAACGCCTTGCTGACGCGCTGCCGGGCGCGCGAATGGCTTGCATTGCTGGCATGAAATATGCAAGAAATATGTGGCTTAACAAGCGCAAACACATCACGCACCCATAACAAAAAGCACTTCACTGAGGGTAATCTATGAAAAAGCGAGTTCTGGCTCTTTCTCTCATGCTGGGCCTGACCAGCGCCGCCAGCGTTTTTGCCGCGGTGCCGTCGTCGATTCGCATTGGGACTGACCCGACTTACCCGCCGTTTGAATCGAAAAACGCGCAAGGACAGCTTGTTGGCTTTGATATCGATCTTGCCAACGAAATCTGTAAACGCATCAATACGAAGTGCACCTATGTGGAAAGCGATTTCGACGCGCTGATCCCGTCGCTGAAGGCCAAGAAGATCGACGCCATCATCTCCTCGCTCTCCATTACCGCCAAACGTCAGGAAGAGATCGCCTTCTCCGACAAACTCTATGCGGCGAACGCCCGCCTGGTGGCGCAGAAAGGCTCGCCGATTCAGCCGACCATCGAGTCGCTGAAGGGCAAAAACATCGGCCTGCTGCAGGGCACCACGCAAGAAACCTACGCTAACCAGAACTGGCGCCCTAAAGGCGTCAACGTGACGCCTTACGCGAACCAGGATCTGGTTTATCAGGATCTGAACGCGGGTCGTATCGACGCGGCGTTTCAGGATGAAGTGCAGGCGAGCGAAGGCTTCCTGAAGCAGCCAGTAGGCAAGAACTACGCCTTCGCCGGTCCGGCGGTGAAAGACGACAAGATTTTTGGCGTCGGCACCGGCATGGGACTGCGTAAAGACGATAGCGAGCTGAAGGCGGCCATCGACAAAGCGTTCGAGGCGATGCGCAAAGATGGCACCTACGACAAGATCGCGAAAAAGTATTTTGATTTCAATGTGTACGGTGACTAACCCTGTCGACCTTTACCTGATCCTCCTGCGTTGAGCCGCGCGGCGCAACGCGCAATCTGGTCAGGACTGCCCGCTGGCGCGCCCGCGGGCAGGACATTGATGTTTTCTCCACGACAGGATCGATTAAATGTTGTACGGCTATTCCGAGGTTATTCTCAAAGGCACCCTGGTGACGCTGGAGCTGGCGCTCAGCTCGGTGCTGCTGGCTGTTGTGCTCGGCCTGATTGGCGCGGGCGCGAAACTCTCCCGCAGTCGCCCGCTGGCGATGCTGTTTGAAGGCTATACCACGCTGATCCGCGGCGTGCCCGACCTGGTGCTGATGCTGCTGATTTTTTACGGCCTGCAGATCGCCCTTAACGCGCTGACCGACGCCATGGGCCTCGCCCAGTTCGATATCGACCCGATGGTGGCCGGTATTATTACGCTCGGCTTTATCTACGGCGCCTACTTTACCGAAACCTTTCGCGGCGCGTTTCTCGCCGTGCCGAAAGGGCAGATCGAAGCGGCAACCGCCTTCGGCTTTACCGGCTCGCAGGTTTTTCGCCGCATTCTGTTCCCCGGCATGATGCGCTACGCGCTGCCCGGCATCGGCAATAACTGGCAGGTGATCCTTAAAGCCACGGCGCTGGTGTCGCTGCTGGGGCTGGAGGATGTGGTAAAAGCGACGCAGCTGGCGGGTAAAAGCACCTGGCAGCCGTTCTACTTCGCCATCGTCGCCGGCGCCATCTATTTAATCTTTACCACGCTGTCCAACGGCGTGCTGTGGTGGCTGAATCGCCGCTATTCGGTCGGCGTAAAAAGGGCGGAGCTATGATCGATATTATTCAGGAGTACTGGAAATCCCTGCTCTGGACCGACGGCTATCGCTTTACCGGCGTCGCCATTACTCTGTGGCTGCTGATCCTGTCGGTGGCGATCGGCGGCTGCCTGGCGGTGCTGCTGGCTATCGCCCGCGTCTCGCCGAACCGTTTCGTCAGCACCCCGGTCTGGCTCTTTACCTACATCTTTCGCGGCACGCCGCTCTATGTGCAGCTGCTGGTGTTCTACTCCGGCATGTATACGCTGGAAGTGGTCAAAGGCTCGGAGCTGCTTAACGCCTTTTTCCGCAGCGGGCTGAACTGTACGCTGCTGGCCTTTACCCTTAATACCTGCGCCTATACCACGGAGATTTTCGCCGGGGCGATCCGCGCCGTGCCGCACGGCGAAATTGAGGCGGCGCGCGCCTATGGCTTCTCTACCTTTAAGCTCTACCGCTGCATTATCCTGCCGTCCGCGCTGCGTACCGCGCTGCCCGCCTACAGCAACGAGGTGATCCTGATGCTGCACTCCACGGCGCTCGCCTTTACCGCGACGGTGCCGGACCTGCTGAAGATCGCGCGCGATATTAACTCGGCGACCTATCAGCCCTTTACCGCGTTCGGCATCGCGGCGGTGCTCTATCTGATTATCTCTTATGTGTTGATTAGCCTGTTCCGTCTGGCGGAGCGCCGCTTCCTCGCACACATCAAACCTTCGTCATCGCATTGAGTAGAACTATGGCTGATAACAAGTTAAGCGTGACCGAACTGCATAAGCGTTACGGTGACCATGAAGTACTAAAAGGGGTCTCTTTACAGGCCGATGCAGGTGACGTGATCAGCATTATCGGATCGTCGGGATCGGGGAAAAGCACCTTCCTGCGCTGCATAAATTTCCTGGAGAAGCCGAGCGAAGGCACCATTTCCGTAACCAGCGAGCCGATCAACCTGGTGCGCGACACCGACGGTCAGCTCAGGGTGGCTAATAAAGAGCAGCTGCGTTCGCTGCGCACTCGACTCACCATGGTATTTCAGCACTTTAACCTGTGGAGCCATATGACGGTGCTGGAGAACGTGATGGAGGCGCCGATTCAGGTGCTGGGACTGAGCAAAGCGGACGCCCGCGCCGTCAACTATCTCAATAAGGTCGGCATCGACGAGCGCGCGCAGGCGAAATATCCGGTGCACCTTTCGGGCGGTCAGCAGCAGCGCGTCTCAATCGCGCGTGCGCTGGCGATGGAGCCGGAGGTGCTGCTGTTCGACGAACCGACCTCGGCGCTCGATCCTGAGCTGGTGGGCGAAGTGTTGCGTATCATGCAGAAGCTGGCGGAAGAGGGCAAAACCATGGTGGTGGTGACCCATGAGATGGAGTTCGCGCGCCACGTCTCCAGCCACGTGATCTTCCTGCATCAGGGCAAGATTGAAGAGGAAGGGCCGCCGGACGCGCTGTTCGGCAATCCGAAAAGCCCGCGGCTGCAGCAGTTTCTTAAAGGCTCGCTGAAATAGGCAACAGATTTGTAGCGGCGCGGTTCATTGCGCGTTGGCCAGCCATGCGGCGCTATGGTCCGCGCGATAAATCGCGCCGCGCTTTTTAATCACTCACGCAGCAACTTCAGCGCGGTGTCTTCATCGGTCACCAGCCCGGAAACCCAGCCCCCGTTTAGCGCGGCCTGAATTGCCGCGTATTTGCGCGCGCTGCCGGCAAATCCGATAATGTTGCGCTGCGTCTGGCTCTCCAGCAGCACGCTGGTCAGCAGCTCATCGGTTTCGCCGAAAACGCGTTCCCCTTGCTGATTGAAAAAGTGCCCCAGCATTTCGCCAGCCACGCCGCGCGCGTTGAGCGCCTTGACCTGCGCATCGGTAATAAACCCTTCGGCATTGAGCGGGCAGCCCGGCATCACTTCACCAATGCCGACAAACGCGACATCCGCCAGTAACGCACGCTGGGCTACGCGCTGGTACACCTGATGCTGAACCCACATGGCTTTGTCCTGCGGCGTATCCGCGTAAAGCGGTGCCGGAATGAAGAAATACTTGCCCTGCATTTTTTCCGCCATTTTCAGCGGCACGTCGTAGCGGGTGCCGGAATCGTCGCGCGCAATCGCGCCAATCATCGATACGCACTGATGCTGCGGGCGTTCAACCCAGGGTAGCGCATCAATGATTGAGCGCAGCGTTTTGCCGGAACCGATGCCAAATACCTGGGGTGTCTCTTCGTTAATAAACTGCGCCATCACCGCCGCGCCCTCTACGGCCAGCATTTGCTGAATCGCCGCATCATCCAGCCCGGCTGACGGCACCACGCGACACAGCGTCAGGCCAAACTTTTGCGCTATCTCGCGCGCCAGATGCAGGCAGTGGGTGACTGGGTGGTCAATCTTCACGCTAACCATCCCCATCTCACGCGCGCTTGAGATCAGCCGCTGCGCCACCTGGCGCGATAAGCCCAGCGCGCGCGCAATCTCCTGTTGCGTCAGGCCCGCCACGTAATACATCCAGGCTGCCCGTGCCGCCAGCTCCTGCTTCTTCTCTTCTCTGCTCATCGCATTGTTCCGTCAAAAACCGATACGCCAGTTTATCGCGTCTTGCATCTAAAGCGCTAACTGAGCAAAAGCCCTGAAAAAGAGCAAAAGTATTAATTGTGATGAATCTCTCAGAACGATCGCCCCGGCGGCGACTATGCTACGCCGTATCGGGCAAATGCCCTTAACTTTGGCAAATGTTTAATTCGAGGCGGCTATGACGACGAAATCAGTATGGATGCATATCGGTGCAGGCTCTTTTCACCGGGCGCATCAGGCGTGGTATCTGCATCAGCTGCGCCAGCAGGGCGACGACAGCTGGAGCATCGCGCTCGGCAACATCCGTGGCGACGCGGTAGCGCTACTTGACCAGCTTGAGGCGCAAAACGGCGAATATGTGCTGGAAACCGTCACGCCGGAGGGCGAGCGCGCGTATGAAACCATCACGTCGCTGCGCACCATTTTGCCGTGGGACGCGGAAATCAGCGCGCTGGTGGCGCAGGGCGCCAGCGCCCGCACCAAAGTCATTGGGTTTACCGTGACCGAAGCTGGCTACTATCTGACGCCCGGATATGAACTCGATCTCAGTCAGCCGGATATCCAGGCCGATCTTCGCGGTGAAGTCCGCACTATTTACGGCGCGCTGGCACGCATTCTGCGCCAGCGCGTGGCCAGCGGCGGCGCGCCGGTCACGCTGCTCAACTGCGATAATCTGCGCCACAACGGCGAACGTTTCCGCCACGGCCTGCTGGCGTTTCTAGCCGCGCAGGGCGACAGCGCGCTGGCCGGTTGGGTGCGTGATAACACCACCTCGCCCAATACGATGGTTGACCGCATCACGCCGCGTCCGACGCCGGATGTTGCCGAACGCGTCAAAGCGGCTACCGGCAAAGACGATGGCGCAGCGGTAATGGCGGAATCCTTTATCCAGTGGGTAATTGAGGATGATTTCATTGCCGGGCGCCCGGCGCTGGAGCAAGTGGGCGTGGAGCTGGTGACCTCGGTGCTGCCGTGGGAAGAGGCGAAAATACGCATTCTTAACGCCACGCACGCAGCCATAGCCTGGGCCGGCACACTGGCAGGGCATGATTACATTGATGACAGCACGCGCCAGCCTGCGATTTACCAGCTGGCTTATAACTACATCACCCAGGATGTGATTCCGTCGCTGTCACCCAGCCCGCTGGATTTGGCGGATTATCGCGACGTGGTGCTGGCACGCTTTAGCAATCCCTACATCAAAGATACCAACCAGCGCGTCGGTGCCGACGGGCTATCGAAAATCCCGGGCATGGTGACGCCCACGCTGCGCGAGTGCTATCAGCGCGGCGCAGAACCCACGGCCACCGCCATGCTGCCGGCGCTGTTTTACCTGTTTCTGCAACGCTGGGCCCGCGGTCAGCTGCCGTACGCTTATCAGGATGGCGTGCTCAAGGCCGACGCGCTGCGCCAGCAGCTGGCCGGTGAAAATGCGCTGCAGACGTTTCTCAGCGACACGTCGCTGTTTGCTGAACTGGCTGACGATCGCGCCTTTCATGCACTGGTGGCGCGCAGCGTAAACGCCATAGAGCAGCAGTTGCTGCAGCCAGCGACGGTGTAAGGAGCGCACATCATGTATCTCGGTATTGATATTGGTACCTCTGAACTCAAAGCGCTGATCCTGAACCCACAGGGCGAAATCGTGGCGTCGAATCACGTCACGCTCAGCGTGCAGCGCCCGCATCCGCACTGGGCGGAACAGGATCCCGAGCGCTGGTGGCAGGCCTGTGGCCATGCGATCGCCGGGCTGCGCCAGCAGGTACCGGAAATATGGGGCGCGATTCGCGCCATCGGTCTGTCGGGGCAGATGCACGGCGC
>NZ_MLJJ01000006.1 GCF_002095575.1 Pantoea septica | reverse complement strand
CCACGGCCATTTAAACATCGTAATACTCGCTGACGAATTACCCGCGCTATCCTGACCGCCAGAAAAAATGCCAGCACCCGAAACGGTTGCTGGCACCTTAATCTGGCTGCAGGGGTGAAAGCTGTCTATTCAACCGCTTAGCAAGCAATTTGTCTGTGATTCAGCCCGCAAAGCGCTATTAATTGCGCGCGACGCGCTCAAATTCAATCACCCAGACCCAGGGATTCACTTCCCAGCTGGTCGCGCCGTACTGCTTCTGCCACGCCTTGCGGTAGGCCTCTTTAGGCGACTCCGCATTCATGTTCATGGTGAAGAAGTTATTGAGGAAGTGGGAATCGGTTTGCACGCCCTCGGCCATGATGTCATCTTCGCTGATATCCTGAATTTTTTCCGCACGCACGGCGGTGATCTGCAGGTTGATGCGGCTGGCCCAGCGTGGCATGTGAATGGCGGTCTGCCAGCCGAACTGATCGGCTTCCGGGCCACCCTGGGCATGGTGTCCCAGCTCGTTGTTGTCGGCGCGGTACTGGCAAAACTCCGGCAGGCGGAACGGCGCCGGATCGCGCTCATACTCCGCCAGATCGTTTTCCGGCACGATAGGCCCACGCCAGGTTTCGCGCACCCAGAGAATATCGCCCGGCTTGCCGTATGGGCAGTGCTGGCTGATATCAGCCATCGACATCAGCTTATAGCCGTGCAGATGGTTAGCGTTAACGTCAAAGGCATGCACGCCTTCATGGTGATCCTGACCGGGTCCGAAAGACTGCGTTTTCATGATGCGCCGGGTCTGGGTTTGCTGGCCAACCAGCAGGGCGCGAACCCGCTGTTCGGAAAAAAGAATCGGCCGTTCTTTCATTGATTACCTCTGAATATAAATAAAACCCGGTGGACACACATTAAACCGCTGTCTTGCGCCTGCGTGTAGCGATGATGAATTTACATCAATCCGCTTAACAATTTGACGCCTTACAGTAACGGCAACACAACGATTTGCCTTTAGGAAAAAGCGAAAATGCAAAAAACGCACCAGTCCGAGTCTACTAAGTGGTCCCTTACCTGGTATAACCCGGATACAGTACGTTATATCGGACGTTTTTGAAACCTTTTCAGATTCTTTAACCTTCACAAAGCGAAGATATCCTGAGTGAGCATAGGTTTCATATCCGGTGAGCTTACTTGACGGCTTCAAAGGTAGCACGTCAATTTTGAGCGATATTAATAAGTTTTGCTTAAGATAATTGATATGGGTTAATGCTGAAAGTTTGTTAAAAGCTGGGATAATGCTTGAATTGGCGCTATAACTCGATCCCGGTCTCATTTTTTTCGAACCGGTTATGTCACTGCGCATTTTACACCACCCTGTGTCAAAAATTTGTCATCAGCCACTCGGTAAGATGACGTCCCACTGCGTACGGTCCGATGTTAAGACCGGTACCCAAACATTAACAGGGAGATAAGCCATGTCGCTCTCACTCTGGCAAACGCGCTTCGAAAGCTGGTTTCTGATTAACTGGGTTCATGATGACAAGGCGCACGATATCGCCCATTTGCGCCGTGTCTGGATGAGCGCGCAGCGCATTATGGCGGGCAGCGACGCCAGCCCGCTGGTCGTGCTCACCGCCTGCTACTTCCACGATGTGGTCAACCTGCCGAAAAATCACCCCGAGCGCCATCTTGCTTCGACCTATGCCGCCGAAGAGACCGCGCGCATCCTGACGCAGGATTTCCCCGACTTTCCTGACGCGCTGATCCCGGCGGTGTCGCACGCCGTTAAGGCGCACAGCTTCAGCGCTGCTATCGCGCCGGAAACCCTGGAGGCGAAAATCGTGCAGGACGCCGATCGGCTCGAATCGCTGGGCGCTATCGGGCTGGCGCGCGTGTTCTATACGGCCGGCGCGCTTAACCGGCCGCTGTTCGATAACGAGGATCCGCTCGGCAAGATGCGCGAGCTCAACGACGTCAACTGGACGCTCGATCACTTTCAGAAGAAGCTGCTGCGGCTCCCCGACACGATGCAGACCGAGGCGGGCAGGGCGCTGGCGCAGTATAACGCCGACTTCCTTGTGCACTATATGGCCAAGCTATGCGCCGAGTTGCAGGGCAATCTCACCAGCTTCGACGAGTCAGTGCTGCGCGATTTCAGTCTCTTACGCGCCTAATATTAAATTTTTGTGACAGTCTGTTAAACGGTCGTGACTTCCGCTACGTTGATGATAAATAACGAAGGGAGTAACAGAATGACCGAGACGGTAAATTTGACGATTAAGATCGATCCGGCGCTGAAAGAGCAGCTGAAACAGCTGGCGCTGGAGAATCAAATCTCAATGAGTCAGGAGATTGTTCAGCGTTTACAGGAGAGCCTGCTGCCGCCCACCGCCTCGGCGGTAGACAATCAGGACACGGCGGAAACCGCGTCAAACGCGTTTTCCGCGGAAGAGGTCAAACAGCTTCGCGCCCTGCTGAAGAAACAGACCAAGAAGAAGAAATAAAACGGACCCGTCGCAAGACGGGTTTTTTTATGGGCGGCGTTTACGCCTGCTCGATGCGGAACTGACGCACGCTCTGCGCCAGACGCGCCGCCTGCTGCTGCAGGGCGTCGGCGGCGTGCTGCTGCTGCGCGCTGAGTCCGGCGTTAGCCTGTAGCGTCTCGTCCAGCTTATGGATTTCGGCGGCGATGTGGCTGACGCGCGCGCTTTGCGCCGTGGCGTTCTGCTGTAGCGCCTGCAGCTGCACGGCGATATCGGCTACTGCGCTGCTGATGGTCTGAAACAGCGTTTCCAGCACCTTGACCTTATTAAAACCCTGAGCCACATGCTGCTGCGTGTGCTGGATCAAACCGTCGATGCGCTGCGTCGATCCGCTGCTCTGGCTGGAGAGCATGCCGATTTCCTTCGCCACCACCGAAAAACTGCGGCCGTAGACGCCGGCGTGGGCAGACTCAATCGCCGCGTTAAGCGCCAGCAGGCGCGTCTGGAGCGAGAGGCTATCCAGCATCTCGACGATCCCGGCAATATCCCCGGAGGCGGCGACAATCTGGCGCATCTGCGTCTCCATCTCATCTACCCGCGAGACGCACTGCTGCATCAGGCGATCGGCATCGTACGCCTGCTGCGTCGCCTGCCGCGACACCTGCGCGCTGCTCTCTACCTCATCTGCCACGCGGCGCAGCCGCTGCGACAAATGGGTGAAGCTGGCGTTTTGCGACTCATGCTGAGCGCTGACGCGCGCGTTACGCTGCTGCATCTCGCCTGCGCCCGCCGCCACGCCGGCGGCGATGGTATTGATCTCATAAACGATATGACGCAGCCCGTGCCGCATCTCTGCCATGGCGCTGAACAGCTGCCGCGTTTCGCGCGGCTGCAGCCGTCCGGCGGCGGGCGGCGGAAGCAGGTCGCCGGTGGCGATGCGCTGCAGCTGGCCGCTGGCGTGGCGCAGCGGCGCGATAACCCCGCGTGCCAGCAGCACGCCGCCCACCAGCAGCAGCGCGAACAACAGCGCGCTGACCAGCAGCGACAGGTTGCGGCTGTGCGTCATGCTCGCCAGCGTGCTGCGGTTGACCGCGTCGAGATCTCTGTTTGCCGCGTCCATCTCCGCGAACCAGGCGTCGTTAAACTGCTGCTGCCAGGCCTGCATCGGCACCATAAAAAAGGCGTCGATTTTATTATCCGTTAATCCTTTTAACTGCTCTTCCAGCCCCTTCGCCAGCAGCGTAAAGGCCTGCGCCAGCGCGCCGTTCTGGTCGGCCTGGTAGCGCGCGAACAGCGTTTTCGCCTGCTGCAGCGAGGCGCTGGCACTGTCGGCCAGGCTTTTCCAGCTGTCGACAGAGCCGCTCTGCTGATCCTGCATCAGATAGATGCCGGCGCGGTGGCTGCTGTCGCTGGCGGTAAGGAGCTCGATGCGCGCTTTATCGAGCAGGGCCAGCCTTTCCCGCAGTAACGCACTCTGCGCCAGCGCGCTTTGCGTATGGCTGACCTGCGCGGCGAGCAGCGTGACGCCCAGCGCCTGCAGCAGACAAAAGAGAATAACGAACAGGGTAAAGTTGCCGCGCAGGCTGCTGAGCCAGCCGGGAAATACCGGCATGCGCAGACGAAAGCGGCGAGAGAACAGCGTGACAGAGGACATAGCGCAACCTGAAAATAAAAGCGAGTATTCGCCGGTTGCGTGACAGCATTGTGACAGCGAGCGCATTCGCCGAAAAACAGCACAATGCGCGTGACTAAGCTAAACTCTGGACCTGTTATGCCTGGTTTATCTGCCTGATATAGGGCAACAGCAGCTTCGCCACCGCGGCGAAAACCGGCACTACCACCGAATTGCCGAACTGCTTGTAGGCCTGCGTGTCGGAAACCGGGATGCGGAAGCGGCGCTCGCCTGGGGCCTCGAAGCCCATCAGGCGCGCGCACTCGCGCGGCGAGAGGCGGCGCGGCCGGCGCGCCATATTGGCGGCGTTGCTGAAATCCGCTTCGCCCAGCGCGCGATCCCAGCCGCGATCGATAAGGATTTCCGAGCCGTCTTTGTAGTAGCGCGCCGAGAGGGTGCGAACGCAGACGTCGGCCTGACGCGGATCGTTCAGCCCGAAGCCGAAGCCGTTGCCTTTCGCTTTATGTTTTCTGGCGTAGTCGTAGAGGTAGCGCCACAGCTGGGCGGAAAGGATATATTTCTCTTCCGGCTCAGGCTCCAGCAGGCTTTGCAGGCTCGGCACCGCGGGCGGATAGAGCTGCTGGATCTGACGCAGCGACAGCGTGTTGCTGAAGGGATAGTCGCGGCGGATGCCAACCAGCACGATACGCTCGCGGTGCTGCGGCAGAAAGTGGCGCGCGTCGATGATTTTCGCGTCCGGCGCGGCGGCATCGGCGTCCGCCACGTCGTAGCCCAGTTCGTCCAGCGTCGCCATTATGATGGCGAAGGTGCGGCCTTTATCGTGGCTTTTGAGATTTTTGACATTCTCCAGCACGAAGATCGGCGGCTTTTTGGCGGCAATGATGCGAGCCACGTCGAAAAACAGCGTGCCCTGCGCTTCGCATTCGAAGCCGTGCGCGCGGCCCAGCGCATTTTTTTTGCTGACGCCCGCCAGCGAAAAGGGCTGGCAGGGAAAACCGGCCAGCAGCACCTGATGGTCGGGGATTGCCGCATCGATATGGCGATAGATAGCCGCCTCGTCGCGCAGGCCGTCTGGCTGGGTTATCAGGCGGATATCGGTATTAAAGCTGTGCTCTTGCGGGTCGCTGTAATGATTCGCCTTGTAGGTGCGCACCGCCTCTTTGTTCCACTCGCTGGTAAAAACGCACTTTCCGCCGATGGCGTCGAAGCCGCGGCGAATGCCGCCGATGCCCGCGAAGAGATCGACAAAGCGAAACAGCGGGTTGTCGTAGTGCGCCGGACGCGTCGGCAGCAGAGTGCGCAACAGCGTGAGTTCGCCTTCGCTCAGTGGCGGCAGCGCGCTTTTGTTTTGCCGCAGACGGGTCAGTTGCTGCGGCGTCCAGTCGTGGAAGCCCGCCTGGTGAAATGCCGCTGCTAAATCGCGCGCGGCGTAAATCGCCAGCGCCTGGCGCATCAGGTCAGCGGTTTCGCTATCGGCAGAGAGCAGGGGAGAAGCGGGTTCCGTCATTGCGGTGGCGTCATCGACAAGCATGCGTTTTTCCTTAACTGTGAACGGGCTATGCTAACACTCCTCTGGCTGTGAAGAAATTGGCGCGCGATGCCTTAAGGCCGCTGCAGGACGCATCGCCGGGATTTTACCCGCCTCGCTAAGCGCGGCGCAGGCTTTCGCTTTTAGTGAGTCAGGCTAAAGTTGATAGAGAAGGCAAAAAGGAGGCGCCATGGCCGATGTACACTCCAGCACGACGCGCAGCAAAAATATGCGTGCGATACGCCAGCAGGACACCGCCATTGAACTGCGGGTGGCGCAGCTGCTAAAGGATCGCGGTTTCGCTTACCGCGTTCAGGATAAGAACCTGCCGGGCCGCCCCGATTTCGTTCTGCTGGAGCAGCAGGCGATTATCTTCGTGCACGGCTGTTTCTGGCATCACCACCACTGCTATCTCTTTAAGGTGCCGGCGACGCGCACCGAGTTTTGGGTCGGCAAGATCAACAGCAACGTCGAGCGCGATAACCGCTATGTGCGCCAGCTGCAGGAGAGCGGCTGGAAGGTGCTGATTATCTGGGAGTGCGCGCTGCGCAACAAACTGCGGCTCAGCGATGGCGATTTGCAGGAGCGGCTGGAGGAGTGGCTGCTGGCGATGGACCAGAGCGCCGAGATCGATCACAACGGCATTCAGCACTATCGCCCGCGCTGAGGCCGCCTTGCCTTGTCGGCTTCGCCGGGTTAGATTTCGCCTTCCCCCGCGATCAGGAGTTGTGGATGAGCAGTATCAAACTGACGGTAAAACGCCTCTACCAGCTGCGCGACGAGCGCATGGTCAACGCCCATGCGACCGCACGCGTCTATATCGGCGACACCCTGGTCGCGACGGAGGAGATCACCGGCATGACGGAAAGCCCGGTCAGCAAATACCTGCATGCAGGCGAGCTGGCAGGGGCGGTCCGCGTAGAGTGGGAGTGCGACGGCATCGCTGACATTACCGTCGCGACGCTGGAACGCTGTCCCTGTTGTCAACATAACGAACCGGAATAAGGAAGACATTTTGGCAGGATCCAGCTTACTGACTTTATTAGATGATATTGCAACACTTCTGGATGATATTTCCGTCATGGGCAAAGTGGCGGCGAAAAAAACGGCGGGCGTGCTGGGCGACGATCTGTCGCTGAATGCGCAGCAGGTAACGGGCGTTAAGGCCAATCGCGAACTGCCGGTCGTATGGGGCGTCGCCAAGGGCTCTTTTCTCAATAAGCTGATCCTGGTACCGCTGGCGCTGCTGATCTCCGCTTTTGCGCCCTGGCTTATCACGCCGCTGCTGATGATCGGCGGCGCCTACCTCTGCTATGAAGGGGTGGAAAAAGTGCTGCACAGCCTGCAGCACGATAAGCAGGAGAAAAGCCCGGAGGCGCGTCAGCAGCGGCTGGACAAGCTGGCGCAGCAGGATCCGCGCGAATTCGAGAAGAACAAAGTCAAAGGCGCGGTGCGCACCGACTTTATTCTTTCTGCAGAGATTGTCGCCATTACCCTCGGCATCGTGTCCGATGCGCCGCTGCTTAATCAGGTTCTGATCCTCGCCGGCATCGCGATCCTGGTGACTATCGGGGTCTATGGCATCGTCGCCGCCATCGTTAAAATCGACGATCTCGGCTACTGGCTGAATGAGAAATCCTCCTCGGTCGCGCAGGGCATCGGTGGCTTCTTGCTGGCGTTCGCGCCCTGGCTGATGAAGATTCTGTCGGTGGTCGGCACGCTGGCGATGTTCCTGGTCGGCGGCGGTATCATTGTGCATGGCCTGACGCCGCTGCATCATCTGATCGAATCGATTACCGGCGATATGAGCGGGCTGGTGGGCAGTTTGCTCAGCAACGGCGCCAACCTGGTGCTCGGCTTTATCGTTGGGTCGATCGTGCTGTTAGCGGTGAATCTGATTGCTAAACTGCGCGGTAAATCGGTATAAAGCGCACTGCCATATGATGTGAAGTCAGGAGAGGAGACGCTATGAACGACGATATGTTTGAATTTGATATTGATGCCCAGCTTGAGCAGGCCGAAGCCAAAGCGGCGGAAAAGGTCAATGAAGTGCCTGACGACTTAGGCGATGAAGCGGATTGCGAAGGCTGCAAAATCTGATTTCAGCGCCAGCGGATGTTAAAAGCGGATAAGCCTTCTTATCCGCTTTTTTATTTTCAACATTTCTTACTGCTTTATTCTGAATTTACGCTTTTTTCCATGCCTTAACGGGCAGGATGTCCAGATGGCTGCTATAGATAAAAAGGTTCTGTTAACGGTCAAAAGAGGGATGCGTGATGGTCTTTACGATTAGCGATGAAGTGCAGCATAAAGAGGGCGGACCTGCCATGGTGGTCACAGGCTACGCCAGCGGAATGGTAGAGTGTCGCTGGTATGACGGCTACGCCGTGCGCCGCGAAGCCTTTCATCAGGATGAGCTGAGCCACGCGATTTCTGAGACGCAGCTCGCCAGCTAGGCGCTGTTCAACGGGGATGCGCTGTTCATCCCCCGTGACTTCCCGCATTTTTTGATTCCCCACGCCTGCTATACTCGCCTGATCCCAGTTATTCGGAGCACCGTTGCTGATGGCTGCTTTGCCGCTCTCCATGCGAAAATTACGTCCCGAACTGCGCGTTCATCTCTTGTTTTTAGCGGTCTTTCTTTTCTCTTTCTTTCTGACCTGGCGTGAGCTCCACACGCTGAAAATTAACTATGAAGATCGGCAGCGCGCTGCGCTGGCGGATATGCAGAGCAGGCTGGAGAGCCAGTTTCAGGAGAGCCTCGACGGGATGATCTATTACCGGCGCATGTTCACCTATGCGCTGGCGCATCCGCTCGACGCCCACCACGCGCGCCGCGCACTGGCGGAGTTTCAGCAGCTGCGCGCGCAGCCCGCGTGGCAGCTGCGGCTCAATATGCCGCGCAGCATGCCGATAAACGGCGTCGGCGACAGCTGGCTGGCGCAGGACGCGCTGCTGCAGCGCGACCCGGCGCGGCTCGAGGGCGAGGTGCTCGCGGCGCTGGAGTTCAGCTTTATTATGCAGTTCAGCGATGCGGAAGCCGATTTCCACTCGCGCTTTTGGTATACCTCACGCGCCGGATTCTTTATCACTTCGCGTCCGCCGCAAAGCCTCTCCGCGCTCTCCGCCAGCTACGCCATCATGGTTTCTCGACCCTGGTTTCGCGCCATGGCGACGCTGGAGTCGCCTCAGGAGCTGCGCTGGTCTGGCGTCTATCAGGGCGCGGACGATGAGGGCGCGATGCTGACGGTCAGCACGCCCATCTTTATCAACGGCTACTGGTATGGAGCGCTGTCGATGGACTTCACGCAGCAGCGTATCGCCAGTCAGTTGAATACGATGTACAACAGCGCGCTGCAGGGCAGCGTCGTGCTGCTCGACAAAGCGCGCCATCCCGTTGCCTCCCTTAACGCGGCAGATGCTAAGCCGCTGAGCGCCAGCGCGCTGCGGCGGCTCTATGCGCAGATTGCGCGTCAGCCGCAGGGCTCGCTGCGGCTGGAGCATCAGTTCATCACCTGGAGCAGGTTGAAAAACGTAGACGGCTATCTGGTGAACCAGCAAACCCTGGCGCAAGGACTGCGCCAGGATTTAGGCGGCGCCATGCTGTTTATGCTGGTGATGTGGCTGCTGTTCGTGCTGCTGCTGCTGCTGGCGCACCAGATCATTGTGCGTCTGGTGCGGCGGCTGAGCCAGCTCTCCGATCGGCTGGCGTGGCGCGCCAGCTACGACGGCCTGACGCGTCTGCTCAACCGCAGCGCCTTTTTTGAACGCTTCGAAGCGGAGGCGGCGCGCTGCCGTGCGCTTAACGCGCCGCTGGCGGTTATCCAGCTCGATATCGACCACTTTAAAGCGGTAAACGACACCTGGGGCCATCAGGCGGGCGACCAGGCGCTGATGCGCGTCGCCGCAATCGTCTCCCAGGCGCTGCGGAAAGACGATCTGGCCGGCCGCGTCGGCGGCGAAGAGTTCTGCGTGGTGCTGCCGGAAACCGGCCTGGCGGATGCGGAAAAGGTGGCGGAACGGATGCGAGAGCGGCTGGCGGCGAAAACCATTCTGGTCAACGCCAGCCAGTGTTTTAGCGTGACGCTCTCCGCAGGCGTCGCCAGCAGCGAAGAGCAGGGCGACTACCAGGCGACCCGCCTGCAGGCGGAGGCGGACCGCCGACTCTATCTGGCGAAGAGTCAGGGCCGCAACCGCGTGGTCGCCGGAGGTTAAACGTTGCCGGCGTTGTCTTCTTCCACCGCCTGATAGATACGCTGCAGGATATCTGGGAAGGCGGACTGGACGCGGCTCCAGCTGGGAATAAAGGGTTTGTCGTTAGGACGTTCGATAAAGGCCTGTCCCGCCTCCAGAATCGACTGGGTAAACATTTCTACCGCCGCTTCTTCGATATGCTGGTCAAACTTCAGGCCGTTCATCGCCGCTTCGTGGTTGTAGATCTCCATCATATCGAGCGCGTTGCGGTAGTAGGTCGCCTTCAGCACGCGGAATGAGTCGCTGGTGAGCGGCACGCCCATCGTCGCCAGCTTGCGCAGCAGCGACTGCACGATATCGCTGCTCATGCGCTTCAGGCCGCCGGTGCCGTCATCTTCCGCCAGCGGCTGATGTTTGTGGTCATAGTTGTCGGCGATCTCGACCTGACAGGTCTGACGCGTGGTGTAGTTGCGGTAAATTTCCGACAGCACGCCAATCTCCAGCCCCCAGTCGCCAGGAATTTTAATGCCGTTGAGCACGTGGGTGCGCATGGCGAATTCGCCCGACAGCGGATAGCGGAAGCTGGCCAGATAGTCGAGATATTCGGAGTGGCCATACACCTTTTGCAGCGAGCGCAGCAGCGGGCCGACCAGCAAGCGGCCTACGCGGCCGTTTAGCTTGCCATCGGCGACGCGTGCGTAAAACCCTTTGCAGAACTCATACTGAAACGCCGGGTTCGCCAGCGGGTAGAGCAGGCGCGCCAGCATGCCGCGTTCGTAAGTGACGATATCGCAGTCGTGCAGCGCCACGCACTGGGTACGATCTGAGGCGAGGGTGAAACCGGTGCAGAACCAGACGTTGCGCCCTTTGCCCGGCTGGGAGGGCGAAAGCCCCTCTTTATCCAGTTCGGCGTCGATCGCCTTCAGGCGCGGGCCGTCATTCCATAAAATGCGGTGGCGCTGCGGCAGGCGCGAAAAAAATTCGCGGGCGAAGAGGAACTGATCGCGGTCGGCGCGATCGAGCCCGATAACGATCTCGTCGAGATAGGGCACTTTGGCCAGCTCATCGACGATATTGCCTAGCGCCGGTCCTTCCAGTTCGGAAAAGAGCGACGGGAGAATGAGCCCCATTTTGCGTTTGCGCGCGAAGCGCACCATCTCTTTTTCCAGCGACTCAACGCTGCGGTCGGTCAGATTATGGAAATTGGTAATCACGCCATTCTGATAAAAATCACTCATCGCGCCATCCTTTTAATCATAAGTAGTTGCGGCTTAATCGGGCTGGGTCAGGAAATAGTCGAGTCCCTCTTTCCAGCCTTCGGGGCCGTAGTGCGCCGTATGGTAGATCCGTTGCTTGTCCTGCCGGGTCAGCGCGACCGGCGTTTTGCTGTAGCCTTTTATCACCACGGCGTAGTCAACCGCATCCAGCATAGGCGCGTCGTTAGGACCGTCGCCGAGGCCGATGGTCGCGGGCGCGCTGTCATACTGGCTGAGCAGCCAGCGCAGCGCTTCGCCTTTGCCGCTGCCTGCGGGCATGACGTGCCAGAAGCGTCCGCCCTGGGTAAGCTGCAGCTGGTGCTGCGCCAGCGCGGCGCGAAACGCCTCCAGCTTCTCTTCGTCGTCACGCCAGACGATCACTTCCGACGCTTCGCGCTGGCGCGCCAGCGCCGAGTCGCTTTCGGTTAGTCCGGTCATCGCCGCGACTTCGGCATCGGTGAAGCGGCTGAAGCCCTGAAAGCGAAAGCCCGGCTGTAGCGTGCCGAGCGTGCGGCAGAGCGCCTCATAGGCGAGACTCTCCGGCGGGATCCGTTCACGTCGCTGCGCCGACATCTGCACCACCGCGCCGTTTTCCGCAATAAAGGGGGTATCCGTCAGGCCGAGACGCTTTTGCAGCGGCGCGATTTCCGCGGCGGTTTTGCTGGAGCAGAGCACGACCGGCACCTGATGGCGCTGCAGTTCGGCCAGCCACTCTGCGGCGGCATCCCAGCGGTAGGTATGATGATCGAGCAGGGAACCATCCAGATCGGTAATAACTAACAGCGGCTGTTGCAAACTGGGCATAGCAGGCTCCTTGCGACATTAACTGGCGGAATTTCAGTATTATAGCTGATGCCGGATTGCGCCTGTTTTTCCCCTCTCGCACAGCATATCCAGGATAATTCCTAAAACGTAACGGCTGAGCGAATCGGGATGCACAAAAAGCGCACGGCGCAAAGCCCCTGAATTCAGGCTGTTCCCGGTAACGCCATCGGGGTTCAAACATAAAAGGCAGTTGTATTGTGCATAGCCAGGACTTGTCTTAGCACGGGCCAGGCGTACTCTGCAGAGGTATCAAGCATTTCCTGATGTAACGAATCTATGTGGTTATTTACCCGGCGCTCCCTGCCGGGTTTTTTTCGCCTGTGATTAGCGGTTCATTTCATTACAGGTGCAGTCGCGAATATCGAGTTCATATTCGTCCGCCAGTTCTATGCTGCTTCCCCAGGCTCGGCCGCCGGTTCTGAGATGGCGGCTGTTGTCCGCCTCGGGGAAGGTTTGCGGGAGGGCCGCCGTACTGCGCGACAGGCTGTCGAGCAGCGAGTCCACATTGGGTTTCTCGCCGGGCTGAAGGTCAGGGCCGCCAGGATTGATTTGCGCCATCATCGCTCTCCTTTTGTTTAAAAGGATATTTCGCTTCTCTCCGACCACGGGTAGCGACGGATCGATTAAGTATAGACTCTGGCCAGGGCGGGCGAATAACTCTGCGGTGGGAAAGAAACAGGCAAAAAAAAGCCCGCGCTGCGCGGGCAAAATCCTTGTTACTTTTAGGTTGACTGCCTCTTTGGGGTGAAGCAGTAGGAAAAGTGTAAAAGGTTGCCGTGTCAGAAGTCTTGTCGCGAAACGTTAAGAAAGCGAAAAAGCGCCGGCTTACGTAAATTTACCTGGTTTTTCCTTTGTTATCAGCGGCATCGTCTATAGTTACATGCGGAGTTAAACCATAACGCGACAAGGAGAGACCATGGATCTGTTACGCATTATTATCGCCATCATTTTGCCGCCGCTGGGCGTATTTATGCAGGTCGGTTTCGGCGGCGCTTTCTGGCTCAATATTCTACTGACGCTGTGCGGCTATATCCCCGGCATCATTCATGCGGTTTGGGTGATTGCGCGTCGCTGAGGCGGACGTTTACACTGATGCACAGGAAAATCATCAGGAGCAACGCGCATGAAGGTCAATGACCGCGTCACCGTAAAGACCGATGGCGGCCCGCGCCGCCTCGGCACTATTCTCGCCGTGGAGCCGTTTAACGAAGGGGTCATGTATCTGGTGGCGCTGGAAGATTATCCGCTCGGCATCTGGTTTTTTAATGAGGGCGATCATCCGGAAGGGATATTTGTCGAGCCTTATCGGGCGGAATAGCGGCGCAGGGCTTTGCTTTTACGCTCTCTGAATATCGCGGCAATAATAAGGCGCCTGACGGTGCCTTATTTCATGCTGCATCAATAATAATAAAGGCGCCTCGGAGCGCCTTTATTTGTTTCTGCCTTAGAACGTTTCCCAGTTATCGTTGCCGGAGGCCGCCAGTGCCGGACGCGGCGTCAGGCGCGGCGATTTCAGCGCGGGCGCGGCAGCCGTTACTGTTGCTGGCGCCGGAGCGTCCTGCAGGCGAAACGCGGCGACAGCTTTAGTGAGTTTACCCGCCTGATCTTCCAGCGAGGCGGCGGCTGCAGAGGCCTCTTCCACCAGCGAGGCGTTCTGCTGGGTGACGTTATCCATCTCGGTGACCGCCTGGCTGACCTGCTGAATGCCGCGGCTTTGCTCATCCGACGCGGCGGCAATCTCCGCCATAATATCGGTCACGCGACGTACCGCTTCGACGATCTCGCCCATGGTTTCGCCCGCTTCGCCTACCTGATGCGAACCGTCTTTGATCAAATTGACCGACTCCGCAATCAGCGACTCAATCTCTTTGGCCGCCTGGGCGCTGCGTTGCGCCAGGCTGCGCACTTCACTGGCCACTACCGCGAAGCCGCGGCCCTGTTCGCCGGCACGCGCCGCTTCCACCGCGGCGTTGAGCGCCAGAATATTGGTCTGGAAGGCGATGCTGTTTATGACGTTGGTGATTTCGGCGATTTTCTTTGAGCTGCCGGAGATATTGGTCATGGTTTTCACCACGCCGCTCACCAGCTCGCCGCCGCTGCGGGCTTTGCCGGAGGCGTCTGCCGCCAGCTGACTGGCGTGGTGGGCGTTCTCGGCGTTTTGTTTCACCGTGGCGGTTAACTGCTCCATGCTGGCGGCGGTCTGCTCCAGCGCGGCGGCCTGCTGCTCGGTACGGGAAGAGAGATCGGTATTCCCGGCAGAGATTTCGCCGGAACCCTGATAGATCGCCACCGCGCCTTCACGCACCGTGCCGACGGTTTTCACCAGCGAATCCTGCATCAGCTGCAGGTTATGCAGCAGCGTGCCAATTTCGCTGCGGCCGTGCGGTTCCGGCGGGGCGGTGAGGTCGCCCTGCGCGATGCGCTCTATACGCGCGACCGACAGGCGCAGCGGACTGATCACTACGCGACGCAGAAAGACGAAGGTCATCAGCGTCAGCAGTAAAGCGGCCACGAAGGCGGCCGCCATCGCGATAAAGCCGATGCGCGACTCGTGCGCTGCCGTCGCGTTGATCGCTTCGGCGCGCTGGTTGCGCAGTTTAATCGCCTGCAGCAGCACGTCGTTGTAGGCGTTGTCGAGTTTGCGCGTGACGTCGGTCTCCTGCGCGATAATGCCCTCGAAGCTGCCCTGTTTGCCGGCGTTGATCATCGGCTTGAGCCCCTTTTCGACGTAGTCGTTGAAGCGCGCCGTCAGCGGGGCGTCGAGCGCGATATCTTCAGGGGTTTTGACCTTCCGCTCCTGATAAACCTTGAAGCCTTCCTGCGCCTGCTGAATACGCTTCTCGGTCGCGGCGATGCTGGCTTTAAACTCGTCCATCTCGCCGATGCGGGCGGCGGCGCCTGCTTGAATAATATTGAGACGCGCGGTGCGCAGGTGGTTTGAGCTGTTAGAGATTCCCATGCGCACCTGAATTTCGTCAGTGGCATCCTTAAGAGACTGGTTGCTCTGGATCAGAAAATAGCTGGCAAGGGCGATACAGAGGGCAAACAGCAGCATAATACCGCCAAAAATCATGCTGAAGAGCGGCACCAGGCGCAGGTTGCGCCACAGGCCAGCCTTGAACGGTGTAGAAGAGTCCGGTGGTGTGTTCATATCCTTGATCTCATGTCGGGGTTATGAAATTAACATCGGCAGAGAAGGGGAAAGGGTTAGGGAGCGGAGTGAGATCTGGCTCGCAAAAAAGGCGAAAAAAAACCGGCCAGGCGGCCGGTTCTTTCGCGAGTTGATTATCTCACATTGACATAGATACCTGACGTTACATTGTCAGTTAAACGCACCACATGATAGATAACCTGTTTGTTATGTGTTTTTATCTTGCGTTTAATATTGCCTTTGTGTGACGAAACGGTCTTGGCCTTAATTTGCATCTTGTCTGAGATCTGAATGGTGTCATGACCTGACATCCACATTTTCAGCATATTTGACTCCGTCTGGCTTAACGTCAGAGGGTGTACATCCAGACCTGATGAAATACGGGTAGACGCGCTGAGCTTTTTCTGCAAATAAGTGCTGAGTAAGGAGTCAAGTGTCGTCGTTTTTATCGATTTTGACGTAATAATCAGGTTCTTACGAACGTAGAGGTATTCCTCAAAATGGATATTAGAAATGGCCATGAAGATGAAAAACAGCGTTTCCGGGTGCTGCATAATAATATTTCGGATGCGGTCGCTGGAATCAGCTTCATGGATAAAACATTCTTCGTTAATAAACACTACGCCAGGTTTTAACTGTTCGCAGCGCTGCTGTAATTGCTCAATATCGGAGACAGAAAAGATGTTTTTCTTTTTGACTCCCTTACAGGACATATAGTCCGATAATCCCAGGCGTGTGTAGTTGCATGAATCCATAATAATCGTTGGCATGTTTAGCGACCCTCACCAATTTGTTATCCGTTTAAATCAACGATGAATTACGCGTTGCTGTACGAGAGAGATTTCTAAGACACTTTTTTATTCTGCTCAGCAGTCTGGCGACAGGCCATACGCCTGCCAAAAGTATTCTTCCCTGACCCGTTTCTGCAAAGTTGTTTTTGTGTTGCCTTGACGTCACTTATCCCTCCAGTGATAGCGGGAATCGCTGGCGGTTTGCAATAAGCGTGCATAACACCCTGTTTTGAGATCCTCGTCACTATCGCGCATAACACAGTCAATTCTGATAGGACGATTCTTAAAAACATTTGATTCGCGAAAGTGTGACGTTTTAGCGAGTGTTGACAATGCCGGAAAAAAAAGGTCCTGACAAGAAAAATCGTTAAAGGATTTTTTTTGTTCAAAAACAATCTGTTGCCGATTTTGTCAACGATTCCACCAAGTTAGCTGTGCCGGGAATCTGTGAAATAAAATACTTGAAGCGCGGTTTAATAAGAATAATTTTCAGAGTTACTTCTCACTTATCAGATTTTCCTTAGTTGATTTCTGGGAAAACTGGTTTGAAAAATGCACAGAATGTTTTAGGTGGCTTAAGTATCACTTTAGAAAGATGGTGAGATACTTAATCATCAGGGGTGAGACAGTTCCGAAAGAAACTGGGCGAGCAAATCAAAGACTTCGCTAAACAGATGCTCACAGAAGGGCGCAACCAGAGGCATCATCAACCCCATAGTCAAAATTCCCACTGTTAAGGTAATGGGGAAGCCAACTGCGAAAATAGAGAGCTGAGGTGTAACACGGTTTAACAAACCCAGTACCAGGTTAATCAGAAGCAGCAAAACGATTAAGGGTAGCGCTAACATCATGCCATTAAGGAAAATTAAACCGCCTGCTTTGACCAGTGCATTAAAAGCGTTGGCGTTTAACGGCTGCCCGCCAATCGGCAATGTATGAAAGCTGTCCGCCAGCAACGAGATCAGCCAGAGGTGTCCGTTGAAGGTCAGGAACAGCAGCATTGCCAGCATATCGAGAAAACGGGCCAGAACCGGCATATTCAAGCGACTGCCTGGATCGAAAAAGGTGGCGAAAGAGAGGCCCATCTGTAAACCAATGACCTCGCCAGAGAGGCGCACCGCAGCAAACGCCAGCTGCATCGTGAACCCCAGCCCGATACCAATCAGCATCTGCTGCAGCAGCAGCCAGAAGCCAGCGGGCGAAAACAACGTTACCTCGACTGAAGGCAGCGTTGGCACCATTATCCAGGTGATTAACGCTGCCAGGCCGATTTTGACGCGTTTGCTGATAGCGCGCTCGCTCAGCAACGGCGCGGTGGCGAACAGCGCCAGCATACGCGCCAGCGGCCAGAAAAACTGACTGACCCAGTGAACCAGCTGGTCGCTGTCGAGAGTGACCATTAGCCGATCATATAAGGCAGGTTGCTAAAGAGGGTGCGGATATAGTCCAGCACCAGATTCAGCATCCAGGGTCCGGCAATCACTCCCGTGGCCGCCACGGCCAGCACCTTCGGTATAAAGGAAAGCGTCTGCTCGTTCACCTGTGTCGCCGCCTGCAGCAGACTGATAATCAGCCCGCTGACCAGCGCCGCCAGCAGCAGTGGCGCGGCGAGCATCAGCGCCAGGCGCAGTGCATCCTGGCCCATTGCCATAACGGATTCTGGCGTCATTAGTTTCTCCGGGAAATCGGAATAATCAGGAATAGAAGCTTTGCGCCAGCGAACCGACCAGCAGCTGCCAGCCATCCACCAGTACAAACAGCATCAGTTTGAACGGCAGCGAGATGGTTGCCGGCGGCACCATCATCATCCCCAGCGCCATCAGCACGCTGGCGACCACCAGGTCGATAATCAAAAACGGGATGAAAACAGTAAAGCCAATCTGAAAGGCGGTCTTCAGCTCGCTGGTGACGTATGCGGGCAGCAGAATGCGCATCGGCACCGCTTCCGGCCCTTCGATGGGCGGGGTGTTCGCCAGACGGGCGAACAGCGCCAGGTCCGCTTCGCGCGTCTGACGCAGCATAAAGTCGCGTAGCGGCTGCGCGCCTTTCTCCAGCGCAACGTCCATGCTGATCTTGTCCTGGCTAAAGGGCAGATAGGCGTCGTCGTAAATCTTGTCGAAGGTCGGCGCCATGATAAAGAAGGTCAGAAAGAGCGCGAGGCCGAGCATCACCTGATTTGGCGGCGCGGAGGGCGTGCCGAGGGCGTTGCGCAGCAGACCGAACACGATAATGATGCGGGTAAAGCTGGTCATCATCAGCAGCACGGCGGGAATAAAGGTCAGCGAGGTAATAAAAACCAGCGTCTGCACCGGCAACGACCAGCTTTGTCCGCCATTGGGCAACGCATGGCTCACCAGTCCCGGCAGCTGGGCATGAGCGGCCGGCGCCAGCAGTAATAGCGGCAGAAGAGAGAGCAGTCGACGCATCATTGGGGTTTTCCGGGACGTTTAACCAGGTTTTGTAACAGCTGACGAAAATCCTGCGGCGCGGCGGCAGGCGGACGGGCATCCGGCGCGACCGGCGGCAGGGTGTGCAGATGGGTAATCTGCGCCGCCGTCACGCCCAGCACCAGGCGCGCCTCGGCGGTATCCACAATCACCACGCGTTCGCGCTGGCCGACCTGCACGCTGGCGCTCACCTTCAGTGCCTGGCTGCTCACCGTCTTCGGCGCGAAGCCAAGGCGACGCGCCAGCCAGGCGCAGGCGAGGATCAGCAGGACAATCACGGCCAGCACGCTGCTGACCTGAGTCACGACGGAGCCGCCGGAAATGGCCGGCGCTGCGGGCTGCAGCGCGTGGGATTGGGTGTTCATCATATTTAGCGACTCAGACGACGCATACGTTCAGACGGCGTAATAATGTCGGTGATGCGTACGCCATATTTATCGTTAACCACCACCACTTCGCCTTGGGCGATCAGGTAGCCGTTGATCAGGATATCAAGCGGCTCGCCCGCCAGGCCGTCCAGCGCCACCACGGAACCCTGCGTCAGGCGCAGCAGCTCTTTAATGGTCATTTTGGTGCGGCCCAGTTCAACGGTAAGCTTGACCGGGATATCCATAATCAGGTCGATGTCCTGCAGCGAACCGGCGGCAGCGCTGGTTTCGAACGTCTTAAAGACGTCGTCGGCCTGCGGCGCGCTGCTAACGGCCTGCTCATTCATCGCCTCAGCCCACAGATCGTCCGCAGAAATGTCGTCGGACGGTTTATTGCTGTCACTCATTGGGCTGTTCCTCATTCAGCGAATTCAAAATCGGGTTAATCAAATGCTCGACGCGCAGGGCGTACTGGCCGTGCATGGTGCCGTACTGACTGGTGAGCACCGGAACGCCGTCGACGTGTGCGATAATGCGCTCTGGCTTCTCGATCGGCAGCACATCGCCGGGTTTCAGCTGCAAAATGCGCGACAGCCGCAGCGAGGTTTCGGCGAAGTGAGCGATCAGCTCCAGCTCCGAGTGCTGCACCTGTTTCACCAGGTTCTCGCGCCAGTGGTTATCCTCGGTGCGGGAGTTCTCCAGCGGCGGGTTAACCAGCAGTTCGCGCAGCGGCTCAATCATCGAGAACGGAATACAGATGTTGAACTCGCCCACCAGGTTGCCAATCTCGACCTGGAACGGCGTGTTGACCACGATATCGTTCGGCGAGGTGGTGATATTGGTGAACTTCACCTGCATTTCGGAGCGGACATATTCCACATCGAGCGGGTAGATCGCCTTCCACGCGTCGCTGTAGCCTTCCAGCGCCAGCTTCAGCATGCGGCGGATCACGCGCTGCTCGGTGTGGGTGAACTCACGACCTTCCACCTTAGTGGGGAAGCGGCCGTCGCCGCCGAACAGGTTATCCACGGCGATAAACACCAGGCTCGGCGAAAACACGACCAGCGCCGTTCCGCGCAGCGGTTTCAGGTGGATAAGATTCAGGTTGGTTGGCACCGGCAGGTTGCGGGCGAACTCGTGATACGGCTGAATCTTGATCGCACCGACGCTGATATCCGGGCTGCGACGCAGCAGGTTAAACAGCGCCATACGGAAATGTCGGGCGAAACGCTCGTTAATAATCTCCAGCGCCTGAAGGCGCTCGCGCACCACGCGACGCTGGGTATTAGGGTCGTAAGGACGAATGTCGCCTTCCGGCCCGCTTTGACTCTTTTCATCTACCGCGCTGTCACTGTCGCCATTAAGCAGCGCGTCAATTTCAGCCTGGGAGAGAATGCTATCGCCCATTGGTTTACCTCAAAATGAAGGCGGTAAACAGTACGTCATTTACCACCTGCGCAGGCTGTCCTTTCACCAGCGGAGGTGACAGCACCTGCTTAATCTGTTCAATCAGCGCTTGCTTTCCTTGCTCCGACGCCAGCGCGGCGGCGCTTTGTCGCGAGAGCAGCAGCAGCAGGCGGCTACGTACTTCCGGCAGATAATCATTCATCCGACGACGGGTATCCTCGTCCGGCAGACGCAGGGTAAAGCCTACGTACAGTACGCGGTCCGGATCGTTGTCGGGATTGATCAGGTTGACCGTAAAGGTATCAAGCGCAAAAAAGACGGGAGCGGGTGGCGGTTCTACTTTCGCAGCTTCCGGTGTACCACTCTCATGTTTATTCATCATTCGCCAGACTGCATAGCCTGCCACGCTACAAGCGGCCAGCGTTACAATGAGCAACACCGGAATTAAGAGTGAACGTTTGCGGCCTTTTGCTTTCGCGTTATCAGACATTTTTGCAGTAACTTCCTGTGAATTATGGGCAAACCTCTCGGTTTGCCTGGACAGATTATCCCGCGTCTTAAGTCAAACAATGGGAAGAAAAGACGCGGGTTTTACGCTTACCTTCAGCGTTTGTCGCTGTCAGGCAAAAGTATCGACAGCGCCGGTGCCGAGGATGCGCGCCTGGAGGGCGGCGGGAACGGCGATCGGCGTTATCTCGCTATCGTCATCCTGGGAGAGAGAGAAGGTGCCGTGCTGTCCGTCGCGGCGCGCCTCCTGCTGCTGTTGCTGCTGCTGGAAGCCCTGGCTCTGCGCGAAGCTGTCACTGCTTACCTGACTCTGTCCCAGGTTAATGCCGCTTTCCGCCAGCGCGTTACGCAGCTGCGGAAGGGCGGCTTCCAGCGCGGCCCTGACGTGGCTGTGGCTGGAGGCCATATTGATTTGCGCCTGGTCGTTATCCAGCTTCAGGCTGATCTGGATGGCGCCCAGATCCGCCGGGTGCAGCCGCAGCTCGGCGTTTTGCTGGCCGTTGCGGGTGAACATGACAATCTGCTGGCTCAGTGCCTGCTGCCATTCGTCGCTGCCCAGCTGCGCGTTGAGCATCGGCGTTGACGGCGTACTGGTCGTAGCCGAGGCGGTCGGCATCGTCAGCGGCGCCGCGCTGCTGCTGGCGACGCTGGTCAGCGCGTTGCTGTCCGTTTGCGTCAGCGGAGCGCTTTTTTCCTCCTGCCTGCCGAGGTTGCTCAACGCCTGCTGGAAGCTGCCGTCCAGCGTCAGCCGCGCACTGGCGTTGGCCGTGCCTGCTGCCGGGCCCGCTGATGCGGCGATCAGCTGCGTCTGCGTCGGGCTCGCCTTCGTCTCAGCGTGCGCTGGCGCGCTGGCCGATGGCGACGCGCTTTGCGCCAGCGAATCGCTCAGCGCCTGGCTCAGCGTCGAGAGCGCATTGCCAGCGATCGCGCCGCGGCGCGTGTCGGCGCCCGACCCGGCGGCGACGGAAGCGGCGGAGGCGTCGCGCTGCGCAACCGGCGATATCGGCAGCATGGCGAACAGCGCCTGCATGCTCTGCGTCTCGCTATTGGTTAAGGTTTCTGCGCTCGCCTTATCCTTATCATCGGCGGATTTGGTGGCGGCTTTAATATTTTCCGGCGTCAGCAGCGCATTCAAACCCTCTGTTTTGTCAAAGGCGGTCAGCAGCGCGTCAAGCTGGCCCTTCGGCGCAGGCGCCTCCTCCTTTTCCTCTGCGCTTTCAGCAGATTGCGCCGCGTTTCCCTGCTGTTTCGCCAGCGTCAGCAGGCGATTGCCCAGTTCGGTCAGAAAGTCCTGCGGCAGCGATTTGACGCTGTGCAAACCCTCAGCGGAATCTGAACCTTTCAGCTCGCCTTTCGCGCTGGCGGCGGTGACAATATTTGGCAGCGTAATCATTCGCCTTTCCTCAATGCGGCCCGTTGGGCGTATTCATCCATCCGTTTCTGATCGAGACGGTTTTCTACTCGTAATGCGTTGTCTGCCGCGCGGCTGATCAGCGTCTGATAGGCGTTAAGACGCTGCTGCTTATCGCGCCAGCTGGCCAGCGCCTGCTCCAGACGCTGATTCCACTGTCTCAGCTGAGCGCGATGCTGTTCGATCGCCTGTTCCAGCGTCTGTATAAACTGGTGGTAGTTGGTCCAGCGCGTCGTGGCGATGCCGCCAGACATATCGCTGTTTAGCTTGTTGCGGTACTCATCCTGGTAGTCGAGCAGCATGGTGAGCTGCTCGTCCGCCTGGCGCACGCCGCGGCGCATATCGCCGAGGTGCATCGCCGCTTTTTCCAGATCCTGCTCCGCTAAATCGCGCAGCGTGTCGATGGCACTGGCGCTTTTCATCGCTTACTCCTCCCGTTACGCCGCCGTTAACCGAACAGCGCATGCAGATGCAGACAGGCGTCGTCGTAGTGGCTGCGTTCAAAAATGCCCTGTTGCAGAAAGGCTTCCATCTGCGGGTAGAGGCGGATCGCCTTGTCCAGCATCGGATCGCTGCCTGCGGCGTAGGCGCCGACGCTCACCAGATCGCGGTTGCGCTGGAAGCTGGAGAGCAGCTGCTTAAACTGACGCACCCGCGCGTAGTGATCCTCGTCGATCAAGGCGGTCATGGCGCGGCTGATAGAGGCTTCGATATCGATCGCCGGGTAGTGGCCCGCTTCGGCCAGCCGGCGCGACAGTACGATATGGCCGTCGAGAATGGCGCGCGCCGAGTCGGCGATAGGATCCTGCTGATCGTCGCCTTCGGTCAGTACGGTATAGAAGGCGGTAATCGAGCCGCCGCCGTGCGTGCCGTTGCCGGCGCGTTCCACCAGCGCCGGGAGCTTGGCGAACACCGAAGGCGGATAGCCTTTGGTGGCGGGCGGCTCGCCGATGGCCAGCGCGATCTCGCGCTGCGCCATGGCGTAACGCGTCAGGGAGTCCATGATCAGCAGCACGTGCTGGCCGCGATCGCGAAAATCTTCGGCGATGCGCGTGGCGTAGGCGGCGCCCTGCATGCGCAGCAGCGGCGAGACGTCCGCGGGCGCGGCGATCACCACCGAACGCGCGCGGCCTTCGGCGCCGAGAATATTTTCAATAAAGTCTTTTACTTCGCGGCCGCGCTCGCCGATCAGCCCGACCACGATGACGTCCGCCTGGGTATAGCGCGCCATCATGCCGAGCAGCACGCTCTTGCCGACGCCGGAACCGGCGAACAGGCCCATACGCTGGCCGCGCCCGACGGTAAGCAGGGCGTTGATGGCGCGTACGCCGGTATCGAGCACGTCGGTAATCGGCGTGCGCTGCAGCGGGTTGAAGGGCGGGGTGATCAGCGGCGCGCGGTAGCCGGTATCGGGCGACGGCAAACCGTCGAGCGGCTTGCCGCTGCCGTCGAGCACCCGGCCCAGCAGCTCAGGGCCGAGCAGCAGCTGTTTGCCGCTGTGGCCGCTGTCGCGCGCATAAACGCGGGCGCCGGGCAGAATGCCGTCGACCTCTTCCAGCGGCATCAGAAAGAGTTTCTGGCCGTTGAAACCCACCACTTCGCTTTCGACTTCGGTCAGGTTCTTGCCGTCGTTGCGTTCGATAACGCAGGTGGCGCCGAGCGGCAGCTGCAGGCCGGTGGCCTCCAGCACCAGGCCGGTGGCGCGCGTCAGGCGGCCATAGCGGCGCACCGGCTGCACCTGCGCGATGCGGGTTTCAAAGGCGTCGAGCGCGCCCAGCCAGCGGGAGAGTCGCGAGGTCATTAAAACTCTCCTGGCGCGGCGAGACGGCAGAGCTCCTGCCAGCGCGTCGCCACGCTGGCGTCGAGATCGCCATCTTCGGCGCTCAGCTTACAGCCGCCGGGATGCAGCGTGCTGTCGGCCAGCAAACGCCAGCCATGCAGATCGAGCGTCGGACCGAGGGTCTGCTCAATACGCTGCAGATCGTCGGGATGTACGCGCAGCTGCGGTTTGCCGCTAAACATCGGCTCCTGCTGCAGCAGCTGCTGGATTTGACGCAGCAGGGCGCTGCCGTCCACCGTGGTCGCCTGGCCGATGACCTGACGCGCGGCTTCCAGCGCCAGCTGCATCAGACGCGAGGCGATCACGCTGTCGAGCGCCTCCAGCGAGTGCTGGAACTCGGTGACCAGCTGCTGCATGCGCGCCTGAAGCGGCGCCTGCTGCTGCTGCGCATCGGCCAGCCCCTGCTGAAAGCCGGCGTCGTAGCCCGCTTTCTGACCCTCGGCGAAGCCCTGCTGATGGCCTTCGTTATAGCCCTGCGCCTGCGACTCTTTGCGCGCCTGCTGCTGCATGCGCTCGAAGAGCTGCTGCTGCTCGTCGGCTTCCGATTCGAACGTCTCCGGCTCCGGCAGGATCTCCGGCTCCGGTTCGTCGCGGCGGCCTAAATCATCAGGCTGCCAGAGCTGCCACGGACGGGCGGAAAAGGCATCAGACATAGGTTTCCTCGCCGCCGCCAATTACCATCTCGCCCGATTCCGCCAGACGGCGCACGATAAGCAGGATAGCTTTCTGTTCGTTCTCCACCGCCGACATACGCACAGGTCCGCGGTTGGCGAGGTCGTCGCGCAGGATATCGGCGGCGCGCGCCGACATGTTCTTGAGGAACTTCTCGCGCAGCGGCTGCTCGGCGCCTTTCAGCGCGACCAGCAGCTGCTCCGACTCCACTTCCTGCAGCAGACGCTGGATGCTGCGGTCGTCCACTTCCACCAGGTTCTCGAACAGGAACATCTCGTCGATAATTTTCTGCGCCAGTTCGCCGTCGAAGTCGCGAACCGCTTCGATGACCGCCTCTTCCTGCTGCGTTTTCATCAGGTTGATGATTTCCGCTGCGGTTCTCACGCCGCCCATCTTGGCGCGCTTGAGGTTGGTGCCGTCCAGCAGGCCGTTGAGCACTTCGGTCAGCTCCGCCAGCGCCGCCGGCTGTACGCCGCCGAAGGTGGCGATACGCAGCATGACGTCATGACGCAGGCGTTCGTCGAACAGCGCCAGAATATCCGCCGCCTGGCCGCGCTTGAGGTGCACCAGGATGGTAGCGATGATCTGCGGATGCTCGTCGCGGATGAGATCGGCGGCGGCCTGCGGCTCCATAAAGTTGAGCGTTTCCATGCCGCTGGTGGTCTCGCGAGACTCGAGAATATCCTCCAGCAGGCTGGCGGCGCGCTCTTCGCCCAGCGCTTTGGTCAGCACCGAACGCAGGTACTCGTTGGAGTTGAGACTCAGCGCCGCGAACTGCTCGGCGTCGGTCTCAAACTCACGCAGGATCTCGGTGAGCTGCTTGTGTGACACCTGGCGCATATTCGCCATCGCGGCGCTCAGGTGCTGCACTTCACGCTGGTTAAGGTGCTTGAACACCTCGGCGGCGCGCTCTTCACCGATGGTCATCATCAGGATGGCGCTTTTTTCAGTTCCGGTCAGACTCATAGTTCTTTACTCATCCATTCGCGGATAACCAGCGCAACGACGCGCGGATCGTTCTCGGACATATCGCGGATGCGCTGGCTCATCACCTCGGCGCTCATGCGGTTGCTAGACTTGCGCTCTGCATCCTGTTCATCTTTGCTGAGCTGTACGCTGTAGGCTTCTTCTTCCTGCGCGGCGGCGGCGCGTTGTTCTGCGGCTTCCACGGCGGCTTTTTCCGCTTCGCGTTTACGCATCAGCTGCGGACGCACCATTTTGCGGTAGAGGATGAAGGCGACCAGCGCAATCAGCAGCCATTTGCCGACGTTCATCATCTGATCGAAGAAGGCCTGCTGCTGCCAGAACGGCAGATCGCCGCTGGTTGGATCGGCTGCGGTGAACTCGGAGTTGACCACGTTGACGCTGTCGCCGCGCGGCTGGGAATAGCCCATCGCTTCGCGCGTCAGATCTTCTACCTGCTTCAGTTGCTGTTCGTTAAGGGCGATCGCCTTGCCTTTGTCGTCGGCGCGATAGTTAACCACTACCGCGACCGAGAGACGCTGCACGTCGCCGACGTTCATTTTGGTATGGCGAATGGTGCGGTCCAGCTCGTAGTTCACGGTATCGTCGCGGCGCGAGTTGGTCGGCACGCTGCTGCTGGCGGTGCTGGTGGTCGTGCCGCTGTTCGCGTTGTTCTGCTGGCCGTTTTGTCCGTTCTGGCCGTTAGGCGCGTTGACCGGCGCGGTGTTAGCCGGCGCTGGCTGGTTGGAAAGGGCGCCCGGCACGCCGCCCGGATAAGGACTGCCGGTCTGATCGCTGGTGCTGGTTTGACGCGAGCGGATAGCGGTGCTGCTCGGGTTGCCGTTCGGCTGATACTTCTCGTCGGTCTGCTCGCTCTTGTCGAAATTGATCTGCGCCGTCACCTGCGCGTGCACGTTGCCCTGGCCGAGAATCGGATTCAGGATCGCCTCGATGCGCTGCTGGTAGCGCGCTTCGACTTCGGCGGTATATTTCAGCTGTGCGTCGTTGAGGTCGCGGCCCTCGCTGTCGGAACGCGTCAGCAGGCGTCCGCTCTGATCGACCACGGTGACGTTGCCCGGCGGCAGGCCTGCCACGCTGCTGGAGACCATATGCACGATGGCCTGGATTTGACCCTCATCGAGCGCGCGGCCAGGCTGAAGGTTCAGGGTGACCGAGGCGGAAGGCGCTTTCTGCTCGCGCACGAACAGCGTCGGCTTCGGCATCGCCAGATGCACGCGCGCCGTTTTCACCGGCCCTAAGGTTTCGATGGTGCGCGCCAGTTCGCCTTCCAGCGCGCGCTGGTAGTTAACCTGCTCGCTGAACTGGCTGATGCCGAACTTCTCTTGATCGAGCAGCTCGAAGCCCACCGATCCGCCTTTCGGCAGACCCTGCTGCGCCAGGCGCAGGCGCAGCTCATGCACCTTTTCCGCCGGCACCATCAGCGCGCCGCCGTTATCGGCGAAGCGATAGGGGATATTCATCTGGGTGAGCTGGGTAACAATCGCACCGCCGTCTTCATCCGAGAGATTGTTGTACAGCACGCGGTAATCGGGCGCTTTCGCCCACAGCACCAGCGCCATCACGATGGCGATAGCGGCGGCGGCGGCAACGATAAGGGGGATACGCGGGTTAGCGCGCAGGCGAGCGATAAGGTCACCGAAACCTTTTTTGGCTGAATCCTGTGTGGCGGCTGCGCTCGCGTTCATGACCTATTCCTGCCTGACATAATTGACCGGGTTTGTTGTAGTGACAAAACAGACTCCCTGACACTGCGTAAATGAAACTCCACTTCAATGCATGGCATTATTTTCTTTATCGCAAAATTCGATGGGCGAATAAGCCGGGTTTTTTGCGGTTATTTAGCGCCTTTGTCTTATTGACAATGTGTTAACTTTTTGAGCGTAGAAAATTCCATCTCTCTTTCAATGAGGTAACGGCATGTCCATTCAGGCAATCGACGGCGTTTTACAGCAGCTTCAGCTCACTTCGCTGCAGGCCAGTAACAAAAGCAGCGAGGCGACGCAGCCGGTCGACTTCGCCGCCACCATGAAAGCGGCGCTCGATAAGATCAGCGATACGCAGAACACCGCTCGCACGCAGGCGCAGGATTTTGAAATGGGCAAGCCGGGCATCGCGCTGAATGATGTAATGGTGGATATGCAGAAGTCTTCTATCTCGATGCAGATGGGGATTCAGGTGAGGAATAAGCTGGTGGCGGCTTATACCGATATTATGAATATGCAGGTTTAATCGGGTAACTGGCTGATAATGTTAAAAATAACTATACGGCCACTTTAGCGAAGCACGTATGTAGCAAAAGAACGTTCATTTTCGTGTTGATAAGGGAAAGCTGATCCGTATTGTTCTCTGACATTCAGGCGCCATAAACCCGATAGACCATCTGCGCATCTGAGTGACCCATTTGCGCGGCGACATAGTTCGGGTTTGCGCCTGCCGACAACGCCCAGCATGCGAAGGTATGCCTGGACTGATATGCTTTTCGGTGACGAAGGCCTGTACGCCTTAATGCACTGTTCCATATCTGACCTGGCGACTCTGTTGAATAGTAAGCGCCTGACCTGCCGTTTACTGAATCCAGACTGGCGTTGAAGACGAATGTTTTCTGCTCCTCGATTCGCTCACCAAATCCCTGGTATGAAAGGTGAAGGGTGTCTGAGGATACATTCTTGTCAGCTCGCGCTGGTCGCGAAGAACCTCTGCTGCTGCATAGAGCATGTTTATTACCCTGTTGCCCGCTTCCGTTTTAGGTGGGGTGAACAGTCCCTGCGGCGTCAGGTTTCGCGACACGGTTATTGTCTTCGCTTCGAGGTCTATATCCTCCCAGGCTAGCGCGCAGATTTCCCCGTGGCGCATTCCTGTCAGGATCGCCAGCGACCACATGTTCGCGTTCTGTCGTGTAGAGCATCCGGCAATGAGCCGTGGAAACTCTTCGCGCGTGATTGGATCCGGCCGCTTGTTGGATTTTTTAAGAGGCTTGATGCCCGTCATCGGGTTTTCCTCTATATATCCGTTCCCGTACGCGAAGGCGAAGATGGCTTTCAGATCGGACATGCTGGAATTTACCGTGGCCGCCGTCCTGCCTTTTTACTCTATATTCATCTTCCTGCCGGTAAAGTAACTTCCGTTCAGCAGCTCTATGCGCAGGTTAAGCAGATCCTTCTGCATTATTGACCTGATGTCCCGACTGTTCCCGATATGGTCGAGCGTAACCCGTACCCGTCGCTCGGTCGTTACATATGAGCTGTTCGCCCAGTCCGGCTTTTTCAGCTTTAGCCATAAATCCGCCGCATCACTTATCGCTAATGATTTAGGTGAATCTATCTCGTTCTTAAACAGCGGCGAGTCGGGGGACTGGCTGCGGTAATTAAACGTCCCTGTTTTTATCCGGTACACGATGTTGCTTCGCAACTCGCCAGTCACCTTCCTGTTCTTCGGCGTGTCGGGTACACCAAGCGCCTCCCACCGTCTTTTACCCTCATACATGAACCAGATCCGAAGATGGTTTTTGTTGGGGGCCACGCCTGTTGGATATGCAGACATTTTCCTGTCTCCTGTTGAAAGTGATCTGCATTTAAGCAGATTTACGCCGCGGAATCGTTGCTGGCTGATTCTCGATCCACTTCTCAACAGCTTTCCAGTCGTAGAAGCACATGCTGTTATCCATCGGCATGCCATCCGGCGAAATGTGCTTATACTCACGACCCTCCATCCAGCTCTTTTCCCTTGCTGTCTTAATCGTGTTTTTCTTCAGGCCAGTAATAGCCATCAGCACAGATTCTGAAACCCATTTGCTGGGCGCCAGCTGAATTACGTTTTCCATATCTACTCCTTTGGCGGCTATAGCCAGACCAGCACGATACAAATAAAAAGGGCAAGATTAGTGATAATCCAGCCCATGTCGGCTTCTTTCTGGTAGCTGTCATGCGGCGCGCTCGTCGGCAGGCTCCATGCCAGACAATAATAGCTTCCGGCCGATCGCCATCAGCGTGTCGCGCGAGACATACCCGGTTATGCCAAAACCTGAGGCGAACGGATTCCAGATGAGCAGCATCGAGCCCTTGTTGTTGCCGTTGACTGGTTTGCCGGTATCAGCGTGAATAAACGAGAGGCGGCCGTCGATAATGAAGCGCACCTCGGTGCATGGGTTCCGCGCCAGGCTGAACCAGCTGACCGAAGTGTCAGCGGGAACAAGCATCACTGTACCGATCCCTTTACGGCATTCCTCCGTGGCTTTCTTTATCCATGGCGTGATTTCGCTATAGGGCGGATTGCACCAGGTTATTCCCAGTGGCAGTCGCCCGGCCCAGTCCTGTGCCAGCGCGTCATCCTTTTCGGTGAAGTAAACCGGCAGCAGGTGGTTGTGCTCGCTCGCGGCAACATCTGCCACAAAACGGAAATCGCGGTTTAAAGCTGCGAATACCTCAAGCGGCGTCTGCCATAAATCGCGAATATCGAGATTGGTGTGGCTGTCATGGTAGCCACGTCTGGGAATAGCTTCAGACATAGAGAATCCTCACGCAAAGCGCGATAGTGAATAGGGTGAGTAGGAGGTTACTTCAGGGCGATGTGGCTTAGCGATAATGCCACAAAATCCAGAGCATTACCTTAGAGCTTGTAATGCCGAATTGACTAGCTATTAGGCTATTGACCAGTTCTGTGAAACTGGCGTCCCAGCTTTTATCCCTGCGGAAGATCGACATGGTGATTTCTTCTCATGTATATCTACCGCGCTCACGGCAACAGTGTGCATTGGATTGTTGAGAGCGGCAATACAGGCCTGGCGAGTGAGAAGGCAAGGTGATTTAGGTTTGAATAGGCCTTTACGTGTGGAGGTTAGTCTGCCGGTGCGTATCCACTGCTGGGCTGTCGAACAGAATATGATCAGAAACGCGTACGCCTCATCCATTGAAAGGACGTAACTTTCCATTCGATCTCCAATGTCGGTAGATAGCAATAACTTCACCCAATAAGAGTAAACGTGACCATACAGCCACATCTTCTCCTAAGGTAGTTTACGAGCAAAAGCGATGGGCAAAGCAGCAAGAAGGCTTAACTCGCTATGCCAGCGATAGCTATCAGCACTGAATTAGGCACTCATTTGCCTGAAACTAGTTTGATGATGTTTTCCATATTTATTTCTAGAAATATTTATGGTGAAATGAAACGTTTTGTTAACCACGAAAACAGCCATAAATCGTCTTTAAATGTGAAATGGGTCACTTAAATTAGCTAATTGAAATTATTCGTAATCATTTGGTTCAAAAAGGAGGGTTGGATGGGGTTCATTCTTATTGCGGTATTTTACTTGCAATATTTATTAAGTATTTTAAATGCTGGAAATTTTATAGGTAGTTGATCAGAGGTTAAGCCTTAGGTGAAAAGATTAAATAGTATACTTTTAAAAAGGTAAATTTCTTGAAGCAAATAAAAAATTTAAATATTGAGGTTCTACGTTTCATGGCTGTCGTTGGTGTCATACTAATTCATATGACTATGCAACACTATTATGATCCGAATTTAATGAGTAAAAATTACCTAGCGTGGATCTCCAGTCATATTTATTACACAATATCTAGATTCTGCGTTCCTGTTTTTTTTATAATTGCCGCATATATATCGTTTAACAATAAAAGCCAGAAAGGCTTGGCATCAAGACTGATCAGGATAGGGATTCCTTTTATTACATGGTCTGTAATTTATTATGTTTATAATGGCGGGGGTAGTTTTATTGAGTTTATAATCAGACTATTCACAAGGAGTACATCATTCCACCTCTGGTTTATAGCTCCTTTTATTGGATTTATGTTTGCATTGCCGCTTGTTAAACATGTTTTTTATGAAGAAGGAAAAGATAAATTCAAATATCTTTTTTGGGTTGTTTTCTTTTTCACAATATGTCTGCCTTCAATTATCGCTTACTCTAAGTTAATGCCAGGGGACTATGGATTCCTGTCTGGTTTGAATCAATTTAATCTTACTTTTCCATCCTTTTTATTGTATGCAATGGCTTTTCCATACATGCATAAGAAAGTAAGAGTATTACCAGCACTTCTGATATATTTTGCTCTTCTTTCATTAAATTCATGGCTTAACCTTAATGCTTCCGGGCTGGCTGGGAAACCAGACGAGAGATTCTATGGTTTTAATACACTCATTGTTTTCTTGTCATCATATGTTATTTTTAATATCGTGATGTCTCTGGATTTCTCATGGCTACCTAATACTTTAACTCGCTTTGTATTGACTGTTGGTGAGTGCTCTTTCGGTGTTTATCTGGTCCATTGGCTGGTTTTTATTGTCTTAGAAAAATACGAGTTTGTAATGCGTGGGCGAGCTATTGTAGACCCTGCGGTAAACACTTTAATTATCTTCCTGGTTTCGGTTTTTATAGTGTGGCTCGCTAGAAGGATCAAGTTTTTTAGGTATTTTGTATAAAATTAATCAATATCTGCGATTGTTCGCAGGGTGATTTTTATATATGTCGGTGTAGATTATTGATTGGCTCGGTGATTATGGTTCGTGCATAGCATACACTATGTTTAGCAAGCTGGGTTTGTATGGTGTTAACACCAACAGCGCCGCGTCACTCACTTATCCAGCTATTTCGAGCCAATCAATAAGGCATATTGTATCAAGTTGAGTTTCATATAAAAGATAACTAAGTGACAAAAAATTCCCTCACGCATAATGTGATGTTGAAATGGTTTAGTTGGTGAATAAACCAATGCCATATTAATGAACGCCGGGGATTATCACGGCGTCTATGCTCGTCATTCGCTGAATGCCGATCGCTTTATGCTTAACCCAAACAACAGGCTCAGCTGTTAGCGCCGCTAAGGCGATTCTGGAAGTTGCGCTAGAAGGTTCCGGTTTGAGAATGCAAATAGTCGACAATCAGGATATGACCATCTCAGTCTGGGTATTTCCTGAAGAGGATATCAGCCAGGTGTCACTCGAGCTTCTGTCCGCTATCAGACAGTTAAAGCTGCGGGAGTATGGGCAGGGGACATTCAAACGCCTCTTATTTTAACGCCATCAGTTGGGTTAAAATTCTTCGGCTCCGATATGGACAATAAATATATTGCCGGATTTGATGACGGCGCATGGGGAGTGACACTTTAATAGCTATCAATAATTTTAAGGTATTTGGCATTGGCGCTGGCGCGAATGTCACCAGTCAGTCAGTTTACGAGATATTTATTGTAGAGGAATATGCATAATGCCAAATGCAGTCATTATAAAAGATGGGAAAGTTGTTAATGTGGCTTACTTTTCTTCTCAGGATGATTAGATTAATTTGATTTTGGCCTTTCAGCAGGTGATGGCTCTTAGGTGGTACCACTTGATGAAAATCAAACAATCGCTATCGGATTCGCTTATATAGATGGGGAATTCGCAGCCCCTGAATCAACGGATGAAGAAATCGTACAAACAAAACAGGGATTGATTAATCTGGTTTAGCATCTAAAGAGGCCTTAATAAATCAGGCTTCAACAATATAGTGTATGGCAAACTAAGCTTTTGATTGGGCGTAAGCTCACTGATGAGGAGACAACGTCACTCAGCTTATGCTTAGTTATATTGACCATCTATAAGCTTTAGACGCTAATACTGATGCAGATATTCCTTGGCCAAACAGGCCAGCTTAATGAGGATGCCCACCGTCTCTGGTGGGCAACTTTTTAATTATTATACTTGCTAAGTTCATTAGATAGCTTAACTATCAATACACCATTAACCATTGAAACTGAGCCTTTGTTCGGCCAGGATGGCAAGTCAGCCCCTGCCTCTCTGGCCATTGCTACTTGTTCAGGGTTCGGGCGCTTAACTTTAATTATGTTGGAAATAGAAAGATAACCATTCATCCTTGTGTTATTACCCTTGTCCTGACTAAAGAACGAACGACCAAAAATATCAGAATTAGCTAGTGACCATTGGTTATAAGGCGTATAGCTTCCGTAGAAGAATATGGGTGTATTATCAATATCTACGGTAGGATATTCCTGCTGTATTGCCACAACTATTCTGGTAGCCAGGTGGTCGTCAGCTTTTCTGGCCATATAGTCTGTATAAAATAACCTGTTAGAAGATGCCGCACTAGTGAGTAGGAACATTAATGCAATTACCAGCGCGCTAACATTCAACCTGAAGATAAGCACAGCCATGATGAATAATCCAGCAAACACCACAGGTATTTGCGTCATAGTTCTTGGTGGTAACCTCATGCCTAGAGCAAAATTAAGAGAGAATGCAGAAAAAAAAGTCAGAACCAGCACAACAGAAGTAAGAATTGGATTTTTACGATAATAAAACGCACCTGCGACAGATGCCAGCAGGAACAATACTGAGAAAGGGAAAGCATTCATTCCATATTCAGCATTGAAAGTTAAATAGTCTCTAGTTACGCCAATTATATTCATTATAATAGTATGCGTCGGCGCAATCTTCCATCCCATCCTGTCAGAAAGATAGTCGGAAATGGCTACATTGTAATGGCTGGAGACTACGACGGATACGTAACTATTGATAATGAGAGAAATGATAACTAAAAACAAGAATATTGTACATATCTTTAATGATTTTATGAAATTTAGATTTCCTCTGAAAACACCAATTGACACCCATACCATCAACAATGAGGCGGCGTAAAGGAATATTGACTGATAAATTGAAAGCGAAGCGACAGTTAGTAAGACAAATGAGACAGCATTAACAATGCTCAAGCGATTCAGTAAAGTTAACGACAACACGGAGCACAATACTGATATGGCAATAGTATCCGCTTGATTGCTGAACTCAAGCTGATATGCCATCTGAGGTATCGCAGCCAGCATTATGACAAAAATTACAGATTGGCGTGTGGATAGATCAAGGTAAACACTTGCTATAACAGATGATACAGAAAGTATAAGAATAGAAAGAATCAATGTAAAAAAAGGAATGTATGGCTCAGGAAGAATGTATTTCCTCAACAAGGCATGTCCCCAGCGTCCCAAACTAAGAGTCTGGTGAAAATTATCCATTAGTTCTTCATCAATGGACAAGGTGAAGTGAGTAAGCTCAAATCCAAAAATGAGTATATAAGACACCAGTGCGGCTATAAAAATATATCGGTATTTTTTTAGCTCTTCATTACCTAAAGATATGGTCTTAGCAAGCATGTTTATTTTGTCCAGCTTTGTGCATTTATCAAAAATGGTATTCGTTATTGCTACTTATTAACTACTTAACTCCTATCGTTTCTTATTATATGCCGAGGTATATTCTTATGGCCTCATATGCACAACTACTCATGATTAGTACCCCTTTCTTAAGTTGGCGTAAATCCTAACACAAAAAAAGCCCCGGCGAAGGGGCAGATCTTCGTCGCACCTGTCTGAGCGGGCTGCGGGGTGGTTACCCAAATCTTAGCCCTTCACATACTCATGACAAACCCCCAGACAGATTGCAAAAACCAGTTCTGAATATCACTGTGTTTATACACACTGATGAATGTAAAGGGTAGCTTTATGTTCAGGGAATATGAAAACGACAGCGTGTCCGTGTGGAGACGCCAGACGGGCTTGTCATCGTAGACCGTGCCGAAACGATGAAGCCTGGCGATGAAATGGCTTTTCAGTACTATGGCTACCCGGTGGTAGGCAAGCTGTTTGCTTCCAGATTGATAACGCAGGATGGTGAAACGATCGACGGGGATGATATGGAAGGAATTATCGTGCTGGGGAGGGTAAAGGCAAAGATAGTGTCCGTTTGTGAGCCGTGTCGGCCGACAGTCTAAATTTTTTCCGGCAACGCCTTTCGAACAACCGGAAACTCTTACTCTCTCACTGAGGGAGTCGCATATTATACCTGTGCTACAGGTAACGTATTTACTTGTGCAACATCTATTAATGCAGGTGCGGGTAGTGTTCAGACTGGTAATATCTTTATGGCATAAAAAAGCCCACCGGGAAGGTGGGCTCCATTCTATTTTTTAATAAGTTTCATGTCCCATCCTGGCGGCAGAATCCTTATAGAAACCGTTTCACCAGAAGGTTTTTCATCAAACGACTTAACATCCTGATAGTAACCAGACGCAGGAAGGGCAGGGAGCCGGAAATGTTTAGGGACAAAAGAAAGGAAGATAATCACTCCGACGGAAAGGATGGTAATCCTGATCTTCGTGATGGACGAAGCCAGTGCGATAGCCAGACATGCCAGAGCTATGTTGGTAACATAGAAATATCTTTCACCACTTTCCGTATTAAATATCAGAGGCCATTGGGGTTGGCCAATAGCAATGACCGGGCTTTTAAGCGCAAAGCCTATCATCAGAAGCGGGAAGAGAATAAGGCATTTCACTCTCCATCCATACCGGAAGAAGGCAAATAGTAGTACGACGCAAAGAATGATGAACAACCCTGCATTGACATTACCGTGCGCAGCCATTTCTCGCGCCATGTTAAATGGAAGGAATGAGCCATAAATAATGCGACAAGAAACGATGTCGGCAAGCAAGCCAAAGCTATATCCCAGAGGCGCATCAATGCGTGTCGATCCTGATGTTGCAAGGATTGCCCACAACTGGATTACACAACAAATAGCCATGACAACGTCAAACAGGTTGATGCCTTTAACCGCATTAATCAACCCCTCTCTTGTATAGATTCTCTTTATAATCAGGCATGGTGCAATGAAAACAACGAAGGGCCCACTTAGTCCGCTTATCACCAGAACAATGAAGTCATGCATTTTCTCTGGTAAACTTTCTGCATCTTTGGCCATAACAACCGCGACAAGATATATTGAAAGATACCAGTGAACGTTCGTAGAAATGGCATTGAGATATAACTACATGTATTTAAATGCTAATTGTTTAAGCCTCTTTCCTTTGGGGCACTGATGGGGCAAATGCGTTTAGTTTGCTGTTTAGAAGGTCAACTTGCTCACTGTTATTGTCACTCATCCACTTTCCATAAACCGTATAAAGCATCTGCGCGTTTCGGTGGCCCATTTGTGAGGCAATGAAACTTGGATTAGCTCCTGCAGTGAGTGACCAGCACGCATAGGTGTGCCTCGTCTGGTATGGCCTCCTGTGCCTGACCCCAGATCGTTTGATAATGCCTTTCCACATACCGCTTACTGACATGACTGAGTAGTGCCCACCGCCGTTACCTGATACATCGGTCACTTCTGAGCTAAAAACAAAAGTCACATCCTGCCGTTCTTTCCTGCCATACTCTCTCCCAACAACCTCTATCTCAACTGCCTTCTTCATCCTTGTGACCAGCATCTGGTCTTTTAATGCCTGAATTGCTGGCTCGATTAAATTGATCACCCTTTCGCCTGCGGATGTTTTAGGCTTACAGAAATTACCCAGAGCGGTAAGGTTTCTGCAGACGGTGATTGTGCCATTCACAAGATCGACATCTTCCCATGCCAGCGCGCACAACTCACCATGGCGCATGCCGGTGTATACCGCGATTGACCAGAAATTCTTAATCTGTGGATGACTGGCTGCACTGATGATCCTGCGAAATTCATCCTTGGATAGCGGGTCCGGAGCACTCTTATCCTTCCTCATAGGAGAAATGCCATCTGCCGGATTGTTAGCGATGTATCCGTTGGTTACAGCAAATGCCAGCACGCTTTTAAGTTGATAAATAGAGCAGTTTACAGTTGTGACCGTGCGCCCTTTTTTAGGCTCATCTTGAAACATGCGAATGAACTGGGTTCCGTTCAGAAGCTCGTTCCTTACCCTTAGAACGTCCTCTTGCCGGATTGATGATATCGGTACATCTTCGCCAAGAAGAAGGTAAACAGTCTTCAGTCTGGCCCTGAAGTTTTTCAATGTGATAGCAGATATTGTCGGCTGCTTCAGCGCTAGGTATTTTTCACACATCTCCTTAATGGTGACACTCTGCTTGCTTCTGTCTGTTTCATATCGCTTCGACTGCGGGAATTGCTCTTTGTAACTGAATGCTCCCGTCTGGATGCGATACGTAATCGCCGTTCTGAGTTCACCGGCAGCCTTCCTGTTTTTCGGCGTGTCAGGTACTCCAAGTGACTCACGAACTCTTTTACCCTGATAGACAAACCAGATCCACAGAAAGCCGCCATGGTTTTCTACTCCGGTCGGATACGCTGATTTTGACATGCGCCATCTCCATTGGTTGAAAGGGAGGTCAGGTTAAGCCTTTTTCCGCTCAGCCGCATCTGGTTGACGTTGCGCCTGAGACTCGATCCACTTGTCGATTGCCTCACGGTTGTACATTGCTTCACTGTTTGGCTTGGGATCGTTCACTGGAGAGAAGAGCAGGTACTCTCTACCCTGAAGCCAGGCGTTCTCCCTGGCTCTCTTGATTGTGCCGGGCCGCAAGCCGGTGATTGCTATCAGAACATCTTCAGTAACCCATTTGCTGGGCATCAGCTGAATTACGTTTTCCATACCTACTCCTTATCCGGCCAGTACCAGGCCACTATGCAGGCGATAATTATTAAAATGCTCACGACGAGCGCCACTTAATCTCTCTTCCCTAAGTGTTTCCATGTCTTGCCTTTCTTTATGGAAAAGATGGCAGATGGCATGACGCCGAATTTCTTTCCTAAGGCCCGGTGACTTTCAGAGGAGCTAAGGATGGATAGGACGTCTTCATCAGTCAGTTTTGAGTGCGGGGAATTTTCTCCACCTGGAACATATGTGCGGCCTCTTTCATCCCTGTCTTTGATGTTCATCAAATGGTGCAGAAATCAGGTTTGGAGGTTCAGGCAGGATAGTTGTTCTTGCGAGTGGATCTTCAATAAACGGCCTTAAGCTGGTCCCCCGCGCCGCAGGGGCAATTGTTATCGGTGACCTGTCTGGAAGTGCTGTTGAACACTGGAGTATCACTAACTGTTTTATTGGGAATCCAGTTAACTCAACATCTTATTACTTTGCGAATGCAATCCTCTTGCAAAATGCGTGGTATGGAACAATCTCTGGTAATGAGCTGATGAACGTTCCAGCGTATGTTGGTCAGTATGGTACAGGCATAAATGGCCTCAGCTCTGTAAACATCAGCGTAACACGCAACACCATTATGAGCTTTTCCCGCGGCATTAACTGGTCTACCGATACAACCGTTGGGCACCGCTGTGAAGGCTGGATGATAAACAACAATACAATTATTGCTTGTACTCAGGCAGCCTTCTTCCAGGCAGGACTTCTGGCCACTGTCACTAATAACATTATTGACATCATTCTTGGCACAGGAAGCGCGATCAGTTCTGTAGTTGATGCGCTAATTATTTCTAATAACTGGATCAGCGTAGCCGGAACGGCCATAACGTCATCGGGTGATAATGCGACAATTACAGGCAACCAAATCTACGGTAATATGCTGAGCACTGGTGCTTCTACTCAATACGCAATAAATATTTCGGGCGGAATTGAGGGCATGATCGCAAACAACAATGCGAGAGGGTTCAATGGATTCCTTACCGGAAGCAGCACTAGTATTTCCTACTGGTCTGTAACTGGCAACACTGTTCGTGATATGACTACAGCATTGTCCGACCTGTCATATTTTAACTACAGCACATACCAAGGGAATATTCATCGGGGAAGCGCAACTGACGCATCATTCACGACGCCAACAACCTCATACGTAGAGAGAGACGACATCCGTTAATGCAATCTCTGCCTCAACCGGGAGCTATACAGTAGCTCTGCCTTCTGGCGTATTCAAAGAGGCTCCGGCATGGGGTAGAGCAACGCCAATTAACGTTAGCGCTGACTACATTCTTTCATATGCTCCCAGTGAAAGTAGCGCAACATCTGCCAAGTTTTACATAAGAAACGTGGCAGGCGCCAACATCAGCGCATTCTCTTGCCAGTTCGAACTGTCAGCAGAATAAAAAGTAAGGCCATCGCATTGATGGCCTTTTCTTTACTTTTTATGAAGCGTCATAATCCACCCTGGAGGATTGATGTGTATATCCTTAACCTGCCCTTCAGGTAATGAGTTGAACTCAGAAATGTCCTTGGCGAAACCCACGTCGGCATAAGGCTCCATACGAAAATCTCGGCTTACCAAAAGCAAGGTGAGCAAGCATAGAACAGGGAGAGCAACCTTACTTGCCTTTCCGGCCTTAGATATCATAAACAAAACAAAACAGAAGAACGCGAAATTAGTGACGAAGAAGTATCTTTCTCCATTACCAGGGCCAAAGAAAACAGGCCACTGTGGGTCTGTAATGCTCATCATCGGTTTAGTTAATGCAAACCCAATCATCAATGTGGGAAAAATGATCGCGATTTTATATCTCCATCCCGCACGGAAAAAGTAGTAAACCGCTGGTATGATAAAAAGAAGGAACAATGCCAGGCAGAGCCATTTATTTAATGGAATAAAAGATATTGCTTCATTAGGGAAAAATGTTCCTGCAATGATTCTATAGGATACGATTTTTATCAAAACGCCTAACGACGCGCCAAGCGGGGCGGATGATCGAGCTGTTTCAGGAGATAAGAGTATGGCGGCAATCTGAATAACACAGCAGGAAGCCATAATGAAATCGAAGGTATTCATTCCTTTTATTGCATTTAGAATGCCACCTCTTTCGTGAATTCTTTTTATTAACAAACATGGCGCGATAAATACGACGAATGGACCGCTGAGCGAGCTTAGTATAAGCAGGCCGTAATCATGGATTTTCCATGCGCGACTTTCTGGCATTTCTGCCATAACAACCGCTACCAAATACATTGAAAGATACCAGTGGGAGTTGGTAATATTTACGAAACCTTCAGACAAGTTCGGCATAAGCACAAAATATGCCGCTGCAGCCAGTCGGTAAGCGACTGGAATGAAGTTCATTCTAGACGAAAGAATGAATCCAACAAAGCAGCAGCGAATAAGGAGAGCGATTAAGTTAGCGCCCAATGCCGCATGCTCAAGACCGAAAGCAAGCGAAATACCGTAAGCTATTCTTGATATCGTCTGGTAATAACCATTCTGAGGCAGTAGAAGCGACGACCAAAACCCCTCGTTATATATGCCTGCCATCCAGATTTTCCCGTCTTCCGCCCATGGCTGGGCGTGAATAACGATATCCGGACGACGCAAAACCAAAAGAGCGAACGCCAGCAGCATCAGCCCTACAACCGTGACCGCGCTCAGGCTGCCTTCTTCCTTCACCATACTATCCTCTCTCAATACCTGCCTGCCTAAAATTTAACCATGGGGCATGTGTGGGGCAAAAAATTGCCGCAATGTAGCCCGCTCTGCACTAACAGATCAGGTTCAATTGCGGCAATGCTCTGTTTGTTCTTGCTCTTACCCGAAGTAACTCGGACGTTTTTCTACACCATCTCACGTTCGTAATGTTTACGAAACCTTCAGCCACGTTTGGCATAAATATAAAATAAATAACCAATGCCATTCTGTACCAGATGCCGATAAAGTTCATTCGACTCGAAAGTACAAGTCCTACAAAGAAGCATCTTATTAAGATTGCCAGAATGTTAGCAACCAAAGCAGCGTGAGATAAACCAAACCACAGCGCTACGCCGTAAGTTATTCTCGATATGGTCTGGAAATATCCATTCTGTGGAAGGAAAAGAGAAGACCAGAATCCATTATTATATATCCCCGCCATCCAAACTCTGCCATCTTCAGCCCATGGCTGGGCATGCGTAACGATATCTGGTCGCCTTAAAACCAGAAGCACAAATGCCAGGGCCATCAGCCCTGCAATCGAGGCAGCGCTAAGCCAGCCTTTTTCCTTCAACATCCTAACCTCTCTCAATACATATGTTGCCTGAATTTCAACCGTGGAGCATCTATTGGGAAAAAATTTCTTAATGTAGTCCGTCCTGCACTGGCTGATCAAGGTAAATTTCGGTAATGCTCTGTTTGTACTCTCTATTACATAAACTGGCTCGAATAATTATTTATGTAAATAACAATGGTAATGTTGGTTTGATAGTTTAAAAGATTCATGGCTATTTGTGGTTGGCATCTTTCTTTATGTTTTTCATTACATATCTAGGCCTTTCTTTCGTCTCGATATATATTCTTCCAATATATTCGCCAAGCACTCCAATTCCTATTAACTGAATGCCCCCGAGAAAAAGAATTGATACAAGGATTGACGGATATCCATGAACCGGATTTCCGAAAAATAGCGTGTCGAGAATCATGTAAGCGCCATAGCAGAATGACAGACTTGCAACAAACAGGCCTATGTATGTCCACATCCGCAAAGGGAATGTTGAAAATGAAGTAATTCCCTCAAGCGCCAGATTCCATAGTTTCCAGCCATTGAATTTTGTTTTACCAGCAATGCGATCAGCGCGGATGTATTCGACAACTTCAGTTTTTCCGCCGACCCAACTGAGTATGCCCTTCATGAAAAGATTGCGCTCCTGGAGCAGTTTAATATTTTCAACTACGTCACGTGACATTAGCCTGAAGTCACCGACGTTCTCCTCAATCTTAGGAGAGCTGATTTTGTTGTGAAGCTTATAGAACCACTCGGCGGTTACTCGCTTCATGCGACTGTCCGAACTACGATCTACACGCTTTGCCAGCACAACATCCGCACCCTTCTTCCATTTCTCAATGAGTTCGGGAATGACCTTTATTGGGTCTTGCAGGTCGACGTCAATGGGGATAATGACGTCTCCGGTGGCACATTCGAGGCCTGCAAACAAAGCAGGTTCTTTGCCAAAGTTGCGAGTAAAGGACACATGCTTCACAAGCACATCTTGTTTATCTAAGTGGAGGATGACCGCTTCGGTACTGTCCGTGCTTCCATCGTTCACAAAGACAATTTCGACCTCATGTTCTGCGAAGGCTGGAAATCTGCGAACTTCTTGATAAAAAAGTGGGATAGCATCCTCTTCATTAAATACGGGTACGACAAGAGAAATTTTCATTTCCGATCCTTGAAAACAACAAACCTGGAATAGACGAAACCGCATATTAAGCTGACGGCTGAGAAAACGATAAGTGTCACAATGGGGTTGGCGTGAATTTTGTCTGCATACAAGCCGATGGCAGTTGCCATTCCGCCCATGAAGATGAGGTAAAGCAGATAACGCATCGTGGTAGCTTCTGTGCTAAAGGTCCATTTTGCATTAGCAAAGAAAGAAAATGTTACCGCAAAGCAGAAAGCAGCAAAGTTTGAAATGGATTGCGTCTGGCCCTCTGTATAGAGGATGGTAAAGACCACCCAGTGAATTAGCGTGTTGATGACGCCGACAGAGGCATACCGCGCAAAAAGCTTAACCATTAAGAAAATCCCCATTAGCAGAAGGTGCGGATCTTGGCATCAGATTAGACCTATGGCAAGGATTCGTCAGAATGTGTAAGGCAAAAAAGCCTAGGCGATGTGGCAGAGATATACCATGCAGGTCTTCGCTGGCTACGGGAGGGAGGCAGGGAGGGAGGAGACTAGAGCACATCAAGTGCTGTAGCACACATGAAGCACAAAAAAAACCGCAAAACACCTCGTATTCACCCAATGGGCAAAACGTGCCTTGCGGTATGCTTCTGATAAACCTTGAATCAGCCTGAATCAACGTACTCCTGCAAAACTGCAAAGTGAAATTATGGATATGCAGGTCTACCCCCCACAATCAGCACGGCGTAACAAACACCCCAATGAAAACACTATGGTTAATCGCAGCCATGCTGCTGCTCTCCGCCTGCGCGACCAAGCAGTACCCCCAGGCTTCCGCGGTAACTGATGAAGAAGCGGTAACGCTAAATTGCCAGGCGCTGGAACAGGAAATCGTTAAAACGCGCCATATCCAGCAGGAGATCACGGAGACCGGCAGCTTCGACTATCGTACCGTACTGGGTTTTATGGGCGATCTCGGCATCGGCAACGGCCTCGCTCGCCACAACGCCAGCGAAAAAGCCAAATCGCGCCTCGCCGAGCTACAGGCGCTGCGTGATGTGAAGTGCATGACGGCAACAGATTCAAAATCAGAGGCGAAAGGGCTTTTCCCTTCCAGCTAGCGGAAGAGCACACGCAAAGCTTGTTTTTAGAAACGTTATATCATAACATTTTACACTCTTTCACTGATGGAGGGTAACTATGTTGGCAGGTAAAGGGAAAGTCATCGCATTGAGTCTGCTGCTTAGCGGGCAGGCTATGGCCCATGGCCATCACGCGCACGGCCCAGCGCTGTCGCAAACAGAGCAAAAAGCGGCCGAAGGGGTGTTTGACGACAAAGATGTAAAGGATCGCCCGCTGTCAGACTGGGATGGCGTATGGGAGTCCGTCTATCCGCTGCTGGAGCAGGGAAAGCTGGACCCGGTTTTCGCGCAGAAAGCGCAAAAAGATGGGCATAAAACGGCAGAACAGGTTAAAGCTTACTACCGCAAAGGCTACGCCACGCAAATCGAGCGGCTGGGCATTGAAGATGACGTCATCGAATTTCACCGCGGCGACAGTGTCGCCTCCTGCCGCTACAGCTATGCCGGACATAAAATCCTGACCTACGCCTCCGGGAAAAAAGGCGTTCGCTATCTGTTTGAGTGTCATGACAGGAACAGCCAGGCGCCGAAATATGTGCAGTTTAGCGATCATATTATCGCACCGCGCAAATCGAGCCATTTTCACCTTTTTAGCGGCAATATCTCTCAGCAGGCGCTGCTGGAAGAAATGGATAACTGGCCAACTTATTATCCCTGGCAGTTAACACAGGAACAGGTGGTTGATGAAATGCTGCATCATTAATATTACTGAAATTGGGTAAATATATTTTAGTCAGGCGTATTGCCTGAAAAACGATATATTATTCAGACGGTATGAGAAATCTTGTCGACGACGGTTTTCAACCAGCAGCCTCGCCGCAGGTCTTGCTGCATCGGCTCTTGCGCTGAAGCGTCTCTCAAGCACAAGGGCCCCATCAGAGAAGGTTATCACCACAATATTACCTGCGCGTGACCATTCTTTTACTGAATCAGATATATTCCGGCGACAATCGCGCTGACAGAGATAATATGTAACAGTTCAGTCATGAGCTTTTCCTCCAGTGCAGACTCTTATTTTATTGAAGAAGCTATAAGGCGATCCGTCAATAAACAGAATTAAATTTATCTGGGTTGACGACGGCGCCTTTGTGAAAGCGTTCGTGGAACACAGCCGGGCCAATAAGCCAAACGGCAGCGACGTAATGTTTCATCTTTTACGCTTCGTTCACGTTTCAGCAAGCGAGGGCGCATAGCTGATAGTCACAGCACTAAACTAAATATACCCAATAGGGGTAACTGGAGGTGCGTATGTCAGAACGTCCCGATGATATCGATCCCATTCCCGGCGACGGCCAGATCCCAGGCGGCGTAGAAGATATCCCCGGCGGAGAGGGGGATGAGATGCCAGAAGATGATGAGTATGTAGAAGATGACATTGAGGATGAGGATGAGGATGAAAATCTGAATCCCTGAAGGTAAAAGCCGTCTGCGGACGGCTTTATCATCAAAGCGCGCAAAAAATTGCCCGCACAGGTCAGCGGGCAAGTCCAGTCAAGCAGAACTCTCGATTGCATTACGTAAAGGGTATGCGCATAGCGCCAGATTATCTTCTCACCGGCGCTACGATAAAGAAACGCAGGAGCAGGCATTCGTCACAGGAAATTCTTATGGGCAAAAAAAAGCCCGCTCAAGGCGGGTGAAATCGTTACATGGAATTATCCACATGCTTAGTAGGACGCTGCTTCGCGGCGAAAGTTCGAGCGAAGCGGAAGATTTTAGCTGCTTACTGCGCCGTATCGCGATAGCGTCGCCACTCTACCAGCGTGCCCAGCACAGACAGCGCCTGTTCAGATGAGCGCAACAGCGGATAATCCTCGTTCAGCGGCGTTAGCTCAAAGCTGTTATGACTGCGCGCGCGATATTTCCGCAGCACATACTCATTCTCTCCATTAAGCGCCAGCACCAGATCCCCTGGCTGGGGCGGCAATTCCGGATCGATAAGCAGCAGATCGCCACGCAGGCACTGCGGCGCCAGCGCATTGTCCCACAGCGTCAATGCAAAGCTGGTGACAGAGTAGCTGCGATCGGCAGGGATCCGCCTGATGATCTCAACCTGCGACGCCTCCGCCAGCCAGTCGCCAATCTGTTCTCTTTCCAGAAAAGGCAGGCCGGCTTGCGCCTGCGTTTGTATAGTAAACACCGGTCCATCCCCGTCTACCAGCCATGCCGGCGCGCAGCCCAGCACCTCCGCGAGTCGCAGCAGGTTTTCTCCGCGCGGCAGCGTTTCCTCTTTTTCCCACTGCGATATCGCCACATGGGAAACCGAGATTTTTTCCGCAACTGCTTTTTGCGTCAAATTCAGTGCTTTACGTCGAAAGCGAATGCGATCGCCCGTGGTTTCTTTTTCCATCTTCTTGACATCTCCTGAGAGCCAGACTTAAGTATACTTAAGCTGTGAATTTAAGCAATCTTAAGTTGCGGCGAGGGAGGCGCTTTGCGTTTTACGCCTGACGTCAGCAGCCGTTACCCGTCAAGGTACAGAGGTGAGGCATGGAAAGTAGTTTGATAACCAGTGTTGGCGCGTTAGTTCTTGGGGGCGGAGCGGCCGCGCTTTTCTGGAAGCCGCTTATTGCAGGCATTGCTTCTATCGTCACCAGCAATCGTGCCGGTGGAGAAATCATTACCAGCTACAAGGAGCAAGTCTTGCTGCTGAAGGAGAGCAATGCGCTGCTCCGTCAGGAGAATGACGATTTACGCATACGTCATGATACCAATTTACGACGGATATCTACCCTGGAGACCGATCTTCGCTTAATCAAAAACGCGCTCGGCATACTGGTCGTCATGACCGATGCCGATCAAAACAGCAAGTTCCGTAATGAAATCGACAGGCTGATTTCTACATTAAAGGAGCATAGCGATGGCCGAGATACACAGTGAAATAAGACCGGTGAGCCACAAGCGCAAAGTCATGCTCGGCGTGCTGATGCTGGGCATGTCGTTGGTATGCATTGTGATGACCATCCTTTTCTTATACGTCAGCAGCACGGCTAATCAGCGCGTTGAGGATATCCGGCGCGAAGCGCGCGAGTCCGCCGCGCGACGTGAAGCCAAGGTGGATGAGCTTTCGAAGCAGGTGAACGTGCTTCAGAAAAAGCTGGATACGCTACCCGATCAGACGGTCGACAAGGTGAAGCGGGTCGTCATACAGGATGAAAATGCTACGAAGCCTTAACGGGAGAGTCTAATGCGAATTTTTAACCTGATTGGTGAAGGCTTTCATGCCCTCCGATCGTTCATCATCACTAAGGAGTCTGCCATGACCGATACCAGCATCATTAACTCAACCACGCCAGCAAGCGATGCCGAGCTGCCGCAGTTTGCCATACCGGACGCCAATGTGCCGACCGATCCGCAGCTGCAGCGTTTATCCTCTCCCTCAACGGTGGCGCCTGCCACCTCTGAAGAGACGCCGGGCGAAACCCATGTGGCGCCGGATGCGACGGCGCAGCATACGCCGTCGCCATCGGCGGATCAGAACGCTGGGCCCGACGCTTCAGCCTCACAGGCTGCGGGTCAGGCTGCTGCGCCCGACGCTGCTGCGGCACAGGCTGCGGAGCAGGCTGCAACGCCCGACGCTGCTGCCGCACAGTCTGCGGCCCCAGAGGCCGCAGCAGCAGCGCCCCAGCCCGCAGAGCAGGGCGCGCCCTCCGATGCGACCGCTCAGGCCGTCGATCAGCCAGCTGCGACAGACGCTGCCGCCGATGCGCAACCCCAGGCGCAGACACCCGTGGCGGATGCCGCTGCCCAGCAGGCCAGCGCGCAGGCTGTTAACGCTGCTGTTCAGGAAACGGCGCCCGTAGCCGCTTCCACCAGCGCTGCGCCTGCTGTGTTGTCGTCTGCTCAGCCTGCCGGGAAAGAGGAGCAAAGCGACTTCAGCGCAGGGGTAAAAGATTTCGGCGCCGCTTTTGATTTTGTGCAGCAAGGGATTGAGCATCTGGGCACGGCGGCCAGAAAGGAGTTATTCGAACTGGCGCGTAAATATCTCTAATAACTGAGCGGTAAGGCACCAAAGGGGACAATGCGTCCCCTGTTTTTTTATCAAGAGGGCGCTTCTGGCGATAAGGCTGGGCTAAAGAAGAGCAGGCGCCTGAGCCAGAAATCGAGAGGGTCAGGGGCCACTTCCGAATATTCTTAAGGCGGCTTCGTTATATTCCACTACCTTTAATCATTCACGCGAGATATTTATTGGTTAAAACAGCAAAAGGAAAAACAGCATGAGTGATTCAGTGGAAACGAAAAGCAAAACTGACTACCTGCGCGATGTGACCTCGCAGCTGAAAGAGATGCGCCACTATGCGCAGACCAATACAGAAACCCTCTCCAGCCACTGGCTCGCGTTCGATGCCGGCGAATATAAAGATCCGGAATTTGCCGCACGCATTGATGCGCTGCTGAACAAACAGGGCACGCTGCTGGATGACTTAGACGCTGTGATTCAGGATATCGAAATCGCCATTAACCACAGCGAGCAGGAGAAGTAGTCCTGCTCCGGCGGTGGTCGACGCTTAGTCGGCCACCAGCCACATTTCCGCCTCGTCAAACATCTCTTCGACAATGCGCGCCACCGTGGCCTTATCGTTCTTGCTCAGGTCGGTTTCGATGGCGTTGCGCTCCATTGGCTTTACGCGCACCTCAATCTCCGGGAAGACGCGTTGAACGCGCTTTTCCAGCTCCCGTAAAATCATCTCACGCGCGCCTGGCAGGCCGGCTACGTTACGCTTATCGTAAATCAATTCCACAAACATACTGGTATTCCATACAGGGAAGAAATTCGCTGGCACATCATACTGTAAATCCAACCAGTGACAAGCCTCTCAGGCGCATTGAACGCTTTTTTTTCGGCGTGGTGCGCAAATTCGTCTCTGATAGCAAAACCGGGAAGATTAACGGGAGGTAAGAAGGGTAACAGAGGAAAAAAATCAAACCTCTGGAGGTGGAAATCCAGCAACACCTCCAGAGGCGGTGCAAGCGCACCATTCGTTCAAGGACAATCACGACCGAAGTCGTGCAGTAAACTTATACAAGTTTTGTCTTCTTGTACAATTTAATCCCGATTTATTTTACTGGTTGGAGGTGTTGCCCCTTTCGACCGGTTAAAGCTCGTTCTTGATGCAGAACTCTTCCCAGGTCATTCCCAGCGATTCTGCATGCGATTTAAGATAGTTTTCAATGGCTTCGGCAGCCACCGCTTTATCAGGCTCGGCTAGCTGAATAGAGAAGATCATGCCGTCGAGATTTTTCTGGCGCAGGAAAGCGGCGTAAATACGTTCCGCATGCCATTCGCGCAGCTGGCGCAGCGACATATTGGCATGGCGCGCGTCGCTCTCCGTCAGTTCATCGAGCGCGGCCTGAAAATCGGCATGGGCGGTAAAAAACATCTCGCGCGCCTGCGCGTAGTAGGCTTCTGGCGTTTTCATAAGGTTTCCTGAAAGATTAATTGCGGTGCAGCGCGCCAGTGTAACTCACCCTCCAGCCCTTGTCAGGACGCCGTTAAACAGCGAAGCGGAGGAAAAAAAGTGGCCGCGCGAGGCGAAGCAGGGCGCAGATAGCTTGCGGAAAGCAGGCGAAAAATTATAACTTAGCCGCCATTGAAGCGATCTCAGGGATTAACGATGAAAAAGTGGATGCTGACGACGGCCGCGCTGGCGCTGGCCGGCTGTGCGCAAATCAACAGCTATCAGGACGCGGTGCAGACGCCGGCGCCCGCCAGCCTGCAGGGCATCTGGCAAACGGTCGGCCCGCAGAGCGGGTTGCGCAGCGATCGCGCGCTGGGCAGTCTGATCGTCAACGCGGACGGCAGTACGCTTGACTGCCGCCAGTGGATGCGCGTTATCGCCAAGCCAGGCAAGCTGACGCTGCTCAGCGGCGATTACGTTAACGTCAATCGCCAGTCGCGCGTCATGCCTTTAGAGCTGGATGGCGGCGAGCTGCGCTATGACGGGCTGACGCTGCGTAAGGTCGAGCGTCCGACGGTAGAGTGCCAGCAGGCGCTGGATGAAGTGGCGAAACAGCCAGACGCGGCCGTTATTCAGAATATCGAACCAGAAATCCTGAAGTCCGCCATCACTCAGGCGAACGAAAACAAGCAGTGATCCCGCCGCGCCTTATTCCGTCAGCTGCGACAGAATAAGGCGCGTTACGTTACTCCGCCAGCACCCAGACGCTGACGCTGCCGCCGTTACAGCGCACCACTACCGTGCCCTGTTCATCCGCGGTGAGGATCTCGTCGCGATGACCTAAATAGTCGCGCCACGCTTTACCGGCAAAGCCGTCGCCCATCGCCACGCTTTTTTCACCTTCTTCGCCGTTCGACATAATCACGATGCAGCCCGGCTGCTCAGCGGTGCCGCTGCGGCTGAACGCGACGCAGTTGGGATGATCGAAATAGTCCGTCTGCGCCCCCCAGCCGTAAGCCTGACGAGCGCGGATCAGCGCTTCCAGTTCCGGAATGGCGGGCATCTCGACGCGGTGGGTTTCGCCGTCGCCGCCTTCATCTTCGTAGCTGGCGCCGAACAGGTCGGGATAAAACACCGTCGGCACGCCTTGCTCGCGCAGCAGAATCAACGCGTAGGCGAGCGGCTTGAACCAGGCCTCGACCGGCGCCTCCAGCGACTGCAGCGGCTGCGTGTCATGGTTGGCGACAATGGTAACCGCATGCCAGGGATCGGCCTGCACCAGCGAATTAGCGAAGATCTGGCTGAGATCGTAGTCGCTGCCCTGGGTGGAAGCCTGATGAAAATTCATATGCAGCGGCGCGTCGAACAGCAGGGTTTTGCCCTCGACCTGCTGGATATACTCCAGCAGCTTGTCGGTCTCGAACGACCAGTACTCAGCGACGATAAACATCGGCTCGTCGGCCACTTCCTGAACGTGATCGATCCACTCTTTGTAGAACCAGGCGGGAATATGCTTCACCGCATCAAGGCGGAAGCCGGTGCAGGGCAGCTGCTCCCTGACCCAGCGCGCCCAGTATTTCAGCTCTTCGCGCACGGCGTTATTGCGGAAGTCGATATTGGCGCCCATCAGGTAATCGAAATTGCCCAGCTCGCTGTCGACCTGATCGTTCCAGCCGTCGGCGGTGTAGTCGTTAACGATCTTGAAGACGCCGTTCTCATCCGGATTTTCGATATGGTCGACGCCGCTAAAGCATTTATAGTCCCAGACGAATTTGGAATATTCGCCCGCGCGCGCCGGGAAGCTAAAGCGCGTCCAGGCTTCGCATTCAATCACTTCGTCGCTGATGTCGTCGCGGTTGTCGGGGTTGACGCGGTTAACGCGCACGCGCTCTTTCTCGTCGGCGCCCATCTTATGGTTCACCACCACGTCCAGCAGCACGCCGAGATTGTGGGCGCGCAATGCGTCCACGGCGGCCTGCAGCTGTTGCTTGTCGCCATATTTGGTGGCGACGCTGCCTTTCTGATCGAATTCGCCCAGGTCAAAGAGATCGTAGCTGTCGTATCCCACCGAATAGCCGCCTGATTCGCCTTTATAAGCAGGCGGCAGCCAGGTCATAGTAATGCCGATCTCGCTCAGCCAGGCCGCTTTTTCAGCGACTTCAGGCCAAAGCTGGCCGCCATCCGGGTAATACCAGTGAAAGAATTGCAATAACGTCGGGTTGTGCATTGGCTGTGCTCCAGCGGGAAGGAAAAGCAAGTATGGAGCACGGCGAAAAAAAGACGCACCGGCAGAAGAGTTATTTTCTCTGTCGCGGTGCGTTTCAGAATCAGGAGAGCGGCTGGTTCTCCATCGGCACCATCACGCTGCCCTGTTTGCCGTAGGCGTTAAGCACCGATTTCTGACGGGTGTTCTGATTAACCATCGTGGAAAGCTCGTTCATGCGTTCCTGCAGCAGGCGCTTCACTTCGCTTTCGTTATCAAGAATATGGCGCAGTACCGGACGCAGCTGCTCCTGCGCCTGTACGGAAGGCGAGGCGGCTTCGGTCGATCGCGCCAGCCGTTGCACCGCGCTGACGTAATCAACTTCCTTTTTGATCAAATCATCCCATTCGCCCTCGGCCGCAAGTCGCAGCATTTGCTGGCTGAGATCGAGTAACTGCTGGTAAATGGTAATCAGTTGCGGTGCTAGTATCATTAAACGGCGTCCTGAATCAGAGGTTGAGGCTGGGCGATTTCCTTCCATGCGTCAGCGATATTGCGCAGCAGCGCTTCGACCTCAACAATGGCCTCCACGTCGTTGCGTAAATTCGCCTGCAGGAGTCGCCGCACCATGTAGGCGTAAAGCGAAATCAAGTTGGTGGTGAGCTCGTCGCCGCTCTCTTCTTCGAGACCCTGCTTAAGCCCGTTTTCAATAATATTAATGGCCTTCGAAAGGGAAAGACCTTTTCCCTCAATATTGCCGTCCTGCATAAACAGGCGGGCGCGCACCAGCGCGCTCAGCGCGCCCTCGAACAGCATGTTGACCAGCTGATGCGGATTCGCGCTCATGACGGCGCTCTCGACGCCGATTTTTGCATAGGCCTGCGTGCCGTTTGCGGTGTACATGATCACTCCTTTTTAAAATCAGCTTTTGGAGCTGGAGTTCGAGGTGTCGAACTGCTGCGTCAGGTAGCTGCTGGTCTGGTTAAGCGAACTCATCACCACGTCGAGCTGGGTAAACTGGGTTTTCAGACGCGTAATGGTGTCGTTGATACGATCGTTGACCGAGTTGTACTGGACGGTCAGGGCGTTAAGCGTCTTGCTGACGCCGTCGGTGGCCGACTGCACAATGCCGGTGCTGGAGAGCCAGCTGGTCAGGTTGCTGGAGACGGTGGTGGCGATGCCGGTGGTTTTGCCGTCGCCGATAATCATCTCTTTCACGTCCGACATATTGTTTTTCAGGCTTTTGCTCAGCTTGTCAGAGTCGACTTCCAGCTGCCCGGTGGTCGGGTTGGAGGTCACGCCGATCTGCGCCATGGTTTTGAAGGTCGAGGAGCTGGCGGCATTGGTCAGCAGGCTCTTCAGCTGGTTCTGAATGGTGCGCAAGGTGCTGTCGCCCAGCAGCGCGCCGTTGCTGCTGTCCTGCGAGTCCGCGCCCACATCCACCGCGGTATATTTGGTCAGGCTGGAAAAGGTGTCCTGCAGGGTGTTGTAGGCGGAGACCCAGCCGGTGATAGCGGCGTTGGCTTTGGTGGTATCGGAGGCGATCGTCAGCGTCTGGGTGCCGCTGGTGACGTCGCTGAGATTCAGCGTAATGCCTTCCAGCGCGTCGCTGATGGTGTTGCTGCTGCTCTCGATAGCGACGTTATTGACCGTCAGCTTGGCATTCTGCGCCGTGACGCTTTCGGTCATCCCATTACTGGTGGCGCTGGCGTCGTAGCCGACGATGCCCGCAAGCGTATCGTCGCCGGTGACTTTAATGGTGCTGACCGCTTTGCCTGAACCACTCTCATTCGCGCTCACCGAAAGACGGTAGCTGCCATCCCCAACCTTGATAATGCTGGCGGTAACGCCTGCGCTGGCGCCGTTGATCGCGTCGCGCATGCCGGTCAGCGAGGTCTGCGCGCTGGTCAGCGTAATATCTTTGCTGGATCCGTCCGCCAGCGCGATGCTCAGCGTGCGGCTGCTGGCCGAGCTGTCGCCCAGCGCGGCGGTGTTGCTGCTCTGTACCGCCGAGGTCAGGGTTTGCGCCTGCGCCAGCTGCGTCACGCTAATAGTGTACTTGCCTGCCGCGACGGTGCTGCCAGATGTGGTCGCGCTAAAGGCGCTGGAGGAGCTGGTGGCCGTCGTGGCGCTAAACAGGCTGGCGTTATTCAGCGTGGTGTTCGCTGTCTGAAAGGTGGTCAGCGCGCTTTTCAGCGTCGCGTAGGCGCTCAGTTTAGCGGTATAGGAGGACTGCTGTTTAGAAATCGGGGTCAGCGCGGCTTTTTCCGCCGTCTGCATACTGTCTAAGATATCGCTTAAGTTAAGGCCTGAACCGACACCCAGGTTAGTGATACTTGCCATGTTTGTTTCCTTATCATGTCGACACGGAGAGTGAATACCGGGGTTATCGGCTGCGAATAGGGAAAGTTTAAAGTTATTCATCACTGCGCGATAAAGCGAATAGCGTATATAGAGAAGGGTATTTCAACGGCTAGAAAGGAAGTGATTTTCTGCTAAAGAAGTGGCGGGCGAGGGCGATAAAGATAAGCGTGACAGGTTGAAGGAAAAAAATTTCACCTGGTACTAAAAAAATTCTAAAGGTTGTTTAAGGGCAGACGATAACAACTTTGACGGCGCTGAAGCCGGCGGGTTGAAGCCCACACCTTAACCGAAAGACTTGATTAACAGGAATATTTATCATGGCCCAAGTCATTAATACCAACAGCCTCTCGCTGATCACTCAGAACAACATCAACAAGAACCAGTCCGCTCTGTCTACCTCTATCGAGCGTCTGTCTTCTGGTCTTCGTATCAACAGCGCGAAAGATGACGCTGCGGGTCAGGCAATTGCCAACCGTTTCACCTCTAACATCAAGGGCCTGACTCAGGCGGCACGTAACGCCAACGACGGTATCTCTGCTGCGCAGACCACTGAAGGCGCGCTGTCAGAAATCAACAACAACTTGCAGCGTATCCGTGAACTGACCGTACAGGCGCAGAACGGCACCAACTCCGATTCTGACAAATCTTCAATTCAGGACGAAATCAAATCACGTCTGGACGAAATTGACCGTGTTTCTGGCACAACCCAGTTCAACGGCGTAAACGTACTGGCGAAAGACGGTTCAATGAAGATTCAGGTCGGTGCAAATGATGGTGAAACCATTTCAATCGATTTGAAGAAAATTGATTCATCAACTTTAGGTCTGAATACTTTCAACGTTACCGGACCAGTAAGTAAAACAGGAACCATGACTGGGCCTTCTGCCGCTAACCTGAAGTCCTACTATGGCGATACTACAAAGATCACGACAACTTCAGTAACTGAAGCTGCGACTGGTGACGATCTTGCAACCCGTCTTGGTGTTGCTGCTGGCAGCATTTCAATTGGTAGCACCGCCGTTGCGGATGATAATGGCAACCTGTTTGCCAAAGTCACCATCACGCCAGGTAGCGCTTCAGAGGTGAACAGCCTTAAAGCAAATGGCTTCGAAAGTGAATATGACTCAGCGTCTTCAACTGGTGTCGCAAAAGATTATTATATTGCTTTAGATCCTAAAGATGCTGACACGACTACTACTCCAACCACAGCAGCATTTAATCTGGATACCTCTAAGCTGAATCTGAGTAATATGGTTTCTGGTTCAACTACTGACCCACTGGCCAAGCTGGACGAAGCAATCGCCAGCGTAGACAAATTCCGTTCTTCACTGGGTGCGATTCAGAACCGTCTGGATTCAGCGGTCACTAACCTGAACAACACCACCACTAACCTGTCTGAAGCACAGTCTCGTATTCAGGATGCTGACTACGCGACCGAAGTTTCAAACATGTCTAAAGCGCAGATCATCCAGCAGGCGGGTAACTCCGTGTTGGCGAAAGCTAACCAGGTTCCGCAGCAGGTTCTGTCTCTGCTGCAGGGCTAATCACCCTCTGGTGAAATACCTGTAAACCCCGCTTCGGCGGGGTTTTTTTATGCCTGGGAAAAAGACAAAAAAGGCCCGATGTTATCTGCATTGCGGTCCCTGAACTGTTGATAGGCTGGTCGCTGTCATTGTGTTTTTGCCGTTTTAACGCCATCAGCAGGTAAGATCATGAAAGAGATTTCGGTAGTTGAACCGCTATTTTTCAGCGAATTTAAATGCGCCGGCAGCGCGTGCCTGGACCACTGCTGTAAAGGCTGGGATATCTATTTAGATAAGCCTACGGTCAACCGCTATTTGAAGAGCGGTGACATTACGGTGCGCCAGCTTGCGGAAGAAAATATTATCAAAACCAAAAAGAGTTTTGATAACTGGGGCACCATGAAGTTCTCCGCCAGTGGTAACTGCGGTTTTCTCGATGAGAACAGCCTGTGCAGCATCCACAAAAAAATGGGTGAAAAAGCGCTGAGCCCCACCTGTTCCAGCTATCCACGCTCGCAGAAGAAAACTAAATATGAGATCAGGAACAGCCTGACGCTCTCCTGCCCGGAAGCGGTAAAAGGCCTGCTGGCCAGCCCTGAGGCCATGCTGCTTAATGAAAAGAAAACTTTGCGTATTTCAGCGCTGGACGCGCCGGATGTCGATCAGGCGTCGCGATTTATCAATCTGATGTGCAGCAACCTGCTGCTGGCCAGCGGCGCTAACATTGAGCAGGGGCTTTACGGCATTGCGATGCTTTTTCTTTTTGCCGAGAAAACAGGCGACAGCGCGGATAAATACACCCGGCTTGAAGAGTACTTTTTCTCGGTGCTGAACCTGATCGAGCAGGGAGAAATGGCAGCGAATATCGACAGCATCAAGCCTGACTACCAGCTGCAGTGGGCGCTGCTGCTGCGTCTACAGGCCTACCTGGGCAGCCATAAGGCGATTCGCGGGTCGGCGACGCTTGTCCACTATGTGAATAAGCTGATTTACATCCAGAGCGATCTTGCTGAGGGCAATGACGTCACGGTATCGATGAAGCGTCTGGCGGCCGTCTGGCAGGATAAGCTGAAACCCTGGCTGGCGGAGCGCCCGCATATTATGGGCAATTATTTGCAGTACCGTATGTATCACGACGGCTTTCCTTCCCAAAGCGGGCAGAGCGCGCTCGCTAATCTCTATCTGCTGACGGCGGAATGGTTCCTGCTGAGATCGCTACTCTCAGCCAGCCTGGAGCTGGTGGGCACGATCGGTGAAAAAGACGTTATTAATATTATTTACAGCTACCACTCCGTGACGAAACACGATCAGATTTCCGATAAAGCTTTTATGCGTGAAATTGAAAAAAGCAAAGTTAACGACGATCTCTCGCTGCTTCATCTGCTGCGCTAAGTGAGGCAGGCGTACTGATTCGCTAAAACGGTACGCCTGACCTTCGCCGATCCTCTCTCCTGACGCCTGCACGTTGCCTGTTGCGTTACAGATCCCCGCGCGCCTGCCGATAACTCCCTACAGAACAACACACGCATCTGGTTTGATTTTTTTCTGGAGTGTCTATGCGCTTCAATTATGACTTGTTACCTGGCGAGCAGCTCACCTTCGACGAGATCGCGCTGCGTTACGCGCGGCAGCATCCCGACGAAAAGGCGCTGACCGTCCGCGGGTTGTTGAGCCCGTCCACCAGCTATCGCGCCTTGCGTATTCGCGCGGTGTTCGCCGGCGAAGAGAGCAACAGCCCGCTGGAGGATCTGCTGTTTATCTCCGACGACAACGAGCGCAAAAACTACCTGCGCCGGTTCGAGCATTACCTGAAGTCGCAGCAGCCCTTTGCCTATTTTCGCCGCAGCGGCGAGGCGTCGCGCGACAACCTCTGGCAGGTGATGGGCGAAAGCCGCGTCTACGCCATGCTCGATCCCCATTCCGCCGCCGCGCAGAACCTGCTCGCCAGCCGCGGCTATCAGCTGGCGCTGATGCGCGAGGATGAAAATGACGCCTGGTGGCAGCTCTTCGATCCCCAGGCGCGCCCCTGTTTTCCGCTCTCGCGTCCTGTCCAGTTCATCGTGGTGCTGAGCACGCCGCGGCATAAGGCGCCCACGGCGGTCATGCCGGGCATGGAGGTCGGACGACGGGTCAAAGAAGGCCTGTTTCAGCGCGCCAGCCAGGAGGCGTTTTTGACGGCCGTAAAAGCGCGCTACGGCGGCTGCGTTATCACCGGCACGCGCCTGACCGATCGCCCAGTCTGGCCCTGGGTAGAGGCCTGTCATATCGATACGCGGGAAAACAGCGAAGGCGGCCTTGCGGATAACAGCGTCGATAACGGACTGTTTTTGCGCAGCGATCTGCAGCGTCTGTTTCTTAACAAACTGATAAGCATCGATGGTGAATCCGGCAAGATACGCTTTCATCCCGACGTGGAAAACCGGCAAAGCATAAGCCCCTGTTATCAGGCCCTTGAAGGTCAGGTGTGCGCGTTATGGGACGCGGTGCCGCCCGCCACGCGGCAGCGCCTGTGCGCGTCAGATTAAGCGGCGTAATAAGAGCGGAGCGATCCGCTCTCTGACATAACAAAAATGAAATAACCTCGCTTTTGCCCGCCTATTCAGCCAATCGATCCCCCTACAGAATTGGATAATCCTGCCGATAACTTCATTAACGCAGGGTAGTCAACGTGAACGATTTCTATACCGCCGAAGGCGTGATGGATAAACATTCGCTCTGGCAGCGCTACGTGCCGCTGGTGCGCCATGAAGCGTTGCGTCTGCAGGTTCGCCTGCCAGCCAGCGTTGAGCTTGACGATCTGCTGCAGGCCGGTGGCATTGGCTTGCTGAACGCTGTAGAGCGTTACGACGCGCTGCAGGGAACGGCATTCACCACCTACGCCGTGCAGCGCATCCGGGGCGCAATGCTGGATGAGCTTCGCAGCCGGGACTGGGCGCCACGCAGCGTGCGGCGCAACGCGCGCGAAGTGGCGGGCGCGATGCACCAGGTCGAGCAGACGATGGGGCGTGCCGCCACCGAGCAGGAGGTAGCCGATCGGCTGAATGTTTCGATGGAAGAGTACCGGCAGATCCTGCTGGATACCAACAATAGCCAGCTTTTCTCCTACGACGAGTATCGGGAAGAACACGGCGACAGCGCGGAGCTGGTCACGGAAGGGCATGAAGAAGCCAACCCGTTGCATCAGCTGCTTGAAGGGAATCTGCGTGAACGCGTCATTGAAGCGATCGAAGCCTTACCCGATCGCGAAAAAATGGTGCTGACACTGTACTACCAGGAAGAACTGAACCTGAAAGAGATTGGAGCGGTACTCGACGTGGGAGAATCACGCGTCAGCCAACTGCACAGTCAGGCGATCAAACGCCTGCGTGCCCGACTTACGGGAGCGCGCTGACGGCCTCAGTTCCTGGCGATCTAAAAATAATAAAACCGGGGACTCAGCAATGGGAGCCAAATCCAAGGCCAGACCTTTAAGCCGTTATCTTAAAGACTACAAACACAGCCAGAGCCACTGTTCACACTGTGGCAAAGTACTGGACCGCATGGCGTTGGTCTTTCGCGGGCAGATCATCAATAAAGAGGCCATCGCGCGCATGGACCAAATGATTGATGAGCAGCTGTGGCTGAAATTACAGCCAGAACTGACCGCGCTGTGCCGTTTTTGTAGTGATATTTTTTGCAATACGCATCCTAATTACTTCGACATTATGGCATTCAAACAGTACCTGTTTGAGCAGACGGAAATGAGCCACAGCACTATCCGCGAATATGTGGTAAGGCTGCGTCGTCTGGACGATATGCTTAAGGCCAAAAATTTTCCGGCTGACCGTTTAAGCGGCAACAGCTGGCACGCGTGCCTGGAGAACGATCTGCCCGATGCGGGAAATAATAACTACCGCATCGCGCTGCGCAAATATGACCAGTTTTTGGGGTGGCAGCGCAGCTAGCTGCCGAAGCGCTGGCACTCTGAATCTTTCCGCTGAGGCGGAAGCGAGCCAGATAACGCCAGCAGCGCGTTAAGCAATCCGCCGCCGCGCGCTCGTCAGGCGGCGGATTGCTATGCAGGGCGCTAAGAGCTGCAGGGTCTGCGCCTGTGAGCGGGCGATTTTACATCAGGCTGCTCGACCGCCTTTTTTACGCGCGATGCTGGATGATCCTTGGCGCAACTTCTGCAACACTGTAAAGATTACCGTGACTGCCCTGGAGGCCGCATTGTCTTTATATCTCATTCATCAGTATCCCCGTCTGGAACTGCTCGGCGCGCCCACGCCGCTTGAGCATCTGCCGCGCCTCTCCGACTACGTTGGCCGCGATATCTTTATCAAACGTGACGATGTCACGCCCATCGCCCTGGGCGGCAACAAACTGCGCAAGCTGGAGTTCCTGGCGGCGGATGCGCTGCGCGAAGGCGCCGATGTCCTGCTGACGGCGGGCGCCATCCAGTCCAACCACGTGCGTCAGACCGCCGCCGTTGCCGCGAAGCTCGGCATAAAGTGCATTGCGCTGCTGGAAAACCCGATTCACACCCAGGCGGAAAATTACCTCAGCAACGGCAACCGGCTGCTGCTGGATCTGTTCGACTGCGAAATCGAGCTGGTGGACGCGCTGGACAATCCGGCGGCGCAGCTTGCGGTGCAGGCGGAACGCCTGGAGGCGCAGGGCTTTCGTCCCTATGTGGTGCCGATCGGCGGTTCGAACTGGCTCGGCGCGCTCGGCTATATCGACTGCGCGCAGGAGATTGCGCACCAGAGCGAAGGCGTGGTTGACTACGCCGCGGTCGTGGTCGCATCCGGCAGCGCCGGCACCCATGCCGGACTGGCGGTCGGCCTTGAGCAGCTGCTGCCGGAAACAGAGGTGATCGGCGTCACCGTCTCGCGCCATGCGGAGCAGCAGCTGCCGGTGGTGGATAGCCTGCGGCAGCAGCTGATCGCTAAACTGGAGTTGACCAGCACGGCCCCCGTGACCCTGTGGGACGATTACTTCGGCCCGCGCTACGGCGAGCCGAACCAGGAGGGAATGGAGGCGGTGAAGCTGCTGGCGCGGCTGGAAGGCATCCTGCTCGATCCGGTTTACACCGGCAAAGCGATGGCGGGCCTGCTCGACGGCATCAGCCAGAACCGTTTCCGCCGCGAAGGGCCGCTGCTGTTCGTCCACACCGGCGGTGCGCCAGCGTTATTTGCTTATCATCCTTCGGTCTGAGCAGCTGGCAAAAAAACGTTTATACTTCGCGGGTTATTAGAGCAGTACTGGGCGGCGCGCAGGCGCGGCCTGACAACACACACATCACATACTAATAAATGGGGTAGATATGATTTTTTCTCGTGTTGGTCGCCATCTGGCGATGGGCGTGATGGCGGCGGCGCTGATTGCCGGCGTTAACCTGAAAACGCACGCGGCGGAAAACCTGCTGGCGCAGGTCAAAGACAAGGGCGAGCTGCGCGTCGGCCTGGAAGGCACCTATCCGCCGTTCAGCTTTCAGGATGAGAGCGGCAAGCTGACAGGATTCGAAGTGGAGTTCGCGCAGCAGCTGGCGCAGCACCTGGGCGTGAAGGCCAAACTGCAGCCGACCAAATGGGACGGCATGCTGGCGTCGCTGGACTCAAAACGCATCGACGTGGTGATCAATCAGGTGACCATCTCCGACGAGCGCAAGAAGAAGTATGACTTCTCTACGCCGTACACCATCTCTGGCGTGCAGGCGCTGACGATGAAAGCGAAAGCGGGCACCATCAGCAAGCCGGAAGATCTGGCAGGCAAAAAAGTCGGCGTCGGCCTGGGCTCGAACTACGAGCAGTGGCTGCGCGACAATGTTAAAGGTGTCGATATCCGTACCTATGACGACGACCCGACCAAATATCAGGACCTGCGCTCTGGCCGTCTTGATGCGATTCTGGTGGATCGTCTGGCCGCGCTGGATCTGGTGAAGAAAACCGGCAATACCATGGCTGTGGCAGGCGCGCCGTTCTCACGTCTTGAGTCAGGCGTCGCGCTGCGCAAAGGCAACGACGATCTGCTTAACGCCGTCAATCAGGCGATCGCCGCCATGCAGAAAGATGGTTCGCTGGCCAAACTCTCCGAAAAATGGTTCGGCGCGGATGTGACTAAGTAATGCAGGAAAGTCTTCAACTGGTGCTGGATTCAGCACCTTTTTTATTAAAAGGCGCGCTCTTTACGCTACAGCTCAGTATCGGCGGCATGTTTTTCGGGCTGGTGCTGGGCTTTGTGCTGGCGCTGATGCGGCTGTCGCGTTTCTGGCCCGTTAGCCTGCTTTCCCGCTTTTACGTGTCGGTGTTTCGCGGCACGCCGCTGATTGCGCAGCTGTTTATGATTTACTACGGCCTGCCGCAGTTCGGTATCGAGCTCGATCCCATTCCCTCCGCCATGATTGGACTGTCGCTGAATACCGCCGCCTACGCGTCGGAGTCGCTGCGCGGCGCGATTGCGGCTATTGAGCGCGGGCAGTGGGAAGCGGCGGCGAGTATCGGCATGACCCGCTGGCAGACGCTGCGCCGCGTCATTTTGCCTCAGGCGGCGCGCACGGCGCTGCCGCCGCTCGGCAACAGCTTTATCAGCCTGGTGAAAGATACCTCGCTGGCGGCAACCATTCAGGTGCCGGAGCTGTTCCGTCAGGCGCAGCTGATTACCTCTCGCACGCTGGAGGTCTTCACCATGTACCTGGCGGCGTCGCTGATCTACTGGGTCATGGCGACCCTGCTGTCGGCGCTGCAAAACCGGCTGGAAAAACGGGTTAATCGTCAGGATGAGGAGGCGAAATGAGCGCCATCGAAATCAGCAAGCTGGTGAAAACCTTCAATGGCCAGACGGTGCTGCACGGCATCGACCTTGAGGTGGCTTCCGGCGAAGTGGTGGCGATTATCGGCCCCAGCGGCTCGGGTAAAACCACGCTGCTGCGCTGCATCAACCTGCTGGAAACGCCGGACAGCGGCACCATCAAGGTAGGCGAGATCGCTATCGACGCCAGGCTGGCGCAGACCAGGCAGAAAGAGCAGGTGCGCCAGCTGCGCCAGCAGGTCGGCTTTGTGTTCCAGAACTTCAATCTGTTTCCCCACCGCTCGGTGCTGGAAAACATTATTGAAGGGCCGGTGATCGTCAAAGGCGAACCGAAAGGGGAAGCCGAAGCGCGTGCGCGTGCGCTGCTGGAGAAAGTGGGGCTGCAGGGCAGAGAGAGCAGTTTCCCGCGTCGGCTCTCCGGCGGCCAGCAGCAGCGCGTTGCTATCGCGCGTGCGCTGGCGATGCGTCCGCAGGTCATCCTGTTTGACGAGCCGACGTCGGCGCTCGATCCCGAGCTGGTGGGCGAGGTGCTCAACACCATTCGCGCGCTGGCTCAGGAGAAGCGCACCATGGTCATCGTTACCCATGAGATGAGCTTTGCCCGCGACGTAGCGGATCGGGCGATTTTTATGGATCAGGGGCGCATCGTGGAGCAGGGCGCGGCGAAAGCGCTGTTCAGCAATCCCCAGCAGGCGCGTACCCGGCAGTTCCTCGATAAATTCCTCAACCAGTAATAAATACGCCTCTTCGGAGGCGTATTCCCTTTTTCTGCTGCGCGCGAGCCGCACAAGCAATCTATTATCTTATTCGCCCTACCACAGCTAATTATTTATGCTTAAACAATTTGGGGCAAAATATTTTAATATTTTCACGCGCATCAAACATTCTCTGGTTTTACCGCTTCAGGTTTACTCCTATTTACCTGAGCAAATAACGGTTGCCGGCCTGACACGCTTTTTCCGCTTAGTCGTTAACAGCTAACAAAAAAGCCCTGCCCGAGAGGAATGTAAAGAAAAAACGAAACGCGTAAAGCCTTGTTAATTCAGGGCCAGCTTAATACTTTTAAGACTTTCGCTAGAGTCAGCGGCAGGGGAATGGCGAATAATCGCCAGATAATCCTAAAAGTATCATGTCGTTTTTTCTCTTTTCCTCTTTAGTTTCTGACCTACACAGCAGGAGTCAAATCATGAACAACGCTAAGTCAGATGAAATATCGTGGGTCAATACCCTTAAGGGGGCCTGCATATTGCTGGTCGTGCTGTATCACACCGTGCTGCCGGGCTTTGAAGGCACGCTGAAATATCTCTCCGCAGGCTGGATCCCGGCGGAAATGTGGGTGCAGTTTAATACCGTGCTGTCGCCGTTGCGTATGCCCGCCTTTTTCTTTGTCTCCGGCCTGCTGGCCACTAACGGCATTCTTAATCGCCCCTGGAAACAGGTTTTCACCAGCCGTATTACTAATCTCTTTTATCTCTACATTCTGTGGGGCTTTATTCAGTGGTGGTCGATTGTCGGCATCTCGACTGAAATCACCGGCCAGCGTATTTCTCAAAATCTTAACGCCGCCTATGCCGGGTCGCTGCTTGAATTTTTAAAGCTGACTTTTCTGGCGATGAGCACCTCCTGGTATCTCTACGGGCTTGGCTTATATTTCCTTTGCGCCAAAATATTTCGCCAGCATAAAGTGGCCCTGCTGGCGGTCGCCGTGCTGCTGAATTACCTTGCGGTAGAGAAGATTATTCCCTTCTGGGGCCCGCAGAGCGTGGCGCAATATTTCCTGTTCTTCCTGCTGGGCGTATTCTGGAGCCCGATGATGCTGCGGCTGAGCGAATGGCGCCGTGAAAATATGGTGCCCTGGGCGATACTGGCGGCGCTGGCGGGCATCCACGTTATTTTCGGCCTCGATAAGAGCCTGTTTATGTGCATTATCGCGGTGCTGGGAAGCGTGGCGGCCTGCCGCTGGCTCAATCAGCATTTCAGCATGAGCTACATGAACTGGATAGGGCGCAACACGCTGCAGATTTACGTGATCCACCGTATCTTTATCGAGTTCTTCGGCATGTCGGCGATTCTGTTCGCTCAGCGGCATCACCTGTTCGAGCACGCCTGGTTCTCGTTTCTGTGGGCCTGCCTCTATCCGGTGGCGATAGTGGGTCTCTGTTCGCTCTGCTCGGTGGCGGTGTGGTCGGTGACCAATCGCGGTCTGGGGCAGTCGCTGTTTATCTTCCCGACGCTGATCGGCCTGAAACGCGCCCGTTCCGCCGCCTGAAAAAAAGCCCCGCGCAGGCGGGGCTGATCCAATGCGCGGCAGCGGGCGGTAAACCCGCTGCTGGCTTAGTTTTTCACGCGACTGGCGAAGCTTTTACGCAGCTTCTGCAGCTTCGGCGGAATGACCGCCATGCAGTAGCCGTTGCGCTGGCCTGCGCCTTCCCAGTAATCCTGATGATAGGCCTCGGCGGGATACCACTCTTTCAGCGGCTCAATGGTGGTGACCACCGGATCCTGATGGTCCTGCTGCGCGCGCGCAATAGCGGCGACCGCCTCTGCTTCCTGCTCCGGGGTGGCCGGGAAGATGGCGGAGCGGTACTGCGTGCCGATGTCGTTGCCCTGGCGGTTAAGCTGCGTCGGATCGTGGGTGGCGAAGCTGATATCCAGCAGATCGCCGTAGCTCACTTTTTCCGGATCGAATCCGATGCGAATCGCTTCCGCATGACCGGTTGCGCCGCTGCAGACCTGCTCATAGGTCGGATTCGGACGCGCGCCGCCGGTATAGCCGCTTTCAACCGACTCCACGCCGATCACATCTTTAAAAACCGCTTCGGTACACCAGAAACAGCCGCCTGCGATCACTGCGTATTCGATTGCCATAATGCTTAACTCCTGTCGAGGTCGAGTATGAGAGAGTAGGGACGGCTGCGCGCCTTTTCAACCCGCGCAGGGCAAGAATGGCCGATGAGAGGCTAAATCAGCATCTCAGGTTTAAACTGACCGCTGCGATCCAGCACCCGGTCGCCCATAATGGTAAAGCGGCCTTCGCCGGTGTAGTGCAGCGTCGGCGGAAATTCCGGCTCGTCGGCGACGTGGGCTTTAACGATCTCGAAAATAAACAGGTTGTAGTTATCCACCATCGAATCGTCATAGAGCTGGCACTCAAAGCTGGCGAAGCACTCGTTAATCAGCGGAGCGTTTACTACGCTGGCCGGCTCTGCGGTGAGGCCAAACGCGTCGAACTTATCCAGCTTGTCGCCGTGGCTGTTGCCAATAGCCACGACCTTATCGATCAAATCTGCCGAGGGAACGTTCAGCACGCACTGCCCGCTGTCGCGGATCAGCGCGTGACTGTGGTTCATGCTGGAAATCATGCAGCCGACAAGCGACGGCGAAAACTCCAGCACCGTATGCCAGCCAAGCGTCATGATGTCGCTGTGGGCTTCGAACTGCGAGCTGAGCAGCAGCACCGGGCCGGGCTCGAGATATTTACGCGCCTTGCTGACCGGAAAGGCGGTTTTGTGCAGACGTTGACTCATGGCATCTCCTTGTTTCGGGGCGATGCCTTTAAGTGTAGAAGCTACAGGTCGATCACCAGCGCTTTACTGCGGCTGCGCGAGCAGCAGAGCGCGATTTGTTGAAGCGGCGCAGACTTTTCCGTCTCAGTCTGAACGGTGTCGCGATGGTCCGGCTCGCCGGATACCACCGGCGTAAGGCAGGCGCCGCACAGCCCCATCTCGCAGGAGAGCGGCACCTCGACGCCGTTCTCCAGCAGCACGCGGGCGATGGTTTTATCCGCAGGCACCGGCCAGCTGGCGCCGGAAGAGGCCAGAGTGACGGTAAAGCTCTCATCGTCACCCTGCGCCGCCGTCGGCGCCGCGGCGCTAAAGGCTTCCGTATGCAGCTGCTCAGCACTGAAGCCGAGCGCCTGCGCCTGCTGCTGCAGGTGTGCCATAAAGCCCTGCGGCCCGCAGAGGTAGAGATGCGTTCCCGGCTCAGGCTTGCGCAGCGCCTCGGGCAGATGCCGGCGCGGGCTCTGCCCTTCGGCGCTACAGAGGATCTCGCCGTAGCCGTGGCGGAACGGCTGCAGCAGCTGGCGCGTCAGGGCGGCATCCTGACGCTGCTTCACATAATAGTGCAGCGAAAAGGGCACGGCGTCCGCCTCAAGCTGCGCCGCCATCGCCAGCAGCGGCGTTAAACCGATACCGGCGGCGATAAGCACCACGCGCTGCGCTGCCACCAGCGGAAACAGGTTGCGCGGCGCGGAAATAGTCAGCTGCTGGCCTAACCGCAGCTGCTGATGGATATAGCGCGAGCCGCCGCGCGAGTCGGCGGCCAGCCCGACGCAGATCAGATAGCGATCCTGGCGCAGCGGCGAACCGGTCAGCGAATACTGCCGCATCATGCCGTTGCCCAGGTGCAGATCGATATGCGCGCCCGCTTCCCAGCGCGGCAGCGGTTGGCCGTCGTCGCGCACCAGGCTCAGCGCCACGGCGTGGCGTCCCTGACGCGACAAACCATCGATAGTTACCGTAAAAGTCGTCATCTTATTCTCCTCGCTACACCAGGAAGAAGTCGCCGTAGCCCTGCTTTTTCAGTCCGCGACGGTAGGCGATAGAGCTGCGGTCGGCGGGAATATGCGCCTCCAGCGTCAGATCGAGCGGCAGGCGTTCCGGCATCTGCGTCTCCACCATCAGCCGATCTTCCTCGAACACCCGATGGTTAAAGGCGTGCACCTCCTCGACCGGAATATGCAGGTCGAAGTTACGCGCGATGGGCGCGAACATCCGCGTTTTACGCGCCGAGACCGGCGAGGCGGCGTTCATAATCACTAAGCGCGCGGCATCGGGGAAATGCACCGTCAGCGTGGCGGTAAAGGGAAGATGCATCTCAAAATGGCGCAGCCACTGGAAGCCCTCCGGCGCCTGCCGATCGGAGCCCGCCGCGAAGTTGGAAACCGAGCTCCAGTAATCCACCGTAAAGCCATACTCCGTCTCGACCGGGTTGTAGGGCGGCACCTCCTGATTGCCGGGATCGGCGAAGGTTTCGCTGTGCACCCAGGCGAAATGGGCGACGTCGAGAAATCCTTCTACCTGGCGTCCGGCAAAGCCGGCGACGTCGAAAGGAGGACAGGTGATCTGCTGAAAGCCGGCGTCCTCCCAGTGCGGCATCTGCGGCAGCGCGGCGGGGTTATCCGCATCCGGCGCGAGGCAGACCCATACCAGCCCAAAGCGTACTTCCACGGGAAAGTTAATGAGATTGAGCTTGGCGGGTACCGGCTGGTTGGGGCTGGAGGGAATGCGGTTACAGCGGCCATCCTCGCCGAAACGCAGTCCATGGTAGGGGCAGATAATGCCGTGCTCGTCGTGAAAGCCGAGCGTCAGCGGCACGCCGCGGTGCGGGCAGACATCTTTCGCGGCGACGATCTGCTCATTAATGCGGTAGATCACCAGCTGCTCGTCAAGCAGCACCGCTTTCATCGGCGCGGGGCCCACGTCGCACAGACGCGCTACGGGATGCCAGCAGCGCGCCAGCCGCAGCCAGTCGTCAGGTTCAAAGGTGCAATGGGCGGGAGGCGAGGGTTGTTTCATGGCGATTACCTGTCTGAGGCGCAAGGGAAGTTACGAACATTGTGGACAGAGGCGGGTGCAACGATCCATCATCGTTTTTTCACTAAGGTGTTGCGTTAAACAGTACAGGTCGCTCATGCTCCCTTTTTCACGCTTCTCTCACTACTTTCTCGAACTGGCGCGCAGCGGCAGCCTGCGTAAGGCGGCGGAACGGCTGCATGTTTCCGCCTCGGCGATCAACCGGCAAATCCTGCAGGCGGAAGAGGAGCTGGGCATGCGGCTGTTCGAACGGTTGCCTGACGGCATGCGCCTGACCAGCGCCGGCGAGCTGCTGCTGGACGACCTGCGTCGCTGGCAGCGCGAGTACCAGCGCACCCGCCAGCGCTTCGATGAGATTCAGGGGCTGCGGCGCGGCCATGTCAGTCTCGGGCTGATTCAGGCGCTGAACGAAGGGGCGATTGCCGATGCACTGTCGCAGATTGCGCAGACGCACCCCTGGCTGCGGCTCGATCTCAGCGTGCATGACAGCGCGCAGATCGGCGAGCAGGTGCGGCTGGCGGAGCTGGATGCCGGACTGGTGCTCGAGCCACAGGCGCAGGCCGGGCTGAGCGTGATGGCCTTCGCCGAGCTGCCGATTGGCGTGGTGCTGCCCGCCGGCCACCCGCTTGGCGCGCACGCGACGCTCTCCACCGGCCAGCTCAGCGCGGAGCGGCATATCATTCCCGGCGCGCCGCTGGTGGTGCATGAGCGGGTCGAAATGCTCTACAGGAGGCACAGCCTGCAGCCGGAGAACGTCATTACCTGTAACGACATTCGCCTGATTAAGTCGCTGATTAAGCAGGGCAGCGGCATCAGCATGTTGAGCCTGCTCGACGTGATGGACGAGGTGGGGCGGGGGACGCTAAGCTTTGTGCCGCTGCGCGACCCTAACGTGCGGCCGCTGACGCTGGCATTATGCTGCGCGCCGGCGCGGCAGCTGTCGCGCGCCGCTCAGCAGGTAATTCAACATTTGACCGGCGTGATCGAGTCGCTCAACGCGTCGCGTTAAGGGGAATATTTGCCTTAAAATCAGCGGATAGCGCGCGCAGGTCGCACTTTTTGTAAATTAACGTAAAGCGGAAGCCAGCCAGGTTTAGCGGAAAGCGTTATTAGGCTATAAGTCCTCTACCACGCCAACCTGCTTACTGCTTAGGGTTACACCTTACACGATGATGACTCTGCGACCTCTGCTGACGCTTGTGTTAGCTTCCGCTTTTCTGCTTGGCGGCTGCTCGCGCCATTCTACTGAACCATCCGCACAGAACGATACGCAGGTCAGCGATGAGGGCCAGGGGGATCAGGGCGATCTCATTCCGGTTGTTGCCGCGCTGCACGATCAAATGCATACCTGGCACGGCACGCAATATCAGTGGGGCGGCACCGAACTTTCCGGCGTCGACTGCTCCGGCTTTGTCTGGCGCACGCTGAAAGATCGCTTTAACCTGCCGATGGATCGCGTCACCACCACCGAACTGCTGAAGATGGGCAAGCGCATCGCCCCGCGCGATCTGCAGCCGGGCGACCTGGTCTTTTTCCGCATCAAAGGCGGCATGCACGTCGGCTTCTATGATACCGACCAGCACTTTTTCCACGCCTCGGTCAGCCAGGGCGTGGTGCGCTCCGAGCTGAATAATCCTTACTGGCAAAAAGTCTTCTATCAGGCGCGGCGCCTGCCGAAAGAGTACAACGCGCAGATCACCCTCAATAAAGGCAGCGGCATGACGCTGGCGCGTAAGTAATCGTATCTGCGGCACGCCAGCCCGCCTGACCAACGCCTCAAGCCCGCCTCACGGCGGGCTTTTTGATCAGTGCCGAACGGCGCAGCCGCACTGGCCCATTTCGCCCAGCGCCGCTTTGCCCTGATGGGAGTGGCGCACCCGCAGTTCGCCGCGACGCCAGGCGCCGTCCTCTTCCGCGCGATTGAGCAGCAGACGGTTTAGCGCTTCCGTTACCCGGAGCGCGTGCGGCTGCGCCCAGCTCGTCAAATGCCAGGTCGTGGCGCCTGCCTCAATACAGTCACCGAATCCCACCACGGCGACATGCGCCCCCTGACCAAAGTCCCGCACCGCCTGTAGCGCGCCGAATGCCAGCCGGTCGCTGTCGCAAAACAGCGCCTGAATGCGCTCCGAGGCACGGGCGCGCTTCAGATAGGCAAACATCGCCTGATAGCCGCTGTCGCGCTCATCGCTCGCGTCGGCGGCGATGAGCGACTGATCCAGGCGTTTGTCCGCCGCCGCTAGAACGCTGCAGAAGCCGTCGATGCGGGCGGGATCGGCGCAGCGCGACGGTTGCAGATAGCCGAAACGCTGGTGGCCCTGCGCCAGCAGCAGCCGACCCATCTCCGCGCCGGCGGCAAAGCCATCCAGATTCAGCGCATCCAGCGCCAGCAGCGGAATCGGCCCGGCAGCGGCGCGAAACGCGTCGCTAAACTGACCGGAAAGGTGCAGTGCGCCGCTCAGCAGCGGCGCCAGCTGACGCGCGCGCTCATCGGCGGCGTCGACCAGCAGCGCCGCGCAGCCGCGCGCATTAAGCTGCCGGTTCACTTCCTGCAGCAGCGCCGCCGTCTGCGGACGGCTGAAATCATGGCTCAGCACGCCAATGGTTTTACAGGTGTTGTTATACATTCAGAAGACCCTGTTGAAGTGAGTAGAGGTCTCTGTACCATAAAGGATAGGGCCCCTGTTTCACAATGGCTCTGCGGCCGCCAGCTGCAGTTCGCGCCTGCCCAGCGTGCGGGTCGCCAGCACCGACTGCTGGGCGAACAGGCTCGCCTGCTCGACGGCCTGGCTCAGCGGCGCTCCGCGCAGCAGGCGGGCGGTCAGCTCGGCGGTAAAAAGATCGCCGGTGCCTTTGGGCGGATTATCGTAGCGCGGGTGCTCGGTGACGAAGGTCTCTTTCGCGGTCACGCAAAACACCTGCATGCTGTGACGCGTCTCGTCGTGCGTGGCGCTGGTTACCACCACCCATTGGGTTTGCGCGCCGAGCAGCGAGCGCGCAGCGTCGATAATCTCGGCGTCGCTCTCCAGCGGCGCGTCGCACAGGCAGCCCAGCTCAAAGCGGTTCGGCGTCAGGCCGGTAGCCAGCGGCGCAAGCTGTTGCCGATAGTGAACCGCCAGCTGCGGATCGACATAGAAACCGCTGTCGTCATCGCCCAGTACCGGATCGATAATCACCGGCATCTGCGGGTTTTTCTCGCGCATCAGCCGCAGCCAGCGCGCCAGCGACGCCGCCTTATCGGTGGATTTCAGATAGCCCATCACCACGGCGCGCGCGGCGCTATCCAGGTTCCGCTCGGCCAGCGCGGTCAGATAGCCGTCAAACCAGGGCTGGGGGATTTCGCCGCCGTAGCAGCTGGCATAGTGGGGCGTATTGCTCAACAGCACCGTAGGCACCGCAACGACCTGCAATCCATGACGTCGCAGCGCGGGGACGGCGATACTGTTGCCTACGCTGCCGTAAACCACTTGAGACTGAACAGAGATGACGTCGATGATCTCGCCGTCTGAGGCGTCGGAAACCTGAAACATATTGCGCTCCTTGTTAGTACTCTTTCGCCAGTATACGCGTGCGAGACGGCCAGCGGCAGGCGGCTCTTCGTCGCGTCGTGTCCCTTAACCCCCTCCAGCCCTTGCCGGACAAAGGACGGCGCAAAGCTAAGCGAAGCGTTAAAAGCAGGATATTCTGCTAACAATAGACAAATAATGCCGTGTCGACTGGCAAATATGACCAGGCCGTCTACACTTAATCGCGACGATGTTTTCAGTCAGGTTGATATGTCTGTGAAGGTTCTAAAACGTAGTGGCGTCTTATCTGAAGTGACTTGCTGGTATCCGCAGTTTTTGCCCTGCACTTTACCCCACGCTCAGCCGTTCCGGCTGTTGCTCCCGCAGACATTTACCCTCGCTAAAACATCCTGCAATGGCGCGTTGACGAGCCAGGCCTCTGACCTGACAAGCCGCGAATCGTACGCGCCCGAATCAACTACAGGAGAAGACACGTGACCCAAGCGGCGAATGAACATGCCTCGCTTCCTGCGCTAAGCGGCGGTCTTTATGCCTTCTTTTTTGACGTAGACGGCACCCTTGCCGCTATTCAACCGCAGCCCGACGCCGTTTTCATCCCGGAAAAGGTACGTCAGCAGCTGCAACAGCTTGCCTCTCTCTGTCACGGCGCACTGGCGCTGGTGTCGGGGCGACCTGTTTCACAGCTCGACGCGCTGGCCGCGCCGTTAATCGCGCCCGCTGCGGGCGTTCACGGCGCAGAGCGTCGCGACGCGCAGGGCGAACAGCATCTTATCCGCCTGGATCCAACGGTCGCCGAAGCATTGCAGCAGCAGCTGCAAGAGGCGATGGCGCGCTGGCCAGGCACGCTACTCGAGGCCAAAGGCATGGCCTTTGCGCTGCATTACCGTCAGGCGATGCAGCATGAACAGGATGTGCTTAATCTGGCCGAACAGGCCGTGAAACGCTTTCCGGCGCTGGCGCTTCAGCCTGGGAAATGCGTTGTGGAGATCAAACCGCAGGGAGTCGATAAAGGCGAAGCTGTGCGCGCCTTTATGCGCGAAGCGCCCTTTGCCGGTCGTATCCCGGTATTTGTCGGAGACGATCTGACGGATGAGAAAGGATTTATCGCCGTAAACGCCATGCAGGGCATTTCCGTTAAGGTTGGACAAGGTTCCAGTCAGGCGCGCTATCGACTGCCAGACGTCGAGGCGGTTCACGCGTGGCTGGAGCGATTACTATTACAAATAAAACAAGACAATGTCGGTAAGGAGTAAAGGTTATGAGTCGTTTAGTGGTCGTATCTAACCGAATCGCCATTCCTGATGGGAAAAAAGCCAGCGCAGGCGGCCTCGCCGTCGGCATTCTCGACGCGCTGAAAAGCACCGGCGGCCTGTGGTTTGGCTGGAACGGGGAGATCAGCGAATTTTCCGGAGAAGAGGAAGACGAACTGGTACAGGTAGAGCATGACGGCATCTCCTATGCCGCGCTGCCGCTGAGCCAGAACGATTACGATCTGTATTACTGCCAGTTCTCTAATACCGTTATCTGGCCCGCGTTCCACTACCGTCTCGATCTGGTTCAGTTCCAGCGCGAAGCCTGGGACGGCTACTGCCGCGTCAACGAGATGCTGGCGCAGCGCCTGAAGCCGCTGATTAAGCCGGACGACACCCTGTGGATCCACGATTATCATCTGCTGCCGTTTGCCGCCGAGCTGCGCAAGCAGGGCGTTAATAACCGCATCGGCTTCTTCCTGCATATCCCGTTCCCGACGCCGGAGATTTTCAACGCGCTGCCGCCGCATCAGGAACTGCTGGAGATGCTGTGCGAATACGATCTGCTGGGCTTCCAGACCGAATCGGATCGCCTCGCCTTCCTGGAGTGCATCAGCCAGCTTACGCAGCTGCAGAACATGGGCGATAAAAAGCACCGTGCGTTCGGCAATACCTTTATGACCGAGGTCTATCCCATCGGCATCGAGCCGGACAGCATCAAAGAGATGGCTGAAGGTCCGCTGCCGCCGAAAATGGCGGCGATGAAACGCGAGCTGGGCGATGCGAAGAACATTATCGCCTGCGAGCGCCTCGACTATTCCAAAGGGCTGCCGGAGCGATTCCTGGCCTATGAAGCGCTGCTGGAAAACTTCCCCGAGCATCGCGGCAAAATTCGCTATTCGCAGATTGCGCCGACCTCGCGCGGGGACGTGCAGGCCTACCAGGATATTCGTCATCAGCTTGAAACCGAAGCTGGCCGCATCAACGGCAAGTACGGCACGCTGGGCTGGACGCCGCTCTACTACCTGAACCAGCATTTTGACCGCCGTCTGCTGATGAAAATCTTCCGTCTGACTGACGTCGGACTGGTGACGCCGCTGCGGGACGGCATGAACCTGGTGGCGAAAGAGTATATCGCTGCGCAGGACCCGGACGATCCGGGCGTGCTGGTGCTGTCGCGCTTTGCGGGCGCCGCCAACGAGCTGACCTCGGCGCTGATTGTTAACCCTTACGATCGCGACGAAGTGGCGGCGGCGTTGAATAAGGCGCTGACCATGCCGCGCACCGAGCGTATTTCGCGCTACAACGACATGATGGCAGTGCTGCGCAAGAATGACATCACTCACTGGCGCGAGAGCTTCCTGAAGGATTTGTGGGCTCTCCCGCCGCGTAGCGAAGATCACAGCACGGTAAATAAAGTGGCGACCTTCCCGAAACTCGCCTGATTTTCACGGCGGCCCGCTTTTAGGGGCCGCCGCTTATCTTGTTCCTTTCCACTTCTCCTCTGTCCAGTCCCGCTAAAGATTTGGGTTATCACCTGACCATGTCGGCGGATTCGATTTGCCGATTTAACACACAGCCGAGAAGAAAAACGCTTTTTTTCTGCACGCAGGCCTAAAGTCTGGCAGCGAAATGCCGATAGTTGTGACTCATCAAAGTGTCAAATGCCCAATTCATTCATATTTCTAATGTAACACATTGTTACATCTGCTTCTCTCTGCTTTACGCCCACTGTTAAAGGTTAACGATTCGTTGTTAAAACGCGACGAATGCGCGCCATCTCTCTTTACGCTTCGCTTACGCACTCCAGGAAATATTTGCCCTAAGTAATTAATTTTCCAGCGATTAACAATGTGCCTTTTTAGCATATTATGCTGGCTTATGGGTTTTGGGTAGCGCCTTGTAGGGTGTTAAAAGCAATGTTAAAAATAATCGATCGCTCGGAATGCGCGATGAAAGATATATCGGGTCCATAAGGGGAATAAGCCCTTTGTTAGGACGAAATATAAATGAAACAAAGCTGTTTTGTGCAAAAAATAGACAAAATAAAAGCGTCACTGAAGGTTCAGGAAAAAAATTTGCCTTAAAAGTGTGACGCAGATCACACTTTATCTAAAATTTCACGGTCCTGTCGTTGTATGTGTAAATCAGACGGGATAGATTTGCGTTGTTTTAGGAATAGTCTTAAAAAAATGTAAAAAGACGTCACGGAAGAGCGCAATAATTTAAAAAAGAATGGCCCTGGGGTTTTGACTAACACTGTAAATATGTCGTTCAGGACATGAGGCAGGCTTCAGAGTACGTTTGGTTTTTGGCTGTAAATTTTTGCCATCTTTAGATTTAACAACCAGCAACCCGTAACGCAGAGGGTTTTTCTGCGATGCTCTCACGTCGCGTCTGTCAGGATGGAAAAAATGGGTACATCTGATTTACTAAAACATATTTATGATATCAATCTGTCGTATTTACTGCTTGCACAGCGATTAATTAACCAGGAAAAAGCTTCTGCAATGTTTCGCCTCGGAATTGATGAAGAGATGGCTAACGCATTGTCGCAATTAACTCTGCCGGAAATGGTAAAGTTAGCGGAAACCAATCAGTTGGTTTGCCAGTTTCGCTTTAACGATCACGCTATTATTAATCGCCTGACGCAAGAATCTCGCGTGGATGATTTACAACAAATCCACACCGGAATTTTATTATCAAGCCGTTTACTGCGTAATGTTTCTAAAGATGAGACGCCGGCGAAGAAGAGGGCGATGTAAATGTCGGAAAAGAGCATTGTTCAGGAAGCGCGCGATATTCAACTCGCGATGGAATTAATTACGCTCGGCGCACGTTTGCAAATGCTGGAAAGCGAAACCCAGTTAAGTCGCGGCCGCTTAATTAAGCTTTATAAAGAGCTGCGCGGCAGTCCGCCGCCGAAGGGCATGCTGCCTTTTTCGACCGACTGGTTTATGACGTGGGAGCAGAATATTCACGCTTCTATGTTCTGCAACGCCTGGCAGTTTATGCTGAAAACCGGCATGGCGACCGGCGTTGACGCGGTAATCAAAGCTTACCGCCTCTATCTCGAACAGTGTCCGCAATCGGACGAGGGCCCGCTGTTGGCGCTGACGCGCGCCTGGACCCTGGTGCGATTCGTTGAAAGTAATATGCTCGAACTGGCCGACTGCAAAAGCTGCAGCGGCAGTTTCATCAACCATGCGCATCAGCCGGTCGGCAGCTTTGTCTGCAGCCTGTGCCAGCCGCCGTCGCGCGCGGTAAAAAGACGTAAACTTTCTGCAGATTCTGCCGATACCTTTCCACAACTGCTGGATGAACAGGTTAAACACGCCGTTTAAGTTTGTTCGCATCGTGGAAAGTCATCCAGCAGCGGGTATCCCCCGCTGCTTTTTTTTTGCCCACGATTTGAATAACGCCTGCGGCTCTCTGGCTTAACTTCCACCAACACGTTACGGACGTAAGGATGTTCTAGTGCTGATCTTATTGGGTTATATCATTGTTGTCGCATCCGTGTTGGGCGGATATGCGCTGGTGGGGGGTCACCTGGGTGCCCTTTACCAGCCGTCAGAGCTGTTAATTATCGGCGGCGCCGCCCTTGGCGCTTTTTTCGTCGGCAACAACGGCAAGTCGATTAAAAAAACCTTGAAAGCGCTGCCGAAGCTGATGCGCGGCTCGAAATATAATAAAGCCCTTTATATGGATTTAATGGCGCTGCTCTATCGCCTGATGGCCAAATCGCGCCAGCAGGGCATGCTGTCGCTGGAGCGCGATATTGAAGATCCGGCACAGAGCGAAATTTTTGCTAATTATCCGCGTATTCTCGCCGATAAACAGCTGGTGGATTTTATTACCGATTATCTGCGTCTGATGGTCAGCGGCAACATGAACGCCTTTGAGATCGAGGCGCTGATGGATGAAGAGATCGAAACCTACGAGCATGAATGCGAAGTGCCAGCGCAAAGTTTATCCGCCGTCGGCGACGGCCTGCCGGCCTTCGGCATCGTGGCGGCGGTAATGGGCGTGGTGCACGCGCTGGCGTCAGCGGACCGTCCGGCCGCGGAGCTGGGCGCGCTGGTGGCGCACGCGATGGTGGGAACCTTCCTCGGCATCCTGCTGGCGTACGGCTTTATCTCGCCGCTGGCGTCGGTGCTGCGCCAGAAGTGCTCTGAAACCACCAAGATGATGCAGTGCATCAAGGTCACGCTGCTCTCCAGCCTGAACGGCTATGCGCCGCAGATCGCGGTGGAGTTTGGCCGTAAGACGCTTTACTCCACCGAGCGCCCCTCGTTCAGCGAACTGGAGGAGCACGTACGTAACGCGAAGAACCCGGCGAAACAGACTTCGGACGAAACTGCATGAAGAACAGCAACCGTCCCATCATCGTCGTCAAAAAGCGCAAGCATAAAGGACACGAAGGCGGCCACGGCTCCTGGAAGATCGCCTATGCCGACTTTATGACGGCGATGATGGCCTTTTTTATGGTGATGTGGCTGATCTCAATCTCCAGCCCGCAGGAGCTGGTGCAGATTGCCGAATATTTTAAAACGCCGCTGAAGGTCGCGATGACCGGCGGCAAACGCAGCAGCGACAGCGAAAGCCCGATTCCGGGCGGCGGCGACGACGCGACGCGCATCAAGGGCGAAGTGAAAAAGGTCGTGGATATGGATGAGCAGAAGCGCAAGCTCGACGACATTCGCCTGAATCGCCTGCGCGAAAAGCTGGACCAGCTGATCGAAGCGGATCCGCGTCTGAAAACGCTGCGTCCGCATCTGATCATCAACATGGTGGAAGAGGGGTTGCGCATCCAGATTATCGACAGCCAGAACCGGCCGATGTTTAAAACCGGCAGCGCCGAAGTCGAGCCCTATATGCGCGATATCCTGCGCGGCATTGCGCCGCTGCTTAACGATATTCCAAACCGCATCAGCCTGGCGGGCCATACCGACGACTTCCAGTACGCGAATGGCGATCGCGGCTACAGCAACTGGGAGCTTTCCGCCGATCGCGCCAACGCCTCGCGTCGCGAGCTGGTCATGGGCGGACTCGACGGCGGCAAAATACTGCGCGTGGTCGGCATGGCCGACACCATGAAACTGAAAAATCGCGTCGGTAACGATGCCGTTAACCGCCGCATTAGCCTGCTGGTGTTGAACCATGACACCGAAGCGGCGATTGAAAAAGAGAACGCCGAGAGCGACGCCGTACAGGTGAGCGATCCGGCGGCCATAGAAAAGATTACCGCGCCGCCTGTGCCGCAAGGCAGCAGCCCGGTAACCACAACAGCCCCCTCACAGCCGAGGTGATCCCGTGAGCATGGACATCAGCGATTTTTACCAGACGTTTTTCGATGAGGCCGATGAGCTGTTAGCTGATATGGAGCAGCATCTGCTGGGGCTCGATCCCCAGGAGCCGGACTCCGAGCAGCTAAATGCCATTTTCCGCGCCGCCCATTCGATAAAAGGCGGAGCCGGAACCTTTGGTTTTACGGTTTTGCAGGAAACAACCCACATTCTGGAAAATATTCTGGATGGTGCTCGTCGCGGCGAGATGCAGCTCAGCACCGACATCATCAACCTGTTTTTGGAAACCAAAGATATTATGCAGGAACAGCTCGATGCCTATAAAACCGCGCAGGAGCCGAACGCGGAAAGCTTTAACTACATCTGCGAAGCGCTGCGCCAGCTGGCGTTAGAGGCGAAAGGCCTGCCGGTCGCCGCGCCGGTCGCGGTCGCCGCCGCGCCAGCCGTGCAGAGCGCGCCAGCCAGCAGCGGCCTGCGCGTGAAGCTGGTCGACCTGAAAGAGAAAGAGGTCGATCTGATGCTGGAGGAGCTGGGCAATCTCGGCAGCCTGAGCAACGTGGTTAAGGGCAGCGATTTCCTTGAGGCGAGCATCGACGGCGTCAGCAAAGACGACATCGTGGCGGTGCTCTGCTTCGTGATCGAAGAGGCGCAGATCCGCTTCCCGGACGCTGACGCCGCGCCGGTTGCGGAGGCAGTGCCGGTCGCCGCCCCTGCGCCGGTCGCCGAGGCCGCGCCGGTGCAGAGCGCCAGCGTCAGCGAACTGCCGGTGGCGAAGCGCGAAGGCAAACGCGCCGCCGCGCCCGCGAAAACCAGCGAATCCAGCAGCATCCGCGTCGCGGTAGAGAAGGTCGATCAGCTGATCAACCTGGTCGGCGAACTGGTGATTACCCAGTCGATGCTGGCGCAGCGCTCGGGCGAACTCGATCCGGTGGCGCACGGCGATCTGCTGAACAGCATGGGCCAGCTTGAGCGCAACGCGCGCGATCTGCAGGAATCGGTGATGTCGATCCGTATGATGCCGATGGAGTATGTCTTCAGCCGCTTCCCGCGCCTGGTGCGCGACCTGGCGAGCAAGCTGGGCAAAGAGGTGGAGCTGACGCTGCTCGGCAGCTCTACCGAACTCGACAAGAGCCTGATCGAACGCATTATCGATCCGTTAACGCATCTGGTGCGCAATAGCCTGGATCACGGCATCGAAGCGCCGGAAAAACGCCTGGCGGCGGGCAAGGTCGCCACCGGCAACCTGACGCTGTCGGCGGAACATCAGGGCGGCAACATCTGCATCGAAGTCTCTGACGACGGCGCCGGCCTGAACCGCGAGCGCATTCTCGCCAAAGCGCTTTCATCCGGCCTGCCGGTCAGCGAAAACATGAGCGACGAAGAGGTCGGCATGCTGATCTTCGCACCGGGCTTCTCTACCGCTGAGCAGGTCACCGACGTGTCGGGCCGCGGCGTCGGTATGGACGTGGTTAAGCGAAATATCCAGGAGATGGGCGGCCATGTGGAGATCGCCTCGAAGCAGGGCAAAGGCACCACCATCCGTATTCTGCTGCCGCTGACGCTGGCGATCCTCGACGGCATGTCGGTGCGCGTGGCGGACGAAGTCTTTATCCTGCCGCTCAACGCGGTAATGGAATCCCTGCAGCCGCGCGGCGAAGAGCTGAAGCCGCTGGCAGGCGGCGAATGCGTGCTGGAAGTGCGCGGCGAATACCTGCCGCTGGTGGAGCTGTGGAACGTGTTTGACGTGCAGGGCGCGAAAACCGAGGCGACGCAGGGCATCGTGGTGATCCTGCAGAGCGCGGGCAAACGCTATGCGCTGCTGGTCGATCAGCTCATTGGCCAGCATCAGGTGGTAGTGAAAAACCTCGAGAGCAACTATCGCAAGGTGCCTGGCATCTCCGCCGCCACCATCCTCGGCGACGGCAGCGTCGCGCTGATCGTTGACGTGTCGGCGCTGCAATCGCTCAACCGTGAAAAACGTGTGGCCGGCGCGGCCGCCTGACTGATAACAAAAGGGTAGAAACATGACTGGAATGGCAACCGTGACCAAAATCGCCGGCGAAACCGTCGGCCAGGAGTTCCTGGTATTTACGCTGGGAGACGAAGAGTACGGTATCGATATTCTTAAGGTGCAGGAGATCCGCGGCTACGATCAGGTCACGCGCATCGCCAACACGCCGGAGTTTATCAAGGGCGTCACCAATCTGCGCGGCGTCATCGTGCCGATTATCGATCTGCGCGTGAAGTTTTCCCAGCCGGATGTCGAGTACAACGACAACACCGTGGTGATCGTGCTGAATCTGGAGCATCGCGTGGTCGGCATCGTGGTGGACGGCGTCTCTGACGTGCTGTCGCTGACGCAGGATCAGATCCGTCCTTCGCCGGAATTCGCCGTGACCATGTCGACCGAGTACCTGACCGGTCTCGGCGCGCTCGGCGAGCGCATGCTGATTCTGGTGGACATCGAGAAGCTGCTGAGCAGCGAAGAGATGGCGCTGATGGATACGCTGCGCAGCGCGTAAGCCCTGTTTTTCACGAGCCGGGATTAACCCGGCTCGTTATTATTTCCTTTAAAAACAAGAACAAGCGTATTTTATTTATCCCCCCTTGCGCTAAATATATCCCGTGTTCTGCCGATACCTCTACTGCTTGATCTCCTACTTCTCCAGGGCTTCCTTATGCTAACCAAAATTCGTGTCGTCACCAGCTTGCTGCTGGTGTTATTGATGTTCGGCCTGTTCCAGGCGTTTTCAGGGGCAGTGTTCTTCTCTGCATTGAGCGATGATAAAACCAGCTTCAACGTATCGCAGCTCGCCAGTAAAAATCTGCAGGCGCTTAACGACGCCTATATGAGCCTTAACCAGAGCCGCGTCGTGCTGACGCGCATCCAGCTGCGCATTGCGAACAGCAAAGTGGATGGCAGCACGCCGGATATCGCCTCGCTGTTTACCGACAGCCAGCATTTCCAGCAGGTTGCGGCGACCAATTTCGACCTGTTTAAAACCACGCCGGACACCCCGGGACAGGACGCCGCGCTCAACAACCGTCTGATGGACGCCTATGGCGTCTATGCGACCGCGTTGACCCAGCTGCAAACCGCGCTGCAGTCGAGCAATCTCGCCGAGGCGGGCAAGGCGCCGGTGGCGCCGAGCCAGAGCGCCTTCCTGAAGATCTATACCGACTGGCGCGCCAACCAGGCGCACCTTTCAGAGATGGGCGTGGAGAAAAACGCCAGCGCCTATACGCGCATGCTCTGGATCCTCGGCACCATCATGGCGCTGGTGGTGGTGGTTATCGCGCTATGCTGGGTTGGCCTGCGTCGCGTGCTGATCAACCCGCTGAACGCCAATATCGCCCACATCCAGCAGATTGCGCAGGGCGACCTGACGCAGCGGATCCACGCGGAAGGGCGCAATGAGATGAGCCAGCTGGCCGCCAGCCTGCACCAGATGCAGCAGGCGCTGGTGCATACCGTCAGCAACGTGCGCGACGGCTCGGACGCCATCTTTACCGGCGCCAGCGAAATCTCCGCAGGCAACAACGACCTCTCCGCCCGCACCGAAGAGCAGGCGGCGTCGCTGGAGCAGACCGCGGCCAGCATGGAGCAGCTCACCGCCACGGTGAAACAGAACGCCGAAAACGCCCGCCAGGCGTCGCAGCTGGCGCTGAGCGCCTCGGAAACCGCGCAGAAGGGCGGCAGCGTAGTCGACGGCGTGGTGAAAACCATGAGCGACATCGCGGGCAGCTCGAAGAAGATCGCCGATATCACCAGCGTCATCGACGGCATCGCCTTCCAGACCAACATTCTGGCGCTCAACGCGGCGGTGGAAGCGGCGCGCGCGGGCGAACAGGGACGCGGCTTTGCCGTGGTGGCGGGCGAAGTGCGCAGCCTGGCGCAGCGCAGCGCGCAGGCGGCGAAAGAGATTAAAGCGCTGATCGAAGACTCGGTGAATCGCGTCAATGCCGGCTCGCAGCTGGTGGGCACCGCGGGCGAGACCATGAGCGATATCGTTAACGCCGTGACGCGCGTCACCGACATCATGGGCGAAATCGCCTCGGCGTCGGACGAGCAGAGCCGCGGCATCGACCAGGTTGGCCAGGCGGTGACGGAGATGGATCGCGTCACCCAGCAGAACGCCTCGCTGGTCGAGGAGTCCGCCGCGGCGGCCGCCTCGCTGGAGTCGCAGGCGAGCCGTCTGAGCCAGTCGGTGGCAGTCTTCAAGATCCCGCGCGCTGCGGCAGCGGCTGTCGGCACCCGACACGCCCAGATCGCGGCGCCTGCGCTCAGCCCGGCCTCCGCCGCGCCGCGCAAGGCGCTGGCCGCGGCAGGCAGCGACGCCAACTGGGAAACCTTCTGATCGGCTTCACTCTTTACTCTGCCGGGCAGCCGCCCGGCTTTTCACCCTCCAGCGTCAAACCGCGCTTTAAAAACCTACATAACTCTAAAAACCGTTAAACCGGCTCAGATCTGGCGGCCGCGCGCCGATAGAGAGCCTGCACGTTTTTTTATGACTCCCGGGAAAATATATGTTGAAACGAATCAAAGTGGTGACCAGCCTGATTGCCGTGCTGGCTATCTTTAGCCTGCTTCAGCTGACGTCGGGCGGACTCTTCTGGTCCGCGCTGCAGAAAGATAAAGAGGCCTTCGCGCTGGCGCAGGTCTCCACCAGCAACGTCACGGCGATGACCGACGCCTGGATCGCGCTGAACCAGACGCGCATCACCCTTAACCGCGCCATGCTGCGGCTGCAGAGCAGCACGGCGGCGCAGATGAACGGCGGGGCGTTAGACGAACTGGTGAAGCAGACAGAGCAGCAGCTGGCGCAGGCCGATCGCCACTTCAAAGTCTATTACGATCTCCCTTCGACGCCGGGCCTTGAAGTGGCGCTGCGCGACCGCCTTGAGGCGCAGTATGCCAGCTATCACGACGGCCTGGCCGGAATGCTGGAGCGCCTGAAGGCGCGCGATCTGCAGGGCATGTTCCGCTTCAATATCGAGCAAACCCAGAACACGATGCAAGAAGCCTACGGCGACTGGCGCGCGAAGCAGACCACGCTCGCCGCGCAGGGCGCAGAGCAGAACCAGCGCGCCTTCACCCAGATGATGTGGCTGCTGGCGGCGGTAGCGCTGCTGGTGATCGGCGTGGTGGTCGCCTGCTGGTTCGGGCTGCGTCACGTGCTGATCCAGCCGCTGCGCGAGCTGCTGAGCCATATCCGTACCATTGCGGCGGGCGATCTTACCCAGCCGATCGTGGTGGAAGGGCGTAACGAGATGAGCCAGCTGGCGAACGGCCTGCAGGAGATGCAGCAGGCGCTGGTCAGCACCGTCAGCAACGTGCGCGACGGCTCCGACGCCATTCTGAGCGGCGCCAGCGAAATCGCGGCGGGCAACAACGATCTCTCCGCCCGCACCGAAGAGCAGGCGGCGTCGCTGGAGCAGACCGCGGCCAGCATGGAGCAGCTCACCGCCACGGTGAAACAGAACGCCGAAAATGCCCGTCAGGCGTCGCAGCTGGCGCTGAGCGCCTCGGAAACCGCGCAGAAGGGCGGCAGCGTAGTCGACGGCGTGGTGAAAACCATGAGCGACATCGCGGGCAGCTCGAAGAAGATCGCCGACATTACCGGCGTCATCGACGGCATCGCCTTCCAGACCAATATCCTGGCGCTGAACGCCGCGGTGGAAGCGGCGCGCGCGGGCGAGCAGGGCCGCGGCTTCGCCGTGGTGGCGGGCGAAGTGCGCAGCCTGGCGCAGCGCAGCGCGCAGGCGGCGAAAGAGATTAAAGCGCTGATCGAAGACTCGGTGAATCGCGTTAATACCGGCTCGCAGCTGGTGGGCACCGCGGGCGAGACCATGAGCGAGATCGTCAGCGCGGTAACGCGCGTCACCGACATCATGGGCGAGATCGCCTCGGCGTCGGACGAGCAGAGCCGCGGCATCGACCAGGTCGGCCAGGCGGTGACGGAGATGGATCGCGTCACCCAGCAGAACGCCTCGCTGGTCGAGGAGTCCGCCTCGGCGGCCGCCTCGCTGGAAGATCAGGCGAGCCGTCTCAGCCAGTCGGTGGCGGTGTTTAACATCCCACGCGCCGCACAGGCGGTTCGCGCGGCATCGCGTGCGGTGCCGGCTGCGCCGGTACGCAAGGCGCTGGCCGCGCCGGCGGGCGGCGATAACTGGGAAACCTTTTAACCCGCAACGCACGGCCCGCAGGGAAGCGGGCTTTTTCAATCCCGCCCGTTGCCGCGCCGATGAAGCGCGTTTTTCATTTTCACTCCTGCTGGTCCAACCCGCGCTTACTGCATAAAGATCCCCACGCTGAGGCCGATAACAGGTGAGATCCGCCAACCAATGAGGTGTTTATGTTTAATCGAGTACGCGTTATCTCCGGGCTGCTGGGTGTGCTGGCGCTGTTTGTTCTGCTCCAGCTGGTTTCCGGAAGCGCTTTTTTCAATACGGTAAAAGCCGACAAAGAGAATTTTGCTTATAACCAGCGTCTCGCGACGCTACAGCAGGCGATGGGCACCTCATGGGTTTCCCTGGTACAGGCGCGCAATACCCTGAACCGGGCCGGCATCCGCTATCTGCTGGACAGCCAGCAGGCTGGTTCCGGCGCGACGGTGCAGGATCTGGTCGCGCTGGCCAACCAGGAGCTGAAGGTTGCCGATCAGGGCTTTGCCGACTTTAACGCCAACCTGTCGGAAAAGGGTAAAACCGCCGAGAACGTGCTGACGCTGCAGGCGAACTATAAAGCCTACCGCGACGCGCTGACCGAGCTGACGGGCTTCCTCGCGGCCGGTAACTTTAAGGGCTTTGTCGACCAGCCGACTCAGGGTTTTCAGGATAAGTTTGAAAACGATTACAACGCCTGGCAGAGCCATAACCAGCTGCTGGCGAAGCAGGGCGTTGACGCCAATAACACCGCTTACAATCACGCCATTCTCATGGCGATCGGCCTGGTGATCGCCTCGTTGCTGATCAGCCTGCTGGTCTGGACGGTTATGCGCAGCGCGCTGATAGGCCCGCTGAAGCTGAGCATCGAGCATATCCGCCATATCGCGCGCGGCGACCTGACGCAGCCGATTACCTGTAGCGTACGCAACGAGCTGGGCGACCTGCTTGCGGCCCTGCAGGAGATGCAGCAGGAGCTGGCGCGCACCGTCTCCACCGTGCGCGACGGCGCGGACGCCATCTATACCGGCGCCAGCGAAATCGCCATCGGCAATAACGATCTTTCATCCCGCACCGAAGAGCAGGCGGCGTCGCTGGAGCAGACCGCGGCCAGCATGGAGCAGCTTACTGCCACCGTGAAGCAGAACGCCGAGAACGCCCGTCAGGCGTCGCAGCTGGCGCTGAGCGCCTCGGAAACCGCGCAGAAGGGCGGCAAAGTGGTGGACGGCGTGGTGAAAACCATGAGCGACATCGCGGGCAGCTCGAAGAAGATCGCCGATATCACCAGCGTCATCGACGGCATCGCCTTCCAGACCAACATTCTGGCGCTGAACGCCGCGGTGGAAGCGGCGCGCGCGGGCGAGCAGGGCCGTGGCTTCGCGGTGGTGGCGGGCGAAGTGCGCAGCCTGGCGCAGCGCAGCGCGCAGGCGGCGAAAGAGATTAAAGCGCTGATCGAGGACTCGGTGGCGCGCGTCGATACCGGCTCGGTGCTGGTAGAGAGCGCAGGCGAGACCATGCATGACATCGTCAGTGCGGTAACGCGCGTCACCGACATCATGGGCGAGATCGCCTCGGCGTCGGACGAGCAGAGCCGCGGCATCGATCAGGTCGGCCTCGCGGTGACGGAGATGGATCGCGTCACCCAGCAGAACGCCGCGCTGGTGGAAGAGTCCGCTTCGGCGGCCGCCTCGCTGGAAGATCAGGCCAGCCGACTGAAACAGGCAGTTTCTGTGTTCAATATTGGTAAAGAATTTGTCGCCCAGGCCGTTAACAGAACTACGGCGTCGAAAAGTTTACGGCTGGACGCGCCGGCTGCGGCCTCCCGCGCGCCGGCTGTTCGCAGCGACGACAACTGGGAAACCTTTTAACCGCCTGGATGGTCGGGGGGCGGCAACGCCGCCCGACATAGCAGCAGAATTTAATGAATTAAGTACAGTGCCAGGTGATCTGAAATGAAGAAATCGACGTTACTGGATCAAACCGAAGCGACAACGCTGCTCTCGCAGATGGTGCAGCGCCTGCCGCTTTCGGATACACACTTTCGTCGTATCAGCCAGCTGATCTATCAGCGCGCTGGCATTGTGCTGGCCGACCACAAGCGCGAGATGGTCTACAACCGTCTGGTGCGTCGTCTGCGCACGCTGAACATCGACGACTTCGGCCGCTATCTGGCGCTGCTGGAGAACGACGTCAACAGCGCAGAGTGGCAGGCTTTCATCAACGCGTTGACCACCAACCTGACGGCGTTTTTCCGCGAGGCGCACCACTTCCCCATTCTGGCGGAACACGCGCGCAAGCGCGCGGGCAGCTTTAACGTCTGGTGCGCCGCCGCCTCGACCGGCGAAGAGCCTTACTCGATCGCCATGACGCTGGCGGAAACGCTGGGCGCCGGTCCGGGCAAGTTCCAGGTGCACGCCAGCGATATCGATACTCAGGTGCTGGAGAAGGCGATTTCCGGCGTCTATCGGCAGGAAGAGCTGCGCACGCTGTCGCAGCAGCAAATGCAGCGCTTTTTCCTGCGCGGCACCGGCCCGCATAGCGGCATGGTGCGGGTGCGTCCGGAACTGGCGAACAGCGTTAACTTCGCCCAGCTTAACCTGCTGGCGAACGAGTGGGCGCTGCCGGGGCCTTTCGATGCGATCTTCTGCCGCAACGTAATGATCTATTTCGATAAAGAGACGCAGGAAAAGATTCTGCGCCGTTTTGTTCCCCTGCTGAAGCCGGGCGGACTGCTGTTTGCCGGTCATTCAGAGAACTTTAGTCAGATCAGCAAAGAGTTCTGGCTGCGTGGACAAACCGTCTATGGACTGACGAAGGAAAGATGATGAGCAAAATCACCGTAATGTGCGTGGACGACTCCGCGCTGATGCGCCAGTTGATGACCGAAATCATCAACAGTCATCCCGATATGGAGATGGTGGCGACAGCGCCCGATCCGCTGGTCGCCCGTGATTTAATCAAGCAGTACAACCCGCAGGTGCTGACGCTGGACGTAGAGATGCCGCGCATGGACGGCCTCGACTTTCTCGAGAAGCTGATGCGTCTGCGCCCGATGCCGGTGGTGATGGTGTCGTCGCTGACCGGCAAAGGCTCGGAGATCACCCTGCGCGCGCTGGAGCTCGGGGCGGTGGATTTCGTTACCAAGCCGCAGCTCGGCATCCGCGAAGGGATGCTGGCCTACAGCCAGATGATCGCCGACAAGATCCGTGCGGCGGCGCGCGCGCAGCTGCACGCCCGTCCGATGATGCCGGCGCCGATAACCTTAAAGGCCGGGCCGCTGCTGAGCAGCGAAAAGCTGATCGCCATCGGCTCTTCCACCGGCGGCACCGAAGCGATTCGCCACGTGCTGCAGCCGCTGCCGCCGACCAGTCCGGCGCTGATGATCACCCAGCATATGCCGCCGGGCTTTACCAAATCGTTTGCCGATCGCCTGAACAAGCTCTGCCAAATCACCGTGAAAGAGGCAGAGGACGGCGAGCGCATCCTGCCTGGGCACGCCTATATCGCCCCTGGCGCGATGCATATGGAGCTGGCGCGCAGCGGCGCCAACTATGTAGTGAAACTGAATGAAGGGCCGCCGGTGAACCGGCACAAACCTTCTGTGGACGTGCTGTTCAAATCGGTGGCCATCAACGCCGGACGTAACGCGGTGGGCGTCATCCTCACCGGCATGGGCAACGACGGCGCGGCGGGCATGCTGGAAATGCATCGCGCCGGCGCCTGGACCATCGCGCAGAGCGAAGCCTCCTGCGTGGTCTTTGGAATGCCGCGAGAAGCCATCGCCAGCGGCGGTGTAAGCGAAGTCGTGGATTTAGGCAACATCAGCCAGCATATGCTGGCAAAAATTAGCGCCGGACAGGCACTGCGTATTTAACAGGCCCGTCCTGCCGGGCGAGATAACACAGGAGTAATTATGGCTGATAAAAACATGCGCTTTTTGGTGGTGGACGACTTCAACACGATGCGTCGTATTGTGCGTAACCTGCTGAAAGAGCTTGGCTTCAATAACGTCGAAGAAGCGGAAGATGGCGTAGACGCCCTCGGCAAGCTTAAAGCGGGCGGTTTCGACTTCGTGATCTCCGACTGGAACATGCCGAACATGGATGGCCTGCAGCTGCTGCAGACCATTCGCGCCGACGCGGCGCTGGGCAAGCTGCCGGTGCTGATGGTGACCGCGGAAGCGAAGAAAGAGAACATTATTGCGGCCGCACAGGCTGGCGCCAGCGGCTACGTGGTGAAGCCTTTTACCGCCGCTACGCTGGAAGAGAAGTTAGGTAAGATCTTCGAAAAACTGGGCATGTAAGGAGATGTGATGAGCGACCTTCCGAAACCAACTGAGGATGCCTCGGCACACGACATCATTGCTCGCATCGGTTCTCTGACGCGCATGCTGCGCGACAGTCTGCGCGAGCTGGGGCTGGATAAAGCCATCGCCGATGCGGCTGAAGCCATTCCCGATGCCCGCGATCGTCTGGATTATGTGGTACAGATGACGGCGCAGGCCGCCGACCGTGCGCTGAACTGCGTCGAAGCGGCGCAACCGCATCAGGATAAAATGGAAGCCGGGGCAACCCAGCTGAAAGGGCGTTGGGACCAATGGTTTGAGAACCCGATTGAACTGGCCGATGCGCGGGAGTTGGTGACGGATACGCGCGAATTCCTCAGTGAAGTGCCAGATCATACCGCCTTTACCAACAAGCAGCTGCTTGAAATCATGATGGCGCAGGATTTCCAGGATCTGACCGGTCAGGTTATCAAGCGCATGATGGACGTGATCCAGGAGATTGAGCGCCAGCTGTTGATGGTGCTGCTGGAGAACATGCCGGAAGTCAGCGCCGAGAAGCGTCAGGAGGGCACCAGCCTGCTGAACGGTCCGCAGATCCACGCCGATGCACCGGGCGTGGTGGCGAACCAGGATCAGGTCGACGACCTGCTGGACAGCTTAGGGTTTTAACCCTGCGTGGCCAGCTTTCAGACTGGCCACGACTCGCCATAAGCGGGACCGCCTTCCAGGCGGTCCCGTTCCTCATTCCCAAACTCATCCGCCAAAGAACGCCTCTTTTCCCCGTCTTATTTGCGCTTTAACCAAAGCCAAATTTGGCATTCTATGCTCAGAATTCCTACCCACAGAGGTTTGTCGTGGCTGAAGAGAGCGACGAGGACAAAACAGAATCGCCCACACCCCACCGACTTGAAAAAGCGCGTGAAGAGGGGCAGATTCCGCGTTCGCGCGAGCTGACGTCGGTGCTGATGCTGCTGGCGGGACTCATGATCCTCTGGCTGGGCGGCACGCTGATGGCGCGCCAGCTGGCGGCGATGGTCGCCTCCGGGCTGCGCTTCGATCACAGCATGGTGAACGACAGCAAGCTGATTGTCGGCCATATCAGCAGCCTGATCGGCCAGGCGGTCATGGCGCTGCTGCCGCTAATGGGCGGGCTGGTGCTGGTGGCGATCGCCGCGCCGATGCTGCTTGGCGGCATCGTGATCAGCGGCAAATCGATCAAGATGGACTTCAAAAAGCTCAATCCGCTGCCCGGCTTCGCCCGTATGTTCGCCGCGCAGGCCTGGACCGAACTCTTTAAGGGCATCCTGAAGGCGATTCTGGTGGGCAGCGTCGGCGGCTGGTACATCTGGTCGCACTGGCCGGAGATGCTGCGGCTGATCAGCCAGTCCCCCACCAATGCGCTGATGCACGGGCTGGGGATGATCGCCGCCTGCTGCGCGCTGGTGATCCTCGGCCTTATCCCGATGGTGGGCTACGACGTGTTCTGGCAGCTCTACAGCTACTACAAAAAGCTGCGCATGTCGCGCCAGGAGATCCGCGACGAATTCAAACAGCAGGAGGGCGACCCGCACGTCAAAGGGCGCATTCGCCAGGCGATGCGCGCCGCCGCGCGCCGCCGCATGATGGCCGATGTGCCTAAAGCGGACGTGATCGTGACCAACCCGACGCACTACTCGGTGGCGCTGCAGTACAACGAGAACAAGATGAGCGCGCCGAAAGTGGTGGCGAAAGGCGCAGGCGAGGTGGCGTTGAAGATCCGGGAAATCGCCGCAGAGCATCGCATTCCGCTGCTGGAGGCGCCGCCGCTGGCGCGCGCCCTCTACCGGCACACTGAAATCGGCCAGCAGATCCCCGGCGCGCTTTACGCGGCGGTGGCGGAAGTGCTGGCCTGGGTCTGGCAGCTGCGTCGCTGGAAGCGCGAAGGCGGCCTGATCCCAAACAAACCGAAAAACCTGCCGGTCCCGGCAGAGATGGACTTTGCAGGAGAGAAGCGAAACGATGGCTAACCTGGCCGCAAAACTGCGTTTACCGAACAACCTGAAAGATACACAGTGGCAGGTGCTTGCCGGTCCCGTGTTGATCATGATGATCCTGTCGATGATGGTACTGCCGTTGCCCGCCTTCATCCTCGATCTGCTGTTCACCTTTAACATCGCGCTCTCGATTATGGTGCTGCTGGTGGCGATGTTCACCCAGCGTACGCTGGAGTTCGCCGCCTTCCCGACCATTCTGCTCTTCTCGACGCTGCTGCGCCTGGCGCTGAACGTCGCCTCGACGCGTATCATTTTGATGGAAGGGCATACCGGCGCGGGCGCGGCGGGACGGGTGGTCGAGGCGTTCGGCCACTTCCTCGTCGGCGGCAACTTCGCCATCGGCATCGTGGTGTTCGTTATCCTGGTGGTGATCAACTTCATGGTTATCACCAAAGGCGCAGGGCGTATCGCGGAAGTGGGCGCGCGCTTCGTGCTTGACGGCATGCCGGGCAAACAGATGGCGATCGACGCCGACCTGAACGCCGGCCTGATCGGCGAACAGGAGGCGAAAACGCGCCGTAGCGAAGTGACGCAGGAAGCGGACTTCTACGGCTCGATGGACGGCGCCAGTAAGTTCGTGCGCGGCGACGCCATCGCCGGCATTCTCATTATGGTGATTAACGTGATCGGCGGACTGCTGGTCGGCGTGGTGCAGCACGGCATGGACATTGGCCACGCCGCCGAGACCTATACGCTGCTGACCATCGGCGACGGCCTGGTGGCGCAGATCCCGGCGCTGGTGATCTCGACCGCGGCGGGCGTGATCGTCACCCGCGTCGGCACCGATCAGGATGTCGGCGAGCAGATGGTGGGGCAGCTGTTCAATAACCCGCGCGTCATGCTGCTCAGCGCCGGCGTGCTCGGCCTGCTTGGCATGGTGCCCGGCATGCCGAACTTCGTGTTTCTGCTGTTTACCGGCGCGCTGCTCGGTCTGGCCTGGTGGATGCGCGGCCGCGAGATGGAGGCGAAGAAGAACCCGGAAGCCGCCAGCAGCGCCGTGATGAAAGCGGCCGATACGCCCGCCAGTACCGAAGCCTCGTGGACCGACGTGCAGCTGGAGGACACGCTGGGCATGGAGGTCGGCTATCGCCTGATCCCGATGGTGGACAGCACGCAAAACGGCGAGCTGCTGGGCCGTATCCGCAGCATCCGTAAAAAGGTGGCGCAGGATGTCGGCTTTCTGCCGCCGGTGGTGCATATCCGCGACAACATGGAGCTGCCGCCTGCGCGCTACCGTATTCTGATGAAAGGGGTCGAGATCGGCAGCGGCGATGCCTATCCTGGGCGCTGGATGGCGATTAACCCAGGCACGGCGGCGGGCACGCTGCCGGGCGAGGCGACGATCGATCCGGCGTTCGGCCTGGCGGCCATCTGGATCGACAGCGCGCTGAAAGAGCAGGCGCAGATTCAGGGCTTTACCGTGGTGGAAGCGAGCACCGTGGTGGCGACGCATCTGAACCATCTGATTGGCCAGCACGCCAGCGAGCTGTTTGGTCGTCAGGAGGCGCAGCAGCTGCTCGATCGCGTTACTCAGGAGATGCCGAAGCTGACAGAAGATCTGGTGCCGGGCGTTATCACCCTGACAACGCTGCACAAGGTGCTGCAAAACCTGCTTACCGAGCGCGTCTCGATTCGCGATATGCGCACCATTATTGAAACGCTGGCGGAGCACGCGCCGGTGCAGAACGATCCGCAGGAGCTGACCAGCGTGGTGCGCGTGGCGCTGGGCCGCGCCATTACCCAGCAGTGGTTCCCAGGAAATGACGAAGTGCAGGTGATCGGCCTCGATACCACGCTGGAGCGTCTGCTGCTGCAGGCGCTGCAGGGCGGCGGCGGGCTGGAGCCGGGCCTGGCCGACCGACTGCTGGAGCAGGCGCAGGCCGCGCTCCAGCGTCAGGAGATGCTGGGCGCGCCGCCGGTGCTGCTGGTCAACCATCCGCTGCGCGCGCTGCTGGCGCGTTTCCTGCGCCGCAATTTGCCGCAGCTGGTGGTGCTCTCCAATATGGAGCTGACCGACAATCGCCATATCCGTATGACCGCGACCATCGGAGGCAAGTAATGCGTTATGGACTGTGGGGAGTGGCGCTGCTGTCGCTGACGGCGCTGCCGCTTTACGCCGCGTCGGGCGCGTGGCACGCCAGCGTTAGCGGCCCGCCGCTGAGCAACCGCGGCGCCTGGGTGAAGTCAAAGCCGCTGCATGCGCCGCCGGGCGTTTCCGGCACGGTGAATCTGATTAACTGGCGCTATCAGCTCACCGGGGCGGCGCCGTCGGGATTGCAGGTGAAGCTCTGCGGCGCGCAGCGCTGCGCTTCGCTGGAGGGCGGCAGCGGCGCGACGCGCGAGCTGGCCTCGCTGGATGCCAGCGAAACGCTCTATATGGTGTTCGGCGTGGCGGGCAGGGGAGCGCTACCGCCGGGTTTGCAGGTGCTGAGCAGCGAAGTGATGGTGAATTACCAGAATTAAAAAACCCCGCCGCGGCGGGGTTTTTTGTGGCTAAGGTGCAAACGCGGATAGCGTGATCCGATCGCAAAGTCGCTCAGGGCATCCCTGCGCGCTCGGCCCGCGCTATCCACTCGTCACGTCCGCTAGCCGTTTATTACATACGCTCGACGGTTTTGATGCCGAGGGTATCCAGCCCCTGCTTGAGCGTCTTCGCCGTCAGCGCGGCCAGCTGCAGGCGGCTCTGGCGCGTCGCCTCGTCCTCTGCGCTGAGGATCGGGCAGTGCTCATAGAAGCTGGAGAAGAGACCCGCCAGATCGTAGAGATAGGCGCACATCACGTGCGGCGTGCCGTCGCGCGCCACCTGGGTAATGGTCTCTTCGAACTGCAGCAGGCGCGTCGCCAGCTGCGCTTCGCGATCCTCAGTAATCGCCAGCGGCGCGTCGATGCTGTCGACGTCGACGCCCGCTTTACGGAACACGGAGAGCACGCGGGTGTAAGCGTACTGCATGTAGGGCGCCGTATTACCCTCGAACGCCAGCATATTGTCCCAGTCGAAAATGTAATCGGTGGTGCGGCTCTTCGACAGATCGGCATACTTCACCGCGCCGATGCCGACGACTTCCGCCAGCTGCTGCAGCTCCGCTTCGCTCATCTCCGGGTTCTTCTCCCGCACCAGCGCCAGCGCGCGATCGTGCGCCTCTTCCAGCAGATCGGCGAGCTTGATGGTGCCGCCGCTGCGGGTTTTGAATGGACGGCCGTCTTTGCCCAGCATCATGCCGAAAGCGTGATGCTCCAGCGGAACGGATTCCGGCACATAGCCCGCTTTGCGCACGATAGTCCACGCCTGCTGCAGATGCTGATGCTGGCGCGAATCGATGTAGTAGAGCACGCGATCGGCCTTCAGCGTCTCATAACGATATTTGGCGCAGGCGATATCGGTGGTGGTGTAGAGGTAGCCGCCATCTTTCTTCTGAATGATGACCCCCATCGGTTCGCCTTCTTTATTTTTGAACTCGTCGAGGAAGACGACGGTCGCGCCTTCGCTGGTCACCGCCAGCCCTTTGGCGCGCAAATCTTCGACGATGCCCGGCAGCATATCGTTATAGAGGCTTTCGCCCATCACATCTTTGCGCGTCAGGGTCACGTTGAGGCGGTCATAAATCAGCTGATTCTGGCCCATGGTGATATCGACCAGCTTCTTCCACATGGCACGGCAATATTCGTCGCCGCCCTGCAGCTTGACCACATAGGCGCGCGCGCGCTCGGCGAAGGCTTCGTCTTCGTCGTAGGTGCGTTTCGCTTCGCGGTAGAACGCTTCGAGGTCGGCGAGCGCGATCGCTTCATGATGCTCGTTCTGTTGCTTTTCAAGATAGGCGATCAGCATGCCGAACTGCGTGCCCCAGTCGCCCACATGGTTGGCGCGGATCACGTTATGACCCAGAAACGACAGGGTACGCACTGCGGCATCGCCGATAATGGTGGAGCGGACGTGGCCGACATGCATCTCTTTCGCCACGTTCGGCGCGGAGTAGTCGACGACGATGGTTTGCGGCTCAACGGCGGCGACGCCCAGACGCGGCTGCGTCAGCGCCTGCTTCGCCTGCGCGGCCAGCCAGTCACGATCGAGAAAGATATTGATGAAGCCTGGCCCGGCGATCTCCACTTTGCTGGCGATACCTTTCAGGTCAAGATGCGTAATCACGCTTTCAGCCAGCTGTCGCGGCGCCTGACCCAGTTTTTTCGCGACGGCCATAATGCCGTTCGCCTGATAATCCCCAAACTGAACCTTGGCGGACTGGCGAACCTGGGGTTCGCAGTCGGCCGGCGCACCGGCTAAAATCATCGCCTGACTGACTTTTTCGGAAAGAAGAGCCTGAATATTCACCGCATTACCTTCATGTGCTAAAAGGCTCGTCTGCCGCGCAGAGAGCCGTTGTCCTCACTCTGCCGACGCGCCCTCAGGCCGCGCAGAATGGAAAAAAGAAGAGGGGAAGTATACGTGAAATGTCACGTTGCGTCAGCAGCCGCCGCGCAAGAGAGCGTGCAGGGAAACGGCGTCAGGCCGGTTTCCCGAAATAGAGCGATCAGCGACGGCGAAGAGGGCGACGAGGATTTTTGACGCTTTTGTCTTCACGCACCTTCCAGTGGCGGGAAATTGCAAATCCCATCAGTGCGATCAGGACTGCGACAACAATGAGCATGAACATAGAGCCATTCCTTGTAGTTGTGTTAGGTCAAATTTATAAGAAAGGCGGTTTGGCTGCAATTGTTTGGCCGCCAAATAAGAGTTATCTTATTGTATAAATGAATGCCATATTTTTCATGATTTTAACTAACTTTCATCCAGCAACTGCTGGACCTGAAGAGGGGATAAATCCGAATTAAAAGGGTAATTTACGTGGTTTTGCGGCAAAATTGCGGCCAAATCGGATGATTCCTAACATTTTATCGCGCCTCAAGCAGTGCTGGCGGGGCTTTCCATCTATTAAAAAGCTTAAACTAACTGAGATGTTTTATGACTTCTGACCCGATATTTCCCTCTGAATTAGAGGACTTAGAGAGCGATCTGACGCGCTTCAGCGCGTCGTTGCAACAATTCGCCGATCGCCTCGGATTAAACTTAGCGGCGCTTGAGGCGGACCATATCGCGGTGCGCTGTCATCAGAACAGCACGGCAGAGCGCTGGAAGCGGGGACTGACGGAAATCGGCACGCTGTTCTCCGAAGCGATCATCAACGGGCGTCCCATCTGTCTGTTTAAGCTGCATCAGCCTCTGCGGCTCAACGGCTGGGAGCTGGACGTTATCGAACTTCCCTGGCCAGGAGAAAAGCGCTACCGCCATGAGGGTTTCGAGCATGTGGAAATCGTGCTGCGCGGCGATCATCAGACGCTGGGCGTGCGCGCCATGGCGCTGCTCAGCGACGACGCGCTGGCGCAGCCGGGCATTTCATTCAAAACCAGCTCGCCGCAGGGCGCAAACGAGCGGCTGCCCAATCCGACGCTGGCAGTGACCGACGGGCAGACCACGATAAAATTTCATCCGTGGCGACTGGAGGAGATCGTCGCCAGCGAGGCGGGCTAAGCGCGCTAAGCGCGTGCGGCGACGGCGGCGCGCAGCCGGTCGAGCGCCTCTTCCAGCGTGGCGTGGGTGCAGCCGAAATTAAAGCGCACGAAGCGATCGTCGCCGAAATCGCGTCCGGGCGAAAAGCCTAATCCACGATTTTCAAAATAGCGTGCCGGGCTGGCGACATCCAGCCCGCTGCAGTCTATCCAGCCCAGGTAAGTCGCTTCCGGACTGGCCATCGACAGGCCCGGCAGCGCGTTAACGGCGGCGTGCAGACGATCGCGGCCGGCGCGCAGATAGGCGAGCAGCCCTTCCAGCCACGCGTCGCCGCCGCGCCAGGCCGCTTCGGCGGCGACCAGCGCCAGAATATCGACCTCAGGCACGATACCGTAGCGCGCCTGCTTAAAGCGCGCCCGCAGCTCCGCGTTGGGGATAATCGCCAGCGACGCGCCGAGTCCGGCGATGTTGAAAGTTTTGGACGGCGAAATCAGGGTGACGCTGCGCTGGGCGGCATCTTCGCTCAGGCTGGCAAAGGGAATATGCCGAACGCCAGGCTCGAGCAGCAGATCGCAGTGGATCTCATCGGAACAGACGATCAAATCGTGCTGGCGGGCAAAGGCCAGCTGCGCTTCCAGCTCGTCGCGGCGATAGACGGTGCCGCCAGGATTTTGCGGGTTGCAGAGCATCAACAGCTTCTCTTTGCCGCTAAGCAGAGCCGCGGCCTCGTTCAGGTCGACTACCCAGCGTCCCGACTGGAGCCTCAACGGCAGGGTAATCTGCTCGCGCGCCGCCAGCTTCGCCGCGCCGCGGAAAGGGGGATAGATGGGTAAAGGAGAGACTGAGCGCTCGTCGGGCGCGGTGAGCGCGCGCACCGCCAGATTGAGTCCGCTCACCACGCCGGGCAGCACGACGATCCACTCTGGCTCTACTTTCCACTGGTAGCGCTGTTCGAAGCGCGCGATGGCGGCGTCAATCAATCCTGTCGGGCGGTCGCCGTAACCAAAAACGCCATGCTCGGCGCGGGTTTTTATCGCGTCGATCACGCAATCGGGCGAGCGAAAATCGGTGTCCGCGACCCACAAAGGAAGGACGTCGCGGTCACTATATTTGTTCCATTTGAGGCTATCGGTGTGACGACGGTCTATCCGTTGGTCAAAATTGAATGCCATGCGCTGGTTTCCACGTAAACTCATTGGGTAGTCAGACTAACTTATCGCACTGTGTCGAGCCAGACGTCATGTAAAGGAGGAATAGATGACCACACTGGAAATTTGCTGCTACGGCGTGGATTGCGCTATGACGGCGCAGCAGGCCGGCGCCGACCGCGTTGAGCTGTGCGCCGGACCGCGTGAAGGCGGCCTGACCCCGTCGTCCGGCTCGCTGGAAGCAGCACGCCGTGAAATATCGATTCCGGTTCATCCTATCGTCCGGCCGCGGGGCGGCGACTTCTGCTACACCGCGCGCGAATTCGAGATTATGAAGTCCGATGTGGCGAAAATTCGCGAAATGGGTTTTCCCGGCCTGGTAATCGGCATGCTGGATGAGGAGGCGCATATCGACCGCTCGCGTATGCGGCAGATTATGGCGCTGTGCGACGGCATGCAGGTGACCTTTCATCGCGCCTTCGATCTTTGCCACAGTCCCAACCGCGCGCTGGACGAGTTAACCGCGCTGGGCGTGGCGCGTATCCTGACATCCGGCCAGCAGCAGAGTGCGGAAAACGGAATTGCATTATTAAGGGAACTTAATGAACAGAGCGAAGGTCCAATCATTATGGCTGGTGCTGGCGTACGCCTGAGCAACCTGCAAAAGTTCCTGGACAGCGGACTTAGCGAGGTTCACAGCTCCGCCAGCCGCCTCGTGACCTCACCGATGCGTTATCGTAAAGCCGGTGTCTCCATGTGTTCCGAAGCCGAAATGGATGAGTTCAGCCGTTACTGCGTGGATAGCGATGTGGTGGAAGCCATGAAAAGCGTGATGCAGCTTAATACCGTCAGGGTAGCCTGAATCACCACAGATTTTGCCGCGCAGCACGCCTTATGACGTGATGTTTGCAAGTACCAAACCCCAGTTATCTTGCTGGGGTTCTTTTTATCCGCAGGATTTTACCCGGCCGCGCCAGATGCCGCCAATAGGGTTACACTCAGGTTATTGAGATCTCTGGGGGTTACACCATGAAACGCTCTCTGACTGCGGCGCTTGCGCTGGGTTCGCTGTTCGCCTCTCCCGCGCTGTGGGCCGCCGCCTGCGCTCCGCACAGTAAAGCCGTGGCCAGCAGCAACAGCTGGATTATGCTGGGCGGCAGCGCAAAAGGCGCAGTGCGACAGGTGATTGCCGGCGAGTTCGGCAAAGATGTCGATTCGCAAAAGCGCGTGCTTGGGCAGTTCGATCCCTGCGGCATCCTGCAGGTGGCTGACGTCACCTTCGATAAAAAAGAGCACAACGTCGTGCTGAGCATGGAGCAGCATATTGCGCGCGTGCAGGGCGGCTGGGTAGCGGAGTATGCTTACCTGGTGAAGGTGCTGAAAGAGGGCAAAGAGCAGGTGGTCGATAATCGTCAGGGCACCATTAGCTGGCTCACCGGCCAGCACGGCAATATCGTCACCGCTTCCGATAAATTCACCAGCATGGGCAAAAGCGGCTTTACCGACACCACCTACCGTTACGACGCGCAGCTGCGGCTGACGAAAAGCGTCTCGCGCGGCACCGATGCCCTGACCAACGGCGAAAGCAGCTGGCGCTGGAATCCGCAAGGGCAGGTGGTCAGCGCCATCACGGCGCGCAGCAAAGATCTCTATACCTACGATAAAGATTTTCGCGAATGGCAGCTGCACGGCACCGCGACCACGCCGGTCAGTTCGCTGCGTTCGGTCGACGAGTGCCAGCTCTGGGACGAGGTCGGCAACTGCACGTTAAGCTATCTGCACGAAACCGAAGTATTCGATAAAGGCACTATTGAGCGCCATCTCAGCGCCGCCTATAAATATCAGTACTGGGATCGGCCTGCAGAGACGGAGTAGCGCGCAGAAATAGCGCGTCCGCGTTAAAAGTTTGTTAAAGTGAGCGGCGCCATTTTAGGGAGAGAGTTATGACCGTCACGCTGCTGTTTTCGTTTTTATTCGCTATTACTATTTTGACGCTGACGCCCGGTTTTGATACCGCGCTGGTGCTGCGCACCGCCGCCGCGCAGGGCTGGCGACGCGGCAGCGCGACGGCGCTGGGCATCAATCTCGGGTGTCTGGTATGGGGCGTCGCGGTGGGATTTGGTCTGGGCGCGCTGCTGATGGCGTCGGAAATGGCCTATAACCTGTTGAAGTGGGTCGGCGCGGCCTATTTGCTCTATCTTGGCGTCAGGCTACTGCTCAGCCCGCGCACGCAGCCACTGCATGAATCGGCTGCGGAAATCGCGCCGCAAAGCTATCTGAGCTGTTTTAACCGCGGCCTGTTCGGCAACCTGCTCAATCCCAAAATGGGCGTGTTTTACGTCACTTTTCTGCCGCAGTTTATTCCGGCGGGGGCGTCGGTGCCGCTCTGGTGTAGCCTGCTGGCGCTGATACATATTGCGATTGGGCTGTTCTGGAACGCCGTCCTGATTGGCGGCAGCCACTATTTCGCCGCGCACCTGCGCCGTCCGGCGGTGCTCAAGGTGATGGACCGCCTGACGGGCATGGTGTTTATCGGCTTCGCGGCGAAGCTGGCGCTCTCGCGCCGCTAGGCGTCAGGGTTTGGTGGCCACCAGCACCGCGCGCAGCGGTGCCGGGTAGCCTTCCACCGTTTTGCTGGCGTCTTGCGGGTCGAGAAACTCGGCCAGCGATTCGCTGGTCATCCAGCTGGTGCGGCGCTGCTCGTCGGTAGAGGTCACCGCATAGTCGACAATTTTCACGTCGACGAAGCCGCACTTCTCCAGCCAGCTTTTCAGCGCCGCGGCCGAAGGGATAAAATAGACGTTGCGCATCTGCGCGTAGCGCTCGCCCGGCACCAGCACATCCCGTTCATCTCCCTCGATGACCAGCGTTTCCAGCACCAGTTCGCCGCCGCTCACCAGCTGGTTTTTCAGCTGCAGCAGATGATCGAGCGGCGAACGGCGATGGTAAAGCACGCCCATAGAGAAAACGGTGTCGAACGCCTGTAGCGTCGGCAGCTGTTCGATGCCGAGCGGCAGCAGATGGGCGCGTCGGTCATCACCCAGCAGCTTGCGCACCGCTTCGAACTGGCAGAGAAAGAGCTGCATGGGATCGATGCCGACCACCAGCTGCGCGCCGGCGCCGACCATGCGCCACATGTGATAGCCGCTGCCGCAGCCCACGTCCAGCACGGTTCGACCGGCCAGCGAGGAGATATGCGGCGCGACGCGCTGCCACTTCCAGTCGGAACGCCATTCGGTATCGATATCGGTGCCGTAGAGCGAGTAGGGGCCTTTACGCCAGGGCATCAGATTGCGCAGTAGTTTCTCGATGCCCTGACGCTGACGCTCGCTGAGATCGTCGCGCTCTGCGCTGACGCTGTGCAGCAGGTCGAGCTGCTGCGGCTGCAGCAGCGGCAGATGCTCAACCGACTTTTCCCAGTTGCGAAACAGGCCATGCAGATTCTCTTTCTGCCAGGCGGCGATCTGCGCCGGCAGCACCTCCAGCCAGCTGGCGAGCGGACCGGTGGCGATTTGCTGATAAAAACGGCCAAACTCAATCATTTCAACGCCACCAGCGAACCAAAGTTAAAGCACTGGAACCAGAGTTCCGCGTGAGAAAAGCCCGCCTGTTTCAGGCGCGCCTTGTGCGTCTCAACGCTGTCGGTCAGCATCACATTCTCCAGCATGCTGCGTTTCTGGCTGATCTCCAGCTCGCTGTAGCCGTTAGCGCGTTTGAAGTCGTGGTGCATATTGAACAGCAGTTCGCCGACCTCGGCGTCCTCGAAGCTGAACTTTTCCGACAGCACCAGCGCGCCGCCGGGCTTCAGCCCTCGCCAGATCTTCTCCAGCAGCTGCAGCCGCGCAGGGGGATCGAGAAACTGCAGCGTGAAGTTCAGCACCACCATCGAGGCGTTTTCAATGGCGATATCGCGTATATCGGCTTCAATGACGTTCACCGGGGTCTCGGCGCGGAAGGCGTCGATATGGCGGCGGCAGCGTTCGACCATTGCCGGTGAATTATCCACGGCAATAATCGCGCAGCCGGGCGCCTTGATATTGCGGCGAACCGAGAGCGTGGCGGCGCCAAGGGAGCAGCCCAGATCGTAAACCTGGCTGTCGGGCGTGACGAAGCGCTCGGCCAGCATGCCGATCATGGAGATGATATTTGAGTAGCCGGGCACGGAGCGCTGAATCATATCGGGGAAGACTTCAGCCACGCGCTCGTCAAAGGTCCAGTCGCCCAGCTTGTCGATGGGCGCGGAAAATAGCGTATCGCGGTCAGACATAATAAATCCGGAAAGACAACGGAAAGGGCGCTATTCTGGCAGAAAGTGCGGCGGGCTGCACCCTTTACCCCCGCGGCCGCTCAATGCAGCGTCAGCACCAGCTCCCAGGGCAGATAGATAAGGTTGAATACCGCCATGCCGCACAGGGAGAACAGCGTCAGCACCATGCCGTATTTGCGCCCGGCGAGCGCGCTGCGCCGCATCCCCTGCGCATGCAGCACCCGGCCGGCGAAAAAAAGCAGGGCGGTCAGATGCATCATCCACATATCGGCGCCGTTCATCTCCATCATCACCAGCAGCAACAGCGCTAGCGGAATGGTTTCGAACGCGTTGCCGTGAATGCGTATCGCCACGCGCAGATCGTGAAAACCGCCGTCGCCGAAGGCGACGCGGTAGTGGCGGCGGTAGCGCACCACGTCCAGCGCGAACTTCATCACCATCAACACGCCCAGTACCACATATAACGCGCTTACCATGCTTATCCTCTTTCATCAGACCTCAGAACAGCGACGCCTGCTGCGGCCAGGCGGGGCCGCTGCCGATACCGGCGTCGATCGCCTGCAGCTGCGGCCATAAACGCTGCACCAGCGGAAACACCTCGCCCATATCGGGCGTATGAATAAAAAACAGCGGGTCGCTCTCCGTCTGCCATTGTGCCAGTTTTTCGCGCCAGACCTGAAAAAATCGATCGCTCTCGTCTACGTCGTCGCTGCCGATAAAGCGCACCATGGGCCGCTCGCCGGTGCGCACGGCGTGAGGCGGCACGCGCGGCTTTTGCTGGCGCGCGTGCAGGGCGGCGGGACTTTGCGAGGTCGAGGCGTGCGTCGGACGGCTGTCTAAAATCACCCGGTTGACGCCGCGCGCCTGCAGGCCCTGGTTCAGGGCGCGCTCCGCCTCGCCCTTGGCGAAAAAGGCGGCGTGGCGCACTTCGACGCCATAGCTGAAGCGGCGCGGCAGCCCGTCGAGAAAGCGCCACAGATCGGCGAGCTGCGCAGGCGCAAAAGTCGCGGGCAGCTGCAGCCAGTACTGTCCGATACGGTCGGCCAGCGGATCGAGCAGCCGCAGAAAATCGCTCAGCAGATCGTCGGTGTGCTGCAGCTGCGCCTGATGACTGATGGTCTGCGGAAACTTGAAGCAAAAGCGAAAGTCGTCATGTGTCATATCGCGCCAGCGCTGAACGGTGTCGGGCGCGGGTAGCGCATAAAGCGTGGTGTTGCCCTCAACGCAGTGGAACAGACGCGCATAATCAGCCAGACTTTCAATGCCCCAGCGTTTCCAGTGCGAATGCTGCCACTGCGGCAGCCCAATACGAAGCGTCACGGCCTCTCCTTTCCTGCTGGTTTTGCCCTATAGACTAGCCTGGTTGTCCTGGGGAGGAAAAACCGGCGATGAAATGCGCGGTTTGGCGCGGCTCTACTTATCCTGCCTGCCTTTTTCCATTATAATGGCCGCCTTTTTTGCGGCAGCATCTCAAAAGGTTACGCGGCCTGATGCTGCAGGCAGCAGCGGCGAAGTTAAAAGGATACGTTATGCGTACAGAATATTGCGGACAGCTCAATCTGTCTCATGTAGGTCAGCAAGTCACTCTTTGCGGCTGGGTCAACCGCCGTCGCGATCTGGGGAGCCTGATTTTTATCGACATGCGCGACCGCGAAGGCATCGTGCAGGTCTTCTTCGATCCCGATCGTCAGGAGGCTTTCCAGCTGGCGTCTGAGCTGCGCAACGAATTCTGCATCCAGATTACCGGCACCGTTCGCGCGCGCGACGAGAAGAACAAAAACGCCGAGATGGCCACGGGCGAAGTCGAAGTGTTCGCGCAGGCGCTGACCATTATCAACCGCGCCGAGCCGCTGCCGCTCGACTCCAACCAGGTCAACAGCGAGGAAGCGCGTCTGAAGTACCGCTATCTCGACCTGCGCCGTCCTGAAATGGCGCAGCGCCTGAAGACCCGCGCGAAAATCTCCAGCTTCGTGCGCCGCTTTATGGACGGCGAAGGCTTCCTCGATATCGAAACGCCGATGCTGACCAAGGCGACGCCGGAAGGCGCGCGCGACTATCTGGTGCCGAGCCGCGTGCACAAAGGCAAGTTCTATGCGCTGCCGCAGTCGCCCCAGCTGTTCAAACAGCTGCTGATGATGTCCGGCTTCGATCGCTACTATCAGATCGTGAAGTGTTTCCGCGATGAAGATCTGCGCGCCGACCGCCAGCCGGAGTTTACCCAGATCGATATCGAAACGTCGTTCCTGACCGCGCCGCAGGTGCGCGAGATTAACGAGCGTATGATTCGCCAGCTGTGGCAGGAAGTGAAGGGCGTCGATCTCGGCGAGTTCCCGCAGATGACCTTTGCCGAAGCGATGCGCCGCTATGGCTCCGACAAGCCCGACCTGCGTAACCCGATGGAACTGGTGGACGTCGCCGATCTGCTGAAAAACGTCGAGTTCCAGGTGTTCGCCGGTCCGGCCAACGACGCCAAAGGCCGCGTCGCCGCGCTGCGCGTGCCGGGCGGCGCACAGTTGAGCCGCAAGCAGATTGACGAATACGGCAAGTTCGTCGAGATTTATGGCGCGAAAGGTCTGGCGTGGATGAAAGTCAACGCGCGCGCCGACGGCTTCAGCGGCGTACAGAGCCCGGTAGCGAAATTCCTTAACGAAGAGATTGTCGAAGCGATTCTCAGCCGTACTAACGCTGCCGACGGCGACCTGATCTTCTTCGGCGCCGATCGCGCCAAAGTGGTGGCGGACGCGCTGGGCGCGCTGCGCCTGAAAGTGGGCCGCGATCTGCAGATCACTAACGAAAGCGCCTGGGCGCCGCTGTGGGTGATCGACTTCCCGATGTTTGAAGAGGACGACGAAGGCGGTCTGGCGGCGATGCACCATCCGTTTACCGCGCCGAAAGAGATGTCGGCGGAAGAGCTGGCGGCCGATCCGCTGAGCGCGGTGGCGAACGCCTACGATATGGTGATCAACGGCTATGAAGTGGGCGGCGGCTCCGTGCGTATTCACAGCGGTAAAATGCAGCAGGCGGTATTCACTATTCTGGGCATTGACGAGCACGAGCAGCGTGAGAAATTCGGCTTCCTGCTCGACGCGCTGAAATATGGTACGCCGCCGCACGCGGGCCTGGCCTTCGGTCTGGATCGTCTCACCATGCTGCTGACCGGCACCGAGAATATCCGCGACGTTATCGCCTTCCCGAAAACCACCGCGGCGGCCTGTCTGATGACCGAAGCGCCAAGCGAAGCCAACCCGGCGGCGCTGGCGGATCTCGGCATTCAGATCGCGCCCAAGAAAGAAAAGTCAGAGAATAAATAATGTATAAACATCCGGTATCGGTGCTGGTAGTGATTTTTGCGCAGGATACCGGCCGGGTGTTGATGCTGCAGCGATGCGACGACAGCGATTTCTGGCAGTCGGTCACCGGCAGCCTGGAAGCGGGCGAAACCCCGCTTCAGGCGGCGCGGCGCGAAGTGCTGGAAGAACTGGCCATCGACGTCGCGGGCGAGAAGCTGGCGCTGGAGGACTGCGGCAAAGAGATCGAATTCGAAATCTTTCCGCACTATCGCCATCGCTACGCGCCCGGCGTGACGCACAACCGAGAACACTGGTTCCGGCTGGCGCTGCCCGCCGAGCGGCAGCCGACGCTCAGCGAGCATCTCGCCGCGCGCTGGCTCGATCCCGCCGCCGCCGCAGCGTTGACTAAGTCCTGGAGCAATCGCCAGGCGATTGAAGAATTTATTTAGCTGCTCGCCGTCGTTTTGGTGGCAGTCTGAATTGAAGAAAATGGGTGCGGCTCCCACAGAACCGCACCGCAAAACTTAAAGCGTCGGGCGTTATCGGCGCAGCGAGGTCGACTGCCGCCAGCGCGCAGCAACCGGAGCGTACGCTTGTACGTGAGGATTGCGAGCACTGCCGGAAGGCGAGATCGCCAGCAAGATAGCCCGTGCGATGTCAAAGATCGGAGAATATGCAAGATGGCTGGTCATAGTAAATGGGCGAATACCAAGCACCGCAAGGCGGCGCAGGACGCCAAGCGCGGTAAAATCTTCACCAAAATTATTCGTGAACTGGTCACCGCCGCGAAGCTGGGCGGCGGCGACGCCGCGTCCAACCCGCGTCTGCGCGCCGCAATGGACAAAGCGCTGTCCAACAACATGACGCGCGACACCATGAACCGCGCTATCGCGCGCGGCGTGGGCGGCGAAGATGATTCCAATATGGAAACCATCATCTATGAAGGCTACGGCCCTGGCGGCTCTGCCGTGATGGTGGAGTGCCTGAGCGACAACCGCAACCGCACCGTAGGCGAAGTGCGCCACGCCTTCACCAAAACCGGCGGCAACCTCGGCACCGACGGCTCCGTTTCTTACCTGTTCAGCAAGAAGGGCGTGATCTCCTTCGCGCCGGGCCAGGATGAAGACAGCGTGATGGAAGCGGCTCTGGAAGCGGGCGCGGAAGATGTGGTGAGCTACGACGACGGCGCGATCGACGTCTTTACCGCATGGGAAGAGCTGGGCGCAGTGCGCGACGCGCTGGAAGCCACCGGCCTGAAAGCGGACACCGCCGAAGTCTCGATGATCCCGTCGACCAAAGCGGAACTTGATGCTGAAACGGCGCCGAAGCTGCTGCGCCTGATCGACATGCTGGAAGATTGCGACGATGTGCAGGAAGTCTACCATAACGGCGAGATCTCCGATGAGGTCGCGGAAACGCTGTAATGGCGTTCCTCTATAGCTCGCACACCGGAGCGTCGGCATGGCGATAATTCTGGGCATCGATCCCGGCTCGCGCATTACCGGCTACGGTGTGATCCGTCAAACCGGCCGCCAGCTCAGCTATCTGGGCAGCGGCTGCATCCGCACCAATACCACCGAGCTGCCGGCGCGGCTGAAGCTGATCTATGCGGGCGTGACTGAAATCATTACCCAGTTTTCGCCGGACTACTTCGCCATCGAACAGGTCTTTATGGCGAAGAACGCTGATTCGGCGCTTAAGCTAGGGCAGGCGCGCGGCGCGGCGATCGTCGCAGCCGTCAACCTTGACCTGCCGGTCTTTGAGTACGCTGCCCGTCAGGTGAAGCAGACCGTCACCGGCACCGGCGGCGCGGAGAAGAGTCAGGTGCAGCATATGGTGCGCACGCTGCTTAAGCTGCCCGCCAACCCGCAGGCGGACGCCGCCGACGCGCTGGCGATCGCCATTACGCACTGCCACGTCAGTCAGAACGCGACGCGCATCAGCGACAGCAAACTGCTGCTGACGCGCGGACGTTTGCGTTCAGGCTAGCGGTCCGGGCAGCGCTCCGTATCAGGCTGGATATTCATCCAGCCTTTTTTATGTTATAAATCCCGCCACATTCGTTTATTAAGGAAGCGTTCAGGTGATAGGTCGTTTACGGGGCAATATTCTGGAAAAGCAGCCGCCGCTGGTGCTGATTGAAGCGCACGGCGTGGGTTATGAAGTGCATATGCCAATGACCTGTTTTTATGAGCTGCCTGAACTGAACCACGAAGCGGTGATCTTTACCCACTTCGTGGTGCGCGAAGATGCGCAGCTGCTGTTCGGCTTCAACAACAAACAAGAGCGCGCGCTGTTCCGCGAGCTGATTAAAACCAACGGCGTCGGACCTAAGCTGGCGCTGGCGATCCTTTCCGGCATGTCGGCGCAGCAGTTCGTGACGGCGGTGGAGAAAGAGGAGATCGCCGCGCTGATTAAACTGCCGGGCGTCGGCAAGAAAACGGCCGAGCGTCTGGTGGTGGAGATGAAAGATCGCTTCAAAGGCTTGCATGGCGACCTCTTCTCCGGCGAATCCGCCTTTACGCTCACTGCGCCGCACGCCGAGCCGGAAAGCAACGACGCCGAGGCCGAAGCGGTTGCGGCGCTGGTATCGCTGGGTTATAAACCGCAGGAAGCCAGCCGTATGATAAGCAAGGTTGGCAAGCCTGACGCAGACTGCGAAACCCTGATCCGAGAAGCTCTGCGCGCCGCCATTTGAGGTAAGTCATGATCGAAGCTGACCGTCTGGTCTCCTCCGCCAGCTATAACGAAGAAGAGAATCTCGACCGCGCTATCCGCCCTAAGCTGCTCTCGGAGTATGTGGGCCAGCCGCAGGTGCGCGAGCAGATGGAAATTTTCATCAAGGCGGCGAAACTGCGCGGCGATGCGCTGGACCACCTGCTGATTTTCGGCCCGCCGGGGCTGGGGAAAACCACGCTGGCCAATATCGTCGCCAATGAGATGGGCGTCAATCTGCGCACCACCTCCGGCCCGGTGCTGGAGAAGGCGGGCGATCTGGCGGCGATGCTGACCAATCTCGAACCGCACGACGTGCTGTTTATCGATGAGATCCACCGTCTCTCGCCGGTGGTGGAAGAGGTGCTCTATCCGGCGATGGAAGATTATCAGCTGGATATTATGATCGGCGAAGGCCCGGCCGCGCGCTCCATCAAGCTCGACCTGCCGCCGTTTACGCTGATCGGCGCCACCACGCGCGCCGGCTCGCTGACTTCGCCGCTGCGCGACCGCTTCGGCATCGTGCAGCGCCTGGAGTTCTATAACGTGGCGGATCTGCAGCACATCGTCAGCCGAAGCGCCGCCTGCCTGGGGCTGTCGCTGAGCGAAGAGGGCGCGCGGGAAGTCGCGCAGCGCGCGCGCGGCACGCCGCGTATCGCTAACCGCCTGCTGCGCCGCGTGCGCGACTTCGCAGAGGTGCGCGCCAACGGCGAAATGAGCGGCAACGTCGCGGCCAGCGCGCTGGATATGCTTAACGTCGACAGCGAAGGCTTTGACTATATGGATCGCAAGCTGCTGCTGGCGATTATCGACAAGTTCACCGGCGGGCCGGTAGGGCTGGATAACCTCGCGGCGGCAATCGGCGAAGAGCGGGAAACCATTGAAGATGTGATTGAGCCCTTCCTGATCCAGCAGGGCTTTATTCAGCGCACGCCGCGCGGCCGTATGGCCACGCAGCACGCTTATCGTCACTTCGGCATGGCGCGCGACGAGTAATCAGACGGCGGGCTTGCGCGCCATGCTGAGAATAAACAGCAGCGCGGCGCACAGCACCACCGACGGGCCGGCCGGGGTATCGTAGAAAGCGGAGAAGGTCAGGCCGCCAGAGACGGCGATAATGCCCACGACCACCGCCAGGCTCGCCATCTGCTCCGGCGAACGGGAAAAGCGGCGCGCCGTCGCGGCGGGGATGATCAGCAGCGAGGTGATAATCAGCGCGCCGACGAATTTCATCGCCACGCCAATGGTCAGCGCCGTCACCAGCATCAGGATCAGGCGGGTGCGCTGAATATTCACGCCGTCCACCTGCGCCAGCTCCGGGCTGATGGTCATCGACAGCAGCGCGCGCCACTGCCACGCCATCACCGCCAGCACCACCGCCACGCCCGCGCCCATCACCCATAAATCCTCTGGCGTCACCGCCAGCAGGTCGCCGAACAGATAGGCCATCAGATCGACGCGCACGCCCGACATCAGGCTGACCACCACCAGACCGAGCGACAGCGCGCTGTGCGCCATAATGCCCAGCAGGGTATCGATCGCCAGATGCGGGCGGCGTTCGAGAAACACCAGCCCCAGCGCCAGGCAGACGGTGACCAGAATAACGGCGTAGTAAGGATTGACGTTCAGCAGCAGGCCGAAGGCGACGCCCAGCAGCGAGGCGTGCGCCAGCGTATCGCCGAAGTAGGACATTTTGCGCCAGACCACGAACGAACCCAGCGGACCGGCCGCCAGCGCCAGCATCACGCCGCCCAACCAGCCCGGTAGTAACAACTCAATCATGATGGACCCTGTCCTCTGCGTAATACGATACGTCCCTGAAGGTCGTGACGATGATTATGGTTATGGCGGTAGATCGCCAGCTGCTGCGCGCCGCGCGGGCCGAACATGGCGATAAATTCCGGATGCTGCGACACTGCTTCCGGCGTGCCGGAGCAGCAGATATGGTGATTAAGGCAAAGCACCTCATCGGTTTTCGCCATCACCAGATGCAGGTCGTGCGAAACCATCAGCACGCCGCAGTTAAGCTCGTGGCGCAGCTGGTCGATCAGATCGTAGAGCGCCACCTGGCCGTTCACGTCGACGCCCTGCGTCGGTTCGTCCAGCACCAGCAGCTGCGGCTGATTGAGCAGCGCGCGCGCCAGCAGCACGCGCTGCGTTTCGCCGCCCGAAAGCTTCTGCAGCGGCGCGTTGAGCAGATGACCGGCCTGCACGCGCTTCAGCGCCGGCAGCACATCGGCGTGCTTCGCGCCGCGCGTCAGCAGCATAAAACGCTCGACGGTGACCGGCAGCGTCGGGTCGATATGCAGTTTTTGCGGCACGTAACCGATGCGCAAGCCCGGAGCGCGTTGTATCTGACCGGAGGCCGGCGCCAGCAGCCCCAGCACGACGCGCACCAGCGTGGATTTGCCCGCGCCGTTGGGGCCGAGCAGCGTAAGTATGCGTCCAGGCATCAGCTTCAGGCTAATGCCTGAGAGCACGGGACGTCGTGCAAATTGCACGGAGATATTTTCAAGCGTGACGAGTGAGGTCATGTTATTTACAGGTTGCACAGAATTTCGAATGTTATAATATCACATCCCATCCCCAGGTCACGATGGAATGATGCATTATGTTACACATTAAAAAGAGTACTATTTTCACCCTTTCTGCGCTGGCATTCTCCGCCTCGCTGACGCTTCCCGCGCAGGCGAATGTCGTCGCCTCGGTGAAGCCGCTCGGTTTTATCGCTGCCGCCATCGCCGACGGCGTGACGCCGGTGGATGTACTGCTGCCCGATGGGGCGTCGGAGCATGATTACGCGCTGCGTCCGTCTGACGTAAAACGTATAAAAAACGCAGACTTAGTGGTTTGGGTCGGCCCCGAGATGGAAGCCTTCATGACGAAGCCAGCGGCTGAATTGCCGGCCGCTAAAAATCTTCAGATTGCCGATATGCAGGCGGTTAAACCCCTGCTGCTGAAGGGCGGAGACGACGACGATCGCCATAGCGAAGAGGCTGCTCAACAGGGCGATAGCGGAGATGACGAAGCGGAACATCATCACCATCATGGCGAATTTAATATGCATCTGTGGTTGTCGCCGCAAATCTCCAGGCTAGCGGCGGTTGCAATCCACGGAAAATTATTGGAACTTATGCCCGAAAGCAAAGCCAAACTTGACGCTAATCTCCAGCAATTCGAAAGCGAACTGGCGGTTACCGACAAGGACATTAGCGCGCAGCTCGCCCCGGTCAGCAACAAAGGGTATTTCGTTTTTCATGACGCTTACACCTATTTTGAAAAACACTACGGCCTCTCGCCCAGCGGGCATTTTACCGTAAACCCTGAAATTCAGCCGGGCGCACAGCGTCTACATCAAATACGAACACAGTTGGTTGAGCAGAAGGCCGTTTGCGTCTTTGCTGAGCCACAATTCAGGCCAGCCGTCATCGATGCGGTTGCCCGCGGAACCAACGTGCGTAAAGGCACACTGGATCCGCTGGGGACGAATATCAGCCTTAGTCAGGACAGCTACGTGAAGTTCCTTTCACAGCTGTCAGGCCAGTATGCGAGCTGCCTGAATGGAGCATGAGGAATAGGTAAAAGTGCAGCAGATAGCCCGCTCTGTCGCCCTCGCATTTAATAATTTGCCGCGCCCCCACCGCGTTATGCTGGGGTCTTTAACCGTTGTGACGCTGGCCGTCGCCGTCTGGCGGCCCTACGTTTACCATCCCACCGATGATGCGATGCCGATAGTCAAAAGCATCGAACTCGATAAAAATCAGCTGCGTACGCTGCTGCCAGAGGCCAGCGAACCCATCGATCAAACCACTTCCGAACCGGAAGAAGAACTCCCCGCCGACGACATCGACAGCGATGTGCCGGACGCAACGGGAACGCATGAATACACCGTCTCGTCCGGCGATACGCTGAGCAGCGCCCTGAATCAGTACGGCATCGAGCTGGGCGATATCAATGCGCTGGTCAACAGCGATAAAGCGCTACGCAACCTGCAGGTCGGCCAGCAGCTGAGCTGGACGCTGACCGACGATGGCAGCCTGCAGTCTCTCACCTGGGAGATAAACCGCCGAGAAACACGCACCTATCAGCGCGGCAACAACGGCGCGTTCACCATGCAGTCCGAGATGCAAAAGGGCGAGTGGCAGAACCGCGTGCTGAAGGGCGAAGTGCGCGGCAGTTTCGCCGCCAGCGCGCAGCGCGCCGGCCTGAACGGCAGCGAAGCGAGCGCGGTGATCAAAGCGCTGCAGTGGCAGATGGATTTCCGTAAGCTGCGCGCGGGTGACCAGTTTAGCGTGCTGATGTCGCGCGAAATGCTCGACGGCAAAAGCGCGCAGAGCCAACTGCTTGGCGTGCGCCTGCGCTCCGGCGGTAAGGACTACTACGCGTTCCGCGCCGAAGATGGCAAGTTCTACGATCGCAACGGGTCGGGTCTGGCGCGCGGCTTTATGCGCTTCCCGACCGTGAAGCAGTATCGCGTCTCCTCCAACTTCAATCCGCGTCGTCTGAACCCGGTAACGGGCCGCATCGCGCCGCATAAAGGCGTCGATTTCGCGCTGCCAGTCGGCACGCCGGTGCTGGCGGTCGGCGATGGCGAAGTGGTGATGGCGAAAAACGGCGGCGCGGCGGGCAACTATGTGGCCATCCGACACGGTCGCCAGTATATGACGCGCTATATGCACCTGAAGAAAGTGCTGGTGAAACCGGGCGAGAAGGTGAAGCGCGGCGATCGCATCGCGCTGTCGGGCAACACCGGCCGCTCCACCGGGCCGCATCTGCACTTTGAAATCTGGATTAATAACCAGGCTGTCAACCCGCTGACGGCGAAGCTGCCGCGTATGGAAGGGTTGACCGGCAAAGAGCGCAGCGATTATATGGCGCAGGTGAAAACCAACCTGCCGCTGCTGCGCTTCGAGTAATCTGCGCGACGCGCCACAAGACCGACGCCTTACGCGTCGGTTTTTTTTCATGCCGCGCCGGGGATTGCAAATTTACCTGTCGCCACTATCATTAGCGCGTCATTGATTGAGGCGAGCGCATGGAAACCCCGAAAAAAAGAATATTGAATTTATTCCCGTTTTTGAACGTTCTTTCCTGAAACCAAAATACTGGGGCAGCTGGCTGGCGATCGGCGCGCTGGCAGGCATGGCGCTGCTGCCGGCGAAAGTACGCGATCCGCTGCTCGGCCGGCTGGGGAGAATGGCGGGGAAACTGGCTAAAGGCGCTCGCCGCCGTGCGCTAATCAATCTTTACTACTGCCTGCCTGAGCTGAGCGAAACGCAGCGCAGCCATATCGTCGATGAGATGTTCGCCACCGCGCCGCAGGCGATGGCGATGATGGCCGAACTGGGCATGCGCGATCCGGCGCGCGTGCGCCAGCGCGTCGACTGGCACGGCCGCGACATTATCGATCGGCTGCAGGCGGAGAAGCAGAACGTTATTTTCCTCGTGCCCCACGGCTGGGCGGTGGATATCCCCGCGATGCTGCTCGCCTCGGAAGGGCAGATGATGGCGGCGATGTTTCATAACCAGAGCGATCCGCTGCTCGACTACGTCTGGAACAGCGTGCGTCGTCGCTTCGGCGGCCGGATGCACGCCCGCAACGACGGCATCAAGCCGTTTATCAGCTCGGTGCGCCAGGGCTACTGGGGCTACTATCTGCCCGATCAGGATCACGGCGCCGAACACAGCGAGTTTGTCGATTTCTTCGCGACCTACAAAGCGACGCTGCCGGCGCTTGGCCGCCTGATGAAGGTGTGCCGCGCGCGCGTGGTGCCGCTGTTTCCGGTCTACAACAGCGAGACGCACCGGCTGGAGATTTTCGTCCGTCCGCCGATGGACGATCTGCTGGACGCTGACGATCGCACGCTGGCGCGCCGCATGAACGAAGAGGTTGAAGTGTTCGTGCGTCCCCACCCCGAGCAGTACACCTGGATTTTAAAGCTGCTGAAGACGCGCAAAGAGGGGGATATCGAGCCCTATAAGCGCAAAGAGCTTTATCCGCGTAAATAGCAAAAGGGCCACAATCGCGGCCCTTTTTATTGATAATGTGCTGACGCAGGGACGGTATGGCCCGATCGCAAAGTCCATTGCATCCATGCGCGCTCGGCCCGCGACATTCCTGTCGCGGGACGCTTTGCTCTTCGTGCCATACCGCCCCCGCATTTCAGCTTCCGCAGCAGCTTGTGAGTAAGACCTTAATGCTCAGGATAACGCCGTCACCTGCGCACGGCGCTTGCGCTCGCGCAGAAACAGCGTCACCAGCACAAACCAGAGCACGCCGCTGATGAAGTTGATCAGGCTAAACCAGGGCGTGCCGCCGTTAAAATAGCCGCTTTTCGCCAGTTCGATGCCGATCGCCAGCGTCAGGATGCTGATCATCCCCAGCATCGCCGCGACGCTGCCTTTGCCGGCGTCGCTGGCGTAAAGCGTCAGGCGATAGAGCCCGGCGTTGACCATGCCCGCGCCGAAAGCGTAAAGGCTTAGCCCGGCGGTCAGAAAGAGATAGCTGTGGCTGTCCAGCAGGTTCGCCAGCAGCGCAATGCCCAGACCGGAGAGAATCGGCCAGGCGGCGAACTTCACCGGCTGCTCGATAGGCACGCGTCCGGCCAGCTTGCCCAGCGTAATATTTCCGGCGATCATCGCCAGAAATACCGGCAGCTGCAGCAGCGCATAGTGCATGCGCGACAGCTGCTCCTCATGCATCAGGATAACCGGCGAGAGCGCTACCCAGGTCAGGATGGGAATAAACACCAGACCGATGGCGAATGAGCCCAGCATCACCATTCGGTCGCGCGCCAGCTTGCGATAGGTGCGCGCCAGCTGCGGCAGCGCGATGGAGTGGCTGCGGTCGCCGGCGGTTTCAGGCATCACGCGCCATAAAATGATAAAGGCGAGGGCGCTCAGCAGGGCGAACAGCCAGAACATGCTGCGCCAGCTCGCCACCGTCAGCCAGGCGGCGCCCGCCAGCGGACCCGCCAGCGGCGCCAGCAGCGCGACGTTCGCCATCAGCGCCATCACGCGCACCGCCAGCGCCTCGTCAAAAGCTTCCTGAATCGCGGCATAGCTGACTGCGCCGATAAAGCAGAGGCTAATGCCCTGAATAAAGCGCAGCGCGACGAACTCTTTTATCGAGCCGACCCAGGTGGTCAGCACGCAGGCCAGAATAAAAAAGAGAATGCCGCCCAGCATCACCGGACGACGTCCGAATTTATCGGAGAGCGGACCGAGCAGCCATTGCAGCACCACGCCGCCCAGCAGATAGGCGGTCAGCGACGTCGAGACCCACTCCGGGCCGACGCTGAACTCCTGCGTCACCAGCAGCATGCCGGGCTGGATCATGTCGTGCGCGATATAGGTGGCGAATTCAAACAGCACCAGCGCCAGCGGAAACAGCAGTAAGCCTGCTGTCAGTTTGCTGACGGGTTGATAGCGGGGCATCCAGACTCCTTTTAAGAAAAATAAAACGCGACAGCCAGGCCGTCGCGTTGTTTACAGCGTTACTACAGCGGGCGCGCAGTTAGTCGACGCGCAGCACCCGGCTGGTATTGGTGGTGCCGGTCGCGCCCATCACGTCGCCCTGGGTGACGATAACCAGATCGCCGGAGACCAGGAAGCCTTTGTCGCGCAGCAGATTGATCGCATCGTGCGCCGCGACCACGCCGTCGTTGTCGCTGTTGAAAAAGACCGGCGTCACGCCGCGATAGAGCGCGGTCAGGTTCAGGGTGCGCTCATGACGGGACATAGCGAAAATCGGCAGGCCGGAGGTAATGCGCGAGGTCATCAGCGGCGTACGGCCGGACTCGGTCATGGTAATGATCGCCGTGACGCCCTGCAGGTGGTTCGCCGCATACATCGCCGACATGGCGATCGCCTCTTCGATATTGTCGAAGGTGACTTCCAGACGATGCTTGGAGACGTTGACGCTTGGGATCTTCTCTGCGCCCAGGCAGACCTTCGCCATCGCGGAAACGGTTTCAGCAGGATACTGGCCGGCAGCGGTTTCCGCCGACAGCATCACGGCGTCGGTGCCGTCGAGCACGGCGTTCGCGACGTCCATCACTTCGGCACGCGTCGGCATCGGGTTGGTGATCATCGACTCCATCATCTGCGTCGCGGTAATGATGGTGCGGTTCAGCTGGCGCGCGCGACGGATCAGCGCTTTCTGAATGCCGACCAGTTCGGGATCGCCGATTTCAACGCCCAGGTCGCCGCGCGCCACCATCACCACGTCGGAGGCGAGAATAATATCGTCCATCGCCTCCTGCGTCGCAACCGCTTCGGCGCGTTCGACTTTCGCCACCAGCTGCGCCTCGCAGCCCGCTTCGCGCGCAAGGCGACGCGCGTAGTTCATATCCTCGCCGCTGCGTGGAAACGAGACGGCCAGATAATCGACGCCGATTTTCGCGGCGGTAATAATGTCCGCTTTGTCTTTCTCGGTCAGCGCTTCCGCCGAGAGGCCGCCGCCAAGCTTGTTGATGCCTTTGTTGTTGGAGAGCGGGCCGCCGACGGTAACTTCGGTGAACACCTTCATGCCCTGAACTTCCAGCACTTTCAGCTGCACGCGCCCATCGTCGAGCAGCAGAATATCGCCCGGCACCACATCTTCCGGCAGGCCTTTATAGTCGATGCCGACTTTCTCTTTATCGCCTTCGCCTTTGCTCAGGCTGGCGTCGAGCAGGAAGCGGTCGCCGACGTTAAGGAATACTTTGCCCTCTTTAAAAGTCGAAACGCGAATTTTCGGTCCCTGCAGGTCGCCCAGAATCGCGACGTGACGACCCAGCTTCGCGGCAATTTCGCGCACTTTATTTGCGCGTAGCTGATGATCTTCCGGGGTGCCGTGAGAGAAGTTGAGTCGCACAACGTTTGCGCCTGCGGCGATGATCTTTTCCAGATTATTATCGCGGTCTGTTGCCGGGCCGAGGGTTGTAACGATCTTGGTTCTTCTGAGACGTCTTGACATGAAGGACTCCGTTGACAAATTTGCGTATCCCCTAAAGTGGACAGGGCGTGATCATTATTCTAACTGAAGGAGAGCCTGTGATACGACTCACATTGTGAATGTGATGTTAATTTTTTTGTTGCGCTGCGTTTTCCATGGCGAAAGGCTTGTCGAAACGCGACTCTTTTAAGACCTCTTTCACTCGCTTCAGGTTTTCCCGAAACGCGGCGCCGCGTTCGAGGATAAATCCGGTCGCCAGCACGTCGATAACGGTGAGTTGCGTCAGGCGGGAAACCATTGGCAGATAGACATCGGTATCTTCCGGTACATCAAGCGTGAGCGCCAGCGTGGCGACCTCTGCCAGCGGCGAAGCGGGAGACGTGACGGCTATCACTGTGGAACCGTTTACACCGGCGAGGCGAGCCAGTTCTACCATATTTTTCGTGCGGCCAGTATGCGAAATCAAAACAAAAACGTCCTCCGCGCGACTATTTATACAACTCATGCGCTGGATCACAATATCCTCTGACCAGACCACCGGGAGATCGAAGCGCAAAAATTTATTAAAGGCGTCGTGCGCCACCGCCGCCGAGGCGCCCAAACCAAAGAACGCCACCTTCTGCGCGCGCGATAGCGCCGTCACCGCCTGCTGCACGACGGCGAGATCGAGCCGATCGCGCACGCGCTGCAGCCCGGCCAGCGCCGAGTCGAAAATCTTATGGCTGTAGCCGCGCGTATCGTCACCTTCATTGACGTCGTGACTGACCCAGCTTGGCCCTTGCGCCAGGCTCTGCGCCAGCTGCAGCTTGAAGTCGGGGAAGCCGCGCGTGCCGAGACGATGGCAAAAGCGGTTAACGGTGGGTTCGCTGACCTCGGCGGCGCGCGCCAGCCTGGCGATGCTGGAATGGATCGCCTCATGCGGAGCGGCCAGGATCTGCGCGGCGACTTTGCGTTCCGATTTGCTGAGCGTCGCCAGCTGCGCCTCGATTTTTTCCAGAGTATTCATAACCTGATGACCGTTATCGCTTTTATCGATGCCAGCAATGGCTGGCAGAGAGGGCATAAAAGCGTGAATATACCCTGTTCGCTATGGCTGCGCGCAAGTACGGATAAGTCTGCGTGGAAAATTTTTGTCATAATTTGACCCGGAGTCGATTTTGCCGCCCATCGGCCGCCGCGCTAAAGTGGGCTAAAGCGCACGCACTATCACATCGGCACGCCTTATTCCGTTCAGAGTGAACTCTGCGGACCAGCATAGAGTCGGTTTACCTGACCCCCTGAAATAAGTACATTGTGCTGAAAGAAAATTACAACATGGACCCGGTGGACGAGGATGCGAAAGCCAACGGGATCATCCTGCAACGAGGAGAGGAAAATGGCGGTAACACAAACAGCCCAGGCATGCGATCTGGTGATATTCGGTGCCAAAGGCGATCTTGCGCGCCGGAAACTGTTGCCTTCACTGTATCAGCTGGAAAAAGCGGGACAGATCCACGAGGAAACCCGCATCATCGGCGTGGGACGCGCTGACTGGGACAAAGCAGCCTATACCAAAGTGGTGCGTGAAGCGCTGGAAACCTTTATGAAGGAGAAGATCGACGAAGCGCTGTGGGATAAACTCAGCAGCCGTCTCGACTTCTGCAACCTCGACGTCAACGACACCACCCATTTTCCCAAGCTGGGCAAAATGCTCGATCAGGCAAAACGCACCACCATCAACTATTTCGCGATGCCGCCAAGCACCTTCGGCGCCATCTGCAAAGGCCTGGGCGCGGCGAAGCTGAACGCTAAACCGGCGCGCGTGGTGATGGAGAAGCCGCTCGGCACCTCGCTGGAGACCTCAAAAGAGATCAACGACGCGGTAGGCGAGTTCTTTGACGAAAGCCAGGTGTTCCGCATCGACCATTACCTCGGCAAAGAGACGGTGCTGAACCTGCTGGCGCTGCGCTTCGCCAACTCTATCTTCGTCAACAACTGGGACAACCGCACCATCGATCACGTGCAGATCACCGTGGCCGAAGAGGTAGGCATCGAAGGACGCTGGGGCTATTTCGACCAGGCTGGCCAGATGCGCGACATGATCCAGAACCACCTGCTGCAGGTACTGACCATGATCGCCATGGCGCCGCCGTCCGACCTCAGCGCAGACGCCATTCGCGACGAAAAAGTTAAGGTGCTGCGCTCGCTGCGTCGTATCGATCAGACCAACGTGCGCGAAAAAACGGTGCGCGGCCAGTATACCGCTGGCTTCGTGCAGGGTAAAAAAGTGCCGGGCTATCTGGAAGAAGAGGGCGCCAACAAGTCCAGCTCGACGGAAACCTTTGTCGCCATTCGCGTCGATATCGACAACTGGCGCTGGGCGGGCGTGCCGTTCTATCTGCGTACCGGCAAGCGTCTGCCGACCAAATGCTCCGAAGTGGTGGTCTACTTCAAGAACCCGGAGATGAACCTCTTTAAAGATTCCTACTCGGAGCTGCCGCAGAACAAGCTCACTATTCGTCTGCAGCCGGATGAGGGCGTCGATATCGAGATCCTGAACAAAGTGCCGGGCCTCGATCACAAGCACAAGCTGCAGACCACGAAGCTGGATCTGAGCTACTCCGAGACCTTTAATCAGTCGCACCTGGCTGACGCCTACGAGCGTCTGTTGCTGGAGAGCATGCGCGGCATTCAGGCGCTGTTCGTGCGTCGCGACGAAGTGGAAGCGGCATGGACCTACGTCGACTCCATTATCGACGCCTGGGCCGCCGACGGCGACTCTTCCAAGCCCTATCAGGCAGGCACCTGGGGACCGGTGGCCTCCGTGGCGATGATCACGCGAGACGGCCGTTCCTGGAACGAGTTCGAATAATCCTGAAAGTAGCCCGCCGCGTGCGGGCTTTTTTGTGCCTTGCCGCAGGAAAGTGAACCGCAGTTTCAAAAAGAGCGTTGGGCGGATAGACGATGCGGAACGCGATCCTGTATGGTAGTGACGCATTGATGGCGCGCCGCGCGGCTGACGCCGGTATGGATAAGCAAGGGGAACTGATGAAGAACTGGAAGACGAGTGCGGAAAAGATCCTGACCACTGGGCCTGTGGTGCCGGTGATCGTAGTGAACAAGCTGGAACATGCAGTGCCGATGGCGAAAGCGCTGGTGGCCGGCGGCGTTCGGGTGCTGGAAGTCACGTTGCGCACGCCGGTGGCGATGGAGGCGCTGCGCCTGATGATTAAAGAGGTGCCGGACGCCATCGTTGGCGCAGGCACGGTCATCAACACTCAGCAGCTGCAGGAAGTCACCGAAGCGGGCGCGCAGTTCGTTATCAGCCCAGGCATTACCGAGCCGCTGTTGAAGGCCGCAGTAGAAGGTCCGGTGCCGCTGATTCCCGGCATCAGCACCGTTTCCGAACTAATGACCGGCATGGATTACGGCCTGCGCGAGTTTAAATTCTTTCCGGCGGAAGCAAACGGCGGCGTTAAGGCGCTGCAGGCGATTGGCGGTCCGTTTCCGCAGGTACGCTTCTGTCCTACCGGCGGCATTTCGCCAGCCAACTATCGCGACTATCTGGCGCTGAAAAGCGTGCTCTGCATCGGCGGTTCCTGGCTGGTGCCGAATGACGCGCTGGAGTCGGGCGACTGGGATCGCATTACGCGTCTGGCGCGCGAAGCGGTGGAAGGCGCGAAATAAGCATTAGCGGTGAGCAGGGCGCTCACCGCATCATGAACCACCCGCGGTTTTATTACTCTTCGACTTTCACCGCCGCTGCGCTGGCAATCGCCCGCGCGACGGCGTCATCGACGCTCTCGCCGCTGGCCAGCGCAACGCCAAGGCGGCGCGAACCCGCGATTTCCGGCTTGCCGAACAGGCGCAGCTGCAGACCCGCGCCCAGCGCCGCTTCCACGTTAACGAACCGTACGTTCTGGCTGTGCAGCTGCGGCAGGATCACCGCCGACGCCGACGGGCCGTACTGGCGCACGCCGCCGATGGGCAGGCCGAGAAAGGCGCGCACGTGCAGGGCGAACTCCGAAAGATCCTGCGAAATCAGCGTCACCATGCCGGTGTCGTGCGGGCGCGGCGACACTTCGCTGAAGATGACCTCGTCGCCGCAGACAAACAGCTCGACGCCGAACAGGCCGTAGCCGCCCAGCGCTTTCACCACGTCGCCGGCGATCGCCTGCGCGCGCTGTAGTGCGACATCGCTCATCTGCTGCGGCTGCCAGGATTCGCGGTAGTCGCCATCTTCCTGGCGATGGCCGATAGGCGCGCAGAAGTGAAGGCCGTCGACCGCGCTCACGGTCAGCAGCGTAATTTCAAAATCGAATTTAACCACGCCCTCGACAATCACGCGGCCTGCGCCGGCGCGTCCGCCCTGCTGCGCGTACTCCCAGGCGCTGCTGAGCTGGCTGGCTTCGCGGATAAAGCTCTGGCCTTTGCCTGACGAACTCATCACGGGCTTGACGATGCAGGGGAAGCCGATCTCCGCCGCTGCTGCCTCAAAGCTCGCCTGGCTGTCGGCGAAACGGTAGCTGGAAGTCGGCAGCGACAGCTCTTCCGCCGCCAGGCGGCGAATACCTTCGCGGTTCATGGTCAGGCGCGCGGCGCGCGCGGTCGGCACCACGCGCTGCCCCTGCTGCTCGAGCTCAAGCAGCTTATCCGTGGCGATCGCTTCGATTTCAGGCACCACATAATCGGGCTTTTCCTGTGCAATCAGCGCGGCCAGCGCCTCGCCGTCCAGCATGTTCACCACGTGGCTGCGATGCGCCACATGCATCGCGGGCGCGTCGGCATAGCGATCTACGGCAATCACTTCCACACCCAGTCGCTGGCACTCCAGCGCCACTTCTTTACCCAGTTCACCCGAGCCTAACAGCATGACACGCGTCGCAGCCGGACGCAGCGCAGTTCCAAGAGTCGTCATAATTTCACCTGTGAGTCAAAACGCGCGCGCAGTATAAACGAAAACGTTTGCGTTCTCATCTCTCGCTGCTTTGCCTCTCTTTTCTCACCTTGACGTTAACTGACGCCCGGTCGGGCAGAGTAGAGCCCTTATCGCTGAAAAGGAGTGGATGATGAACAACCTGTTGCAACAGCTTCAGTCGCTGCTGGCAAAGAAAGGGCACAGCGGCGGCAACGGAGGTTTGAACGATATGCTGGCGCCCGGCGCGCTGGGCGGCCTGGCGGGCTTGCTGATCGCCAGCAAAAAGTCGCGCAAGCTGTTAACCGAGTATGGCGGCAAAGCGCTGATTATCGGCGGCGGCGCGGCGGCCGGCGCGGTATTGTGGAACAAATATAAACAGCGCGTGCGCGAGACGCACCAGGCCGATCCCGGCTTTGGCGAGCTGCAGACGCCCGCCGATCAGCGCGCCGAGCGCCTGGTGACGGCGCTGGTTTTCGCCGCGAAAAGCGACGGCCATATCGACAATCGCGAGCGCGCCGCCATCGAACGCAGCATCCATGAGTCGGGCTATGGTCAGGAGGCGGAAGCATTAATCCAGAAAGCGATCAATCGGCCGCTCGATCCCGCCTGGCTGGCCGCCGACGTGAAAAACGAGGATGAAGCGCTGGAGCTCTACTTCCTCAGCTGCGCCGCTATCGACGTGGATCACTTTATGGAGCGCAGCTATCTCACTGCGCTCGGCGACGCGCTGAAGATCCCGCAGGACGTGCGCGACGGCATTGAAAACGACCTGCGCGAACAAAAAGCGCGCATCCCGGCAGAATAACTCCGCTGCGGCCGCGCTGCGCGGCCGCAATAACAACGCGTTAGCGACAAAAATTTGGCTTCCCCGCCACCTGATGCCACCCTTAAAGGATATTAATAACAGGGAGAGAGAGCATGCAGGCCCCCATCGCAAAAAAAATTCCTCATGAAATGACCCTCCACGGCGAAACGCGCGTGGATGATTACTACTGGCTGCGCGACGACAAGCGCGAGAATGAAGAGGTGCTGGATTATCTGCGCGCCGAAAACAACTACGGCAAGCAGATCATGGCGACGCAGCAGCCGCTGCAGAACCGTATCTTAAAAGAGATCGTCGATCGCCTGCCGCCGCAGGATCATTCCGTTCCCTATGTGCATAACGGCTATCGCTACCAGAGTCGCTATGAGAGCGGTAACGAATATGCCGCCTACTACCGCCAGCCTGCCGAGTGCGCCGTGACCGATGAGTGGACGCTGCTGCTGGACGCTAATCAGCGCGCCTCGCACAGCGAGTTCTACACCATGGGATCGCTCAACATCAGCCCTGACAACAAGGTGATGGCGCTGGCGGAAGATTTTCTCTCCCGGCGACAGTATGGCATTCGCTTTCGCTGCCTCGAGAAGGGGAGCTGGTATCCGGAGGTGCTGAACAACGCCTCCTCCAGCTTCGCCTGGGCGAACGACTCACGCACGCTCTATTACGTGCGCAAGCATGAACAAACGCTGTTGCCTTATCAGGTCTGGCGTCATGAGCTCGGCACGCCGCAAAGCGACGATCGGCTGGTGTATGAAGAGCAGGATGACACCTACCATCTCAGCGTGCATAAAACCACTTCCGATCACTTTATCCTGATCGCGCTGTTCAGCACCAACAGCAGCGAGATCCAGCTAATCGACGCCGGCTTTCCCGACGCCGCGCCGCAGATCTTCCTGCCGCGCCGCAAAGATCATGAATACAGTCTGGACCACTATGATCATCAGTTTTATATCCGCTCTAACCGCGAGGGGAAAAACTTCGGCCTCTACCGCACGCGCTGGCTCGACGAGTCGCGCTGGGAAACCCTGATTAAGCCGCGCGATCATGTGGTGATGGAAGATTTTCAGCTGTTCCGCGACTGGCTGGTGGTTGAGGAGCGGCAGCGCGGCCTGACCAGCCTGCGTCAGATCCACTGGGAAACCGGCGAGGTGACCGGCATCGCCTTCGACGATCCGACCTATGTTACCTGGCTGGCGTTCAACCCTTCGCCGGAAACCAGCAAGCTGCGCTACGGCTACGGCTCGATGACCACGCCGACCACGCTGTTCGAACTCGATATGGACACCGGCGAGCGGCGCATCCTCAAGCAGAGCGCGGTCGGCAACTTCGATCCCGACAACTACAAAAGCGAGCACCACTGGATCACGGCGCGCGACGGCACTGAAGTGCCGGTGTCGCTGGTCTATCACCGCAAACACTATCAGCCGGGCAAAAATCCGCTGCTGGTTTACGGTTATGGCGCCTACGGCAGCAATATGGAGGCGGACTTCAGCGTCAGCCGGCTTAGCCTGCTCGATCGCGGTTTCGTCTACGCGTTGATCAACGTGCGCGGCGGCGGCGAGCTGGGACAAAGCTGGTATGACGGCGGCCGCCTGTTTAACAAGATGAATAGCTTCACCGATTTTATCGACGTTACCCAGGCGCTGGTGAAAAAGGGATTCGGCCAGCCTGGACAGCTCTATGCCATGGGCGGCAGCGCAGGCGGGCTGCTAATGGGCGGAGTGATTAATATGGCACCGGCGTTGTTCAACGGCGTGGTAGCGCAGGTGCCCTTTGTCGATGTGCTCACCACGATGCTGGATGAGTCGATTCCGCTCACCACCGGCGAGTATGACGAGTGGGGCAACCCAAACGACGCCGACTATTATGGTTATATGCGTCAGTACAGCCCCTACGACAATGTCGAGGCGAAGGACTACCCGCATATGCTGGTGACGACCGGGCTGCATGACTCGCAGGTGCAGTACTGGGAGCCGGCGAAGTGGGTGGCGAAACTGCGCGCGCTGAAGACCGACAACCATCTGCTGATGCTCTGTACGGATATGGATGCCGGTCACGGCGGCAAGTCGGGGCGCTATAAATCCTATGAGGGCATCGCGCTGGAGCTGACGTTCCTGATCGCGCTGGCGCAGGGCAGCCTGCCGCCGCAGCGCGATTACTGATCGTCGCTCAGGTATTTACGCAGCGCCTGCCGCAGCGGCGGGCGCAGATCGCGCACGTTTTCCAGCACCCAGCGCAGATAGCGCGGATCTTTCCGCGCGATAGCGGCGACGCTCTGGCCGCGATATTTGCCGAAGGGCAGCACGTCACCCGTCACGCTGACGGGCTGGCAGTGCTGCGCCATCTGCCCGGCATCCCATCCGGAAATCTCCATAATGCGGATCAGCAGCGCGGCGGTCACGTAGCAGTCGTACAGCGCGCGGTGCGCGTGCAGATCGGCGGGAGGTGTCACCTCCAGCTTAAGGCTATGGCGCAGCGCCTGGTTGCCGTACTTAATGCCAGGCCACAGCTTGCGCGCCAGCGTCATGGTGCAGATCCAGTCGCCGTGCATCTCCGGCAGCATGCGGCGATCGAAGCTGGCATTATGGGCGACATAGAAAGGGCTGCCGTGATAGCGGCCAATGGCCTCTTCGATCGTGGGTTTGCCCATCACCATCGCTTCGGTGATGCGGTGTACGGCCATCGCCTGGCGGCTGATGGGGCGATCCGGCAGGATCAGATCGCTCATCGGATTAACGATCTCTCCGTTGATCACGTCGACCGACGCCACTTCCACTACGCCGCCCTGAAGCCCGCAGGTTTCGGTATCAATTACGCGTAACATGATTTACTTCAGTTTGGGTTCGTAGGGCAGGCGCGAGAAGTTCAGCGACGCCTGGCGATAGTGCATCAGACGCTGCCGAAACCAGTCGCGCAGCGCAGGCGGCTGCTCATATTCAACCATTTCGGCCACGACCGGCATATTGTAGCGCTCTTTGAACGCCACGCCCGCTGCGGCCAGTTCCACGTTGACTTTATCTTTCTCTTCCTGAGAAAGCAGGGCGAGGTTTTGACTCATGGGGATCTCCTGAAGACAGGGGGCAAAAATAATGCTTATCCCGGTCTGAATCAAGGGCAAAGGATAGCATTGCTGGCCCTCGACACCTGAAAAGCCTCAGCGTATCCTTGCCCACGTTTGCCGCTGATGCGATGGCTAAAAGGATGATCTCATGCAGAAAAGAACGATCTTGTCAGGCGTTGCCGTCTCGCTGTTGTTGGTGAGCCAGGCGGCGCTGGCGCATGCCCACCTCAAATCGTCCCAACCGGCCGCCGACGCCGTGCTCGCCGCCTCGCCGCAGGCGCTGACCCTGAGCTTTACCGAAGATATCGAGCCCGCGTTTAGCGGCGTAACCCTGCTTGACGCCAGCCAAAAGCCTGTCGCCGGCGAGAAAGTGCAGCAGGATGCGAAGGCGCATAGCCGCCTGATCCTGCCGCTGAAGAGGCCGCTGACGGCGGGCGACTATCAGGTTAACTGGCATGTGCTTTCGGTTGACGGCCATAAGACCCAGGGCAGCTACCGCTTTAGCGTGAAGTAAGTCGTGACCGCGTTGTGGATCCTGCTGCGCGCGCTTCACTTCGCCGCGGTAATGCTGCTGGCGGGCAGCGCGTTTTACACCGTGCTGTTAGCGCCGACGCGCTATCGCTGTGCGCTGGGGCAGCGTCTTGACGCATTGATGCGCGGTTGCGTCTGGCTGGCGTTCGTCACTGCATTGCTGATGCTGGCGACCCAGCTGGCGCTGATGAGCGGCGACTGGCGCAACCTGGCCGACATTGAGATCTGGCGCGCGGTGCTGAGCACGCGTTTCGGCACGGTGTGGCAGTGGGAAACCGGGCTGGCTGGCGTTACGCTGCTGGCGAGCCTGTTGAGAAACAGACCGCGACAGCAGGCGTGGCTGATCGGCGCCTTGCTGCAGCTGGGCTGTATGGCGTTGATCGGACATGCAGCGATGCGCGAAGGGGTTACGGGCGCGCTGCAGCAGATAAACCACGCGCTGCACCTTCTCGGCGCGGCTTTCTGGGCGGGCGGTTTGTTGCCGCTGCTGATCCTGATGGACGAGGCGCGGCAGATCGATCGCCGCAGCGACGCCATTCGCGCCATGATGCGCTTTTCGCGCTACGGACATCTGGCCGTCGCGGTAACATTATGCACCGGCATAGTGAATGGGCTGCTGATCGCCGGCTGGCCTCGCCAGTGGCATGGCAGCCTGTATAGCGAATTATTAGTGGCTAAGGCGGCGCTGGTGGCGCTTATGGTCGCTATCGCGCTGGTCAATCGTTACGTGCTGGTGCCGCGCTTTCGCCTGGCGGGCAAGGGCGCGCAGCAAAAATTTATTCGCATGACGCAGCTTGAGCTGCTGCTGGCATGCGCAGTGGTTGGTCTGGTCAGCGTCTTCGCTACGCTGGCGCCAGCCTGAGTGTGACCCGTTTTGACTGAGTGAAAAGGTAGGCTATTTTGCTGAAGAAAGTGATCCCCGCAATGCTGTTGTTATCTGTCGGTGGCCAGGCGCTGGCGTCGGAAATTATTACCGTCAGCCGTTTCGAGGTAGGCAAGGCTGCGTGGCCCTTTAGCCGTGAAGAGGTGATGCTGAGCTGCGAAAAAGATGGTTCGCTGTTCGCCATTAATCCCAGCACGCTCATGCAGTATCCGCTTAACGATAAAGCTGAAGCGCGCGTGAAGGCCGGGCAGGTAAAAGCGCAGCCCATCTCCGTGATTCAGGCGGAAGATAAAGCCCACCCTGGGCAGATGATGAGCCTTCAGCCGATCATCGAGCGTACTCAGGCGCTGTGCGATAAATAATCCTGCCGAGGCGCGAGTGCTTTTCGCGCCTGGTTTCGCCGATTCTGCCGTCAGGATCACAATCTGATCCTGCGGATCTCCTCTGTCCGGCCGTTCGCTGGCATTTCCACAGACGTGGGCTAACCTTAAATTGCAAGGCGTCATCGCCTGCATTAATGCCAACTTTTAGCGCACGGCTCTCAAAGAGCCATTTCCCTGGACCGAATACAGGAATCGTGTTCGGTCTTTTTTTATTGATTATTTTTTAATGCAGATTTAAATAAGCAGCCTCTGCTTACCCCCGACAGACCCTCACTTCAAACTTCATTTCGGTGAGCGCTTCGCCATTTCAGGCTGCGATATTATTTTAGTCGCGACAATGCCGCTATGACCTCTTGCCCAAGGCATCGCATCGAAAAAGCGATCCCATTATCTCTTTGTCTGACCAGGGGGGCGCGGCATGGGGCAGGGTCCGGCGCTGTCTGGCACTAAAAAAGTGAAGGAACGGAGTCTGTAAAAAGTTTGTTTTACGTTAAAAAAAGTAAGATTCAGTGACAATTTAACTTTTTGCGCTGATGCGGATCTGATAACGTAACCGGGTTCGAAACGAGCTCAGGTTGCTAACTCAATGATATACGACTGCTTTTTATACTACGACGAAGACATGCTTCTGGAATTACGCCTGAATACCCTTTACGAGCACGTTGATAGATTTGTCATTGTGGAGTCCCTCTATACCTTTACCGGGAAGCGCCGCGAAAAACTTAATTTTGATATAGAAAAGTTCGCGCCATTTCGGGATAAAATCATTTACGTGGTTAACGACGCCGTTCCGAAAATTTATTCTCATAGCTTTAACTCTAACAGTTCGCTGGTTAAGGCGGGCGAGTCGGACCCCTGGGAAAATGAAACCATCGCGCGCAACGCCATTATGCGCGGCTTAACGGGTGCTCAGGACAGCGATATTATTATGGTGTCGGATGTTGACGAAATCCCCCGGCCTGAAGCGCTCCGGCAGTTTAGCGCCGCGCATTTATGCACCACGCTTTACCAGAACTTTTATAACTTCAAATTCAACGTTCAGGTATTAAATGAGGATGGCTCACCGCGGCTATGCAGGCTGCCTAAAATGACCACCTTTAAACACCTGAAAGGCTTCTTCCGTGGGCAGCCAGAACTGCTGCGCAACGTGAAGCGTAAAGGAACCCCTATCCGGGACTGCTGGTGGCGCTGGAAACTGCTAAAACTGCGCACGCGAACCGTTGAGAATGCCGGATGGCATTTTTCATGGGTAATGGACGACGCGCGGATTAGCGAGAAAATGGCAACGATTTCGCATACCGAGCATAACTTGCCAGAGTTCAACAACCCCGATCATATACGACGTTGCGTCGAGCAGAACGTCGATATCTGGAATCGACCGCGTAAGATGGTGATCCGTCCGATGACGAAAGAATATATGCCTGCGTGGCTGGTGGAAAATCAACATCGTTTTGCGGACTATATTAAATCAGTTTAATCGCGCGCCGCTGTGCGGCTCGTTTTTTACTCTTTATTCGAGTGAAGCTATCAGTGCGATAAGTAAATGTCGATATAGAAACAAGCTGCAGGCTCGCTTATGAGACAGTTAAATTTATTTTTTTAACCTTATTGTTAACAGGCTTATTGCCATGGCGCTAAAGCCCACCGGCAAGTGAGCGATAATATTTTCTTTTTTCTAACTTGCTAATATTCCTCAAGGCTACGCGTGTCTGCCGCTTATATTTCCCGCTAATCTTTACGGGCACGCTTTCATTTTTCGCCAACCTCTTCCAGGCTTGTCTGGCTTATTCTTTACAACAAGCCAGGAGATAATTATGTTTCACCATTCTTCAAAGCTTCAATATCCAGTACGCGTCGACAAAGCAGATCCGGAATTCGCCATGCTGTTGCAGCAGGCGATCGGCGGCGTGGAAGGGGAGATCCGCGTGGCGATGCAGTACTTCTTCCAGGCGATGGGCGCGCGCGGCGATGCGCGAATCCGCGATTTGCTGATCTCTACCGCAACCGAAGAGCTGGCGCATATCGAAATGCTGGCGCATGCCGTTGCGCTCAACCTGGAAGGCGCGCCGCTCTCCTATCAGGAAGCGTCGGCGAAAGATCCGGTGGTGAATGCGGTACTGGGCGGTATGAACCCGCGCCATATTCTCTCATCAGGCCTGGCGGCGCTGCCGGTCAACGCCAACGGCGTGCCTTTCGATATGAGCCATATCTACGCGTCTGGCAACGTGGCGGCAGATATGCTGGCCAACGTCACGGCGGAAGCGACAGGACGCGTACTGGCGACCCGCCTCTATAATCTCACTGAAGATACCGGCATGAAGGATTTTCTCTCTTTCCTGATCGCCCGCGACACCATGCATCAACAGCAGTGGCTGGCGGTGATCGAAGAGATGGGCGGACTTAACGCTTCGCTGCCGATACCGAACAGCTTCCCGCAAAGCGAAGAAGCCAGCGAGCATTCTTACTATGTGCTCAACACCTCGCTGGATAAACCGCTGCCGAAAGGCCGCTGGTGCGAAGGGCCGTCATTTGACGGCAAAGCCCAGTTCACCGCGAAAGAGAAACCTGAGCTGCTGGGCGATGAGCCTCTGCTGGGCCATGCCCGTCCGGGCTCCGGCGCGCAAAGCGAGCAGGAGCTCTCGGGCACCGTTCCACCAGCGTTAAAACCCTAACCGCACGCTGTCCAGGGAGGGATACAGGCATCAGGTTGATACGGCGCGTCAGACGCGCCGTCTAATGCTTGCCAAAAAATGAACTATTGTCTCAGCAGCGACAGCTACTCTCGTACCAGTCTAAATCAGAGCGCCAAAAAATATTTTTTTCCGACGGCACTCAAAAAGCCGTATTTAGCTCGCCGCGGCGCCAAAAATGAAAAAACCCCGGCCTGCGCCGGGGTTAACTGAATCACTTATTTGGTATCCAGAACCTGCTGCAGCCAGACCAGTTCGTCATCGAAACCGGACTCGCGTAACAGCTGGAAATAGGATTGCTGAATATCGGTTGAAACCGACGCCAACAGCATGCCCAGCATTCCTTTGGTTTTACAGATTTCTAGTGCTGCGTTTTCGAGAGAATCAAGGTTAAAACTTACGTTATCAAGCGTTTCAGCGACCATTCTTATTCTCCTGACCGGAGGTAATCAGCCATCCCTCCTTTGCTGTGTGTATCTGCTCCACATCGTGGACGGGCTGAGATGTCACACTAACGCAGTTTCGTCTGTCGGAAACATCCTGATATCTGAACAGTAATCGCCATTTGCTGGCGCTTTTACCGGCGAAGCGTACGGAAAATCTGAGTAGAGGGCAGAAAGCATCGCGTGCGGCCTGTCAGCCGACAAACAGCAGATGCACAAGGCGCGCCAGCGATTCCAGCAGCAGCAGGCTGCCGAGGAAAATAAGCACTAATACGCTGATAAATTGTTTCCGGCTATTCATCACGCCTCCCTGAAGATGTGACCGGTTATACTTTAACCCGCAATAAGTAAACCTGTTGTTAACAAGCGGAATCAAGATGCATTACCAGTATCTCAACGGTGAAAACTGGCAAAATATCTGGATTGTCGGCGATCTGCACGGCTGTCGACGTCAGCTGGACGCTCTGCTGCTGGAAAAAGCGTTTGATAAGCGAAACGATTTGCTGATTTCCGTCGGCGATCTCATCGATCGCGGGCCCGACAGTCCTGGCTGTTTAGAGCTGCTCGACGCGCCATGGTTCCGCTGCGTACGGGGAAATCATGAAGAGATGGCGCTGCATGCGTTACAGTGTCACGATTCACTTAGCTGGATAATGAACGGCGGCGACTGGTTCTATAAGCTGAGGGGCGCCAGGCTCATCGCGGCGCGTCATGCGCTCAGAAAGCTAGAGAGCCTGCCGCTGATCCTGCACCTGCAGCTGGCGGATCGCATTGTTGTCGTGGCGCACGCGGACTATCCGGCGGAGTGCTACGCGTGGGAGCAGCCGCTGGACTGGGAGAAAGTGGTATGGAATCGCGAGCGCATCGCCCGACTGCAAGCGGGCGATGCGGGACAAATCGCGGGCGCAGACGCTTTTTACTTCGGCCATACGCCGCTGCAGCATCCGCTGGAATCGGGCAACCTGCACTATATCGATACTGGTGCGGTGTTCGGTAACCCGCTGACGCTGATGCAGCTGCAGTAGGGGTCAGTGGAACAGGCGGCCGTCACGCACCAGCTCGCGCGGGTAGCTGTTCTTAATGCGGCTGCCGACGCGTTTAGCCAGGCCAATCGGCTGCTGCTGGTAGGTCACAATCACTTCATCACGCTGCGGCGGCGCATCAGGAAAAATATCCCGGCCGCGATACCACTCCAGCGCCTCGTCGGCGCTCAGCTCAAACGCCCGATCTGCGTCCGGCTGCGCCAGTGCGATCACCGCTTCATGCTGCCAGCGATAGCCTTTGGCAAAGGTTTCGGCCAGCTTGATACCGATGCGAGAGAAGCGAACGCTGCCGAGCAGCGGCGTAATCGCCTCGGGAAACAGCCAAATCTCTTTGTCGCGCTGCCACAGCGTCAGGTCCTCGCCCCACTGCAGGCCAACCGATGCCGCGGCCTGAGTCACCTCCGCCGCCACCTTTTTATTCAGCGGCGTAAAAGGCAGTTTGCCCAGCTTGTAACCGGGCTGCGGCAGCGGCGGCACCGAGTCGGTTTTACGCAGGCGCGCCACGAAGAAGCCTTCGCTGTCGAACAGCTGCGGAAAAACGTGCAGATACCCTTCTGGCGTCAACGCCTGCCCGGCGTCCGCGAAGAGCGCGTCGAGCGGAACGACCTCTACCGCCTGCGGATAGCGCGCCAGCAGCCAGGCAATAACCTGCTGGTTTTCAATCTGGTTCAGGGTGCAGGTGGAATAGACCAGCGTGCCGCCAGGCTTCAGAGCATGAAACGCGCTCTCCAGCAGGTCGCGCTGAGTGGCAGCGATAGCCTCGGTGCTGCTCAGCGACCAGTTTTTCAGCGCGTCGGCATCTTTGCGGATGACCCCTTCGCCTGAGCAGGGCGCGTCCAGCAGCACGGCGTCGAAACGCTCCGGCAGCGCCGGGCCGAAGACGCGCGCGTCAAAATGCGTCAGCGCCACGTTGCTGACGCCGCAGCGACTGACGTTGGCGTGCAGTACCTTAACGCGGCTGGAGGAGAACTCGTTAGCGAGGATGGCGCCGCGGTTGTTCATATGCGCCGCTATCTGCGTAGTTTTCGAACCCGGCGCCGCCGCCATATCCATCACCGTTTGCGCCTGAGGCGCGGCATCGAACAGCGCGCTGACCGGCAGCATCGAGCTCGCCTCCTGAATGTAAAACAGGCCGCTGAGATGCTCCGCCACGCTGCCGAGCGGCAGGCTCTCGTCGTCTCGCTCAATCCAGAAGCCTTCCGCGCACCAGGGCACCGGCGCCAGACGCCAGCCATAGCTCGCCGTCTGAGCGAGAAAATCGGCGACGCTGATTTTAAGCGTATTGATGCGGATAGAGCGGCGCAGCGGCTGTTGGCTGATGGCGATAAAGCGCTGCAGTTCAGCATCGTCGGGCAGGGCGTCGCGCATCAGATCAAGGAAGTCAGAGGGGAAAAGGTCGGCCACGGCAGGTTCCAGATAGGCATTGAGGTCAAAAACAGGGCGGCAGTGTAGCACGAAAATGAATGCGGGACGCTTCGCGCGTCGGTCGGTAACGCCCACGCTTTGATATTTCAGCCGTCTGAAAGGGTTTTCAGACGGCTGACGAGATCAGGGCTGCGGCTCAGGGATCGCCGTCCCCCAGCTGCGCCAGTTTTTCGGCGCTTCATCCTGCAGCAGGAAGTGCTTGTCCGCGCCCGCCTGCGGCGCCAGCGGCACCGTCGGCGGGGTAGCGAACTGAATCCCGCCGCGAATAAACTGCTGGAAGGTGCCGGTTTTCACCACGCCGCCGATCAGTCCGAAGTCGAGGTTATAGCCTGACGCCAGCCAGAACACCGAGTTGTTGCGCACCAGATGCTGATACTTCTTGCTGATGCGCAGCGCAATCTGCACGCGATCCGCCATATTGCCCAGCGAGGTCCCGGTGACGGTGCCCACCTCGACGCCGCGGAACAGCACCGGCGTGCCGACAGAGAGCGAGCCCGCCTCGGCGGCATCGACATAAATCGTCAGCCCGTTCAGGTAGCGGGAATCGGTAATGGTGCTCTCCTGCAGCTCAAAAATCCGCGCCGGACGCCCCTTGCCGGGATCGACGTTGACGTAAGGCTGCAGCAGCGTTTCCAGATGGTTGACGCCAGCCGGAGAGATTTCAGGCGATACCACCGAGAAGTGACTGCCGCTGCGCGCGAAGTCCTGCACATACTCTGGATAGAGCACCGCCTTCGCTACCACCTGGTTGTTATCCTGGCTGAGCGACAGCGACTCGACCTGGCCGATATTGATGCCCAGATAGCGAATCGGCATGCCTTCCGACAGCTTGCTGGCGTCATAGGTATGCAGCGTAATCTGGCTGCCGACCGCACGCGCAGCCGTCTCGGATGGATAGAGCGTGCGCTTGCTGCCCCTGGCGTTCGCCGCGCCGCTCATATTATCGAAGCTGATGGCACCGCGCAGCGCGCGGTTCAGCGGCGACGCCTGGACGGTCAGGCCGCTGCCGTTAAGCTGGACGCGGGCGCCGCCTTCCGCCCAGAACACGCTCTCGCTGGTCAACAGCTTGCGATACTCCGGCTTGATATGCACGGCAATATCGAAGGCGCTGGCGCGCGGCGTGACGTCGACGATTTCGCCCACTTCATATTTGCGATAAAGCACCACCGAACCGGCCTGCACGTCCGGCAGGCTGTTGGCGGTTAGCGTTAGCGTTGTCGAAGGGCGATTGCCGACAATGCCTTCCTCCGCCTTTTCGGCGTCGGCAAACAGCGGATAGGCGGATTTCACCTCGCCCTGCTTGCCGGGCTCCAGGCGGATGCCGCCGTCGACCCATTCGCGCGCGCTGGCGCCCAGTACCTTCATGCCGTCGAGACCGAACTTCACGTCGAGTCGGCTGTTGACGATAAACTTGCTGTCGCCGTGCACCAGGTTGCGATAGGCCGGCTCAATCGCCGCCACGAACTGAATGCCTTTCTCATTCAGCTCGCGCGAAATCACCTGGCCTATCTTCATGCCGTGCAGCATTACCGGCTGACCGGCGTCGATGCCGTAACTCTCCGGCGCGCTGAGCTTCACCGTCAGCACGTCGGGCTTCTGCAGCAGCGACTCGTTGGCGGGCAGCACGGTAAAGTGGCTTTGCGGCTCGCCGTCGCCCGGCACCAGCTCCAGCGTATTGCCGGTCAGCAGGCTGCTGAGGTTGGTATCGGTAAGGCTCACTTTCGGACTGCGCATCTCAATGCGCGTGCCGCTGCGCATCAGGCTCACCACGGACGGGTCGAGGGTCAGCTCGCCCGTGACTTTGCCGCCGTTCAGCAGGTTAAGTTTGGTCAGGCTGCCGACCTCCAGCCCCTGATAGATCAGCGGCGTGCGGCCCGCTTTCAGGTTGTTGCCGTCGGGCAGATCGAGCGTGACCACCACGCCGCGCTGGCTGCGCGCCAGATCGGGGTAGAGTTTGTAGTTCTGGTCAGTTTTCGCCTGCGGCGAATCTTCCGGCGAGTCAAAGGCGATAGCGCCGTTGACCAGCGCCGCCAGGCTCTCCAGTTCCACCTTCGCGCCGCTCAGGCTGACGTCGGCGCTCAGCCCTGACACGTTCCAGAAGCGGCTGTTGGTCTTGACCAGATTATTGAAGCGGCGTTCGATCAGCACGTCGATGGTGACGCCATCCGTCTTGCTGTTGATGCTGTAGTCATAGACGCGGCCCACCGGGATCTTGCGGTAGTAAACCAGCGATCCTGAGTTGAGCGCGCCGAGATCGGGCGCGTGCAGATGGACCAGCAGCTCGCCGGTGTTCACGCGATACTTCGGCTGGGTATCCTGCGCGACGAAGTTTTCGCGCGGCTTGCCGCTGCCCGGCATCATGCCGATATAGTTGCCGCCCACCAGCGCGTCGAGGCCCGAGACGCCCGCCAGCGACGCTTTCGGCGTCACCAGCCAGAACTGGGTATTTTCGCGCAGCGCCTCTTTCATGTCGCTCTTGATGCTCGCCTTAATCTGGATGGTGCGGTAGTCGTCGCTCAGATTGATGCCCTGCACGGTGCCGACCTCCACGCCCTGATAGCGAATAGGCGTGCGGCCCGGCACGATGCCGTCCGCCGACTGGAAGTTAATGGTGATCACCGTGCCGCGCTCTTCATAGTTGGTCCAGAGCAGCCAGCCGGCGATCAGCATGGCGATGATCGGCAGAAGCCAGAATGGAGAAACCTTACGTTTGCTGCGCAGCGTCGCGTTAGTCGATGTAGTCGGCGTTTCCTGTTGCATGTGCATCCCAAAGCAGGCGGCTGTCGAGCCACTCAACGGCCATAATGGTCAGGATCACCGCCGCGCCGAAGTAAAACGCGGCGGGTCCCATGGTAAAAGCCAGCAGCTGATCGCGATTGACCAGCGACATGGTTAATGAAATCACAAAGAGGTCCAGCATGGACCAGCGGCCTACCCAGGTGACGACCCGCAGCAGGCGAATGCGGGTTTTCAGTCCCTGTTCGCAGCGGAAGTGAATGCTGAGCAACAGCGTCAGCATCACCAGCACTTTGGTGAAAGGCACCAGGATACTGGCGATAAACACCACCGCCGCGACCGGAATATTGCCGGAGGCCAGGCCGAGGATGCCGGAAAAGATGGTGTCCTCGCGCCGCGAACCGTTCAGGTAGACCACAGAGATCGGCAACAGGTTGGCGGGGATCAGCAGCACGATCGAGGCGATCAGCGCCGCCCAGGATTTTTGCAGGCTGTGGCGACGCCGGAAGTCGAGCGGCGTATGGCAGCGCGGGCAGCGGCCGCGCGCGTCCGGCTCACCGGTATTGTGGCAGTTGAGGCAGACCTGCAGCCTGTCGCGTGCGATCGTATTCTGCTTCTGCGGATAGAAATGTTCCCACAGCTGCTCGACGTTAAGGTGGATCAGGGTCAGCAGGCTCAGCAGCGTCAGCGTCAGGTAGGCGGCCAGCCCGTAGCCGACCTCCAGCGAGGCGTAGTCCTGCACTTTAATCGACGCCACCGCGATACCCACCAGGTAGATGTCGAGCATCACCCACTCTTTCACTTTCTCCAGCATCAGCAATACCGGACGCAGGTTCATCCCCAGACGATGGCCGAGGGTCAGATAGCCGATGCCGGCCACCAGCGCGACCGGCGCGCCGATGGTGCAGAACGCCACCATCGAGGCCGTCAGCACGTTCCCCTGTTCCGCCATCTGGATTACGCCGCCTAGCAGGCTGGCGTTAATGCGCATGCCGAGCAGGCGGATATCCACCAGCGGCAGGGTAAAGGCGAAAGGCATCAGCACCATAATCATCGCGGCCATGACCGTCAGCCGCGTCATCGACCAGTCGCGCCCGCTGATAATTTGCGCATGGCAGCGTGGACAATAGGCAGACTGATGCGATTTCACATCCGGTAAGGAAAAAAGGGTATCGCATTGCGGACAACGCTGATAACGTGCGTGGGGCAATGGCTGGCTGATAGCGTGAATTTTCATAGGGTGATGCAGGTTTCGCCCAGATATTTGTCGCTGTGACCGGATGCGGTCGTGGGGCAAAAAAACGTTTTTACGTTTCCGGCATCCCCGCAAGGGGCCCACGTTTCGATCCACAAAAATCTAAGGTTATAGCAACTAACGCTATGATTCACCTTGTGGCGGTGGATATTTAGTGCTTATTTTAACGGGCGGTTAATTAAAGCCGCTCTGTTGTTAATGTTAATGGTTAAAGAATGAACAAAACTGCCTTTTACGATGACTTGAATCGCGACATGCGCGCGTTGCTTGCGGGGGAGAGATCGTTTCTCGCCGCGCTGGGCAATTTCAGCGCGCTGCTGTATGAACGCCTTGAGGGCGTCAACTGGGCGGGCTTCTACCTGCTGACGGAAGCCGACACGCTGGTGCTGGGGCCTTTCCAGGGCAAAATCGCCTGCGTGCGCATCCCGGTAGGCAAAGGCGTCTGCGGCACGGCGGTAGCGCAGGATAAAGTGCAGCGCGTCGACGACGTGCACGCCTTTCCCGGCCATATCGCCTGCGACGCCGCCAGCAACGCCGAGATCGTGATTCCTCTGAAAGTAAACGGCGCGCTGGTAGGCGTTCTGGATATCGACAGCACGGTGTTCAATCGCTTCGACAGCGAGGATGAGACAGGGCTGGTTGCACTGACTGATGGGCTTTGCGACGTGCTGGCGGACAGCGATATCGAAAAATTTTTGCAGCTGACGCGTAGCTAATCGACTGGATCGCATGGTATTTGGCGATGTTGTCATTATAATGTCGCCTGTTCATGCCTGCTCTGGTCGGCAAATCCGTTGTAATCAGGAAATTTCATGGAAAATCAACCTAAGTTGAATAGCAGTAAAGAAGTGATCGCCTTTCTGGCGGAACGTTTTCCAAACTGCTTTAGCGCCGAAGGTGAGGCGCGTCCGCTCAAAATCGGCATCTTTCAGGATCTGGTCGAGCGCGTTCAGGGCGAAATGGGTCTGAGCAAGACTCAGCTGCGTTCGGCGCTGCGTCTCTATACCTCCAGCTGGCGTTATCTCTACGGCATCAAAGCCGGCGCGACGCGCGTCGATCTCGACGGCAACGCCTGCGGCGTGCTGGACGAGCAGCACGTGCAGCATGCGCGTCAGCAGCTGGAAGAGGCGAAAGCGCGCGTTCAGGCGCAGCGCGAGCAGCAGAAAGCCGCGAAGCGCGAAGCAGGCGAAGAGGGCGCAGAACCCCGTCGTCCGCGTCGTCCGGCCGCACGCAAGCCAGCCGAAGGCGAAGCGCCGCGTAAAGCGCGTCCTCAGTCGCCGCGTCCGGCCGCTCAGGATCGCAAACCGGCTCAGCGCCCTGCAGCGCAGGCGAAACCCATCACCGATACCTCAACTTTGCAACCTGGCCAGAATATCAAAGTCAAAGCAGGCAAAAGTGCGATGGACGCCACCGTTCTCGAAGTGTCAAAAGACGGCGTTCGGGTACAGCTCGCTTCCGGCATGGCAATGATTGTGCGCGCAGAACACTTGCAGTTCTGAAACGGAGGCTGACCCCGGCATGAACACCCTGTTAAAAATCGGTATGATTGCGGGCCTGCTACTGGCAGGCCCTTCATTTGGCGCCGAGAATATTACCCGCGTCGATCAGATCCCCCAGCTTCACGAAGATCCGCAGGATCCTACCGTCAGTGAACGAGTGACCTCGCGCTTTACCCGCTCTCACTATCGCCAGTTCGATCTCGATCAGGCCTTTTCGGCGAAGATTTTCGACCGCTACCTGAACATGCTCGACTACAACCACAACGTGTTGCTGGCTTCGGACGTGGCGCAGTTCGCCGACAAGAAAAGCACGCTCGGCGACGAGCTGCGCAGCGGCAAGCTGGATGTCTTCTACGATCTCTATAATCTGGCGCAGAAACGCCGCTTCGAGCGCTATCAGTACGCGCTCGACGTGCTGAAGCGCCCGATGAACTTTACCGGCAACGACACCATCGATATCGATCGCGCTAAAGCGCCCTGGCCGAAAGATCAGGCGGAGCTGAACGCGTTATGGGATGCCAAGGTAAAGTATGACCAGCTCAGCCTGAAGCTGACTGGCAAAGATGAAAAAGAAATTCGCGATGTGCTGACCAAACGCTATAACTTCGCTATTCGCCGCCTGGCGCAGAGCAACAGCGAAGATGTGTTCCAGCTGGCGATGAACGCCTTCGCGCACGAAATCGATCCGCACACCAACTATTTGTCGCCGCGCAATACCGAACAGTTCAACACCGAAATGAGCCTGTCGCTGGAAGGCATCGGCGCGGTGCTGCAAATGGATGACGACTACACGGTGATCAACTCGATGGTCGCGGGCGGTCCTGCGGCGAAGAGCAAAGCGATCAGCGTCGGCGACCGCATCGTCGGCGTCGGTCAGCCGGGCAAGCCGATGGAAGATGTGATCGGCTGGCGTCTCGACGACGTGGTAGCAAAAATCAAGGGGCCGAAAGGCAGCAAAGTGCGTCTTGAAGTGCTGCCTGCAGGCAAGGGCACCAAAACCCGCACCGTGACCCTGACGCGCGAGAAGATCCGCCTTGAAGATCGCGCGGTGAAGATGAGCGTGCACAACGTCGGCAAACAGAAAGTCGGCGTGCTGGATATTCCGGGCTTCTATGTCGGTCTGACCGACGACGTGAAGGTGCAGCTGCAGAAACTGCAGAAGCAGAACGTCGACAGCGTGGTGATCGATCTGCGCACCAACGGCGGCGGCGCGCTCACCGAAGCGGTTTCGCTTTCCGGTCTGTTTATCCCCAGCGGTCCGGTGGTGCAGGTGCGCGACAACAACGGCCGCGTGCGTGAAGACAGCGACAACGACGGCGTCGTCTACTACAAAGGCCCGCTGGTGGTGCTGGTGGACCGCTTCAGCGCCTCGGCGTCGGAAATCTTCGCGGCGGCGATGCAGGACTACGGTCGTGCGCTGATCGTCGGCGAACCGACCTTCGGAAAAGGCACCGTGCAGCAGTATCGCTCGCTGAACCGCATCTACGATCAGATGCTGCGTCCGGAGTGGCCTGCGCTCGGTTCCGTGCAGTACACCATCCAGAAGTTCTACCGCATCAACGGCGGCAGCACCCAGCGTAAAGGCGTCACGCCGGATCTGCTGATGCCGACCGGCGTGGAAGCGGCGGAAACCGGCGAGAAGTTTGAAGATAACGCGCTGCCGTGGGACAGCATCAACGCGGCGACCTACACCAAAACCGGCGACGTCAAGCCGCTGGTGGCGCAGCTGACCAAACAGCACGAAGCGCGTATCGCCGAGGATCGCGAGTTCCAGTACATCATGAAAGATATCGCCCGCTTCAATGCGATGAAGGACAAGCGCAATATCGTGTCGCTCAATCTCGCCCAGCGCGAAAAAGAGAACCATGAAGAGGATGCGCTGCGTCTGGAGAGGATTAACGCGCGCTATCAGGCGGAAGGCAAAAAGCCGCTGAAGAGCCTGGACGATCTGCCGAAAGATTATAAAGAGCCCGATCCTTATCTCGACGAGACGGTAAGAATCGCCAACGACCTGGCGCAGCTGGATAAGTCCCAGCCCGCCTCGTCGACCCCCGCCGCGCAGTAAGCGCAGGGTAGTGAAAAGCACCGCGTAGCGGTGCTTTTTTTTTGCCTGGAAACAGGGAACGACCCGCGCAAACCCGGCCATGCGGCGAAAGCGTGACTAAATGTAAAGTTATGTCTTTTTAGGCACTTAAAGGTTAAGGTCGCTTGAAATGCGCTGCGATGACCCTAGGATAAGGATCCGCGCAGTCAGCGCATGAACAACTGAGGAAGATTAACTTTTATGATGCGTATTGCTCTTTTCCTGGTGACCAACTTAGCTGTGATGTTGGTCTTTGGGCTGATCCTCAGCCTTACAGGGATCCAGTCAAGCAGTGTTCAGGGCCTGATGATTATGGCAGGCCTGTTTGGCTTTGGCGGTGCGTTTGTTTCACTGCTGATGTCGAAGTGGATGGCGTTGCGTTCGGTCGGCGGTGAGGTGATTGAACAACCCCGGAACGAAACGGAGCGCTGGCTGATGCAGACCGTTGGGCGTCAGGCGCAGCAGGCGGGCATCGCGATGCCGCAGGTCGCTATCTACCACGCGCCCGACATCAACGCATTCGCCACCGGCGCGCGCCGCGACGCCTCGCTGGTCGCCGTCTCGACCGGACTGTTGCAGAACATGAGCCGCGACGAAGCGGAAGCGGTGCTGGCGCACGAGATCGCGCATATCGCCAACGGCGACATGGTGACCATGACGCTGATTCAGGGCATCGTGAACACCTTCGTGATCTTCATCTCGCGCATTATCGCGCAGGTGGCGTCGGGCTTCCTCTCCGGCAACCGTGACGGCGAAGAGAGCAGCAACGGCAATCCGCTGGTCTACTTTGCCGTGGCGACGGTGCTGGAGCTGGTGTTCGGCATTCTGGCCAGCATCATCACCATGTGGTTCTCGCGCCACCGCGAATTTCACGCCGATGCCGGTTCTGCGAAGCTGGTAGGGCGCGAGAAAATGATCGCCGCGCTGCAGCGTCTGAAAACCAGCTACGAACCGCAGGAGCCGAGCAGCATGATGGCGTTCTGCATTAACGGCAAAAACAAGTCGCTGAGCGAGCTCTTTATGTCGCACCCGCCGCTGGATAAGCGTATCGAAGCGCTGCGCAGCGGTCAGTATCTGAAGTAACCGCTCATGTAATAAAAAGGCGACTCCCTGGAGTCGCCTTTTTTATGGACGTCACTGCGCCGCGGCACGCTTTTGCGACAGTCGCGACAGGCTGAAGAGCGCAGCGACGCTGGAGAAGAACCCGGCGAGGATCAGCGAAGCGTGCGTGCCGCCCTGATCGAACAGGGTGAACATCAGCGCCACTAGCGCTGCGCCGCTGCTCTGACCCAACAGACGCGCGGTGCCCAGCATGCCGCTGGCGCCGCCGCTGCGGTTGCGCGGAGCGGAAGAGATAATGGTGTGGTTATTCGGCGACTGGAACAGGCCGAAACCTGCGCCGCACAGCGCCATACGCCAGATAATATCCCAGTCCTGCGGCTGCGCAGGCAGCAGCGCCAGCAGAAACAATCCCGCCGCGAACAGCGCCAGGCCGATGCCCCCCAGCAGCCCGGCGTGAATATGCTCAATCAGGCGTCCGGCAATCGGCGCCAGCACCATAGTCGCCAGCGGCCAGGGCGTCAGCAGCAGGCCGGTTGCGACCTCGTCGCGTCCCAGCACGTTCTGCAGGAAAAAAGGCAGCGATACCATCGCCAGCATCTGAGCGCAGAAAGAGCAGACAGAGGTGCATATTGAGAGGCTGAACAGCGGAATGCGCAGCAGATCCACCGGCAGCAGTGGCACTGTCAGACGCTGCTGCCGACGCACGAAGAACCAGCCGAGCACCGCCAGCACCGCCACCTCAACCAGCGCCAGCGCCCGGTTGCCGCCCTGGGCGAAACCGGTCAGCGCATAGATGAGAAGGCCGAAAAACAGCGCGTTCATCAGCGCGCTCGGCACGTCGAATTTCTGCGCCTTCGCTTTCTGGGCGTTCTCCGGCAGGAAGCGTAGCGCCAGCCACAGCGCAATCACGCCCAGCGGCACGTTAATCAGGAACAGCCACTTCCAGCTGGCGAACGACAGGATTGCCGCCGCCACCGTCGGCCCGGCAGCGCTGGAGACCGCAACCACCAGCGAGTTGATCGCCATGCCGCGACCCAGGTGACGCTGCGGATAGATAATGCGGATCAGCGCGGTGTTGACGCTCATCAGCGCCGCGCCGCCAAAGCCCTGCAGCACGCGCGCCAGCGTCAGCATCGAAAGCGACGAGGAGAGGGCGCAGAAGGCCGAGGTCAGGATAAACAGGCCGAGCCCGACCTGATAGACCCGGCGATAGCCCAGCATATCGCCGAGAAAAGAGAGCGACAGCAGCGAGGCGACGATAGCGATTTGATAGGCGTTGACGATCCAGACCGACTGCGCCGGGCTGGCGTGCAGGTCGCGCGCGATGGTCGGCAGCGCCACGTTGGCGATAGCGCCATCCAGCACCGCCATCATAATACCCAGCGCAATAGTAAAAATAGCGCCGTACCGCTGTGGAGCGGGCAGGCCATCCTGAAAAGGTGTCGGGGACATAGAGTAAAAAAATGAAGTGGGTGAATATCATCATGCTAATGAATTTGCTGCTGAAACGCACCGTCTTTAGCGCAAAAAGCGGGGTTATGCTATGTCGTGCGGTGACAGGTGGGGGAGTGGCGCGCTATATTGGTCATCTGTTCCGATTTTATTAAAACAATTTTAAAAAAGGATGCGCGATGGCCGCCAGTGAAAACGATAAACAACCCGACGCCGTTTCCTCCGTTATGAAGGTGTTTGGCATCCTGCAGGCGCTGGGCGAAGAGCGCGATCACGGCATTACCGAACTGGCGCAGCGCGTGATGATGTCGAAGAGCACCGTTTACCGCTTCCTGCAGACCATGAAGACGCTGGGTTATGTGACGCAGGAAGGCGAGAGCGAAAAATATTCTCTGACGCTGAAACTGTTCGAACTGGGCGCGAAGGCGTTGCAGAATGTCGATCTTATCCGCAGCGCAGATGTGCAAATGCGCGAGCTTTCTCGACTGACCAAAGAGACAATTCATCTTGGGGCGCTGGAAGAGGACAGCATCGTCTACATCCATAAAATCGACTCGCTTTATAATTTGCGTATGTATTCGCGCATTGGACGGCGCAATCCGCTGCACACCACGGCGATCGGCAAAGTGCTGCTCGCATGGCGCGACCGCGCCGAAGTAAACGAGATCCTGAAAGAGGTGGAGTTCAAGCGCAGCACCGCCAACACCATCGTCACGCGCGAAGCGCTGCTCGAAGTGCTCGATCAGGTGAAGGCGCAGGGCTTCGGCGAAGATAACGAGGAGCAGGAAGAAGGGCTGCGCTGTATCGCCGTGCCGGTTTTCGACCGTTTCGGCGTGGTTATCGCCGGTCTGAGCATCTCTTTCCCGACGATCCGCTTCTCGGAAGAGGCGAAAAGCGACTATGTCGCCATGCTGCACCGCGCGGCGCGCACGCTCTCCGCCGAGATGGGCTATCACCACTACGATTTCTGATAAAAAAAGCGGGCGAACGCCCGCTTGATCTTCCAGTGAATAGTCAGCGCGGCTCAGCTGGCCGCGTGCCGCTTAATTGTCGATCACCTCTCCGCTCTTTTTCAGCAGCGGGCAGTCGCTTACGCCGATAACGCCGCTATCGGTATGCAGATACTGGGCGGTAATCAGACCGCGCGCGGTAAGGTAGTTGCACTGCAGGCCCAGACCCGCTGCGTTTTTAGCGCTGCCGGTCAGCACGCCATAGCCGGTAAACAGCATGGCGACCCAGATAACGGCGAGCAGAACGATCGCCCGAATAAAGAGTTTCATTTTTTCTCCTTGTGATACATAAGGCAGCTGTCCACCTTGCGCCGCCGCCCGTAATATTAACAGCTTGCCTCGCTTTGTCTGCCGAAGCGATCGGAGATTGCTGAAAGCGAGGCGTCAGGCAATTCTGCATTAAGGCGCATAGCCTGGTCAGCTGCGCGCGCAGCAGGTAGAATCGGCGTCATCGATATTTTTCCGTTTTTGAGGCAGTTATGAACGAATTAGGCGCAACCACCGATCCGCTGTTTAGCTATGGCGTACTGGCGGTCACTATCATTGTGGCGTTTATTGCCTGGTTTTTCGTTAACCGGGCCAGCGTGCGCGCCAGCGAACAGATCCAGCTGCTGAGCCAGCTGCTGGAAGAGCAGAAAAAACAGAATGCGCTGCTACGGCGCCTGGTGGAAAGTCAGCGCGTGGAGCAGGAAAAGCCGGAGACGGAAGAGCCGCGCGAATTTATCCGCATGATCCCGGAACGCTAAGGTTCCTGAATCTGGCAAGGAGGCGAAATGCCCTGGCAAAATCCCTGGTACGACGCCAGCAAAGCGCACCATACGCCTGAAGGCTTCCGCAATCCCGAGCCGGATCCGCGCCAGCCTGGCGATCTTGATCGCTGGCGCAAAGAGCGCAAGGCGGCAGGACTGCCATTGCCCCCGCAGGCGGGCTATGACCAGTTCAGAATGCGCTGGTGGCAGCCCGCCGATCTCGCTGGGGAGGACGATCGCGTCTGGTGGTTAGGCCACGCGGCGATGTTGCTGCGCCTTAATCAGCGCTATCTGCTGATCGATCCGGCGCTCTCGACGCGCGCCTCGCCGCTGCCCTTTGCCGGACCGAAACGCAAAACCCCGCCGCCGCTGCGCATTCAGGATCTGCCGCGCCTCGACTACGTGCTGATATCCCACAATCACTACGATCATCTCGACTCTGCCACCATCAGGCGCATTCTCCGCCGTTTCCCTGAGGCCACCTTTCTGATGCCGCTGGGGCTGGAAGGCTGGTTTAAACGGCGCGGCGCGCGCCACGTGCGCCAGCTCGACTGGTGGCAGAGCCGTCAGGAAGAGGATCTTACTCTGACCGCCGTGCCGGCGCGTCACTGGAGCATGCGCACGCCCTACGATCGCAACCGCTCGCTCTGGTGTGGCTGGGTCGTGCGCAGCAAGACGCTTAATTTCTGGTTTTCCGGCGACAGCGGTTTTTCTGAGCATCTGGCGGAAATCCCGCGACGGCTCGGTCCTTTTAATCTGGCAGCGTTGCCGGTCGGCGCCTATGCACCGAAATGGTTCATGCAGAGCAGCCATATGGATCCCGATCAGGCGGTTTCATTATGGCGGCTAACGGGTGAGCCGCTGGCCCTGCCGATCCACTGGGGCGTCTTTGAACTGGCTGACGAATCGCTGGATGAGCCTCCGGCGGAATTACTGCGCGCCATTCAGCGCAGCGGAGAGGATAATGGCCGCTTTGCACCGTGGAGAATAGGGGAGAGCCGCAGCCTGGAAAATATAAACCAGGAAAATTCCTAAATAACGACGTTTATCCCCATGCGGGTATTGGGTTCAAGAGAAGAATTATTCAGGATCAAAGAATAAATGGTAATAAGAAATAAGTGGTGCTCTGCTTTTTATTGGGGCAGCGCTCATTTTTATTTTCCTGATTTTGGTGCAAAAGCATTTATTATCTGCGCCAGCAAAAATGAGAGCCCGCTATCGTTAAAGACGAAAAAGGCGGCGCATTTTAGTTTTACGGTTTCGCTTAAGAAGAACGAATGCCATAATACTGCAATAATCTATCCGTAAATTAATCCGTTACGGTGAACAAGGTTGGACGAAGACGCGGTTGTCCGCTAAAGTTATTCGCATCTTCGGCGGGTTGATGGATAGCGCTTTTTCAGCTACCTCTGGATGAGTTATGTACCAAAATGAACAAAGCGAGTCGCTGCTTTGCAAATTTTGTGCGACGCGTCCACGGTCGATTAAAAATGCCTTGCCATTAATTTGCGGATATGTGATAACAATTCTTGGGTCAAACGAGGTACAGTTCTGTTTATGTATGGCATCTTCAGTAAAGAAGTTACGAGTAAAAACGTTGACGTTGAATACCGCTTCCTTGCCGAACCTTATTAGTGCCTCATTCAGTAACGTCTCTGGTTTCTCTGTAGGTCTGCCTTCGGGCAAAATAAACACTCTAAGGAATTTGCAAAATGGCAAAGATTAAAGGTCAGGTTAAGTGGTTCAACGAGTCTAAAGGTTTTGGTTTTATTACTCCTGCTGACGGTAGCAAAGACGTGTTCGTACACTTCTCCGCTATCCAGGGCAACGGTTTTAAAACCCTGGCTGAAGGCCAAAGCGTTGAGTTCGAAATTCAGGACGGCCAGAAAGGCCCGGCTGCAGTCAACGTAACCGCTATCTGATTTCGTGCCAGCTCGGTGCCATGCACCACTGAAAACGAATCCTGTAAAGCCCTGGCCATCTGGCCGGGGCTTTTTCTTTGCGCTTTCGATACGCCAGCGAACAGAGTACACTGCGGCGCTCTTGTTAATGGAGTTCGTATGTTGCTGATTTGCCCCCTCTGTCATCTCCCTTTGCAGCCTGAAAACCGCAGCTGGCGCTGTGAAAACCGCCATCAGTTCGACCAGGCGAAAGAGGGCTACCTCAATTTGCTGCCCGTTCAGCATAAAGGCTCGCGCGAGCCTGGCGACAGCCCGGAGATGATGCAGGCGCGGCGCGAGTTTCTGCAGGCGGGCTACTATCAGCCGCTGCGCGACGGCGTGGTGGCGCTGCTGCGCGAAAAGCTGCAGGACGCGGGCGCGCTGCTCGACATCGGCTGCGGAGAAGGCTATTACACCTCCGCGCTCAGCGCGCTGGGCGGCAAGGTATACGGGCTGGATATCGCCAAAAACGCCATTCGTCTGGCGGCGAAGCGCTACCCTGACGTGCAGTTCTGCGTCGCTTCTAGCCAGCGTCTGCCCTTCGCCGACGCTTCGCTGGATGGCGTCGTGCGTATCTACGCGCCCTGCAACGAGGCGGAGCTGACGCGAGTCGTCAGGCCTGGCGGCGTGCTGCTGACCGTTACGCCCGGGGCGCATCATCTGCAACAGTTCAAGGCGCTGATCTATCGCGAAGTGCAGCTCCATGCGCCCGAAGAGAAGTGCTACAGCGGCTTTAGCGAAGAGAGCCAGCAGTCGCTGCGCTACGCGATGCACCTGAGCGGCGACGCGGCGGCCACGCTGCTGCAGATGACGCCTTTCGCCTGGCGCGCGAAGCCGTCGGTGTGGGGTGAACTGCAGGCGTCGAAAACCTTCGAATGCGACGCCGACTTCCGTCTGACGCTATGGCGGCGCGATTAGCGCGCCTCCACCAGCGTATGGTAGATGCGTTCCAGATCGTCGAGCTGCTGCACGGCAATCAGCAGGCGACGCTGCTCCAGCTGCATCACCAGAATGCCGTCTTCGGAGAGATTAATGCTCTGGATGCGTTCATAGGCTATCCAGAGGCCGCCATAAAACAGCCCGTCGCGTTTCATCAGCAGCGCTGGGCGGCGCAGCCAGAAGAGCCAGAAGGCGAGAAAGAGGAGCACCATCAGCAGAGTGGTGGTGAGCTGCGGCCCCTGATGCGTCACATTATTCCAGAGTAAAATCGCCAGCAGCCCGATAAATATCAGGCTGTCGATCTTGTGCCTGCGCCGCAGCGCCACGCTCAGGCGCGTCGGGCCTTTGCGGCGCGGCAGAATAAGGTCGTTGTAGAGAGAAAAAAGCAGCAGCGCGGCGATGCAGAGCGCGATGAGGCCGTCCGTTAGTGTCATCACATTCTCCTGAGGCGATACGGCGGAAAAGCGGGGAAGAGGCCGGGCGCGGCGCGCCCGGCGAGAGTACTACAGGCCAAGCAGGCCGATCCAGTAGCCGAAAATCCCGATAACGAAGAAGCCGACGATAATCCACAGCGCGTTGACCTTGCGGCGCAGCAGCCACATACAGGCGAAGGTCAGCAGCAGCGGCACGATCCCCGGCATCAGCTGATCGAGGATGGTCTGAACCGTGGTGACGGTCGTCTTTCCGGTCTGGTCGGTAACGCGCGACACCACCAGCGGAATATTAACGTGCGTCCACTTGTTCACCAGCGCGCCCATGACAAACAGGCCGAGAATCGACGCCCCCTCCGTGAGCTTCTGCAGGAAACCGCCGCCCATGTCGCTGACGATATCGATCCCTTTGCGGTAGCCGTACGCCACGCCGTAATAGCGGGTCAGCAGACGCGCCAGATTGAACAGCACGAAGAAAAGCAGCGGGCCCAGCAGGCTGCCGCTCATGGCGATGCCTGCGCCGAGCGCGGCGAAGACCGGTCGCACGGTGCCCCAGAAAATCGGGTCGCCGACGCCCGCCAGCGGGCCCATCAGGCCGACTTTAATGCCGTTGATGGCGGCGTCGTCGATGGCTGCGCCGTTTGCGCGCTGCTCTTCCATTGCCATGGTCACGCCCAATACCGGCGCGGCGACGTAAGGATGGGTGTTGAAGAACTCCAGATGGCGCTTGATCGCCTGACGGCGCGCCTCGTTATTTTCCGGATAGAGGCGGCGGATCACCGGCACCATCGAGAAACAGAAGCCCAGCGCCTGCATACGCTCGAAGTTCCACGACCCCTGGAACAGGTTCGACCGCAAAAACACGCCGCGGATGTCGCCTGGGGTGAGTTTCTTTTGCGTTGTAGTTGTATCTACCATGTTGTCACCTGTTCCTTAGTCAAGTTCGTTATCGAGATCGTTGTTTGCCGGACCCGCCGCAGGCGCGCCCGCCACGCGGTTATATTTCGGCGCCAGCTGGATATAGAGCACTGCCATGACCACGCCGATGACGCCCAGCGCGACCAGGTTGAAGCTGGTGAAGGCCGCGGTGACGAAGCCGAGGTAGAAGAAGGGCATCAGATAGCCTGCGCGCATCATATTGATGACCATCGCGTAACCGACCACCACGATCATGCCGCCGGCGATGTTCAGGCCGTTGGTGACCACTTCAGGGATCGAGCTAAGCAGGGAGTGAACCGCGCTGGTGCCGACGGAAATCGCCACGATCAGCGCCGGAATGGCGATACGCATTGCCTGCAACACCAGCGCCGAAACGTGGATCCACGAAATCGCCGTCAGGTTGCCTTTCTCCGCCGCCTTATCGGCCGCGTGCTGGAAGGCCACGGTGATGGTGCGCACGATAATCGTCAGCACCTGGCCCGCCGCTGCCAGCGGAATCGCCAGCGCAATGCCCGCGCCGACGCTCTGACCGCCGGCGATAACCAGAATGGTGGAGATAATTGAGGCGAGAGCCGCATCGGGCGCCACGGCGGCGCCGATGTTCATCCAGCCCAGCGCGATCATCTCCAGCGTGCCGCCGATGATAATGCCGGTTTTCATATCGCCGAGCACCGCCCCAATCAGGGTACAGGCCACCAGCGGACGGTGAAACTGAAACTCATCCAGAATCGAACCCATACCCGCAATACAGGCCACGACAAATATCAGGATGATTTGTAGCGAGGTTATTTCCATCATATCCCTTCTCCTCAGGAGGATAGCGTTAACTGGCCCGCAGGCGCAGCTGGCGGCGTTTTACGCATTGACCTTCGCAATCAGGTCCATCATTTTCAGTTTTTGATCGCTGGAGACCTTACGGACTTCCAGCTCGATATTGCGTTCATTGAGCTTACGGAACGCGGCGATATCTTTGTCATCGACCGAGACGGCGTTATTGACCTGAGTTTTACCCTGGCGAAACGCCATGCCGCCGATATTGACCGACTTAATCTCCACGCCTTGCTCGACCACGCGCAGCACGTCGGTGGGATTAGTAAACAGCAGCATCACGCGGTCGCGACCATATTTCGGGTTATTCCAGACGCGCACCATCTTGTCGACGTCCACCACGTGCGCGGTCACGCCGGGCGGCGCCACCTGCGTCAGCAAGGTTTTGCGGACGTGATCTTTTGCGACTTCGTCGCTAACCACGATAATGCGCGAGACATTGGTCTCTTTGGTCCAGCGCGTCGCCACCTGACCGTGGATCAGGCGGTCGTCGATGCGCGCCAGCCCGATTTTCATATGTTCGCCCGGTGCCAGCGGCTGCGCTGGGGCAGGCGGCGCTTTAGCGGCAGGGGCGGCGGCTGGGGCAGGCGGCGCGGCAAGCTCGGTTTTCTGCGCCTTAACGCCTTCGCGACCCGTTTCTACCGCGATGCCAACCAGTTCGGCAAAGCTGGGATCGTCGTCGCGCGCCATCAGCGTTTCCACCAGCATCGGAATATTGACGCCGGCGATGACATCGTAATTTTCTTTATCCAGCACCACGCGGCTGGCGGCGTTGAAGGGACTTCCGCCCCAGGTATCCACTAAAAACAGCGCCCCTTTCGACGTATCCAGCTTTGCCAGCTGCGCCTGATATTTTTCAATAAGCGTTTCTGCATTTTCGCCGGGCACAAAGTCGATCCATCCGACGTTCTCCTGTTCGCCTAACAGCATCTCTGCGGTTTTCAGCAGTTGCTCGGCTGCCCAGCCGTGTGTACCAATTACTATCGCAATGGTCACTTGCTACCTCCGTTCGCTAAAGAAATTCGTCTGGAGTCGACGAATCGTTATGAGTTATCGCTACGGTTATCTGGCGACAAACGTAGTCAAAATATCTGAATTAATGCATCATTCTCCGGGCGTCCTGAATGAGTCGGTGAGTCGCGATTTATTTTAGTGCGCGAAAAAATAATTTATGTGACGGTCGTCAGTAATCAGACGGCTGAACTCGCCTTAAACCATGTTTTTCTGCGAATCACCGCTGAATCATTTGTAAATGAAAGAAAATTTTTTGACGTAAATTACTGGCCTGTTACATTAACGATCTGTTTATTACTCAGGAGTAACGGGTTTCAGCCCACCTTTATGGATCGTCACCGACGTCGCTTAACCACTTTGATGCGCGCATCCGCGCTTTCCTTCACGCCTGACGGCGTACCTGCAGTTCACCCGATTGTCTTTCTGTCACGTCACCACACGACGCTGGCACGATATCGTTCAGTCTGTCTCTCGTTCAGGAGTCAATGATGGAATTTCTCTTCGACCCCTCAATCTGGGCCGGTTTGCTCACGCTTGTCGTACTGGAAATCGTGCTTGGTATTGATAACCTGGTGTTTATCGCCATTCTTGCCGACAAGCTGCCGCCGAAGCAGCGCGATAAGGCGCGTCTGATCGGCCTGTCGCTGGCGCTGGTGATGCGTCTGGGCCTGCTGTCGCTGATCTCCTGGATGGTCACGCTGACGCGCCCGTTATTTAGCGTAGGCGAGTTTAGCTTTGCAGGACGTGATTTGATTCTGCTGGTGGGCGGGGTCTTTCTCTTGTTCAAAGCGACGATGGAGCTGCATGAGCGGCTGGAGAACCGTCAGCTTGAGCATCAGGGGAACCGCAGCTACGCCAGCTTCTGGGCGGTGGTGACGCAGATTGTGGTGCTGGACGCGGTCTTCTCGCTGGATGCGGTGATCACGGCAGTCGGCATGGTGAACCATCTGCCGATTATGATGACGGCGGTAGTGATCGCCATGGGCGTAATGCTGCTGGCCTCGAAGCCGCTCACCAACTTCGTCAACGCGCATCCTACCGTGGTGGTGCTCTGCCTGAGCTTCCTGCTGATGATCGGCCTGTCGCTGGTGGCGGAAGGTTTCGGCTTCCATATCCCGAAAGGGTATCTCTACGCGGCGATCGGCTTCTCTATTCTGATCGAGCTGTTTAACCAGATTGCGCGCCGCAACTTTATGCGCCATCAGGCGCATCGCCCCATGCGCGAGCGCACCGCCGAGGCGATTTTGCGCCTGATGGGCGGCCGTCAGCGTCCGGCCCAGCCTGCGGTTAACGAAGAGTCGCCTCTGACGCAGGCGATGCCGCAGGAGGCCTTTAAGGATGAAGAGCGCTATATGATCAACGGCGTGCTGACGCTGGCGTCGCGCTCTATCCGCAGCATAATGACGCCGCGCGGCGAAATCTCCTGGGTTGACGCCGAGCGTCCAATGGACGAGATCCGTATTCAGCTGCTCGACACGCCACACAGTTTGTTCCCGGTGTGCCGCGGCGAGCTGGATGAAATTATCGGCGTGGTGCGCGCCAAAGAGCTGCTGGTGGCGATCGAACACGGGATGGATGTGGCAACCTTTGCCGCCGCGTCACCTGCTATCGTCGTGCCGGAAACGCTGGACCCGATTAATCTGCTGGGCGTGCTGCGCCGCGCCAAAGGCAGTTTCGTTATCGTCACCAACGAGTTCGGCGTCGTGCAGGGTCTGATAACCCCGCTGGACGTGCTGGAAGCGATCGCCGGCGAATTCCCCGACGAGGATGAAACGCCGGACATTATCGCCGACGGCGACGGCTGGATTGTTAAAGGCGGCACCGACCTGCATTCGCTTCAGCAGCTGTTCGACGTCAACGACCTGGTTAACCCGGATGAAGATCACGCCTCGCTGGCGGGTCTGCTGATTGGTCAGAAAGGCCAGCTGCCGCTGCCGGGCGAGGTGATCGATTTGCCGCCGCTGCACTTTACTATCCTTCAGGCGACCGACTACCGCGTCGATCTGGTGCGCGTCACCAAAGATAAGCCGCACGAGGATGAGGAAGAGGCGCCGTAATCAATCTAAATCTGTAGCGAGTTTATCGAACAGACGATGATGCTGTTCAACGCGTGGGTGAGAGGGGCCGAAGAGCAAAGCGTCCCGCAACAGGGACAAAAACGCCGGGAGCGTTTTTGAACAACGCGGTGCGTTGGCCCGTTTACGGGCGCACCTCAGGGAAGAGGTGCGTATCTGCGGGCCGAGCGAGCAAGGATGCGTAAAGCGACTTTGCGATCGGGCCCTCTCATCCACGCAGGCATCCGCTCTTACAGGCAAGCTAAACGGCGCATATGCGCCGTTTTTTACGGGCTCAGCTGCGCCTGATGCTGCGTCAGCCAGGCGGGAAAATCCTCAATCGGCATCGGCCGCGCGTAGTAATAACCCTGCAGCAGATCGACGCCGCGCTCGCGCAGATAGGCGGCCTGCTCGGCGGTTTCGACCCCCTCGGCCACCAGGCTGATATTCAACCGCTGCGCCAGCGAAATCACCATATCGGTCACCGTGGCGTTAATGGCATCGGTGCCGATCGCCGCGGTGAAAATCTTGTCGATCTTCAGCACGTCCGGCTGCAAATCCTTCAGATAGGAGAGCGAGCTGTGTCCGGTGCCAAAGTCGTCGATGGCCAGGCGTACGCCGATGCTGTGCAGCTGCGAAATCACCTTCTGATCCACCACCGGCAATGCGTCGCGTTCCGTCAGCTCCACCACCAGCTTCGGCAGCGGATTCGCCGGCCACCACAGCTGTTGCAGATCGTCGACGATGGCGCGATCGCGAAAGTGGCTGGCGGCCACGTTAATGGCGATATGAAACGACGGACAGCGCGGCAGATTCGGCAGCTGCGCCACCGCTTTATCGATCACGAAGCGCGTTAGCGGCGCGATAAGATTCTGCCGCTCGGCCAGCGGAATAAACACGTCCGGCGGGATCCAGCCCTGACGCGCGTTATGCCAGCGCAGCAGCAGCTCGATGCCGTCGCACTCGCCGCTCTGGGCGTTAATCAGCGGCTGGCAGTAGACCATAAATTCATTCGCGGTAATGCCGTAGCTGATCTGCCAGCTCAGGCTCATGCGATTCGCCGTCGCCAGCCAGACGATATAGCCGATCAGCAGGCTCAGCAGCAGCGCCAGCGGCAGCTGCGACGGCAGCGACATCATCGCCAGGCGTGCCGGCGAAGGACCGTAGAGCGTAATGGCGAAAGGATAGCGCAGGGAACCCTGATCGTAGCTGACCTCATCTTCTGATGGCATCGCCGGCTCAATCAGCGGATTGCCGTACTCCAGACTCTCGCCGCCGACGCTGAAGATGGCGCGCTCTACCCAGGGAAGCTGCGGCTCCAGCAGATAGGTGCTCATCAGCTCGATATTGATCGCCTGCAAAATGCCGGAGCGGTTATCGAGGGACTTAGGCGTCCACAGCAGCAGGATCGGTGAGCCCTTAAGCAGGTAGTTGTCGGTGGTCAGCATCATGCGCTGATTATTAATCGCCAGCTCGGGATAGGTCTGGCTAAAAGGAATGGCGCGCGGGCCGTAGATGCTGGAGCAGTAGATGGTGTCGTTTTCCACCAGCAGAATGGCGCGTACGGTCTGCAGCGCGGAAATTTTCTCAATAAGCGGAAAGCGCACATCCTGGCAGGGCACGCCGACCAGCCCCAGCGTATTGTTCGCCGAAACGTCGAGCGGCGAAAACATGCGG
>NZ_MLJJ01000005.1 GCF_002095575.1 Pantoea septica | reverse complement strand
TCTTTAGGGGCGTAGTTCAATTGGTAGAGCACCGGTCTCCAAAACCGGGTGTTGGGGGTTCGAGTCCCTCCGCCCCTGCCAGAAAAAAGAATCCTTTGCTTCGGCAAAGGATTTTTTTTGCTTTTTATTCGGCAAAAAGATCAAAAAAAGGCCGACAACGTCAGCCTCTTCACTATTTATGCCTGCAATGTCAGCGCGCCAGTACTGGAAACTTAAGCAGCTGTCGAATATGCGCCTGCTGATCGCTGTTCTGTAGCCACACGGCATACAAAGGACGCACAGCAACCGGCGTGTCGGGGATCACCATAAGATCGCTGTACAGACTATGCCAGTAGTCTGGTAAAAAGGCGCAGGCGCCCGTGGTATAAAGCAGTTCGCGCGTCACGTGCGCCGAAGTGGTGGTTAACACCGGCACATCGTCGCCGCCTGACAAATAGCTTTCATGCTGATGAAAGTCCGCGCCCCATTCCAGCTTGATGTAATCGTACTTCTCTCGCTTTTCTGTTTTACGCGCCCGAAACAGCGCCAGAGAGATATGGCCGATCTGCTGACTTGTTAGTTCGTCCATCTTCGGCGCTTCGGTAGTGATCAGCAGATCCAGCTGGCGCTCATGAAGCTGCTTAACCAGAAGATGCCTCTGCGCCACGCGGGCTTCAAGATGCAGGCTCTCCCGATTCTCATACAGGGTTTGCAGCCACGGCGTCAGGTAGGCCTCCCAGAGCGACGCGCTGGCCCCTATCGATAGCTCGTGATGCTGCTGCGTATGCGACACCTCCTTTTTCGCCATCATCCATGTGCTCATCAGGCTTTCCGCATAGGGCAGCAGGCGTTCTCCCGCCGACGTCAGCCGTATGTTATTGCGATGGCGAGTAAAAAGATTAACGCCCAGCTGATTTTCCAGCTGACGGATGCGAAAGCTGACGGCGGACTGTGTGAGGTAGAGTGCTTCTGCAGCTCGCCCAAAATGGCGAGTTCTGCTCACTTCCAGGAAAGTTTTCAGTAATTCCGTATCCACAGCTTTCTCCCAAAAAATGTTTGTCGTATAGATTTAAATGTTTTGTTTTACACTCTGTCAAGCCTATCTAATACTCCGCGCCATTAATAGCTCGGCCATAAGAGAATCAGGAGCGTGTAAGATGGCGGAAAGCTTCTCAACCACAAATCGTTTCTTTGATAACAAACATTATCCGCGCGGTTTCTCGCGGCATGGTGATTTCACCATTAAAGAAGCCCAATTGCTGGAACGTCATGGTTTTGCTTTTAATGAACTCGATTTAGCAAAGCGTGAGCCGATTACGGAAGAAGAGCGTCTTTTTCTGGAAGTATGTCGTGGTCTGCGTGAGCCGCAAACTGAAGCTGAGCGCGTATGGTCTAAATACACCACTCGCATTAAGCGCCCGAAACGTTTTCATACGCTTTCAGGCGGCAAGCCGCAGATGGATACGGTTGAAGACTACAGCGACAGCGATGACTAAACAAAATGGGGCAATGAGCCCCATTTTTTATTCCAGACTGCGGTGCAGATGAATCATTAGCCGGTCGATGCTGCGATAAGCGACCGCCTCCTGCAGATGTCTCCGTAAAATTCTCTCTTCACCCGCCAGATCGGCAATCGTCCGCGCCACCTTTAAAATCCGCTGCCATGCCCGCACGGACAATCCCAGCTGATTCAGCACCTCTTCAAGCCATTCCGCATCCTCTCTGGCGATATCGCACCACATCTTGATGCCGACGTTACTCATATGCGCATTAATCTTGCCGGCACGCGCCATTTGCAGCGCGCGCGCCTTCATCACCCGCTCACCCACGCTGGCTGAACTCTCGCCCGCCTCGGGACGCTGGCTCAGCATCCCGCTCGGCAGCAGCGGCACCTCAATCGACAGGTCGAAGCGATCGAGAAAAGGCCCGGAGAGTTTACTCAGATAACGCAGCACCTGCTGCGGCGAGCAGCGATTATGCTGCCCCTGATAGTGACCCGTCGGGCTTGGGTTCATGGCGGCAATCAGCTGAAAGCGCGCCGGATAGGTTACCTTCGCGCGGGCGCGGGAAATGGCTATTTCGCCGGACTCGATAGGCTCCCGCAGCGCATCCAGCACGCGCCGGTCAAATTCCGGCAGCTCATCCAGAAACAGCACGCCGTTATGCGCCAGCGAAATCTCTCCCGGCCGGGGCAGCGACCCGCCGCCGATAAGGGCATAAAGCGACGCGCTATGATGAGGCGCGCGAAAAGGGCGCTTGCGCCAGGCTTTTTGCAGCCTGCCTTTATCTACCAGGCTGGCGATAGCGGCGCACTCCAGGGCTTCTGCGTCGCTGAGCGGGGGCATAATACCGGGCAGCCGCGTAGCCAACATGGTCTTGCCTGTGCCGGGAGGGCCAATCAGCAGCAGGTTATGACCGCCCGCAGCGGTAATCTCCAGCGCCCGGCGTCCCTGTTCCTGACCGATGATATCGCTCAAATCTTCTGTCGGTTCTTCGGACCGATCCTGCAGAGAATGGGCACGCGCAAGCTCGCCCTGATTTTGCAGCCAGGCGCAGACTTCCAGCAGATGGGCGGCGACAAGCGTATCGCCATGCTGAATCAGGCCAACATCCTGCTGATTCTCCGAAGAGAGGATCAGCTGCCGTCCGGCTCGCATCGCCGCCATCGCGGCCGGAATCGCGCCCTGAACGCCGCAGAGCGCGCCATTGAGCGCAAGCTCGCCTACGAATTCATGCTGCGCCAGTTTCGCCTCGGGAAGCTGTTCAGAGGCGACGAGAATGGCGAGAGCCATCGGCAGATCGTAACGTCCGCCCTCTTTAGGCAGGTCGGCGGGCGCCAGATTGATGGTGATGCGCTTTGCCGGAAAGCTGAAGCCGCTGTTAATAATGGCGCTACGCACCCGTTCACGCGCCTCTTTTACCGTGGTTTCAGGCAAACCGACCAGCGTCAGCGCGGGCAGGCCGCTGCTGATGTGCGCTTCTATGGCGACCAGCGGCGCTTCTACGCCTATCGCTGCTCGGGTAAGAACTCTGGACAATGTCATAACCGCTCCTTAACGCGGCGATTATGGCGAAGCCGAAAGGCGACAGCGAGACCAAAGAATCCATCTTTCGAGAGAGTCCGCAGCAAAGCGGCGTAAAATTCACCCGAATGCATTTTTTCTGGAGCCGCTTAACAAATTACAGGCTTAATTATTGCGTCACGGACGTGATGAATATTTGTCACGCATAAAATAAGCGTTTATTTACAGGGTGATATCTGATTATCGGCGCGAGGGTCATAAAAAAAACAGATGGAAAAAGTTGTCATCGCACCTCTAACTGTGATAACTCTGTAGGCATTACTTCGAACAAACGAAAAAACAGACAGCAGATGAAAGCCCTTCTACAAGTGATTAGCCTAGTCGTGATTAGCGTGGTGGTGATTATTAACCCACCGTGCGGGGCTACGCCTGGAGAAAGAAAGGCTTAAAAATCAAGCCTGGAATTCGAAAAACCCCCGCACCGAAAGGTCCGGGGGTTTTTTTTCGACCAGTGCAAATATCAGCGGATTACCGAGGAGCAAACAATGAGCAGTAGCATAAAATTCTGTTGTTCCCCTAAGAATACAGGAGAATAACCATGACAGGTGCACAGTGGGTAGTTCAGGCTTTACGCGCGCAGGGTGTCGACACCGTATTTGGCTATCCTGGCGGCGCTATCATGCCAGTGTACGATGCGCTCTACGATGGCGGCGTGGAACACCTACTGTGTCGTCATGAACAAGGGGCCGTGGTCGCGGCGATAGGCTATGCCCGCGCGACCGGAAAAACCGGCGTCTGCATTGCGACTTCGGGCCCTGGCGCGACCAACTTAATCACCGGCCTGGCCGACGCGATGATGGATTCGGTACCGGTAGTGGCGATCACCGGTCAGGTTTCGTCAGCGTTTATCGGCACCGACGCTTTTCAGGAGATCGACGTGCTGGGCCTGTCGCTGGCCTGCACCAAACACAGCTTTCTGGTTGAGTCGCTGGATGAGCTGCCTTCCGTCATGGCGGAAGCCTTCGCTATCGCCCAGTCAGGCCGTCCTGGACCGGTGTTGGTCGATATCCCTAAAGATATTCAAATCGCCAGCGGCGAGCTGACCCCGCATCTGCTGCCGGTTGAAGAGTCGTTCGCCCATTCACCGCAGCATATCGAAGCGGCGCGCGCGCTGATGGCGCAGTCGCACAAGCCGATGCTCTATATCGGCGGCGGCGTGGGTATGGCGCAGGCGGTGCCTGCGCTGCGCGCCATGGCGCAGCAAACCGGCATTCCCATGGTCGCCACGCTGAAAGGTCTCGGCAGCGCCGATAGCGAAAGCGAGGTTTATCTTGGCATGCTGGGCATGCACGGTACTAAAGCGGCGAATCTGGCGGTTCAGTCCTGCGATTTGCTGATCGCCGTCGGCGCGCGCTTCGACGATCGCGTCACCGGCAAGCTCGACACCTTCGCGCCGCACGCCAGCGTCATTCACATCGATATCGACCCGGCCGAACTGAATAAACTGCGCCGCGCGCACGTTTCGCTGCAAGGCGACATGAATCAGATCCTGCCCGCGCTGAGCATGCCGATGCAGATCGCCGGCTGGCGCGAAGAGGTGAAGGCGATGAAAGCGGCGTTCAGCTGGCGCTATGACCACCCCGGCGAGGCGATCTACGCGCCGCTGCTGCTGAAACAGCTCTCCGATCGCAAACCCGCCAGCGCCGTCGTCACTACCGACGTCGGCCAGCACCAGATGTGGACCGCGCAGCATATGAACTTCAACGCGCCGGAGAATTTCATCACCTCCAGCGGCCTGGGCACCATGGGCTTCGGCCTGCCCGCCGCGGTCGGCGCGCAGGTCGCCCGTCCCGAAGACACCGTGATCTGCGTATCGGGCGACGGCTCGATCATGATGAATATCCAGGAGCTGGGCACCATCAAACGTAAAAAGCTGCCGGTGAAAATCCTGCTGCTCGATAACCAGCGCCTCGGCATGGTACGCCAGTGGCAGCAGCTCTTTTTCGACGGCCGCTACAGCGAAACCATTCTGACCGACAACCCCGATTTTCTGACGCTGGCCAGCGCCTTTGATATCCCAGGCCAGCGTATTAGCCGTAAAGACGAGGTCGACGCCGCCCTTGATGCTCTGCTGAACAGCGAAGGTTCTTACTTCCTGCATGTTGCGATTGATGAGCATGAAAACGTCTGGCCACTGGTGCCGCCTGGCGCCAGCAACGCAAACATGATGGAGAAAACCGTATGAACCAGCACCAATTGTCTATCGAAGCTCGCTTTCGCCCTGAAATATTGGAGCGCATTTTACGCGTCGTCCGCCATCGCGGTTTCCAGGTCTGCGCCATGAACATGGGCGCGGCGGCCAACAGCGAGAACATTAATATCGAAATGACCGTTGCCAGCCAGCGCTCTGTCGATTTACTGTCTTCGCAGTTAAGCAAATTAATGGATGTCGCTAACGTCGAAATCCAGCAACAAACATCACAACAAATCCACGCCTGGTCGTGAAAGGAAATAAGAATGAGCACGAAGAAAGCAGACTTTATTTGGTTCAATGGCGAGATGGTTAAGTGGGAAGACGCCAAGGTCAGCGTCATGTCTCACGCACTGCATTACGGTACTTCTGTGTTTGAAGGCGTGCGCTGCTACGACTCGCACAAAGGCCCGGTGGTGTTCCGTCACCGTGAACACATGCAGCGTCTGCACGACTCAGCGAAAATTTATCGTTTCCCGTTGAAATACAGCGTGGACGAGTTGATGGAAGCGACGCGTAAAGTACTGCGCGACAACAACCTGAAAAGCGCTTATATCCGTCCGCTGGCCTTTGTCGGCGATGTCGGTCTGGGCGTGAACCCGCCGGACGGCTACACCACCGACGTGATCATCGCCGCCTTCCCGTGGGGCGCCTATCTGGGCGCTGAAGCGCTGGAAAACGGCATCAACGCGATGGTTTCCTCATGGAACCGCGTGGCGCCGAACACCCTGCCGACCGCCGCGAAAGCAGGCGGTAACTATCTCTCTTCTCTGCTGGTGGGCAGCGAAGCGCGCCGTCACGGCTATCAGGAAGGCATCGCGCTCGACACCAACGGCTACATCTCCGAAGGCGCAGGCGAAAACCTGTTCGAAGTAAAAGACGGCATTCTGTTTACCCCGCCGTTTACCTCTTCCGCGCTGCCGGGCATTACTCGCGACGCCATCATCAAGCTGGCGCAGGATATGGGCATTGAAGTACGCGAGCAGGTACTGTCGCGCGAGTCGCTCTACCTGGCTGACGAGATCTTCATGTCCGGCACCGCCGCAGAAATCACGCCGGTACGCAGCGTTGACGGTATTCAGGTCGGTGAAGGCAAACGCGGCCCGGTAACCGAAAAAATTCAGAAAGCCTTCTTCGGCCTGTTCACTGGCGAAACCGAAGACAAATACGGCTGGCTGGATCAGGTTAACCCATAACAAGAGCGTCACGCGGGCGCCGCTGTGCCCGCGTCATTTACAGACTGGAGTAAACAGAGCATGCCTAAGTACCGTTCCGCCACCACCACGCATGGCCGCAACATGGCGGGTGCCCGTGCCCTGTGGCGCGCCACAGGAATGACCGACGCCGATTTCGGCAAACCGATTATCGCCGTGGTCAACTCATTCACCCAATTTGTGCCGGGCCACGTTCACCTGCGCGACCTCGGCAAGCTGGTCGCCGAGCAGATCGAAGCGGCGGGCGGCGTGGCGAAAGAGTTCAACACCATTGCGGTGGATGACGGTATCGCCATGGGTCATGGCGGCATGCTCTATTCGCTGCCGTCGCGCGAGCTGATCGCCGACTCGGTGGAATACATGGTCAACGCGCACTGCGCCGACGCCATGGTCTGTATCTCCAACTGCGACAAAATCACGCCGGGGATGCTGATGGCGTCGCTGCGCCTCAATATTCCGGTGATCTTCGTTTCCGGCGGTCCGATGGAAGCGGGGAAAACCAAGCTCTCCGACAAGATCATCAAGCTTGACCTGGTCGACGCGATGATTCAGGGCGCCAACCCTAACGTCAGCGATGCCGACAGCGAGCAGATTGAACGCTCCGCCTGTCCGACCTGCGGCTCCTGTTCCGGCATGTTCACCGCCAACTCGATGAACTGCCTGACCGAAGCGCTGGGCCTGTCGCAGCCGGGCAACGGCTCGCTGCTGGCGACCCACGCCGACCGCAAAGAGCTGTTTATCAATGCGGGCAAGCGCATCGTAAGCCTGACCAAACGCTATTACGAGCAGGATGACGAGAACATGCTGCCGCGCAACATCGCCACCAAAGCGGCCTTTGAAAACGCCATGACGCTGGATATCGCGATGGGCGGCTCCACCAATACCGTGTTGCACCTGCTGGCCGCCGCGCAAGAGGGCGAAGTCGACTTCAATATTTCTGATATCGACCGCCTGTCGCGCAAGGTGCCTCAGCTCTGTAAAGTGGCGCCGAGCACCCCGAAATACCATATGGAAGACGTTCACCGCGCAGGCGGCGTCATCGGCATTCTCGGCGAGCTGGATCGCGCTGGACTGATCGATACCAGCGCCCGCAACATCCTGCAGCAGACGATGCGCGAGACGCTGGATCAGTACGACATCATGCTGACCAAAGACCAGGCGGTGAAGGACATGTTCCGCGCCGGTCCGGCGGGCATCCGCACCACCCAGGCTTTTTCGCAGGATTGTCGCTGGGACACGCTGGACGACGACCGCGCCGAGGGATGTATTCGCACCCGTGAGCACGCCTATTCGCAGGATGGCGGCCTGGCGGTGCTCTACGGCAACCTCGCCGAAGATGGCTGTATCGTCAAAACGGCCGGCGTAGACAAAGAGATCCTGACGTTTAAAGGCCCGGCGAAAGTTTATGAAAGCCAGGATGACGCGGTCGAAGCGATTCTCGGCGGCAAAGTGGTGGCGGGCGACGTAGTCGTTATCCGCTACGAAGGACCGAAAGGCGGACCGGGCATGCAGGAGATGCTCTATCCGACCACCTATCTGAAATCGATGGGCCTCGGCAAAAGCTGCGCGCTGATCACCGACGGCCGCTTCTCCGGCGGTACCTCCGGCCTGTCGATCGGCCACGCCTCGCCGGAAGCGGCCAGCGGCGGCACCATCGCGCTGGTTAAAGATGGCGACATCATCGAGATCGATATTCCGAACCGCGGCATCAAACTGGCGGTGCCGGACAACGAACTGCATGCGCGTCGCGAAGAAGAAGAGGCGCGCGGCGACGCGGCCTACACGCCGCACGACCGCGTGCGTCAGGTCTCTTTCGCGCTGCGCGCCTACGCATCCCTCGCCACCAGCGCCGACAAAGGCGCGGTGCGCGACAAGAGCAAGCTGGGAGGCTAACCGATGGCTGAGGCTCAACCGCTACCTGCGTCGCCCTGCGGCGCGGAATATTTGCGCGCCGTGCTGCGCTCGCCCGTGTATGAAGTCGCACAGGTGACGCCGCTGCAAAAAATGGAAAAAATTTCATCGCGTCTCGGCAACACCATTCTGGTGAAGCGCGAGGATCGGCAGCCGGTGCACAGCTTCAAGCTGCGCGGCGCCTACGCGATGATCGCCGGACTGAACGAAGAGCAGAAAGCGCGCGGCGTGGTTACGGCGTCGGCCGGCAACCACGCGCAGGGCGTGGCGCTCTCCGCCAGCCGGCTCGGCATCAAATCGCTGATTGTGATGCCGGTGGCCACGGCGGACATCAAAGTGGATGCGGTGCGCGCATTTGGCGGTGAGGCTTACCTTTACGGCGCTAACTTCGACGAGGCGAAAGCCAAAGCGATTGAGCTGGCGGAACAGCAGGGCTATACCTTCGTGCCGCCGTTTGACCATCCGGCGGTGATTGCCGGTCAGGGCACGCTGGCGATGGAGCTGCTGCAGCAGGACGCCCATCTCGATCGCGTCTTCGTGCCGGTCGGCGGTGGCGGCCTGGCGGCGGGCGTGGCGGTGCTGATCAAACAGCTCATGCCGCAAATCCAGGTTATCGCGGTGGAGTCGGAAGACTCCGCCTGCCTGAAGGCGGCGCTCGAGGCGGGCGAGCCGGTGGATCTGCCGCGCGTCGGGCTGTTTGCCGAAGGCGTGGCGGTAAAGCGCATCGGCAGCGAAACCTTTCGCCTGTGCCAGGAGTATCTCGACGACATCATCACCGTCGACAGCGACGCCATCTGCGCGGCGATGAAAGATCTGTTTGAAGACGTGCGCGCGATAGCGGAGCCCTCAGGCGCGCTGGCGCTGGCGGGCATGAAGAAATATATCCAGCAGCACGACATCAAAGGCGAGCGGCTGGCGCATATTCTTTCAGGCGCCAACGTCAACTTCCACGGCCTGCGCTACGTCTCCGAGCGCTGCGAACTGGGCGAACAGCGTGAAGCGCTGCTGGCGGTGACCATTCCGGAACAGCAGGGCAGCTTCCTGAAGTTCTGCCAGACGCTGGGCGGACGCGCGGTAACCGAATTCAACTATCGCTACGCCGATGCCGACAACGCCTGCATTTTCGTCGGCGTGCGCCTGACGCGCGGGCTGGAGGAGCGCGGCGAGATTATCAGCCAGCTTACGCAGGGCGGCTATCAGGTAGTGGATCTCTCCGATGACGAGATGGCGAAGCTGCACGTGCGCTACATGGTGGGCGGACGTCCTTCGAAGCCGCTGCGCGAGCGCCTGTTCAGCTTCGAATTCCCCGAGGCGCCGGGCGCGCTGCTGAAATTTCTGCAAACGCTCGGCACCCACTGGAATATTTCGCTGTTCCACTACCGCAGCCACGGCACCGATTACGGCCGCGTGCTGGCGGCTTTTGAAATCAGCGATAACGAACCGCATTTTGAAACCTACCTCAAGGAGCTGGGCTACGACTGTCACGACGAGGCCAATAACCCGGCGTTCCGTTTCTTCCTGGCTGGGCAGTAGCTACAGCAGGTGCCAGAAGGCATGAATCAGCGGCTCCCCGAGCCGCTTTTTTTGTACGCAAACGCCGAGTTCCAGCGGCGCCACCGACTCCACGTTCTCCAGCGTCAGCACGCGATTGCGCACCGGCTCCGGGCTGTTCTCCAGCACCACGTCCGGCAAAAGCGCGATGCCGCAGCCGAGCGCCACCATCGAGACAATCGCCTCATGGCCGGAAACCGTGGCGTAAATCTGCGGATTCGGGATGCGACGGCGACGAAACCAGAGATCGATGCCGCGCCGCGCCGGACCCTGATCGGGCAGGATAAAGGGAATCTGCGCCCAGTCGGGCGACGGCTGCGTCGCCTGGCTGCGCACCGGACAGGGCAGCGCCGGCGCGATCAGCACCAGCGGGATCAGTCCCAGCGGCGTAAAGTCGATGCTGGCGGGCAGCGACTCGGGCCGCCCGGCGATGGCCAGATCCGCCTCGCCGGACTGCACCATCTCAATGGCGTCGGCGGCGTCGCCGGTGGTCAGCTTGATCTCTACCTGTGGATGCTCGGCGCGGAAGCGATCCAGAATCGGCGGCAGATGACTATAGGCGGCGGTCACCGAGCAGAACAGGCGTAGCTCGCCGCTCAGCGACGGGCCGTTAAGATCCATCACGTGGCGCAGCTGCTGATACTGCAGCAGCGTCTGCTGAGCGAACTGGCGCAGGCGTTCGCCCGCCTCCGTCAGGGCAACGGTGCGGTTATCGCGCAGAAACAGCGCGTGCCCCACATCCTCTTCGAGGCGCTGGATCTGGCGCGAGAGCGTTGACGGGCTGACGTGCATGGCGCGCGCGGTGCGGCCGAAGTGGCAGCTTTCAGCCAGATGGAGAAACAGCTTCAGATCTCGTAAATCCATACGCCTTAACCTCTCAAGTCGTGTTGCAAATATTGCAATGTAACCTTGCTAATATATCAATTTAAGCAACAGATTTCCTGTCATATGATGGGGTCATTCGCGGCGCTGCTTTCCACGCCGTTACAGGACAAAAACAAACACAACATCTGACCGGAGTGCCCCATGGCTAACTACTTCAACACACTGAATCTGCGCAACCAGTTAGCGCAGTTAGGCAAATGTCGCTTTATGGCGCGCGATGAATTCGCCGACGGCGCCAGCTTCCTGAAAGGGAAAAAAGTGGTCATCGTGGGCTGTGGCGCGCAGGGTCTTAACCAGGGCCTGAACATGCGTGATTCCGGTCTGGACGTCTCCTACGCGCTGCGCGCCGAAGCGATCGCCGAGAAGCGCGCCTCCTGGCGCAAGGCCACCGAAAACGGCTTCAAAGTCGGCACCTATGAAGAGCTGATCCCGCAGGCCGATCTGGTGGTTAACCTGACGCCGGACAAACAGCACTCTGCGGTCGTGCAGGCGGTACAGCCGCTGATGAAAGACGGCGCGGCGCTGGGCTACTCGCACGGCTTTAATATCGTTGAGGTGGGCGAAACCATCCGTAAAGACATCACCGTGGTGATGGTGGCGCCGAAATGTCCGGGCACCGAAGTGCGCGAAGAGTACAAGCGCGGTTTCGGCGTGCCGACCCTGATCGCGGTACATCCGGAAAACGATCCAAAAGGCGAAGGCATGGCGATCGCCAAAGCCTGGGCCGCGGCCACCGGCGGCGACCGCGCAGGCGTGCTGGAATCCTCTTTCGTCGCGGAAGTGAAGTCCGACCTGATGGGCGAGCAGACTATTCTGTGCGGCATGCTGCAGGCCGGTTCGCTGCTCTGCTTCGACAAGCTGGTGGCGGAAGGCCACGATGCGGCCTACACCGAAAAACTGATCCAGTTCGGCTGGGAAACCATCACCGAATCCCTGAAGTTCGGCGGCATCACCCTGATGATGGATCGCCTCTCCAACCCGGCGAAACTGCGCGCATACGCGCTGTCAGAGCAGCTGAAAGAGATTATGGCCCCGCTGTTCCAGAAGCATATGGACGATATCATCTCCGGCGAATTCTCATCCGGCATGATGGCTGACTGGGCCAACGACGATAAAAACCTGCTGACCTGGCGCGAAGAGACCGGCAAAACCGCGTTTGAAACCGCACCGCAGTTCGACGGCAAAATCGAAGAGCAGGAGTACTACGACAAAGGTGTTCTGATGGTGGCGATGGTGAAAGCGGGCGTTGAGCTGGCGTTCGAAACCATGGTCGACGCGGGTATTATCGAAGAGTCCGCCTACTATGAGTCGCTGCACGAGCTGCCGCTGATCGCCAACACCATCGCGCGTAAGCGTCTGTATGAAATGAACGTGGTCATCTCCGACACCGCGGAGTACGGCAACTATCTTTTCTCTTTCGCTGCGGTGCCGCTGCTGAAAGATTTTATGACCACGCTGCAGCCGGGCGACCTGGGCAAAGCGATCGAAGGCACGCAGGTTGATAACGCGCAGCTGCGCGACGTCAACGAAGCGATTCGCCAGCATCCGATCGAAGCCGTTGGCCGTAAACTGCGCGGCTATATGACCGATATGAAGCGTATCGCCGTCGCCAGCTAAGTCAGGCGCGCCACCTTTTTCAGCACTAAAAAACCCCGGCATCCCGGGGTTTTTCACATCAGGCATTCACGCCCTTCATGCCTTCCTCCGTGTAGCGCGCGCCCTGCACCTGAACGCGCTGGTGGAGGCCATTCAGCAGCGCCACGTCCTCCGCCTCCAGCATCACCTGCGCCGCCTGCGCATTTTCGACCAGGTAGCCGATCTGTTTCGTACCGGGGATCGGCACCAGCTTCGCGTACTGCGCCAGCAGCCAGGCGAGCGCTATCTGGCCCGGCGTGCAGCTGTACTTCTCCGCCAGCGGTCGTACCGCGTTTAGCAGCGCGGCGTTATGATCGAGGTTCTCCTGCTGAAAGCGCCCGTTGTTTTTGCGGAAGTCGCCTTCGGCGAAGTCGCTGTTGCGGAGGTATTTGCCGGTCAGAAAACCGCGGCCCAGCGGCGAGTAAGCGACAAGCCCGATATCCAGCGCCTTAACCGTCGGCAGAATCGCCTCCTCGACGTCGCGCGTCCACAGGGAATATTCCGTCTGCAGGGCGGCGACAGGATGAACGGCGTGCGCGCGGCGCAGAGTCGCGGCAGAGACTTCGCACAGCCCGATATGTTTTATCTTTCCCTCTTTCACCAGGCGGCTCAGGCACGCCATGCTCTCTTCGATCGGCGTCGCCTGGCTGACGCGATGGAGATAGAAAAGGTCGATGCGTTCGACGCCAAGCCGCTTAAGGGAGTCGTGACAGCAGCGGGTAATATACGCCGGCCGGTTGTTGATGGTGCGGCTGTAAGCTTCGTCTGCCGCGCGCTCGATGCCGCATTTGGTGGCGACGTGCATCTTGTCGCGCGTGGCGTTATTCAGCCCGGCCAGGAACTGCCCGATAAGCGCTTCATTGTGGCCGCGGCCGTACTGATCCGCCGTATCGATAAAGGTCTGGCCCAGCTCGATGAGTGCGTGTAAAACACGCAGCGACTGCGCATCGTCCGCCGCGCCGTAGAATTCGCTAAGGCCCATCGCACCATAGCCGATGGCGCTGACCTCTAAGTTTCTTGCCAGGTAACGGGTTTTCATCATGCCTCCTGTGGTCCAGGTCTGATTCTTTCACCGGGCGGAGCAGCAGAGAATTGCCGTTTTTGTGATGCTTAAAAGGTATTAAGGTGCGCCGTTGCTGAGCTTCTCCAGCGCCTGCATGAGCGCTGGACGCGCGTCGTTATGACGCGTTGCGGCGTAAACGTCGATATGCAGCTGCTGCGCATGGTCGTCGCGCAGCGGCCGGTAGCACAATCCTTCCTGATTAAAGGCGCACTTTGACTGCGGCAGCAGGGCGAATCCTTTGCCGCGGGCGATATACGCCAGCATCGTTAGCGAGTCGTCGGGCTCGTTGACTTTTTTCAGCGGCCTCTTCAGCTTTGCGAAAACCTGTTCGCACTTATCAAAGAAGGCGGGATTGGCGCGCCTGGCGAACCAGAACAGCGGCAGATCGTTGACAGCGTCGAGCGAGACCTGCTGCTGCCGGCTGGCGGGATGCGTGGTCGGCAGCGCGACAAGCAGCGGCTCGCGGCAGATCCAGCGATAGCGGACGTTCTCTTGCTCGCTGGCGCCTTTCTCTCCAGTCAGCACCAGATCGAGCCTGTTCTGCGCCAGGCACTGCAGCAGCCGGGCGGAGGTCAGATCGGGCGAGTCGATCTCGTCGCCGGCATCCAGCTGCGCCAGCCGCGCGGCGACAGGCGGTATGCGCGTAAAGTCCAGCGTGCGGGTCAACCCGATACGCAGACGATGCGGGCGGGAAAGAGAATCGACGCTGAGGGCATCAAGATCGGCAAGAATTTTCTCTGCTCTGGCAAGCAGCGCGCGCCCGTCTTCGGTCAGGATCACCGCGTGAGTGCTGCGGCTGAAGAGCCGCTGGTGGAGCAGCGCTTCCAGGCTCTGGATATGACGCGTCAGGGGAGGCTGAGTCATGTTGAGGCGCTCGGCGGCCCGGCGGAAATTGAGCTCGTACGCGACGGCGAGAAAGCACTGAAGTTGTTTAACGCTGGGAAGGTTACTGCTAATCAGGTGCGCTGCCGTCGCCATGGTTCTTTTCCTGCATACCGAAACTGCAGGAACTATAACATGACAAAAAACCCGGCCTTAGCCGGGTTTCCTGATTTCGCTTACACCGCTTCGTATAGCGTCTGATGACGCGTCTCTTTACAGGCGATGAGCGCAATCAGCGTCAGCGCCGCCATGGACGCCAGATAGTAGCCTACCGCCTGCAAGCCGTAATGGGCGTTCAGCCAGGTCGCGATATAAGGCGCAACCGAGGCGCCGAGAATCGACGACAGGTTATAGGAGAAAGAGGCGCCGGTATAGCGCACTTCGGTCGGGAACAGCTCCGGCAGCAGCGCGCCCATCGGGCCGAAGGTCAGCCCCATCACGCTCAGGCCGAGCAGCAGGAAGGCCATTACCAGCGCCTGCGAACCGGAACCCAGCATCGCCGGGAACAGGAAGGCGAAAGCGATAATCATCAGCGTAATGACGATCATGGTCTTACGACGACCAAAGCGATCCGCCAGCAGACCGGCGATCGGCACCATAACGCCGAAACCGATAACCGCCATCATCAGCATCCACAGGAAGCTGTTGCGCGAGAAGCCGAGACCCGCAGGCGCCGGCGCGGTGCCGTAGCTCATCGAGTAGACCGTCATAATGTAGAACAGCGTATAGGTCGCCAGCATGATGAAGGTGCCGAGAATGGTGGCGGTGAGATGTTTGCTCAACAGCGCAGCGATCGGCACCCGCACCTGCTTCTTCTCTTTCTGCACTTTGGCGAATACCGGGCTTTCGTGCAGCGACACGCGTACATAGAGGCCGATAATGACCAGCACCGCCGAGAGAATAAACGGCACGCGCCAGCCCCACTGCATAAACTGCTCGTCGGTCAGCAGCCAGGAGAGCAGGAGAAAGGTGCCGTTGGCGAAGAAGAAGCCGATCGGCGCGCCAAGCTGCGGAAAAGAGCCGTAGAGCGCGCGCTTTTTCGCCGGCGCGTTTTCCGTCGCCAGCAGCGCCGCGCCGCCCCATTCGCCGCCAAGACCGAGTCCCTGGCCAAAGCGCGCCAGCGCCAGCAGCAGCGGCGCCGCGACGCCAATCGACTGGTAGCCCGGCAGCAGGCCGATAATCACGGTAGAGACGCCCATCGTCAGCAGCGAAGCCACCAGCGTCGCCTTACGGCCCACGCGGTCGCCGAAGTGGCCGAAAAGGGCGGAGCCGATCGGGCGCGCCACGAAGGCGATAGCGAAGGTCGCCAGCGACTGCAGCGTCGCCACGGTATTGTCGCCCTGCGGGAAGAAAATATGAGGAAATACAATCACCGCCGCCGTGGCGTAGATATAGAAATCGAAGAATTCGATGGCGGTGCCGACCAGCGAGGCCACCACGACCTTGCCGCGCGAATTCACCGGCGTTTCGTCTTGTGACTTTTTCAGGGGTTCTGTGATGGAGGCTTGCATAACTGTTTCTTAATTGTAAATAGAGACCAGGAATATTACGCACCTGGCATGCCGCATTCAACGCTGATAAACCGCGCCAGAACGGGCCTTTTCGGCGAAAAAGTGAATAATTTGTGCTGCAATGGAATGCGTGGATTAAGGCAGGGAGAAGCCCGCCTTTTGCAGCGGGAATCTCTATAAAAGGGGGAAATAAAAGTGACCCTTCAGCTATTCATCCTGCTGGATGGTTAAAAAATAGCCGAAGGGGGAAATTTTTCGCTGCCGTTAACGTTTTCTTACACCTGATGGCGCGAGGCGCGGCGCGAATCCGGCATCTGCGGATCGTCCTTATACTTCGCGGTGGCGATCCAGGCGGCGCAGAAGAGCGTCAAACGGGCGAAGAAGTAGAAGAACGCCATCAGTCCGAGCACAGAGCCGAAGGCCGCACCGGAGGGCGACGAAGCGAGCTTCGGCAGCGTCAGCGTCATCACGAATTTAATGATCTCAAAGCCGATAGCCGCCAGCAGCGTGCCGCGAAACAGCGCTTTCTTGCGCGGCTTGTGGCGCGGCAGGATCCAGAAAATCCACAGGAACAGCAGATAGTTGGCCATAATCGAAATCGCCAGCGCTATGGCGGTCATCGCCGGGCGCAGCCACTCGATATTCGCCAGCCCCAGCGCGTTGACGATCGCCTCCTGCGCTGCGCCGGCGATAGAGGTCAGCGACAGGGTGATCACCAGCGCCAGCATCAGGCCGATCAGCGAAATCAGATCGCGCAGATACTTTTTCCAGAACTTCTCCTGATCGTCCGGCTTGCGTTCCCAGACGTCGCGCGACTGGGCGCGTACCGCTTCGCGCAGGTTGCCCATCCAGTTGATGCCGGAGTAGAGCGCCAGCAGCAAACCGGTGATGCCCACCGTGGCGCGCTGCTGGATAGCGGTGTTCACCGTATTCTTCAGCGTGGTGGCGAGCGTAGGATCGCTGATGCTATTGACGATCTTATTGATCAGCCCCGACAGCAGATCCTGGTTCGACGCCAGCACGAACCCCACGGCGGCGAAAGAGACCATCAGGATCGGAATCAACGACAAAAACGAGAAGTAGGTGATAGCCGCGCCGAACTGGCTGCCCAGGCGATCGTTAAAGCGCTCCAGCGCGCGAATAAAGTGCGCCACCGCCGGAATCGCCTGAAACCAGGCGGCAAAGCGCGATACGCGACGAATCGATCCATCAACGGTTTTATTGCCGGTCTGAATATCGATCAGCGGTTTAGGTTGCTCGGGATTGGTCGGGTTTTCCTGTTTGTCCGTCATAGACAGTTATCATCCTGCTTTACTTGAAAAGGCAATTATAGCCGCTCAGGTGACATACTCCTGTAACACCTGACTCAGCCACTCCATAAACACGCGCACGCGCCGCGCCACATTGCGCCGATGAGGGTAGAGCAGAGAGATCGGCATCGGCCTGGCCGGGAAGGCGTGCAGCACTTCCACCAGCTGTCCGGACTCCAGCAGCGGGTAGATGCCCATCGCCGGCACCTGAATAATGCCCAGCCCCGCCAGGCAGGCGGCGCGATAGGTTTCCGTGCTGTTGACCGTCACCACGCCGCCGGTCTGCACGTAGTGGCACTGCTTGCCGTCAAAATATTCAAAGCCGGGCGAAGGCTGACCGAGCTGCTGCGTGTAGTGCACCATGGCGTGCGACGACAGCTCCTCCAGCCGCGTCGGCATGCCGAAGCGGGAAAGGTAGCCGGGGCTGGCGCAGTTGATCAAGGTATAGGTGCCGATTTTTCGCGCTATCAGGCCGGAATCCTTTAGCTCGCCTACGCGGATAACGCAGTCGAAGCCTTCGCGGATCACGTCCACCATGCGGTCGCTGCTGCTGAGTTCGATTTCCACGCCGGGGTAGTGCTGCAAAAACTCCGGCAGACGCGGCAGGATAAAGCCGGTCGCCATCGCCACCGACATATCGACGCGCAGTTTGCCGCTCAGCGTGGCGGGATCGTGCTGAAACAGGCTGTCCATATCGTCGATCATTGACAGCAGATCCAGGCAGCGATCGTAGTAGACCAGCCCATCCTGGGTAAGCTGCACGCGGCGCGTGGTGCGATGCAGCAGCCGCGTTCCCATCTGATTTTCCAGCGCCTGTAGCTGGCGCGACACGCTGCCTTTCGGCAGGCCTAAGCTTTCCGCCGCGCGGGTAAAACTGCCCATTTCCGCCACCCGCACAAAAACCTGCATTGCGTGAATTTTGTCCATGTTGTTCACCGATTGTTGTCGTAAATGAAACAGTGCTGCGTATTTACAGGCATTTATATATCAGTTGTTGGGGAATATCCTGATTCGGTGTTCAACTTTTCATCAGGAGCGAGAGATGAGTAATAAAATCGCATTGATTACGGGCGCCAACCGCGGTTTAGGCAAAAATGCGGCGCTAAAACTGGCCGAAAAGGGCGTTGATATCCTTTTTACCTACCGCAGCCATGACGAAGAGGCGCAGGCGGTGGTAAAAGCGATTGAGGCGCTGGGCGGCCGCGCAGCCGCGCTACGTCTGGATGTAGGCGACAGCAGCCAGTTCAGCGGCTTTGTCGCGCAGGTTAAACAGACGCTGGAAACGGCATGGCGGCGCGAGCGCTTTGATTATTTAATCAACAACGCCGGACATGGTCACTATAAGCCATTTAGCGAGACCTCCGAGGAGGAGTTCGACGCGCTGGTCAACGTTCACTTCAAAGGCCCCTATTTCCTGACGCAAAAACTGCTGCCGCTGATCAACGACGGCGGCCGCATTTTAAATATCTCCAGCGGCCTGACGCGCATGACCTATCCTGGCTCCGCGACTTACGCCTCCGTCAAAGGCGCGATGGAGGTGCTGACGCGGTATCAGGCGAAAGAGCTGGGAGAACGCCGCATTCGCGTTAATATCCTGGCGCCAGGCGCTATCGAGACCGACTTCGGCGGCGGGCGCGTGCGCGATAACAAAGAGATCAACGATACCATCGCGGCGCTTACCGCGCTGGGGCGCGTAGGGCAGCCGGACGATATTGGCGACGCCATCTGCGCTCTCCTCAGCGAGGAAACCGGCTGGATCACGGCGCAGCGCATCGAGGCGTCAGGCGGCCAGGCGTTATAAACCGCAGATACGCCCTTCAGGAATGAAATGCGTATCTGCGCCGGGCGAGCAGAGATGCCCTGGACGTTGCGTTCGGTTCATGTCACTAGCCCGGCAGCGTTATGGCTACAGCCTGATGGTGCCGTCAATTACCGTGACGGTGTTGCCGCCGATCCAGATCTGGTCGCCTTCGTAGCGCACCGATACGCGCCCCTGGCGCTGGATCGCCGTGCCCTGACGGGTGCGGTAATCCCGCATCTGGCCCTGCGCGGCAAAGTAGCGCGCCAGGCAGGCGTTGGCGCTGCCGGTAATGGGGTCTTCCGTCAGGCTGCCGTTTTCCACCAGCAGGCCGCGCACTTCATACTGCTCGCTCTCGCCGTGCGGCAGCGGGCCGAACGGCATCACCCCGGTCGCGCCCGCGTGGGCGAGCAGGCGCTGCAGATCGCTGACGGCGGGCTGAATCGCCAGCACCGCTTCGGCGCTAATCATCGGGATCAGCAGCCAGCGGATGCCCATATCGACCACGGCGGGCGTTTGCGTGGTGTCGAACCGCTCGCAGCGGAGCGCATTGCCCATCAGCGCGTCGGTGAACGGCGTGATGGCCGCATCCGGTGCGGCAAACGCCAGCGAACCCTCGGCGTCGATGCTGACCGTTACGTTGCCGACGCCGCACTCCTGCACCATCCTGCCGGGATTTTTCGTCGGCCAGCCCGCTTCCAGCAGCGCATGCGCCGTACCCAGCGTCGGATGCCCGGCAAACGGCAGCTCGCCTTCGACGGTAAAAATGCGCACGCGATAGTCAGCTTCGGGATGCTGCGGCGGCAGCACGAACGTAGTTTCAGATAAATTCGTCCAGCGGGCGATGGTCTGGAGCTGCTCGTCACTCAGGCCCTGCGCATCCATAATCACCGCCAGCGGATTGCCGTTAAACGCGGACGAGGTAAAGACATCTACTTGTTTAAACGCGACGTTCATTATTACTCCTTTCTCAACAGGGCATTTCCACGCCCGATATTTGCGTTTATGGCCTGACAGGGTTATCAATATGTTAACAATTCCTGCAGGAGACCGTTATGCTGAAAATTCTTGGGCGCGACTCGTCAATCAACGTGCGTAAAGTGCTCTGGCTCTGCGACGAACTGGATCTCGACTTCGAGCGCGAAGAAGAGTGGGGCGCGGAACCTGACTCGCTGCGTAAGCCGGAATTTCTCGCCCTGAACCCCAACGCCCTGATCCCCGTATTAATCGACGACGACTTCGTGCTGTGGGAGTCAAACGCTATCCTGCGCTATCTGGCCAACGCCTATGAGGGTGACTGGCTCTATCCGCAAAATCCGCGCGCCCGCGCGCCGATCGATCAGTGGATGGACTGGCAGTCCACCGAACTTAATACCTCCTGGCGCTACGCCTTTATGTCGCTGGTGCGCAACTCGCCGGCGCATCAGGATCCGCGTCTGCTGGCGGCGGCTTGCAAAGGCTGGGCGCACACCATGGGCATCCTTAACCAGCAGCTGGAGAAAACCGGACGCTATGTCGCGGGCCGCAACTTCACCCTGGCGGACATCGGCGTCGGGCTGGCGGTCAACCGCTGGTATGAAACCCCGCTGGATCATCCCAGCCTGCCTGCGGTGCGTAACTACTACGAGCGCCTGACCGAGCGCCATCCCTACACGGTCTGGGGACGCAACGGCAAACCTTGATCGAGCCCGGGCGCCAGGCCCGCCAGCTCGCAGGCGATTGCGCCGGTGCGCTTCAGCGCCCAGCTATAGCGATCGTCGAAGGGGTAGCAGCAGGAGAGGCGCAGCGCGTGATTGTAGCGTTCGCTCAACGAATAGAGCGCGCCGGGCGTCACGCAGATCTGCTCTTGCAGCAGCCGATGGAACATCGCCACCGTATCTACCTGTTCCGGCAGTTCGACCCAAAAAACGAACCCGCCGCGCGGCAGCGTGGCGCGCGTCCCCTGCGGAAAATAGCGGGCGATCAGGCCGCGCGCCTCATCCATATTGGCGGCGTAGCGGCGGCGCAGCGTGCGCAGGTGGTGATCGTAGCCGCCGTTGGCGAGGAATTCCGCCAGCGTCTCCGACAGCAGCCGGGATTCCGCCATAGAGGAGACCGCCTTCAGGCGCGCGATCGCGTCATGGAAGCGTCCGGCGGCGATCCAGCCGATGCGAAAGTCCGGCGCCACCGTTTTGGTAAAGCTGGTGCAGTAAATCACCCAGCCTTCTGAATCGAACGACTTAACGGTGGGCGACAGCGGCCAGTCGAACTGCAGCTCGTCATAGAGACCGTCTTCCAGCAGAGGAACCTTGTAAGTATTCACCAACTTTGCCAGGCGCTGTTTGTTCTGGCGCGACATGCAGCAGCCCAGCGGATTCTGCGCGCTCGGCATGGCGATCAGCGCCTGGATGCGCTTCTCCTGCAGCAGCATCTCCAGCGCGTCGAGCGAAAGGCCGTGCTGCGGATCGGTCGGAATCTCCAGCGCCTTCAGCCCCAGCGACGCCAGCAGCGGAAAAAGAAAAAAGTAGGTCGGCGACTCCAGCCCGACGCAGTCTCCGGGCTGCGTCACCGCGCGCAGCGCCAGCTGCAGCGCCTCCATACAGCCGTGGGTCAGGGTAATCGCGTCGCTGGTCAGCGACATGCCCGCATGCAGCGCACGGCGCGCAATTTCCTCCCGTAAGCGCTCACTACCGGGCGGAAGCGCATAGCGGCCGATAAGATCGGGATTGCGTCGCAGCAGCGAGGCGGTAATGCGGGCGAGACGCGCCGACGGATAAAGCTCGCCATCCTGCGGGCAGGCCAGCGAAATATTGATGTAGTCGGGATGGTTCTGCGCCGCGAACACCTGATCGATCAGATCGAGCTTTTCGCTGTTCGGGTCTTTGATGCGGGCACGATGCGGAACGGGCTGCGTCAGGGCGGGCAGCACGCTGCGCACATAGTAGCCTGACTGCGGACGCGCCTCGATAAGGCCGCGATCCTCCAGCAGCTGCCAGGCATTCAGCACCGTATTGATGCTGACCTGCTGGGTCTGCGCCACGCGGCGAATAGCAGGCAGGCGCTTACCGGGCTTCAGCGTGCCCTGATGAATCGCCTCGGCGAAGCTCTCTGCAAGCTGGTGATAGAGCGGCTGGTCGGCTGAAGGAGAGAGGGACACAAAAGCCTCCGCGAGTTATGGGTACAATAGTTAAAATTACAAACTGTAACCATGACAATAGTGATTTTGTGTCTCTGTTACCAATCCTTTTCGCGCCCTAGCATAGCGTTATGTTTATTAAACGAGAACGCCGCCATGCTCGATCCCTCTTTTTTCAGCTACGTCACCGTGATGTCCATCACCCCTGGCCCCAATAACCTGCTGCTGGCGACCTCCGGCGTCAATTTCGGCCTGCGACGTACGCTGCCGATGATCTCCGGCGTACTGCTGGGCTGCCTGCTGCAAACCGCGCTGGCGGTGCTGGCGCTGGAGTGGTTGCTGAGCTGGATGAGCGCCGTCCGGCTGCCGCTGACGCTGGCGGGCTGCGCCTATCTGCTCTGGCTGTCGTGGAAACTCTGGCGCGCGGGCGCGCCGGCCCAGCGGGAAAAGGCGCAGCCGATGACCGTCGTCGGCGCCATCGGCTTTCAGGCGCTGAACCCTAAAGCCTGGCTGATGGCGACCAATGTGGCGCTGCTGTGGAGCGCACAGAGCGGGCTGCTGCCGGTGATGCTCGGCTTCGCGCTGGTCAACCTGCCCTGCATATTGATCTGGGCGGCGCTGGGCGATCGGCTGGGCCTGCATCTGCAAACGCCCTGGAAGCGCCGTCTCTTCAACGGCGTCATGGCGCTGTCGCTGGTCGCCACGACGCTGTGGATGCTGGCGGACGCACTGCGTTAATCGGGCGCGCCGGAGCCGGTTTCCGACGGCCATTTCCAGCCGCGCACTTCCGGCACATCCTCGCCATATTCACGCACGTAGCGATGGTGCTCGGCGATGCGCTCCTGCAAATCGTCCAGCAGTTCCGGATGGCGGTCCGCCAGCCCGGGCACGCGCAGGATCGCCTCCTGCGCCAGATGATAGCGGTCCAGCTCGTTCAGCACCGTCATATCGAACGGCGTAGTGGTGGTGCCCTCTTCGTTAAAGCCGCGAACGTGGAAATTGCGATGGTTGTTACGCTGATAGGCGAGACGATGCACCAGCGCCGGATAGCCATGGAAGGCGAAGATCACCGGCTTGTCGAGCGTGAACAGCGCATCGAACTCCTCCTCGCTTTTGCCGTGAGGATGTTGATCCTGAGTTTGCAGCGCCATCAGATCGACCACGTTCACCACGCGAATCCGCAGGTCGGGCAGATAGCCGCGCAGCAGATCCACCGCCGCCAGCGTCTCCAGCGTCGGCACGTCGCCGGCGCACGCCATCACCACGTCCGGCTCTTCGCCCTGCGGCGTGGTGCCCGCCCAGCGCCATTCGCCCATGCCCGCCTCGCAGTGCGCGATGGCGCTCTCCATATCCAGCCACTGCGCCGACGGCTGCTTGCCCGCCACAATGACGTTGATGCGGTCCCAGGTGCGCAGGCAGTGATCGCCGACCCACAGCAGCGTATTAGCGTCCGGCGGCAGATAGATGCGCACGATATCCGCTTTTTTATTGGCGACGTGATCCATAAAGCCGGGATCCTGATGGCTGTAGCCGTTGTGATCCTGGCGCCAGACGTGCGAAGAGAGCAGATAGTTCAGCGAAGAGACCGGCTTGCGCCAGCCGAGCTTGCGCGTCACTTTCAGCCATTTGGCGTGCTGGTTGAACATCGAATCGACGATATGAATAAAGGCTTCGTAGCAGTTGAACAGGCCGTGACGGCCGGTCAGCAGATAGCCCTCGAGCCAGCCCTGACACTGATGTTCGCTGAGGATTTCCATTACGCGACCGTCGCGCGCCAGCTGCTCGTCATAGGGCTTCACCGGCTCCAGCCAGGTGCGGCTGGTGACGTCGAAGACCGGCGTCAGGCGGTTCGAGGCGGTTTCATCAGGGCCGAACAGGCGGAAGTTATGCTGGTTGCGCGCGAAAATCTCCGCTAGATAGCGGCCGAACTGTTCGGTGGCCTGCGCCAGCTGCGAGCCGGGTTCTTTTACGTCAAAGGCGAATTCGCGAATATCGGGAGTATTCAGCTCGCGGCGCAGCAGACCGCCATTGGCGTAGGGCGACGCGCCCATGCGTTTATCGCCCTGCGGCGCCAGCGCGCGCAGCTCCGGCTTCAGCCGGCCCTGTTCGTCGAACAGCTCTTCCGGTTGATAGCTGCGCAGCCACTGCTCGAGGATCTGGCGATGTCCCGCATCTTCGCGGCAGGCGGCTACCGGCACCTGATGGGCGCGCCAGAAATCCTCCACCTTTTTGCCGTCGACCTCCTGCGGGCCAGTCCAGCCTTTAGGGCTGCGCATAATAATCATCGGCCAGCGCGGAATGCCATCCTGCTCGCTGCCGGTGCGCGCCGCCTGCTGGTAAGCGGCGATGCGATCAAAAGCGTGATCCAGCGTGTCCGCCATCTGCTGATGCATCTTCTCCGGCTCGTGCCCGCTAACGAACAGCGGCTCGTAGCCGTACCCGCGGAACAGCTGCTGCAGATCGTCGTCGCTGGCGCGCCCCAGGATAGTAGGGTTAGCGATTTTGTAGCCGTTAAGATGCAGAATCGGCAACACGGCGCCGTCGCGCTGGGGGTTGAGAAACTTAATGCCGTGCCAGCTCGACGCCAGCGGGCCGGTTTCCGCTTCGCCGTCGCCAATGACGCAGGGCACGATGAGATCCGGATTATCGAAGGCGGCGCCAAAGGCGTGCGACAGCGAATAGCCGAGTTCGCCGCCTTCGTTAATCGATCCTGGCGTTTCCGGCGCGGCGTGGCTCGGAATGCCGCCGGGAAACGAAAACTGCTTGAACAGGCGCTGCATGCCTTCGGCGTCCTGGCTGACGTGCGGGTAAATTTCGCTGTAGCTGCCCTCCAGCCAGGTATTGGCAACCATGCCGGGCCCGCCGTGGCCAGGGCCGCAGATATAGATCATATTCAGGTCGCGCTGGCGGATAATGCGGTTGAGGTGCGCGTAGATAAAGTTGAGGCCGGGCGTGGTGCCCCAGTGTCCCAGCAGGCGAGGCTTGATATGTTCCGGCTGAAGAGGTTCGCGCAGCAGCGGGTTCGCCATCAGGTAGATCTGCCCGACGGAAAGGTAGTTGGCGGCGCGCCAGTAGCGATCCAGCAGGCGTAACTCACTGGCAGCGGTCGAATGTGACATCGGGCATTCTCCTGGTTAGCGAAAGGTGACGGGAAAAAAAGCGTTTCATTAACCCTAATAGAGAATCAGCGACTCGACCAGGCGACGGGGCGGCAGGGATGCCCTGTTCGCCTCTTTGCCATCGGTTTGCGCTCCCCGCTCAGGCATAGCGGCTAAAAACAAAAAGCCCCGCAAGAGCGGGGCTTTTATCAGCAAAACCGTATTACTTGCCGACAACGTGCGCGGTCTCGCGCGCTTCGTCGTTCGCGGCGTTCGGCGTCACCGGCGGCACGTAGGCGAGTTTCAGTACGCGGCTGGTATCCGCCAGCACTTTCTCCGTCAGGGTCACGTCGCCGTTAAGCTTGCGGCCCCAGGAGGGCACCACCGCGCGAATGCGGTTCTGACATTCTGTCGACGCCATCTGCTCCGGCCAGGCTTTCGCCATCAGCTCCAGCATAATCGGCGCGGCGGTCGACGCGCCGGGCGAGGCGCCGAGCAGGGCGGAAATCGAGCCATCTTCCGAGGCGACCACTTCGGTGCCGAGTCGCAGCACGCCGCCCTCTTTGGCATCTTTTTTAATGATCTGCACGCGCTGGCCGGCGGTCACCAGACGCCAGTCGTCGGGATGCGCGTCCGGCACATAGGTGCGCAGCGCTTCCATGCGATCGGCGTCGCTCTGCAGCACCTGATCAACCAGATATTTCACCAGATCGAAATTCTTCAGTCCGACATTCATCATCGGCAGCAGGTTGCCGCTGTTCATCGAACCGAACATATCGAGCAGCGAGCCCTGCTTAAGGAACTTGGTAGAGAAGGTGGCGAACGGGCCGAACAGCAGCACTCTTTTGCCGTCCAGCACGCGCGTGTCGACGTGCGGCACCGACATCGGCGGCGCGCCAACAGAGGCTTTGCCATAGACTTTCGCCATATGCTGGCGCACGACGTCCGGGTTCTCGGTCACCAGGAAGGAGCCGCCGACCGGGAAACCGGCGTAGCCGCTGACTTCCGGAATGCCGCTCTTCTGCAGCAGCGGCAGCGCCGCGCCGCCCGCGCCGATAAAGACGTTTTTCGCCGTTAACGCGCGGCTCTCGCCCGTAGCCAGCGAATGCAGCGTCACCTGCCAGCGGCCGTCGCTCAGGCGCTTCAGGTCGCGCACTTCCTGACGCAGACGCAGGCGGAAACCGGGATGCTTCTCCAGCGAGGCGATCAGCTGACGCGTCACTTCGCCAAAATTGACGTCGGTGCCCATCTCCGTCCAGGTCGCCGCGACTTTCTGACGGCGATCGCGTCCTTTCATCACCAGCGGGATCCACTCGGCAATCTGCTGCGGATCTTCGGAGTAGGCCATGCCGCGGAACAGCGTGCTTTTCTGCAACGCCTGATAGCGCTTGCGCAGGAAAGCCACATTCTCTTCGCCCCAGACAAAACTCATGTGCGGCGTGCTGTTGATAAAGCGTTCGGGCGAGTGCAGACGTCCCTTCTGAACCTGCCAGGCCAGGAACTGACGGGAAACCTGGAAGGATTCGTTAATGGTTAGCGCTTTGCTGATGTCGATGCTGCCATCCGCCTTTAACGGCGTATAGTTCAGCTCCGCCAGCGCGGCATGGCCGGTCCCGGCGTTATTCCAGCCGTTAGAGGACTCTTCCGCCACGTTCTCGAGACGCTCGACCATTTCAATGGTCCAGTCCGGCTCCAGATCCTGTAGCCAGGCGCCTAGCGTCGCGCTCATGACGCCCGCGCCAATCAGCAGCACATCAACATCTTTACGCTCGGACATCTGCGGTTTTTCCATGCCAACAGCGCTCGTTGCGAGCGTAAGGTTTACAGCTGTTTTGCTCATGAGGCGACATCTCCTCTCTCTGTTGACCTGATGCTCAACAGGTTCGCAGGCGAAATAGTCGCGCTTCTTGGGAGCGCGTTGCGCTATTTCTCAAAGGTTAAGACACAGGTTCGTTTAAGCGGGATGCAGGTTAACTGCACGTTATGCTTTATCTGTTGAATATAACATTCTCGCCTCTGAATTAAACATTTGTTTATTTTTTAAATGCAGAAATGATTCAGCATAAGAATTAATCATCCTGGGCTGGCGGGAATAAGAGATTTTTTACCGAAAACTCAGCGGGTTAACCGAATATGATGTTGCGTAAATGCACAAAAGCAGTGCAGGGCATGGAAAGGAGGGTAAAGTGCCTTATTTTATAAAGTTATGATTTTAAAGGTTTATTCAAAAAAAGATCGATAAAGAATTTTTCACGACGTGGTGCTTTTCAGCCGATTCTGTAAAAGTAATGTTACATTTTTGTGATTTATACCTGCCCGCACTGGGCGCTAGCCGCAGCGGCGGGCACAGCATCACGAGCGGAACCAGCGGCGATAGATAAAACGGATCGCATAGAACTCCACCACGCCCAGCAGCAGGAACCAGACGCAGAAGATCAGGGTGTAGAGCTGGTTGATATCCTGCAGGTGCAGCCGCTGAGTCAGGCTTCTGGCCATCGTCAGACCAAAATTGGGGGCAGGCAGCAGCAGCGCAGAGAGAAAGCCAAGCAGCAAGATGCCGCCGGGGATAATCAGAGATTCAAAAGGGTTTTTCATTATCAGGTTCCGCATTAATCAGCGCGGCCATTTTCCGGCAATCTCCGCCAGGGTTCAATCCCCGCAGCGGGCGCGCGCCTGAACGGCGCATTAAGCCTTAATAAAAGGCTTAAGTACCATTAACTTAGCGACAAAACATAGCGAACGATAAAAGTTATAGCCTTTGCTATACTTAAACCCATGATTTTCTTGTCTTTTTATCGGGTGTGATGCGTGGTAGACTGCGCGCACTTTTACCAGACTGAACCTTTATTGCGGCAAAAAGCGGGCGTCTGAGCGCTTTTTACCCTGACACTAGCCATTATGACTTTTATCGCAACTCTGATCCTTGCCTTCGGCATGTCGATGGATGCCTTTGCCGCTGCGCTTAGCAAAGGCGCAGCGCTGCATCGTCCCGGATTCAAAGAGGCGCTGCGCACCGGCCTGATTTTTGGCGCGATTGAAGCTCTGACGCCGCTGATCGGCTGGGCTGCCGGTCTCGCCGCCAGCCGCTATGTCATGGCCTGGGATCACTGGGTCGCTTTCTTCCTGCTGTCGTTTCTCGGCGGGCGCATGATGATGGAAGGTTTTCGCCAGACGGCGACGGCAGAGCCGTGTGAAGCGCCGCAGCGTCACGGCTTTATGGTGCTGGCGGCCACCGCGGTCGCCACCAGCCTGGATGCAATGGCGGTCGGGGTGGGGCTGGCTTTCCTGCAGGTTAATATTATCGCCACCGCGCTGACCATCGGCATGGCGACCACTATTATGGCGACTACCGGCGTGCTGGTGGGGCGTTTAGTCGGACCGGTGCTGGGCAAATGGGCAGAAGTGCTTGGCGGCGTGGTGCTGATTTCCATTGGCTGCACCATCCTTATCCAGCATCTCAACCTCTTCTCTTGAGGTCGCAACCAGCGAATTAATGTGGTTTTTGTGATCTGGTTCAAAATTATTTGCCTGAAAAATGCGCGGAAGCTATACTTTCGCTGCATTTATTCAACAAATTTTGAATCAGGTAATCTATGAAACGCTTAGTGAAATATGTTTTCCGCGCTTACGTCGAAACCTTCAAATATGTCCCGCCAGGCGCGATGTACTGATTGTTTACGCATTATACCGTCTCCGGCAATCACGGCAGCGTGCCGTGATGCCCTGGCGTCATAGCTTTTTCCTTCTCCCCCTGCGCCTCCTTTCCTCTGTAAAGCGTCGATTCGGCCCCTGTCATAAGCTCCGCTTTGAGCTATAGCCGCAGGTTATAGCCAGCAGCTAAACAAGCATTCGTCCCGCTTTCCCTGCCGTGAAATAGTTCGTTTCAGACCCTCAACCCTGTCTGAAAGAGAACGCATCATGCTTATCCCGCAACCCTATTTGCTATTTCTCGGCGACGTCACCGATCCGCTGGCTGCTAAAACCGCGCGCGGCATTCAGGTATGGCGGCCCGAACAGTGTGTTGGCGAAATTCGTTTGCCCGGCTGTACCGTTTCCCTGGGCCTTGAAGAGCTGGATATCGCTACGGCCAGGGCGCGTGGCGCGAAAACGCTGGTGCTCGGCACCGCCAACGCGGGCGGCTATCTGCCGCAGCACTGGCTTGAAAGCGTCATCGCCGCCATTAAAGCCGGGATGAACGTCGCGAGCGGCCTGCATCATCGTCTGGCCGACGAACCTGAACTGGTGGCGCTGGCGGAGGCGCACGGCGTCGCGCTGTTCGATATCCGTCATATGCGGCCGAAACTTAATGTAGGCAGCGGTAAAAAGCGCAGCGGGAAACGTGTGTTAACCGTCGGAACCGACTGCTCGGTCGGCAAAATGTACACGTCGCTGGCGCTGGAAGCCGCCATGCGCGCGCAGGGCATGAAGGCGGACTTTCGCGCGACCGGCCAGACAGGCATCCTGGTGGCTGGCGAAGGTATCGCTATCGACGCGGTTATCGCCGATTTTATCGCTGGCGCGGCGGAGGTGCTCTCGCCAGCCAACGACGACGATCACTGGGATATCGTCGAAGGACAGGGTTCGCTGTTCCACCCCTCCTATGCGGGCGTCAGCATGGGATTAATTCACGGCGCGCAGCCGCACTGGCTGGTGATGTGCCATGAGATGGGGCGCCCTCATATGCGTCATTTGCCCCATCAGCCGATGGTGGGCCTTGCGGACTGCGTGGAAGCGAATCTGCGCGCGGCGCAGGTCACCAGCGACAATCCGCAGCTGGCCGGTTTCGCTATTAATACCTCTAACTTCAGCGAAGAAGAAGCGCGCGACTATTGCACGCAGCTCAGTGAAACCTTCGGCGTACCGGCGACGGATCCGGTGCGTTTCGGTATTGATGCGATCGCTACGCTGTTGAAAGAGCGAGGCTAAGATGCGCCGCATGTTGACTGAACTCCTCACGCTGCCGCTGGCGCGGCCTTTCGCCATCGCGCGCGGCACTCGCACCGCCGTGGCGGTGATCCGCGTCACTCTGGAGCAGGACGGCTTTATCGGTCACGGCGAATGCACGCCGACGCCGCGTTACAACGAGTCCGTCGAGAGCGTCCACGCCCAGCTTAACGCGATGAAAGAGGCGATCGAAGCGGGGCTGAGCCGGCAGGCGCTGCAAACGGAACTCCGCGCAGGGGCGGCGCGCAACGCGCTCGATTGCGCCCTGTGGCGGCTGGACGCCGCGCGGGCGAAGCAAACCTTGTGGCAGCAGGCCGCGCTGAGCGCGCCGCCGTCAGTGGTGACCGCTGAAACCCTCAGTCTCGACAGCGCAGAGAAGATGGCTGATGCGGCGGCAGATGCGGTATCGCGCGGCGCGCTGCTCCTCAAGATCAAGCTCGACCGCGAAGCGATTGTGGAAAAAGTTGCGGCTATCCGCGCCGTCGCGCCTGACGCTACTTTGATCGTCGACGCCAACGAAGCCTGGAGCGGGCTTGACCTGCCGCCGCTGTTTGCCGCGCTGCGGCCTTACCGCATCGCGATGATTGAACAGCCGTTACCGGCGGGCGCAGATGCCGTCTTACAGCATATCGCCCATCCTGTCCCGCTCTGCGCTGACGAAAGCTGCCACACGCGCAGCGATATCGCCGCGCTGCGCGATCGCTACGAGATGATCAACATCAAGCTCGACAAGTGCGGCGGCCTGACGGAGGCGCTGGCGATGGTCGACGAGGCGGAAAAGCAGGGCATGCGGCTGATGGTGGGCTGCATGCTCGGCTCCTCGCTGGCGATGGAAGCGGCGCTGCTGGTTACGCCGCAGGCAGAGCATGTCGATCTGGACGGCCCCATCTGGCTGGCGGCGGACAGTTCGCCCTTCCTTTCCTATTCACAAGGCCGCATCTGGCTGTAACGCATCTGGAGCAACGATGACGGACACTTCTCGCCTGCCTGACGCCGCCAGCATTGCCGAGTCGCACGGCGCGCCGGTGCTGGCGATAGAGCATCTCAGCGTCAGCTTTCGCGGACGCAGCGGCGCGCAGCAGGCGCTGCGCGACGTCTCCTTCTCCATCCAGCCGGGCGAAATCGTCGCGGTGGTCGGCGAAAGCGGCTCGGGAAAATCGGTGACCTCGCTGGCGGTCATGGGGCTGCTGTCCGCCTCGGCGCGCATCGACGGCGGCGCGATCCGCTTTCGCGACCGCACGGGCGAAACGCGCGATCTCAGCCGGCTTAGCGCCGAGCAGCGGCGCAGGCTGCGCGGACGCGAGATGGCGATGATTTTTCAGGAGCCGATGACCTCGCTAAACCCGGTGCTGCGCGTGGGCGACCAGCTCACCGAAGCGCTGCGCGATCATCAGCTCTGCTCCGGCGCCGACGCGCAGGCGCGCGCGCGATCGCTGCTGCGTCAGGTGCGCATCGCCGACGTTGATCGGGTCATGAAAAGCTTTCCGCACGCGCTGTCCGGCGGCATGCGCCAGCGCGTGATGATTGCGCAGGCGCTGGCGTGCGATCCGCAATTGCTGATTGCGGACGAACCGACTACCGCGCTCGACGTCACGGTACAGGCGCGCATTCTTCATATTTTGCGCGAACTGCAGCGAGAAAAAGGGATGGCGGTGCTGTTTATCACGCATGACATGGGCGTCGTCGCCGAAGTGGCGGATCGGGTGGTGGTGATGTATCGCGGCAATGTCGTCGAGCAGGGGCCGGCAGAGGCGATTTTCGCCGCGCCGCAGCACGACTACACTCGAGCGCTGCTGGCGGCGGTGCCGAAACCCGGGGACATGCGCGATCGGCGCTGGCCGCAGCGGTTTCCGCTGCTGCACAGCGACGCGCCAGCTGAGGAGGCGCATGTCACCGCGCGTTATGAAGAGAAACCGCTGCTCGACGTCCGCGGGCTGACCGTGCGCTTCCCCGTTCGCAGCGGCATTTTCTCCGCGCTGACGCACCGCGTGCATGCGGTCGAGCAGATCGACTTCGCCCTCTGGCCAGGAGAGACCCTGGCGATCGTCGGCGAAAGCGGCTGCGGCAAATCGACCACCGGCCGCGCGCTTATGCGGCTGGTCGCCGGCGACGCCGACAGCATCCTGTTCGCCGGTCGCGAAATCGCCAGCCTGAAAGAGGCGCAGTTCCAGCCGCTGCGGCGTGAAATCCAGATGGTGTTTCAGGATCCCTACGCGTCGCTCAACCCTCGCCTGACCGTGGGCTTCACCATTGCGGAGCCGCTGCTGCTGCACGGACTGGTACGCTCGCTCGACGAAGCAACGCCGCAGGTCGAAGCCTTGTTAGAAAGCGTCGGCCTGCAGCCGGAACACGCGCGCCGCTATCCTCATGAGTTTTCCGGCGGACAGCGGCAGCGCATCGCCATCGCCCGCGCTATGGCGCTTAAACCCAAAATTATTATTGCCGATGAAGCGGTCTCCGCGCTCGACGTGTCGGTTCAGGCGCAGGTCATCAACCTGATGATGGATTTGCAGCGGCAGACCGGCGTTGCCTGGATTTTTATCTCGCATGACATGGCGGTAGTCGAACGCATCGCCAACCGCGTGGCAGTGATGTATCTCGGCCAGATTGTCGAAATCGGCCCGCGGCAGTCGCTCTTTAATCAACCGCAGCACCCCTATACGCAGCGCCTGCTGGCCTCAGTGCCGGTGGTCGATCCGCGTCATCGTCCAGAGCGTCGTTTCGACGACGGGGAGATCCCGTCGCCTGTGCGCAGCGTAAAAGAGACGGTGAGAAAACATCGTTATCGCCAGGTCGCGCCCGATCACTGGGTAGCTGAAGAGCATTAATTGCGTCTATTCATTTCTACCAGGAGACTTTATGAAGCCATTTTTCCGCCGCACTTCTCTCGCCCTCGGTTTAACCGCGTGTCTGGTCAGCGTCGCGCAGGCGCAGGATCTGCGTATTTCGATGTATGCCGATATCACCGGACTCGACCCGCATGATACCTCCGATAACATTAGCTATTCGGTTCAGAGCGGGATCTTTGAGCGCCTGTTTCAGTTCGACGCCAGAATGACCCTGACGCCCTGGCTGGCGACGGGCTATACCAGCAACGACAACGCCACGCAGTTCACGCTGACCCTGCGCGACGGCGTGACCTTTCAGGACGGCACGCCCTTCGACGCCGACGCGGTGAAGGCTAACCTTGATCGGCTCGCCGACCAGAAAAAAGGCCTGAAGCGCAATAGCCTTTACCGCATGATCAAAAGCGTCACCGTGCTGGCGCCCAATAAAGTGCAAATCGACCTCAGCGAATCGTTCGGCGCCTTTATCAACACCCTGGCGCACCCGTCGGCGGTAATGTGGAGCCCGACGGTGCTAAAAGCGTTTCCCGACGAGGCGCAGCTGCGTCTGCATCCGGTCGGCACCGGGCCTTTTACCTTCGTAGAGTGGCAGCCCGGCAAGGGAGTGACGCTGACGAAATTCAACGGCTACTGGAACAAGGGCTGGCCGAAGGTAGATCGTGTGATCTTCTCGCCAAGCCCGGAAGACGCTACGCGGGTTGCGGCGCTGAAGTCGGGCCAGGTGGACGCGATCTATCCGCTGCCGTCCGATCTTATCGGCGCGGTACAGAGCGACAGCAGGCTGGCGATCCAGCGCGATCCCAGCATCTATCTCTACTACATGGCGATCAATACTCAGCACAAGCCGCTGGCGGATACGCGCGTACGTCAGGCGATCAACTACGCCATCAATCGCGAGCTTTGGCTGAAAGTGGGGTTTGCCGGGATGGGCACGCCCGCCACGTCGGCGATCCCTGCCGGGGTGCAGTTCTATCAGAAGCAGAGCGCGCCGAACTATCGCTACGCGCCGGAAGAGGCGAAAGCCCTGCTTGCCGCGGCGGGCTACCCTAACGGCCTCGATCTCAAGCTCTGGTGCACCAATGCCACCGCCAGCGTTCGCGCCGCGCAGTTTCTTAAGGCGCAGCTGGCGACGGTCGGCATCCGCGTCACCGTCACGCCGATGGATTCCGGCACGCGCAACGCCAGACTCTGGGGCGTAAAGGATCCGAAACAGGCAGAGTACGATCTCTACTACGGCGGCTGGTCTACCTCGACCGGCGATGCCGACTGGGCGCTGCGTCCGCTGTTCGCCAGCGAATCATGGGTGCCGACCTCTTACAACGTCTCCTATTACAGCAACCCAGCAGTGGATAAGGCGATCGCCGGTGGCCTGGCGACCGCCGACCCGGCGAAGCGCGCGACCGCCTACGCCGACGCGCAGACGCTGCTGTGGAAAGATGCGCCCGTCGCCTTTCTCGGCACGCCAGACAATCTGGTGGGCAAAACGGCGAAACTGAGCGGCGTGTCGATGCTGCCGGACGGCAATCTGCTCTTTAATCAGGCAGCCTTTAAATAACGCCGAACGGCACTGCAAAAAAGGAAGGTTATGTTCGCATACATCCTGCGTCGGCTGCTGGAGATGGTTCCGGTACTGCTGGTGGTTTCGCTGCTGGTCTTCGGCTTTATCAAGCTGCTGCCCGGCGATCCGGCGCGTATCTACGCCGGGCCTGACGCGCCGGTTGAGGCGGTCGAAGCGGCGCGTCAGCATCTCGGCCTGAACGATCCGCTGCCGCAGCAGTACGTAAACTGGCTGGGCGGTATCCTGCGCGGCGATTTAGGCGTCACCTATCGCACTCAGCAGCCGGTGCTGGAGGTGATTCGAAAAGGCTTTATGCCGACATTGTGGCTGGCGCTGGCGGGATTCGTCTGGTCAGTGGCGCTGGGACTGGTGGTGGGCGTGGCGGCGGCGCTGCGGCGCGGCGGCTGGCTGGACTGGACGCTAATGAGCGCCGCTGTCGGCGGCATTTCGATGCCGGCATTCTGGCTTGGCCTGCTGCTAATCCAGTTCGTCGCCATGCCTTTCGGCCTCTTCTCGGTCAGCGGCTTTAACCAGCCTGCCGATATCGTCCTGCCCGCCATTACGCTTGGCTCGTCGGTCGCGGCGGTGATGGCGCGCTTTACCCGCTCGGCGTTTCTGGAGGTGGCGCAGGAGGATTATGTGCGCACCGCGCGCGCCAAAGGGCTGCGGGCTACGCGCGTCACCTGGAAACATGTAATGCGCAACGCGCTTATCCCGGTGATCACCATGCTGGGCCTGCAGTTCGGGTTTCTGCTCGGCGGCTCAATCGTGGTGGAAAGCGTCTTTAACTGGCCGGGGCTGGGCTGGCTGCTGATTGAATCGATCAAGGCGCAGGACCAGCCGGTGATTCAGGCGCTGGTGATGCTGTTCGTATTTGAATTTATCGTTATCAACCTGCTGGTGGATCTGCTCTATGCGGTGGTCAATCCGGCAATTCGTCTCAGTCAGGGGGCCAAATGAGCCAGCAGACGCTAACCACCGTCGATAGCGAAGCGATCCGTTCGCCGTGGCGCGACTTCCTGCACGCTTTTACGCGCAATCCGCTGGCGCTGGCGTCGGGCGGCTTCGTGCTGTTGCTGGCGCTGATCGCGCTCTTCGCGCCCTGGCTGGCGCCCTGGAATCCTATGGAGCCGGACTGGACGGCGCTCTCAATGCCGCCGTCAGGCGCGCACTGGATGGGCACGGACGAGCTAGGGCGCGACGTGCTGAGCCGGATTATCTATGGCGCGCGTATTTCGCTCTACGTCGGTATTGTATCGGTGACGCTCGGCATGCTGGCGGGCATCGTGCTTGGCCTGCTGGCGGGCTACTATGGGCGCTGGGTCGATATGCTGATTATGCGCGGATCCGACGTGCTCTTCGCCTTTCCCGGCATGCTGCTGGCGATTGCGGTGGTGGCGATACTGGGTCCCGGCCTCAACAACGTGATCATCGCGGTGGCGGTGTTCAGCGTGCCGGTTTTCGCGCGCATCGTACGCGCCTCGACGCTGTCGCTGAAGCAGGCCGCCTATGTCGAAGCGGTGCGCTGCGCTGGCGCGCCGGACCGGGTGATCCTGCTGCGGCATATTCTTCCCGGCACGCTGCCGAACGTGATCGTCTATTTCACCATGCGCATCGGCACCAGCATCCTCACCGCCGCCGGCCTGAGTTTCATCGGCCTCGGCCCGGAGCCCGACGTGCCGGAATGGGGCAATATCCTCGCCATGAGCCGCAGCATGATGATGGCGGGGCTGTGGCACGTCAGCGTTTTTCCCGGTCTGGCGATTTTTATGACGGTGCTGGCGTTCAACCTGTTAGGCGATGCGCTACGCGACACGCTGGACCCTAAATTAAAGAGCTAAAAATGGACTTTCACCAACAACAATGTGCGCTGTTGCTGCAGCGCTGGCGCGCCACGCGCCGCCTTGGGCAGCCGCGCGGCGTCTGTGGACCGACTAATCGCATCAGCGACGTGCCTGGCGTACGCGTCGGGCACTACACGCTGGACTGCGACGAGCGGCAAACCGGCGTGACGGCGGTAGTGCCGCCGGGAGAGAACCTTTTCGCCCAGCCGTTGCCGTGCGGCGCGGCGGTGTTTAACGGCTTCGCCAAGCCGGTCGGGCTAGTGCAGGTCAACGAGCTGGGCGTGCTGCAGACGCCGATTCTGCTCAGCAATACGCTGGCGGTAGGCACGCTATTCACCACCCTGGCGCGCGCGGCGATCCGCGCCAATCCGGAGCTGGGACGCGAGCTGCCCACGGTCAATCCGTTGGCGCTGGAGTGCAATGACGGCTGGCTCAACGATATTCAGGCGATGGCGGTAACCGAAGCGATGGCGCAGGCCGCCCTCGACGCCGCCGACGCCGACTTCGCGCGCGGCAGCGTCGGCGCAGGACGCGGCATGAGCTGCTTCAGCCTGAAAGGCGGCATCGGCAGCGCCTCGCGCCGCATTGACGGCCTTAACGCCACGCTGGGCGTGCTGGTGCTGGCGAACTTCGGCGCGCTGGAGGCGCTGACGCTGGATGGCGTTCGCCTTGGCGAACAGATCGCGCCGCTGCTGCCGTCGCTGACGCCGCAGCGCGACGCCGGCTCCATCATTATCGTCATGGCGACCGACGCGCCGCTCGACGCGCGCCAGCTGACGCGTGTGGCGAAGCGCGCCGGCGCCGGTCTGGGACGGCTTGGCAGCTATTGGGGGCACGGCTCCGGCGACATCGCGGTCGCCTTCTCCACCCGGCCCGTGCCGCAACCGCCGCCGGACGCCGCGCTGGAGCCGATGCTGTCGGCAGCGGCCGACGCTACCGAACATGCGGTGCTGGACGCGCTGCTCAGCGCGCAGCCCGTAACCGGCTTTCGCGGCCACCATCGTCCGGCGCTCAGCGATGTGCTGGACCGCCTTGCAGGAGTCACACAGTGAAAATCTTTATCTCGGCCGATATCGAAGGCGTCGCGGGCGTCATGCGTCCTGAACAGTGCGCGCCCGGCCACGCCGAATGGCAGCTGGCGCGCGAGTTAATGGAGCAAGAGGTTAACGCCGCGATCGACGGCGCCTTCGCAGCAGGCGCGACCGAAGTGGTCGTCGCCGACAGCCATGCGCAGATGACCAACCTGCGCGCCGCGCAGATGGATGCGCGCGCACGCCTGGTACAGGGCAAACCGCGCGCGCTCTCGATGGTGGAGGGACTGGACCAGCAGCGTTTTGATGGCCTGATGCTGATCGGCTATCACAGCGCGGCAGGAGAGCCTGGCGTACTGGCGCACACTATCAACGGCCGCTCCTTCTGGCGCATGTTGATCAACGATCGCGTGGCGGGCGAAAGCGATATTTACGCGGCGGCGGCGGCGGAACAGGGCACGCCGCTGTGGCTGGTGAGCGGCGACGACCGCCTGCAGCAGTGGATCGCCGAACGCCATCCCGAGGCGGAATATGTCTGCGTAAAGCGCGCGATTTCCCACACCTGTGCCGAATCGCTGAGCCCGCAGGCGGCGCGGGAGCGCATTCGCGAAGCGTCAGCGCGCGCGGTATCACGCGCGTCCGGGGCGTGCGCCGCCTCTCTGAACGCGCCTTATCGGCTGACGCTGCAGGCGAGCAGGCCGGTGCTGGCGGATCTTTTCTGCCTGATCCCCGGCGTCGCGCGCCTCGACGCCGTTACGGTCGGCTACCAGGCGGAACGCATGGCGACGCTGGTCAGCCTGCTCAGCGCCTTCTCTTATCTGGCGTCGACACAAAATTAAACCCTATGTCATCGGATGAGCGGAAGTTTGTACGATTTTCATCTCATCTTTTGCTAACCTGCGCGCGAATTTATCTATAACAACGAGGCAGTAATGCAGCTTTGCAGTTTTTATCTTCCAGACCAGGGCATTAAAAGTTTCGGCATCGTAAAGGAAAACGGCGTGGTGGATGTCGGCACGCGCATGGGCGCGCAGTGCCCGGATCTAAAAACCTTCCTGCAGCGCTCCTCGCTGGCGGATCTCGCGGCTTTTGGCGAACGACCTGCCGACTATCCCTTTGACGCGCTGCGTTTTCTGCCGGTGATCGACAACCCCGGTAAGGTTTTTTGCGTCGGCATGAACTACGCCGATAAGCGTAAAGAGTTTTCAGAAACCCAGAATGCGCCGACGCTGTTTATCCGCTTCGCGGACTCCCTGACCGGCCATGAGCAGCCGCTCATGAAGCCTGCGTCCACCAGCGAATTCGACTACGAAGGCGAACTGGCGGTGATCATCGGCAAACCGGCGCATCGGGTGAAGGCCGACGAGGCGCTGAGCTACGTGGCAGGCTACAGCTGTTTTATGGATGCGACGGTGCGCGACATGCAGTTTACCTGGTTTACCGCCGGGAAGAACTGGCCGCAGACTGGCGGCTTTGGCCCCTGGATGACGACGGCCGAAACGATTGGCGATCCGCAGACGCTGGGGATCAAAACCTTCCTTAACGGGCGCGAAGTGCAGAACGACACCACCGGTAGCATGGTGCATAGCGTCGCGAATATTATCGAGTACATCTCCGCGTTCAGTCCGCTTTCGCCGGGCGACGTCATCTTCACCGGTTCGCCGGGCGGCGTCGGTAAAAAGCGCACGCCGCCGCTGTTTATGTTCAGCGGCGACGTAGTGGAAGTAGAGATTGAGAAGATCGGCAGGTTGCGCAACGTTATCGCATAAACTGCACCACCCGGCTGCGGTTAAGCAACAGGCGCAGCCGGCTGCCGTCGCGCTTCAGCATAAAGCGCTTTTGCCAGGGACCGTCCTGCGCGGTCGCCAGCACGCGGTCGCCGCCCAGCGACTGCAGGCTGGCGACAATCGCCGCCGGGCCGATGCCCATCGTTAGCTTCCCGCCCTCAATCACCAGTTCGCTGCGCCACTGCGGCAGGAACCAGCGTCCCTGCATCGCCTGTAAGCTGGCGCCGTCGGGCTGGGCCGGCACAAAGCGGCGCGGCGCATGGCCGATCTCGCCGCCGATGGCGACGCCTTCCTGGCGCAGCCGCAGCGGAAAGGTGCTGGAGAGCGAATGCGCTTCGCCCTGCGCGCCGCCGCGCCACAGCGTTTCGCTCGCGCCGAGCCAGGTCGCCGCGTCGCCAGCGATCTCCAGCCACTCCGCCTCGTGTTCTCCGACATAGAGGCCGTGCGTGAGATCGTGCCCTTTCTCCGGCAGCGTGCGGTTAAGCAGCGCCGCCATCACGCGCAGCGCGGCTTCAGAGGTGGCGGCATCTTCGCGGTTCGCCACCAGCGCCACGCCCGCCTGGCGTTCAGGATGCAGCAGAAAATAACTTTTATAGCCCGCATGCGAGCCGCCGTGGCCAAACAGCGTCTGGGTGCCGATCTGCGTGCTGGCCAGACCCAGCCCATAGCCGCTGACGCGTCCGTCCGCCAGCAGGCGCGGCGCGCTGAGGCGCCGCAGCACGCCCGTGCCGGGGCCGCCGTCGCTCAACAGCGCCTGCAGCCAGCGCGTCAGGTGGCGCAGGCTGCCGGCGACGCTGCCGGAGGCGGAAAGATGCAGGCCGGCGCTGGCGAGCTGCCAGCGGCTGCCGTCGAACCAGTAGCCCGGCGCCAGGCCGGGCACCACGTCGAACCAGGTTTCCGGCGCGGTCAGGCTGATATCCAGCGGCTGGCAGATATACTGTTGCAGCAGCGCATCGAAACGCACCCCTTTCGCTTTTAGCGCCTCCTCCACCAGCCGATAGCCGGTATTGGTGTAAGAAATTTCGCTGCCGGGCGGGTAGTTTAGCTCACTCTCCGCGGCCAGAAACGCCAGCAGATCGGCGTCGGTGGTGGCGTTGTAGACCGACAGGCCGATCAGCGACAGCGTTTCGCGCAGATCCGGCAGCCCGCTCGACATATCCAGCGCCAGGCCGACGGTTACCTGGCCGTTGGCGCCGCGCAGCTGTGGCAAGTGATCCGCCAGTTTGTCATCAGGCGACAAATAGCGGCGTCCCGGTCCGGTCGCCAGCGCAGCGAAAAGATGTTTGGTGATCGAGGCGAAGCGCACCACGCTGTCGAGGGTAAACGGCGTCTGCTGCGCTAAATCGGCCAGCCCGGCGCAGTGCGTCGAATGCACCTGACGCGCGTCGAACAGCACTATCGCGCCGCCCGGCGCGCCGGGCTGCCGCCAGCCCTGAACAAGCCTGTCGGCGACCGCTGCCGCCCGTTGCCACTCCAGCGTCATGCCGGCTCCTCCAGTCCGATGCTTAAATCGAACAGCTGCGCGGTATGCGGATGATGAATTCGCCGCGCGCGCAGGTCGTCCGCGCTCAACTGCTCTACCATTTCGCCATGCTGCATCACGCCGATACGCTGGCAAAGATGGGTGACGACCGCCAGATTATGCGTCACCAGAATATAGGTAAGATTGCGCGCGCTGCGCAGATCGCTAAGCAAATTGAGAATTTCCGCCTGAACGGAAACGTCCAGCGCGGAGGTCGGCTCATCCAGCAGCAGCGCCTCCGGTTCGGCAATCAGCGCGCGGGCGATCGCCACGCGCTGGCGCTGACCGCCGGAAAGCTGATGCGGATAGCGGAAGCGCGCGGCGGCGGACAGGCCGACATCGTTTAGCGCCTGGTTGATGCGCTGCTCGGCGCGATCGAGGCGATGCACCAGCAGCGGCTCATGCAAAATACGGTCGATTGTCTGGCGCGGATGCAGCGAACCGTAGGGATCCTGAAATACCATCTGCACCTGACGGAAAAAAGGGCGGCCGCGTCGGGCGCTCAGCACCATGCCGCCGAAGCGGATCTCTCCGCGCCAGTCGGGGTTCAGTCCCGCCAGCGCACGCAACACCGTCGATTTGCCGGAGCCGCTTTCGCCCACCATGCCGAAACTCTCGCCGCTGCCTACCTGAAAGGTGACGGCTTTGACGGCGCGGTGCGCGCCGAAACTGACGTCCAGGTTGTTGATGTCAAACATAGCTTTCTCCTAATCGCGCCATGCGTCGTCGCGCTGCAGCGTCGGCAGGCGCGCGCGCGGGTGACGCAGCGACGGCAGGCAGGCCAGCAGCCCCTGCGTGTAAGGATGCTGCGCCTGATGCAGTTGCCGGGCGTCAAGCTGCTCGACGATACGTCCGGCGTACATCACCGCCACGCGGTCGCAGAAGTGCGACACCAGCGGCAGGTCGTGGCTGATAAGGATGAGTCCCATCCCACGCGCTGAAACCAGGTCGTCGATCAGGCGCAAAATCTCCGCCTGCACCGTCGCGTCGAGCGCGCTGGTAGGCTCATCGGCGATCAGCAGTTCGGGATCGGGCGCCAGCATCATGGCGATCATCACGCGCTGCCCCATGCCGCCGGAAACCTCATGCGGATAGCGCAGCGCCACGGCGGCGGCGTCGCGGATTTTCACCTGCTCCAGCAGGCCGATCGCCGCCTGCATCGCCGCCTTACTGCTGCCGCCTTTGTGCTCGCGCCAGGCCTCGGCGATCTGCTGGCCGATAGTCATGACCGGGTTAAGCGAATATTTTGGGTCCTGCAGAATAAAGCCGACGCGTCTGCCGCGGATTTGCCGCAGCGTTTTTTCGCTGGCGCCGCGCAGGTCTATGCCGTCAAAACGCAGCGCGTCCGCGCTGACCTCGGCGTTGCCCGGCAGCAGCTGCATCAGGCTGCGCGCGGTGAGCGATTTGCCCGAGCCGCTCTCGCCGACGATGGCGAATTTCTCTTTGCCGACGCTAAAACTGACGCCGCGCACCGCCTCGAACCTTTCCGCGCGGCTGCGAAAGGCGATGCGTAGATTCTCAATTTCCACCAGCATTTAGCGCTCCCTGGGATCGAGGACGTCGCGCAGGCCGTCGCCGAGAAAGTTAAAGGCCAGCGAGGTGACAAAAATCGCGATGCACGGCATCAGCGGCACCCACCATTCGCTGAAGAGAAAGCGGCGCGCGGTCGCGATCATGGTTCCCCATTCCGGCGACGGCGGCTGCGCGCCCATGCCGAGGAAACCGAGGCTGGCGGCGGTAATGATGATGGAACTCATATCGAGCGTGACGCGTACGATCAGGCTCGGCACGCAGAGCGGCATAATGTGGCGCAGAATAATGCGCAGCGGCGACGCGCCGGTCAGGCGGCTGGCGGCGATAAAGTCGCTGTGGCGAAACTGCAGCGTTTCCGCGCGCGCCAGCCGGGCATAAGGCGGCCAGGCGGTAAGAGCGATCGCCAGTACCGCGCTCTCGACGCCCGGCTTGAGCGCGGCGACGAAGGCCAGCGCCAGGATCAGGCGTGGGAAGGCGAGAAAAATATCGGTGACGCGCATCAGCGCCTTATCAACGACGCCGCCAAGATAACCGGCGATACAGCCAATCAGCAGGCCGAGCGGGGCGGTCAGCGCTACGACGGCGATGACCATGCCGAGCGTGGTGCGGCCGCCGTAAATAATGCGCGTCCAGAGATCGCGTCCAAGCTCGTCCGTGCCTAGCCAGTGCGAGGCGGACGGCGCCGCCAGACGGTTTTCCAGATGCTGCGCGCCGGCATCGTAAGGCGTCAGCAGCGGCGCGGCGATGGCCAACAGCAGCATCAGCAGAATGACGGCCATACCGCCTGTCGCCAGCGGATTGCCGCGCAGGTTGAGCCACAGGCGATAGCGTCGGCCCCAAACCGCCTGACGGCGGTTGGTCGGCGAATCGGCCAGCAGCCAGTTACGTGAAATAAACATTATTTTATCCGTGGATCGCAGAGTCGATAGAGAAGGTCGGCGAGCTGGTTGAGCAGCACGTAAACCGTGCCGACCAGCAGCGTGGCGCCCACCACCGGATTCATGTCGGCGTTCATTAACGAGGTAGTGAGGTACTGGCCGAGGCCCGGCCAGGCGAAGACATTTTCCGTCACCACCGCGCCCTCCAGCAGCCCGGCATAGGTCAGCGCCAGCACCGTAATCAGCTGAACCGCGACCGTTGGGAACGCGTGACGCCAGATCACGCGGCGCGACGACAGCCCCTTGGCGCGCGCGGTAATCACGAACTCGCCGCCGAGCGCGTTGAGCATAAAGGTGCGGGTCATGCGCGTGATGTAGGCCATGCTGAAGTAGGCGAGGATGCAGACAGGCTGCGCCATGTGCGCCAGCGCGTCGCGGAAGGCGTCGTATTCGCCCGCCAGCAGCGAATCGATGGTGAGAAATCCGGTGACCTGCGGGATCATATCCTGCCAGATGATGTCCTGCCGCCCTGGCCCCGGCGCAATCCCGAGCACGGCGTAGAACAGCAGCAGGCTGAGCAGCGCCAGCACGAATACCGGCAGCGAATGGCCCGCCAGGCAGATGACGCGAATGGTCTGATCGAGCCAGGTCCCCTGGCGCACCGCCGCCCAGACGCCGAGAGGAATGCCAGTCAGCGCGGCAATGACGATCGCCGCCGTCGCCAGCTCCATGGTGGCCGGGAAAAAGCGGGCGATATCGCTGGTAACGCTGTTCGACGTCAGCACGGAACGACCCAGGTCGCCATGCAGCAGCTGGTTGAGATAGTGGCCGAACTGCACATAGAGCGGCTGATCCAGCCCCATCTCCGCGCGCGCGCGCTCCACCACCGACTGCGGCGCGTTGTCGCCAACCGCCGCCAGCACCGGATCGGTCGGCATTACCCGACCGATAAAAAGGTCAGCACCGTCAGGCCAAACAGCGTCAGCAGCAGGCTGCCCAGCGCGCTGGCGCCGCGTTTTGCCGCGCCCGTCACGCTTTTTTCACCTGCTGATAAGGCCACTGTTCCAGCACGGTCATATGAACATCAGAGAGGTTCTTCGCGCAGGCGGTGGTCTGAATCTGCTGCATCATAAAAATGAACGGGCTCTTTTCCCGATGCAGCTGCTGAATTTTTTCGTACAGCGCGAGACGCCGCGCCGGGTCGCTTTCGTGCAGCGCCTGCGCGGTGAGCTGGTTAAATTCGTCGTCTGACCAGCCGCAGCGCCATGCCAGGGTGCGGTTGCGCGCGCTGGTGGTGTTGTCGGTGTTGACGCAGAACGCTTCCGTATTGGAGTTCGGATCGAAGTAGTCCGCGCCCCACGAAGTTATCGCCAGCTGATGCTGACGCGCGCGCATCTTAGTCAGCACCTGACGGTTCTCCGAGGCGATCAACGACACCCTGATGCCGATGGCGCCGAGTTGGGTCTGAATCGCCTGGGCGATATCGGGGTAGGGCTGCATTGAATAGTGGTCAAGGGTGATTTCGAAACCCTCCGGGTAACCCGCTTCCGCCAGCAGCGCTTTCGCTTTATCGACATCGTGATGGAAAGGAGTGTCGTCGAGCGCAGCCGGAAAGCCGGAAGGTAAAAAGCTCTGATGCACGTTATAGGTCAGCGACAGAATATTTTTCTGGATGCTGTCGTAGTCGATCGCCCACTTAAGCGCCTGCCACACCTGCGGCTTCTGCAGCAGCGGATGCGTGGTATTGCAGGACATCAGCATGATGGCGGAAAGCGGCTGCTTCACCAGCGTCACGTCGCTGTCGGACTGCAGCGGTTTTAACTGCTCGGTGGTGAGATCGTAAGCGACGTCCACGTCGCCTTTTTGCAGCATCAGCGACTGCGCGGCGGGGTCGGCGATATGCTTGAGGATGACGCGCTTGATAGCACTCTTGCCAGCGTACTCCGGGCTCAGCTCCAGAATCACCGTTTCGCTCGCTTTCCAGCTGCGCAGCGTGAAGGCGCCGGAGCCGGCGCTGTGCTGCTTCAGCCAGGCGTTGCCGAGGTCGCCGTTTTGCTGGTTGGCGAGGCAGGCTTTTTTCGACACAATGCTGCCGACCGTGGCGGAGAGGCAGTAAAGCAGGAAGGACTCTGAGGCGGGCGCGCCCAGGGTCATCTCCAGGGTATGGGCGTCTTTCGCCGTCACCTTGCTGGCGACATTTTCTTTAGTAAAGCCGAACTGGTTAATGATAAAGGCCGGGCTTTTATCCAGTTTTACGATGCGCTCGATGGAAAAGGCCGCATCCTCTGCGGTCACCGGCGTGCCGTCGGCGAATCTGGCTGCCGGATCGAGGCGGAAAGTAAATACCCTGTTGTCGCCGTTCGCCTCCCAGCTTTGCGCCAGCATGCCGATAATCTTATCCGCCTGCTGCGGATCGGGCTGCACCAGCTTCTGGTAAAGGTTGCCGCAGATCTGTCCGCCCGTCGCTTCAAAGCTTTCATGTGGGTCGAGGCTGGTCATATTGTCGAGCTGCATCGCCATGACCAGCATGCCGGCTGGCGCGGCAGCGAAGGCGGGGTTGAAGCTTAGCGAGGATAAAACCGGCGCGGCAGCGCAGCCTGCGATAAAGCGTCTTCTGGTGACCATTTTTACTCCAGGTTATTGATTATTAAAAGTAAAAATAAAATTAGTCTGTTATTTGTCTTGACATGCGTCCGGCTGCGGGAGATTAATGTTTGCTCTTTACGCCGCATAAAACGCCTGCTCTGTTTTGGTGCGCCCGCGCCGCCTGCATGCCGCTTTTGTGCAAAACCCACTGCAAACGGAATCGAAAAATGTCGGAAAATCATCAACAGGCATGGCCAGACGTTCCTGTATTCGACGGTCACAACGACGTGCTCTGTCGGCTGTGGCAGCACCATCGCCCTGACGCGGTCAATGCATTTTTGCAGGGCATCCCGTCAGGCCAGCTCGATTTTCCGCGCCTGCGCCGGGGCAATATGGCGGGCGGCCTTTTCGCCGCCTGGGCGCCAGGGCAGGCTTCCCTCGACGCCGCGGACGCTCAGGCTGTTGCAAGAAGCGCGCCACATCTCCTCTCTCTGGAGACCACAGCGGCGGCGCGCGACGCCACTTTCGCCATGCTGGCGCTGCTGTTGCGCATTGAGCAGGCCTCACAGGAGCAGATAAAAATCTGCCGCAGCGTGCGGGATATCCGCGACTGTATGAGTCGCGGCAGGCTGGCAGTGGTGATGCATATTGAGGGGGCGGAGGCGCTGGACGTCGATGGCGAACTGCTCGACATTCTCCACGCCAGCGGCCTGCGCAGTCTGGGGCCGCTGTGGAGCCGCCCTAACCAGTTCGGTGAAGGCGTTCCCTTTCGCTTTCCGTCGTCGCCCGATATCGGCAACGGGCTGACCGACGCGGGCAAACAGCTGGTGCGCGACTGTAACCGGCGCCGCATTCTGGTCGATCTCTCCCATATGGATGAAAAAGGCTTCTGGCACACTGCCGCCATCAGCGACGCGCCGCTGGTGGCGAGCCACTCAAACGCCCACGCGATCAGCGCCCAGTCGCGCAACCTTACCGACCGCCAGCTGGCGGCGATCGCCGAGACGCGCGGCTTTGTCGGGGTAAATTTCGCCGTGCCTTTTTTGCGCGAAGACGGCAGGCGCGACGCGCCGACCAGCCTGACGGAAATTGTCCGCCACATTGAGTATCTTCTCAACAAGGTTGGCGAAGATGGCGTTGGTTTCGGCTCCGATCTCGATGGCGCCACCATGCCAGATGACTTCGGCGACGTCGCTGGCTTTCCTCGGCTGGTGGCCGCGCTGGCGGCGCGCGGCTATAGCGCTGAGCTGCTGCATAAAATCTGCTATGGCAACTGGCTGCGCGTGCTGGAAGCGACCTGGGGCGAATAACCATGCGTCTGCGTCATATTGAAGTTTTCCAGGCGATCGTTCAGGCGGGCAGCATCAGCGGCGCGGCGCGGCTGCTAAATGTGTCGCAGCCTAACGTCAGCCGCGTGCTCAATCATGCCGAGCAGCAGCTGGGTTTTGCGCTGTTCGAACGACGCGCGCAAGGACTGGTGATCACCGCTGAAGGCGGGCGATTACTGCCTGAAATCGACGCGCTTTACCACCGCCTTCAGGCGATTAACCAGCTGGCGGATCAGCTGCGGCGCGGCGAAGGGCAGACGGTGCGGGTCGGCGCGGCGCACGCTTTTGGTCAGATGGTGATGGCGCCCGCGCTGGTGCGCTATCGGCATCAGGCGGCGGCGGTCAACGTCGAGCTTGTGACCGAGCATTTTTCCACGCTGTGCCGCAACATCCTTGAAGACCAGCTCGATTTTGCGCTGGTGTTTGGTCAGCAGGTCGATGGGGATTTGCTGGCGGAGCCGCTTTTTCAGTCCTCAATGGTAGCGCTGCTCCCTCCCCATCTCAGCCGCGAAGAGCCCGTGTCGCTGGAGTGGTTGTGCGCCAATAATCTGCTGCTGATGCAGGCGCAGGATCCGCTTGGCCGCGTGCTGCACCGCGCGCTTTACGATAAGCGGCTCTATCCGCCCGTTTCGCTCTCGATTAAAACCTACTCTGTTATCGCCGATATGGTGCTGGCGGGCGGTGGCGTCGGCGTGGTCGACCTTTTTACCGCCTGTCGCTACGCCGATCAGCTGACGCTACTGCCGGTCACGCAGCCGTTGCCGTTCGAAGTCATGCTTATCAGCCGTCGCGATCGACCGCAATCGCAGTCCACGCTGCACCTGAAGCAGGTTATCCGCCATCGCCTGTGGGAAATCGCGCAGCAGTGCGAGGCGCGGCTGGCGCGTCCCTGACAATAACTTTCTCCCGCCTCGCCTGCTGGTCACGATTTCGCCGCCTACACTGAAGTGACACACCATATTCAGGAGCGGGTAATGAGGCGTAAGGAACAACCGATGCGTTGGAAAAGCAGCGCGCTGCTGGCCGGTCTGGGGCTGGGTGCAGCGGCAACCTGGTGGGGCGTTCAGCAGTGGCGGCGGTTAAAACAGACGCCGCCCGTTTCGCCGCGCAGCCATCACGCCGGACTGGCCGGTTATTTTCAACAGGTTGGCGAGTGGCGCATGTTTACGCGCGTCACGCCCCACGACGCGCCCGGACTGCCGCTGGTGCTGGTACACGAGCTGGTCATGTCGGGACGCTCGATGGAGGAGCTGGCGCTGGCGCTGAGCAACAACTATCGCGTGCTGGTGCCCGATCTGCCCGGTTTCGGCGCCAGCGTCCTGCCGGCATCGGTGCCTGTGCTGTCGGTCGAAGAGCAGGCCGAGGCGCTCTGGCAATGGCTGCAGCATAACCAGCTGACGCGCGCTATCTGGATCGGCAGCGCCTCCGGCTGCCAGGTGCTCGCCGCGCTGGCCGTCAGGCATCCTGAAGCGGTGGCCGGGCTGGTTTTCCAGGGCCCGACGGTGGATCGCCACGCGCGCAGCCTGCTGCGTCAGGCGTGGCGCGGCTGGCGCAACAGCCGTCTCGAACGCCATCGCTCCTCCACGTCGCTGATGCACGTCGACCTCGCCAAAGCCGGCCTGTGGCGCGCGCTGAAAACCCATCGTCTGCTCCTGCAGGACCGCATTGAACATCGTCTGCCCTATATCAACGCGCCGACGCTGCTGCTGCGCGGATCGCGCGATACGGTGTCGCCCGCGCGCTGGGTCGACGAGCTGGGGGCGCTGATGCCGCGCGGCGAGGTGCTGACGCTGCGCGGCGGCACCCATACGCTGCACTATGTCTATCCGTGGAGCTTCCGCCACGCCATCCGTCCCTTTCTGACGCGCATTCAGCAGGAGAATCAGGATGAATAAACTGCCTAAAGGCATCGCCCGCTTCGACTCCGCCACCGCCATGCTGATGGCGCTGGCCCACACGCTGCATGATAAGCCGGTCGACGACGCCGACGCGTCGCCGATGCGCGATCGCCTGCTGCCGTCCCTCGACCGCCTGCCGACCCGGCTGAGAGAGTGGGGCTATGCCGTCGGCGGCATGGCGGAAGGCATCAGCGAATCACAGGCGGGCGATCTGGATGTGGAAGGCATCGCCGAATGGATGGCCAGCGAATACCCGGAACAGGAATATCCCGCCGCCTTTATCGGCTCGTCGAACGGCGCACTGACCCATCTGGCGGCAGCAGCGGGCGCCCCCTGGCTGCCGCAGACTTTTCTCTGCCCGGTGCGCGCGGCGCACAGCGATCCCGACGACGCGCAGGCGGGATTTGAGCAGGGAAAATCAATCGCGGCGGCGCTGCTGGCGGCCTGGCCGCGTCTGGCGGTGCACCATATCCAGGATCCGAATCAGAACCGGCGACTGCTCGACAAGCTGCGCTACTTTCACCTCAAGCTGCGCGCGCTGCCGCTGGCCTTTAATGAATTTCTGATGCGCAGCCTGCCGGGAAATAGCACGCTGTTTATCAGTCACTGTACGCAGCAGTGGCCGGTCACGCGCACCAGCGACCGTTCTTTCTTCCAGTTCGGCGGGCTGAGCGGCGCAACGGAGAGCGACTATCTGCAGGGCGGCGGACGGGTTGCGGAGTTTCTGGCGCGTTCCGGCAGCGATCGCGAGCAGTGGAATGCGCCTGCGCCCACCGATCGGGTGCCGGAAGCGGAATGGGGGCTGGACGAGTACCTGAAGTCGCCGCTGAAAAAGCTGGCGGCGGATCAGGGCTGGCGGCTGCTGGAGATACGCTATCAGGATCCCGAGGCGCTGAGCTTCGTGGTGGCGGAGATCTACCGCGACTGGTATCTGGCGGCGGGCATCAACGCGACGCGCCTGACGGTGGGCAGCTATCTGCTGATGGATCCCTGGTGCGCTATGCGTCAGCACGCCATTCCGTTCTGGCTGATGTCGGGCGCCGAGCCTTCCGCCTCCTCACTGACGCGCTTCCTCGACAGGCAGCCGCGCTATCGCGATATCGATATGCTGCTCTATTCAACCGGGACGGAGGGCATCGGGCTGGCGCCGCTTGAGCGCTGGCAGGGATTGCTCGATCGTGCGATGAATGAGGGGGCGTTCGTCGGCGTCGATCCCGAGCGCTATCCGCATGATTTAGCCGCTTTAGCGCACTTCGACGCGGCGCTGCGGGCGCGGGCGCCGCTCTTCGCGCCGCCGCCGCCGCTGAGCGTAGAGAAGGTCATTTCGGGCATCGAGCGCTACGGCGCGCGCCACGGCGTGACGCTGCATAAACTGAGCTAGCCGGGCGAGCGCCCGGCTGCTTTATCGCTATACGCCGTCGGTAATCGGCTTGCGCACCAGCACCAGATAGGCGAGGGCGCCCACCACGGCGATACCGGCGCAGATCATCAGCGCGAGGCTGAACGACTTCGTAGTATCCAGCACCCAGCCGGTGATGACCGGTGCGAACGAGGCGAAGACAAAGCTGGCGAAGTTCTGGATGCTGCCGACCGACGCGGTCATGCGCGCCGTCACGTTGGCGTGGATCAGCCCCCAGCAGGAGGTGCCCGCGAAGTGGATGCAGAAGAGCGCCATTCCGATCAGCGTGACAGCGCTGGTGGTATCGGTGGCGCGCGTCACGAAGGCGGTAAAGGCCGCCGACAGCAGCATGCCGGAGATAATGCACACCTTGCGGGTCTTCACCGCGTCGAAGCCGCGGCGCACCAGCGCATCCACCGTATAGCCGTTCAGCAGCATGCCCGCCGCGCCGAACAGGAAGGGAATCGCCGCCAGCAGGCCGGTGCTCTTCAGATCCAGATGGTAGGTCGACTGCAGATAGCCCGGCAGCCAGGCGATATAGAGCCAGGCGGTATAGTTGATGCCGCTAAAGCCGATCATCATGCCCCACATGGTGCGCTGCTTAAACAGGCCGCGCCATTCGGCGAAGCTCAGCGGCTCTTTACGCGACGCCACGCTGCCCGCCTGCAGATAGTGGATCTCTTCTGCGCTGAGCTTATTGTTGTCGCGGTCGCGATAAATCAGGTACCAGCCAATCGCCAGGAACATGCCGAGCACGCCGATGATAATAAACATGCCGCGCCAGCCGAACGCCAGCATCATCGCGGCCAGCACCGGCGGCGCCACCGACAGGCCGATCATCGAGGCGGCGTTGAAAAAGCCCATCGGCATGCCGCGATCTTTAATGTTGAACCAGTCGTTGATCACCTTCACGCCGCACGGGTTCATCGGCGCTTCGCCGATGCCGAGGCCGATGCGCACCAGAATAAACTGGGTGAAGTTATGCACCAGTCCGGCGGCCGCCTGAAACAGCGACCAGACGAACATGCCGAGGCCGAGCATTATGCGCGGGCCTTTACGGTCCAGCAGCGCGCCGCAGGGCAGCTGCGCCAGGCCATACGCCAGCGAAAAGGCGGAGAGCAGCATGCCGATCTCGGTGGCGTTCAGCCCTAGCTCCTCGCGAATGGTCATATTGGCGACCGAGAGCGAGCTGCGGTCGAGATAGTTAATGATGGCTGCGAACAGCAGCAGCAGCATGGCGGTGATCTGAATCTTGCGAATGCGCGGCGAGCGCACGATATCGCTGCGCGCCGGCACATACTCCTGCTCTGGCGGCGTTCCGGCGGCCGGATTTTTAGCGTCGCGGGTTGAGGTATTTTCCATGGCTTACTCCCGTAGCGGGGTCGTTATCGTTATCAGACAGCTAAGGACATAGCGGCCCAGCGGCCGTTATGAGTTGCAGTCGAGACTAGAAGCAATACCGCCAGGATGTTGCGAAGATGTTTCTGATTCGTGCGGGAGCTAATGCTTTGTGGTTTTTAATCGGTTTTTAATTGTACTGGCGGATTGAGCGCGCCATCGACGAGCGGGACGTGGCCAGATGATTATGCAGCGCCAGCAGCGCATCGACGTCCTGACGGCCGATAAGCGCGGAGAGCAGCGCCATATGCTCCTCCAACGCCACGATGTTGCGCTGCTTGAGATCGCGCTCGTCCCACTGGTAATGGGAATGAAAAATAACGGAAATAATCTCCAGCGAGTGGTTGAAAAAGGGATTGTTGGCGGCGGAGAGGATCAGCGAATGCAGCTCTTTATCCAGCGCGGCGAACTGGCGGTAGTCGCTGGCGATGGTATCGCGCAGGGCGCGATGGCGATCCAGCAGGTCGCGCGCCTGAATCCAGCGCTCATCCTGCGGCGGCAGGTTAAGAAAGCGCGTCAGCGCGTGCGTTTCCAGCATCTCGCGCAGCTCGAACAGCTTGTCGGCATAGTCCAGGGTGAACTTCTTCATGCGCCAGCGGCCGCGCTTGACCGGCTCCAGCAGATCGTAACGCATAAAGCGCAGCAGAAATTCGCGCACCACCACCGGGCTGACCTTCACCCGCTGCGCCAGCTGTAGCTCGCTAAAAGCGTCGCCGGGCGAGAGCTGGCGCTGATTGATCATCTCGAAAAACGCCTGTTCGAACTGGCTCGCCTGCTGCTCAATCGGCGAGGTCAGCTCGCTGAAACCATCCTCTTCCTGCGGCTGCCGCACAATCACATAGGTCCCGGCCACTTTTTCCAGCACGCCGCGCTGCGCCAGATAGTGCAGCGTATGGCGCACCGTGGTGCGGCTGATATTAAACATCTCCGCCAGCGCGGCCTGGGCAGGCAGCGGCGAACGGATATGGCGTTGGGCAATCCCTTCCAGCATTTGGTTAATAACGTTCTGGCGCAGATTCAGGTTTCGGCTCACGGGCGCTCTCCGGGTTTTTATTTATTAAAAACCATTCAAATCCCAAAAAAAACGCTGTGCCTCACAGATCGCGCGGGCAAAACAGCCGGTGTGTGATCAATTCGTCATAACTGCCGCAGGACAACAGGAGAATTCCCATGACGACAATGAAAACCCTGGTCATCGCTGAACCGAAGAAAATGATCTGGGCCACGCGCGAGCGGCCTGCCCCCGCCGCCGGCGAGGCGCTGATTAAAATCATCGCCGCCGGCATTTGCGGTACCGATATCCACGCCTGGGCGGGCAATCAGCCGTTCTTCAGCTATCCGCGCGTGCTGGGACATGAGCTGTGCGGCGAAGTGGTCGCCCTGGGCGAAGGCGTAACGAGCGTAGCGCCAGGCCAGCGCGTGGCGCTGATCCCCTATATCTCCTGCCTGCGCTGCGATGCCTGCCAGAGCGGCAAAACCAACTGCTGCGAACAGATTTCCGTGATCGGCGTGCATCAGGATGGCGGCTTTTGCGAATACCTCGCCGTGCCGGCCGGCAATCTGCTGCAGGTAGAAGAGGTGGCGCCGGAGGCCGCCGCGCTGATTGAGCCGTTCGCCATCAGCGCGCATGCGGTGCGGCGGGCCAGCGTCGGCGCGGACGAAGATGTGCTGGTGGTGGGCGCAGGGCCGATCGGCCTGGGCGTGGCGGCAATCGCCGCGGCAGCGGGCGCCAACGTCGTGGTGGCGGACACCAGCGAGTTTCGCCGCGCGCACGTCGCGAAAGAGCTGGGCCTGGCGGCGATCGATCCGGCGCGCGACGATTTTTACGACGTGCTGCGCGCGCAGTTCAACGGCAGGCTGGCGCTAAAAGTGCTCGACGCCACCGGCAGCCCGGCGGCGATGAACAACGCCGTCAACCTGATGCGCCACGGCGGCACCGTGGTCTATGTCGGCCTGCATAAGGGCGATCTGGTGATCCCGGACAGCGAGTTCCACAAGAAAGAGACCACGTTAATGGGCAGCCGCAACGCGACGCGCGAAGACTTCGATCGCGTGCGCGATTTGATGGCGAGCGGCCAGCTGCGCGCCGCGATGATGCTCAACGCGCACTTCGCCTTCTCAACGCTGGCGGAAAGCTTCGAGCCGCAGGTGATCAACAACCGCGAGCTGATCAAAGGCGTTATTCACTTCGATCGCTGAGCGTGCGGAGGAAGTGGTCGCGCACCCGCGCGGCGTCTACGCCCAGCGCCACGCGCTGCGCAGGCAGGTGGCGAAACGGATCCTCCCGCGACGCCAGCGCGCTCAGCTTACGCACCGTTTGCCCGCGCGCGATGCCCTCGGTGATGACGCGCAGCGGGCCTTCGCTTAGCTGAAACGCCTCGGGCTGGCAGAGCCAGGCGATCGCCAGCGTGTCGTGCAGCGCCATGCCGTCGAAACCCTCTTTTTGCAGGCTATAAGCAAGATAGGGCCGCACGATGGCGCTCAGCACCGGCTGGTTAAGCTGCTCCACTTCCTGGCCGCTGATCAACACCTTGTGCGTCACGTCGAGCGGCAGCACCACGATGTTAAGCGCCGAGCTCAGCACCTGATCGGCTGCGTGCGGATCTTTCCAGATATTGAACTCGGCGAAAGGCGTCACGTTGCCGCTGTGGCCGTCGGTGCCGAACGCGCCGCCCATGATCGCCAGCTCTTTAACCAGCGGAATAATGTCCGGCGCCTGATTGATGGCGCTGGCGATGTTGGTCAGCGGGCCAATCGCCACCAGCGTAATTTCATGCGGCCGGGCGCGCACGCTGTCGATAATAAACTGCACCGCGCCCGGCGCCGCGTCGCTGTGAGCGTTGGAAAACGCGTCGCCCAGGCCATCTTCGCCGTGCAGTTTTGCCGGTTCGCTGGGCGTGAGCGCCAGCGGGCGCGAGCAGCCGCGATAAACCGGCGCATCAATCTGCATTTTTTCACAGAACAGGCGAGCGTTCTTTACCGCCTGCCCTACCGCCACGTTGCCGAACACCGTGGTGATGCCCAGCAGCCGCTGCGTGCGCGCCGCGTAAGCCAGCGCAAAGGCGTCGTCTACGCCGATATCGGTATCGAAAACCAAGGTGCGCATAAAATCTCCGTGTGGGAAAACTGGCGAGTAAATTGACCAACTAAAAGAGGTTTTATACATAAGTTAAACCTTTATGATGCCAAAACACATTTTTCTCCATTGGTCGCCGATGTAGCGCCTCCAGGCGAACGCAATTTTTCAAAATCCCACGTTTTTTCGCCGTCTGCTGCTCGCCTGACCGGCTTGTCACTCGCTGTGCCGCATCGTATTATCAACGCCTTAAGGTGATGGCGTTCCACCTTCCCCAACCGCCTGCTGGCTGAGCCCAGCGGCTGATGACGCCTGACATCAACCCGAATCCTCTCGCAGGCGTTACTGGTGTGTCAGGCTAGTACTCTCTCCGCCACGTCCCTGCGCGATCGCTGACTACAGGAGTTAATCATGTTGAAGTCGCTTTTCGCCGTGATGCTGGGCGGCGCTGCAGGCTGTACGCTGCGCTGGCTTATCTCGCTGCGCTTTAACGCGCTCTTTCCCAGCCTGCCGCCGGGCACGCTGCTGGTGAACCTGGCCGGCGGCTTTATTATCGGCGCCGCGCTGGCCTGGTTTGTCAAAAATCCCCAGCTCGATCCCGCCTGGAAGCTGCTGATCGTCACCGGCCTGTGCGGCGGTCTGACGACCTTCTCAACCTTTTCGGCAGAAATTCTCATGTTGCTACAATCAGGTAAGTATTTTTGGGCGATGACGAGCGTGCTGACCCACGTCGCCGGATCGCTGCTGATGACCTTCGCCGGCTTCGCGCTGGTGAATTTCCTCGGCTAAGGTAAATACCGGCCGCAGAAGCATTCCGCGTCTGTCGCAACCGATTATTCCGGACGATTAAGGAGGACGTTCATGACTCAACCTGCATTCCTTAACCTGGTGCTGTTAAGCGGTAACACCGAAGAGAAACTTCAGGCGGCGCGCGACGCCGGCTTCGATCAGGTCGAAATCTGGCGTGAAGATGTCGACGCCTGCGGGCAGGGCGCGGCGCATCTGGCGCAGCTGGGGCCGGGCTTCACCAACCTGCAGGTCCTGCGCGATTTTACCGGCGCGCCCGGCGAGCTGCGCCGGCAAAAGCGGGACGAGCTGCGCCAGTTTATCGAGATGGCGCAGGCGCTGGGCTGCGACACCCTTCAGGCGCCTGCCACTACGCGCCAGGATTGCATTGTCGGGCAAATCGACGAGGATCTGCGCTGGCTGGCTTCCGAGGCCGCGCGCTTCGACATGCGCATCATGTATGAGCCGATGGCATGGTGCAGCGTCGATAATACGCTGCCGAAAGCCTGGGAGCGGCTGCAGCGTCTCGATCAGCCGAATATCGGCCTGGTGGTCGATCTCTTTCATATCTGCGCGCTGGGCGGCGACGCCTCGCATCTCGACAACATTCCCGCCGAGCGAATTTATGAAGTGCAGCTGTGCGATATGGCGGTTCAGCCTTCGCCGCAGGATAAAGAGGCGATCATGACGCTGGCGAAACATCGCCGCCAGCTGCCCGGCGCGGGCATTATCGATATCGGCAGCTTTGTCGATAAGCTGAAAAGCGCGAACTATCAGGGGCCGATAGGCATTGAAGTGTTTAATGACGACCTGAAGCGCCTGCCGCCGCATGAGGCGGCGCGACAGGCGTATGCCGCGCTACGGCGCTTCTGGCCCTAGTCCTGCAGGCACTGCGCGATGAACGCGGCGGCGCGCATCGCGCCCTGCGCAGAAATGGTGTGCTCCGTCCTGGGTTCAAGCTGAAGCTCAAGGGGCACGCCGGCGGCCTTCAGGCGCTGCGCGGCCGACTCGCTCTCGCGCCACGGGATGACCGCGTCGGCGTGCCCGTGGATCAGCAGTGCAGGGGTATGAACCGCAGGCGACAGCGGCTCGTCAAACGCCAGCCGGCCGGAGAAGGCCACCACGCCCGCCAGCGGAAAGCGGCCTGACGCCAGCGCGTCGAGCGCCATGATCGATCCCTGCGAAAAGCCGACCAGCACAACTTTGTCCCACTGGTCGCGCAGCCCGTGGCGCGCGAGAATCGCCTTCAGCGTAGCGTCGAACGTTTCGCGCGCGCCACGCACTCGCGCCGGACGGTTCTCCGGCGTCACGCCGTCGAGGCTAAACCACTCAAAGCCTGCGCCATGGGGAAAAGCAAAAGGCGCATCGGGCGCGGCGAAGATAACGTCCGGCAACAGCGGCGTCCAGCGACGGCCCAGCGCCGCCAAATCTTCGCCGTTGCTGCCGACGCCATGCAGAAAAATCACTAACGCTTTCGCCATCTGTCTCTCCAGAAGTTCGTTTAGGCCAGTCCAGATTAGCGTGGCAGATGAGATAACAAAAGCGTTCTCCTGATACGCTGTTGCTGAGTCCGCTCAGGGCTAAATCTTTGCTATTTTTGTTCCTCCAGGTAGCGGGTGTCGCCTGCGGTTTTAAGCGTAAAAATTCCATCGCTGTAATGCAAAATCGTTAAGCTGGCATTGCCGATACTTTCGCCGTGATACTGTTCAGGCGTAAAGAGAGCCAGTATGGTCGGTATGGCGCTTCCATGAGAGACTACCAGGCTGTTTCCTCCGCCCCTGGCGTCGGTTTCTTTAATGACCTGATTAATGCCTTCTCTTAGTCGGGCAGTAATATGTGCATAATCTTCCGCCATGCCTGTTTTATCGTTACGCGCAATGGCATCAGCGATCTCTCTGTCGCTCATTAGTGAGGTAAAGCGCTCCCAGGTTGACCAGTCTTTACGGAATTCCACCTGTTTTGAGTCAAACAACGGTTGCCATAATTCCGCATCGTCTTTGCCCTCAAAACCTCCATATCCCCACTCTCTGAGTGCAGCTAATTCAACGACAGGAGGTTTACTGGCCGTTTTATTCTCTGCCAGTATTAATTGGGCGGTCTTTCGCGCTCTGCCTGCATCACTACTAAAAGCCGTGGTAAAAGCAACTTTTGCGACGCCTCTGCCTGCGGCTTTCGCTTGAAAAATACCTTTTTCAGTCAAAGGCGAATCGCTCCACCCCTGTACCTGACCAGTAAGATTAAACATCGTTTGGCCGTGGCGAATTAAATAAATATCAATCTCTTTCGCCATCGCCTGTTGTGAAAATAGAAAAATTATGCCGAATAACAGGTGTAAGATATTCATCACTGCCTCTCGTGATATTTTTAGCAAAGAACACAACTGCGGTTGTTAATGTATCTTAAAAATAATTAACGGGCTTTACCTAAAAGCTGATAAAGGCAAAGAAAGTCCTCGCTCAGAATTTTAAAGTTCTCGGCACTCATCAGCTGATCTTCAGCGTGAACCAGAATTAAAGAGAGCGGATGCCTGTCCTGCTCCATTTCTTGCTGTATAAGACGGGCGTGTACGGCGTGTCCCAGATTATAATTCACCTTGCCGTTTTCAATTAACTCTCGCGCCCGTAAAAAGTTTTTTTGTCTGGCCTGCTGGATTGCTTCAATAAAGGATGAGCGAGCGTCACCAACGTGACATATCATTTCAAAACAAATTTTCTCTGTATCCATTAACTTTCTCCAATAATATCCAGCGCCTGGCGTAAAATCTTCTCACCGTTCATCATGCCGTAATCCATGGTATCAATGACGCTGACGGGAATATTTTTTGCTGCGGCCTGTACTTTTCCCTGTAAAAAACGAACCTGCGGGCCCAGCAGTATGATATCAGTCTCGGCAAGATGATCGTTCAGCGCCTGTTCCGGAATCGCTTTGATTACTACCTCTGCACCTGTATTTGCCGCTGCCTCAGTCATATTTTTAACCATGATGCTAGTCGACATGCCTGCAGAACACATTAAAGGAATAGTTTTCATCATAATTTCCTTATCGTTAGTTCAGGTTGCTGCCATTGCTGGAAATAACGCGTTGATACCAGTAGAAGCTGGCTTCTTTATAACGATTTAATGTTTTGAAATCATGATCGTCACGGTCAACATATACCAGTCCATAACGTTTTTTATAACCGTTGCTGGTGCTCATCACATCGAGAAAGGACCATGGATAATATCCCAGCACCGGTAATCCATCGGCGATGGCCAGCTGCACGTGTTGAATATGCTGGCGAAGATAGTCAATACGGTAAGTGTCGTTGATTTGTCCCTCTTCCAGCACATCAGGCGCCCCAGGCCATTTTCGGTGATCATTAGCGGCAGCTGATAGCGGTCAAATAGTTTACGACAGGCGATTCTTAACCCGACGGGGTCAATATCCCAGTCCCAGTCGCTACGCTCCAGCCAGGGATTACTGTCGCCAGCATAGAGGCCTGGAAAGCGGGGATAGGTAAAACTGCCCTTGTTCCCGTCAGGATTAAAACCTGGCTGGATGTCTGCGTCGTCCAGAAGACACGCTTTAGCCACATCGCTCTGGTAGTAGTTAAGGGCGATAAAGTCCGGCTTCACGCGCTTTATTTCGTCCAGCTCCGTTTGCTGCAAACGGATGTCTGGCTCTTTTTGCGCAAAAACATTAAAGACGGCTGGATTTTGTCGGCCCAGACAAAGTAAATCGAGCGGATAAAAAGTCCGGAGTGCAGCCATGACATCGAGCGGTGCACAGGTTGCAGGATAGGCAACGGCATAGCCGATACAGGGGCCAATTTTTGCAGCAGGTAATCTCTCCCGACATAGCCGAATAACCCGGGCATTTGCCAGCGCCATGATGCGGCTGACCTGAAAACGCCACGCCTCAATATCTACGCCTTGCGGTACGCCTCCGATTAAGTGGGGATAGAGCACAACATTATTGGATTCGCACAGGGTCATAAACCAGCTGACCCGATCGCCAAACGCATCAAAGCAGGTCGCTGCGAAGCATAAAAAGCGTTCAATCATCTTCTCGCTATACCAGCCACCAAAAGAGGTCTGTAATGCCTGAGGATGATCAAAATGATAGAGCGTCATTAAGGGAGCAATATCGTGGCTAATCAGTTCATTAATAAGGGCGTTATAAAAAGCGATGCCCTGTGGGTTTAGCGTATAACCATCCGGATAAAGCCGGGTCCAGGCAACAGAAAAACGATAAGATTTCAGCCCTGGCTTTTTCATTTGCGCCACATCTTCGCGGAAGCGGTGATAGTGATCGGATGTCACCGTTGTGTTGTGAAATGCATTTAGAAAGTTCATGCTGTCCTGAACCGATATACCTTTACCCCCTTCATAGATAGTACCTTCGACCTGATAGGCAGCGGTGGCCGCACCCCACAGGAAATCTTCTGGAAAGCATGTCAATTGCGTGCTTGCCATTAGTTGTTCTCCTTATTATTTAATTCGGTATTCTGCTGCCCTTTTAAATAGAATTGTTTATCCGCTATGCGAAAAAACGGTAAGTAGATAATCACAGAGAGAATAATAATCATGAAAGACCACAGCGTGGTGGTAAGGCTGCCTCCCGTCATTAAAAATCCGACAATAAAAGCAGGCATGGTCCAGGGAAGATTCGTGACATGTGGAAGATCAATGATTCCATATTGCATAAGCAGGTAAGTGCTGTCAGCAATAAGTCCCGGCGTCAGGACAAAGGGAAGCATGAACAACAGATTGAAGCATAGAGGTGTGCCAAAAATGATCGGCTCATTAATATTGAAGATGCCCGGTCCCAGAGACATCCTGCCGAGCTTTTTGAAATACTGACTTTTTGCCGTAAGCGACATTAAGATGACCAGCCCAAGCGTCGCACCTGTGCCGCCTGCCCAGATCATTGCGTCCGTAGCATTGGTCGCGGCAAACATAACCTGCTCGCCAGCCTGAAAAGCTTTTTCATTTAATGCGCCATTCTGCATTAAAAAGGGCATCGCAATGCCGATAACGAACTGCGAGTTGATGCCGCAGAAAAAGACCAGCGCGCATAACATATGGTAAAGCGCATAGCCTGGCGCCGAATTCAGCACCCAGCAAATGGGCGTCATAACATACGCTATGGCTTCATTGATATTGAAGTGGAAGATAACCACCAGCAAACTTAAGATGCTGAGCAAAAATAGCGCGGGTAGTAGCGAAGTAAAAGATTCACTTACCGCATCGGGCACCCCTTTGGGCATGCGTATGGCAATGTTTTTCTGTTTAAACAACGCTAGCGTTTTTAAGGTGATAAAACCTATCAGAATAGCGCTAATTAAACCAGACGTGCCCAGCCCATCTATATTTAGCTGATATTCACCCTCGTTTCCCTGCTGAAACTGGCTAAGAGTAAATAAGCTGACAGAGGTGACGATAGAGACAAATACGTCCTGCTTATATTCAATGGCGCCATAATAAGCCATGCTGGCAGCTGTCAGCAGTCCCATCATGCCGGTCGTTGAGTTGAATATAGCATTGAAAACCGGCGCGGCGGGCGCCATGAGGTTCGCCAGCGGCGTCCAGGGAATGTTGGATAGCAAAATAGACGTGCTGCCGATTATCAATAGAGCCATGCAGGCACACATCGCGTTACGGATAATGGTTAGTGCCCGATTACTCCCCACTCTCGTCACCAGCGGCATTAAATGTTTCTCTAAATAGGTCGTGGAAGTGCTCATGTTATTCTCCTGTGTTAAGCACGCGAGTAAGCGCCTGCTCATAGGCTATATCGCTATATTCACGGGGATAAGTAGCCTGTGACATGGATAAGTCATTATATTCAGGGCGAACGTAGGGAGTGTTACAGACTTTTGCCGCAGCAGAGGCGGCATGTTCAACAAGGTTAATGTTGAGGCGGCAACGTATTACCCGAGAGAAGTTTCATCAGCATGGAAAAAGTAGGACAGCTATCCAGAGCCGCTAGTTTGCTGCTGTTATCCATAAGTGAAATAAGGCTCTCATGCAGTCACTGTAGCGGCTCTTTTTCGCCTTTACGGATATTCAGCATAAAAATATAACGCACGTCATGCCTGTCCCAGCTAACCAGTTTATTAAGTAAGGCAACGGCAACAAAGGTTTTATCGCCATAAGGCTGTAAGGGATGAGGGAAGGCAATAGCATTGCCAAAAGCCGTAGCTGAGAGCTTTTCCCGCTCCGCGACGTTGGCAAAGAAATCTGGCCCGACGGGCATGCGTTCAGCGACGCGCTGGCAGAGCTCTTTAAGCAGTTGATAGCGCTCGGTGCTCTGGAGATCGGTGAAAAAGAGTTCCTGGCTAAAGTAATGGCTTACCGAGCAGGATGGCGGCTGTCTTTTGCTGAACCATCCTGCCACTCTGTTGATATCGCCGTCACCGAAAAAGTAATTAACGCGAATGGAGGGAAGGGCCGTTTTAAAAGGAATGTCGACCGTAGAGATGATAAGAACGTAATGTGCCAGGTCGTAGTCTTTTAGCTCATAAAGTTGTAGTACTTTGGTTTGACCAATGGAATCAGCAAAGCGCTGGCGTATTCTATTAAGCAATAATTGTGAGCTGCCCATTCCGCTGGCACAGACGATAATGAGATTATAACGCTGGCGGGACGCGTCTTTACGCTCCAGCGCCAACGCAAAATGAATAGCAAAGTAGCCAATTTCTTCTTCATTTATCAGCAGCCCTGTCTCCTGCTGTATTACTTTTCCCGCTATGGCTGCAATTTCATAAGCTTTCGGATTCTCCATTTTAATCTCTTCGAGCCGAGGATTATTGTCTTTCAACCCCCATTTCAGACGATCTATCATTAGAGTAACATGCAAAGACGGCAGGTGAAAAATTTCAAAATCATCCATAAGATCAAGGGAAAAGCTTTCTTTTATTCTCTGGCAGACTTTGTCGAATAAATAACCTGCATCGTGTGAGAGGATAAATGCCTGATAATGAAGGCTGCGTTTTCCAGCCAAGTAAATAGCGATAAAATAGCGTTCAGGTTCTGGAAAGGTTATAGAGAGTGTCTGCTCAAGCTCTCTGACGATGCGCTCCGCAATGCTGTATTCATCGCGCTTTTACAGGGCTGAATAGCTTATGGGCAGTTCAATATTACCGTGATAATTTTCGATGCGCATTATCGCTATTTCAATATGTATAACTAAATTCTGAAACCCGGTATCCGTCAGCTGCAACTGGCTTGAGACTAACACCTTATTCAAAACAGAGGCGATTTTTTTCGAACCGTTTTAGGCTTGCCATCATTAAGCTCAATGCAGTCTGTTTCGTAAAATAAATAATTGGCAATGGCCTGGCGGATATTAAGCTCATCGCCGGTCACTTTTACACCCTGCGCTGTTTTAGTTTGCAGATCAAGGTTAAAGTTTTTTAATATATTACGGACTTCTTTCATGCATTTTTTCAGGCTGGATCGGCTGATAAATATTTCTTCTGCCAGATCGTCAAGTTTACTATAGCGTTGAGTGGAAAGTAAAAAGCGAACAATGTATTCAACGCGCTGCTGGAAATCGATGGGGTGTTATAATGATGCCGATATTAAGTATTTGCAACTTCCTTCATAAATAATATTTATCGCTGTCAAAGATAATTAACTGGTAACCTTTTCCCGGGCAGGCGTTAACTTCCATCCCGCATTTATATAGCAAATCCTTATAACAGGATAAATCATTTCTCAATGTACGAAGTTTTATCAGTAACTTTTTTGCAAATTTCATAGCTGCTTAATGGGCGGTTAGCCTCTGAGAGCAGAGTGATAAGCTGACCAATAGGGTCATAAGGATACTTTTTTATATTCGCCTTCACAGACAGGAAAGGTGCTCAATAAGAGATTTTTTACATAGTTCATAATAACAATGGAAAAGAGACGGTTTTCTTTAATGTCTGGTTCCAGTAGAGACACATTGTTATGCTTTTTCATTCTGAAATAATAACGTGCTCGCCAAAGCATAAACAGGGTGGTTCAAAACTGAATTATTCCCGATTATCTCAGTGAGCGGCAAAAAAAGGCAAGAGTGAATGTGAGAAATTGCGAGTCTTTTCATAATTAAACAGGCCCGGCAGTAGCAAAGCGCAAAAAAATCTACTGTTCGGAATAATAATTATTTTGTATCGCACCTGCGGCTATGCGCTGTCCCGAGCGCTAAAATATAATCCTGTTGGTCAAGTACTGGCGTACCTGTTTTCGCCATCATTGAGAATGCCATTTATGGCCAGCATCTGGAGAGGATCGCCATCATTGCGCAGGTATCGTCACAATGAGTCTTTTGCCCAAAATGGCCAGTAAGGAGAACAGCGCACCGGTTAGATTCCATATGTTTCATCTCCGGTTTTTAGGGCTATTCGCGCAACCTCTTTCGCTGCGCGGCAAAACCTGCTTGACTAACCTTCAATTCGATCTGTCCCGGAGCTTTACATGCCTCTCCTTCACCTTGCTTCGCTGGCGGATGTCGATGCCGCTGAATGGGACGCGCTGCTGCCCGACGATCAGCCTTTTTTACGCCACGCCTTTCTGCTGGCGCTGGAAGAGAGCGGCAGCGTACGCGCCGAAAGCGGCTGGCAACCGGATCATCTGCTGTGGCGGGAAGCGGGCGCGCTGCGCGCTGCGCTGCCCGGCTACCGCAAGCGCAACTCATGGGGCGAATATGTCTTCGATCACGCCTGGGCGGACGCCTGCCAGCGCGCGGGCATTCGCTACTATCCAAAATGGCTGGGCGCGATCCCCTTCAGCCCGGTGACCGGCGCGCGCCTGCTGGGGGACGCGCAGGCCGCCGCGCAGCTGCTCGCCGCGCTGCCGGAGACGCTGCATCAACAGGGGCTGAGCAGCGCCCATATCAACTTTACCGACGCGCCCGGCGACGCGCTGCTGCGCCAGCAGCCGGAGTGGCTGATGCGGCTCGGCTGCCAGTACCACTGGCATAATCGCGGCTACCGAGATTTTCAGGACTTTCTCGATACGCTGATGTCGCGCAAGCGCAAACAGCTGCGGAAAGAGCGCGAGCGGGTGGCGCAGAGCGGCTTTGAATTCACCTGGTATCGCGGCGACGAGCTGCGCGAGGAGCAGTGGGATTTCGTCTATACCTGCTACGCCAACACCTATGCGGTGCGCGGCCAGCGGCCCTACCTTACTCGCAGCTTTTTTAGCCTGCTGGCGGCGCGAATGCCGCACAGCATTCGCGTGGCGATCGCGCATCTGCAGCAGCAGCCGGCGGCGATGGCGTTCTGTCTGGTGGATGGCGAGACGCTATACGGGCGCTACTGGGGCTGCCTGGCCGAGTTCGATCGCCTGCATTTCGAGACCTGCTTCTATCAGGGCATGGACTATGCCATCGGCACGGGCCTGAAGCGTTTCGACGCCGGCGCGCAGGGTGAGCATAAGCTGGTGCGCGGCTTTGAGCCGCAGCTCACCACCTCCTGGCACTATCTGACGCATCCCGGCCTGCGTGATGCGGTAGCGGATTTTCTTCAGGAAGAACGAGAAGGCGTGCGCGACTGGGCCGATGAGGCGCGCAACGCCTTGCCGTATCGACGCGGCGATTAGTGGTCGCCGACGAACCCGCTGGTCTGGTGGCGCCACAGTCGGGCATAGAGGCCGTTGTGCGCCAGCAGCTCGCTGTGGTTGCCCATCTCGACGATATGTCCTTTATTCAGCACGATCAGGCGATCCATTTTGGCGATGGTCGATAAACGGTGCGCGATGGCGATAACCGTTTTGCCCTCCATCAGCGTGCCCAGGCTTTCCTGAATCGCCGCTTCCACCTCGGAGTCGAGCGCCGAGGTTGCCTCATCCATGATAAGAATCGGTGCATCCTTCAGCAGCACGCGGGCGATGGCGATGCGCTGGCGCTGGCCGCCGGAGAGCTTCACCCCGCGTTCGCCGACGTGTGCGTCCAGCCCGGTGCGCCCTTCGGCATCGGAAAGGCGCGGAATAAACTCGTTGGCGCGCGCGCGGCGAATCGCCGCCTGCAGCTCCTCTTCGGTGGCGTCGGGACGACCGTAGAGCAGGTTCTCGCGGATTGAGCGGTGCAGCAGCGAGGTATCCTGGGTAATCATACCGATCTGGCTGCGCAGGCTCGCCTGCGTCACCTCGGCGATATTCTGATCGTCAATGGTGATGCGGCCGCCGTTCAGGTCATAGAGGCGCAGCAGCAGGTTCACCAGCGTCGACTTGCCCGCCCCGGAAGGGCCGATCAGGGCGATTTTCTCGCCGGGTTTGATATGGAGGTTAAGACGGTTAATCACCTGATGACCGCCGCCGTAGTCAAAGCGGATATCCTCATAGCGGATCTGACCGCGCGTGACCTTCAGCGCTTTCGCCTGCGGCGCGTCCTGGACGCTGAGCGGCTGGGCGATGGTGTTGATGCCGTCCTGCACCGTGCCGATATTCTCGAAAATGCCGTTCACCACCCACATAATCCAGCCGGACATATTGACCAGGCGCACCACCAGACCGGTCGCCAGCGCGATAGCGCCTACGCTGATTAGCGACTGGCTCCATAGCCAGAGCGCCAGGCCAGAAGTCGACACGATCAGCAGGCCGTTAAGCGAGGAGAGCGTCACGTCCATGCTGGTGACCATGCGGCTCAGCCGATGGTTTTTATCGGTCTGCTCCTGCAGCGCCTCGCGCGCGTAGCGCTTTTCCAGATCGTGATGCGCAAACAGTTTGAGCGTTGAGATATTGGTGTAGCCGTCGACGATGGTGCCCATTAGCTTCGATCGCGCCTGCGACGCCACCACGGATCGCGCCTTTACGCGCGGCACAAAATAGCGCAGCGAGGCGATATAAGCGACGATCCAGATCACCAGCGGGATCATCAGCCGCCAGTCAGCTTCCGCAAACAGCACCAGCGACGTGATGGCGTAAATCAGCACGTGCCAGATGGCGTCGACCAGCTGTACCGCCGAATCGCGCAGCGCGTTGCCGGTCTGGGTAATGCGCTGGGCGATACGTCCGGCAAAGTCGTTGTGAAAGAAGTTCAGGCTCTGGCGCAGCACGTAGTTATGCTGCTGCCACTGGATCATGCTGGTCATGCCGGGATTAATGCTCTGATGCACCAGCATATCGTGCAGCGCGATAAAGACTGGACGCAGGATCAGCGCGACAAACGCCATCCACAGCAGAACAGGCCAGTGATCGGCAAAGAGCGTGTCGGGCGTCGCGCCGTTGACCAGGTCGATAATACGGCTGAGGTAGCTAAACAGCGCCACCTCAATCAGCGCCGATCCCAGCCCCACCACCAGCAAGGCCGCGAAGCTTGGCCATACCTGACGCAGATAGTAAAAATAGAAGGCGCCGATGCGGCCTGGCGGCGAATCGGATGGAGCATCCTGGAAAATATTGATAAAACGTTCGAAACGGCGATACAACATAACGTCTCTCTTTACGTCTGGGGAGAGTAAACAGCTTAGTGCAACTTAAAAGGGATTACCGATATGGAATTAACCATTCGCGGTCGCGAACCCAGTGATGCCGCTGCGTATCAGCGCCTTTACAGCCAGCCTGAGGTCTATCGCTGGACCACGCAGCTGCCGTTTCCCAGCGTGGCGACATGGCAGAAAAAATTCGAACGTATGGATAGCGAAGGCTATATCGGTTTTGTCGCGGAGTTGGATGGAAAAATGGTCGGCGAACTGACGCTGTTCATTGAAAACCGGCCGCGCACCCGGCACGGCCTGAGCTTCGGCATCGGCGTCGATCCCGCTTTCAGCGGACGCGGCATCGGCGAACGTTTAATCCGCAACGGCCTCGATTACGCCTTCAACTGGCTGGGCGCGACGCGCGTAGAACTGGAAGTCTTTCACGACAACGCGCGCGCGCGGCGGCTCTATGAACGCCTCGGCTTCGAGCAGGAGGGGGTGCGCCGTAAGGCCTGCCTGCGCGACGGCGACTATCACGATATTATTTTGATGGCGATGCTGCGCGAAAACTATTCACAGTAGCGGCGCGATGCTGGCGACGGGGAAGAAGAATTTCAGTTTCCCGTCCTCTGTTTTGAGCGGAATGAAGCGCATCGCCTCCCGATAAAAACCGGCGGCCTGATCATCTTTGGCTTCTACCATAACGGCGTAGATGCCGACGGCATCCGCCGCAGAGTAAGCAACGCGCAGCGCATCCAGCACCAGCTGGGTGCCAAATCCTTTTCCAGCGATGCGTTGATCGACGGCCAGGCGGCCAAAAATAATGCACGCCGCTGCGTTTCATAGCGCAGCGCGCCATGATTTCCTGGAGCTGGCGCACATTCCCTGCGCGGCGGCCAACGTTTTTGCCGCTTATGTGCGGCGTCGCAAGCTGCGTTGTGAAGGCTGCCAAAAACAGTGCCAGATAGCGCGCATGATTTCACCACTCGCCCAATGACCAACCCTTCGCCTGCTACCTATATTTCCTCCACAGGGCGTTCAACGCGGTATTCCTGATCATTTTTCCGGGGCGGTACGCCTCCTTTTTAAGGAATTCACCTGATGACAAAAGCGCACTCTGCCGCGCGGCCCACCCGCGTGCGTATCTGGATCCTCTGCCTGATCCTGTTTCTTTCGGTAGTGGCCTATGCTGACCGCTCGATCCTGTCGATCTCCGGATCGGCGATAAAAGATGAGTTTGGACTGTCGGCGATCCAGCTCGGCCTGATCCTCTCCGCCTTTAGCTGGGCCTATGTGATCGGCCAGATCCCCGGCGGCCTGCTGCTTGACCGCTTCGGCGCGAAAAAAATTTACGGCATCACGCTGGCGCTCTGGTCGCTTTCCACCATTGCGATGGGCTTCGTCGGCGAGCTGGCGGGCGGTATGACCGCCGCGCTGGTGCTGATGTTTACGCTGCGCTTTGCGCTGGGGCTGATAGAAGCGCCCGCCTTTCCGGCAAACGCGCGCGTAGTGATCATGTGGTTTCCCGGCGCAGAACGCGGTCGCGCCTCCGCGCTGTTTAGCACGGCGCAGTACTTCGCCGTGGCTATTTTCTCGCCGCTTTCCGGCTGGCTGGTCTCGCGCTTCGGCTGGGAGTGGCCCTTCTTCGTGCTGGGCGGCATCGGCGTGCTGGCGGTATTCGTCTGGGCGGCCTATATGCGCGAGCCGCGCAAGCATCCCGGCGTCTCTGAAAGCGAACTGAACTATATCGTCGACGGCGGGGCGCTGGTGGATATCGATGCGCCCCATACCCTGAAGGCGCGGCCTGCGCTGAATAAAAAGATGTTCAAAACCCTGCTCTCCAGCCGCATGCTCTGGTGCGCCTATCTCGGTCAGTACTGCACCATCGCGCTCAGCTACTTTTTTATTACCTGGTTCCCCATCTATCTGGTGCAGGCGCGCGGCATGAATATCATGGACGCCGGTTTCGCCACCATCGCGCCCGCGCTGTTCGGCTTTCTCGGCGGCATCAGCGGCGGCTATATCTCCGATATGCTGATCAAACGCGGCTGGAGCCTCTCCTGGGCGCGCAAAACGCCGTTTATTATCGGCATGTTAATGGCGGCGTCGCTGGTGATGGCGGCGGTAATCCCGAGCAACCTCGGCATTATCGCCATTATGTCTTTCGCCTTTTTCGGCAAGGGCGTGGCGGCGGGCGCAGGAACCTGGACGGTGATTAGCGATACCGCGCCGAAAGAGGCGGTCGGCCTTGCAGGCGGCATATTCAACGGCGTCAGCAATATTGCCGGCTTCGTCACGCCGCTGCTGTTCGGCGTGATCGTCGGGCTGACCGGCAGCTACAGCATCGGGCTGGGATTTGTCGGCGCGCACTGCGTGGTCGCCGCGCTGCTGTTCCTGTTCGTAATGGGACCGATCGTGCGCGTCGGCGAAACGCAGACGCCGGAAGCGGCGCGCGAGGCGCAAAAAGCGGCGCACGGCATCAAGGCGATATAAGGTTTCCGCCAGGTCGGCGCGCTGCGCCGACCACCGACCACTTCATTCTCACTGAAGAAAATTTCCTCACTTGCCGATATCTCTCTACCAGGAGCGATCCTTAGGAGAGATATCGTGATTAAACAAATCACCGTCGACGAGCTGCGGCCAGGGATGTTTATCCATAAGCTCGAGGTCTGGTGGATTAAAGATAAACGCATCCGCAATCAGATGCTGGTAACCGATCCGCGGCAGATCGCGATGCTGCGCGATGAAGGGATCCAGCGGCTCTGGATCGATCTGAATCGATCGGTGCAGGCGCCTGCCGCGCCGTCGGCGGATAAAAAACCCGTCGAACGCACGCCCTTTTTTCAGGAGCTGGACCAGGCGCAGCAGATTTTCCAGCAGGGCAAAACGCAGGTGATGGCGATGTTCAATGAGGCGCGCCTCGGCCATCGTCTGAACCTGGCGGGCATGCTGGATCTGGTGGACGAGATCGCCGGCTCTATCCGGCGCGAGCCGACCGCGCTGCTGAGCGTGGCGCGCCTCAAAAACCATGACGATTATACCTGGCTGCACTCTATGGCGGTTTGCGGTCTGATGATTACGCTGGCGCAGCAGCTCGGGCTGGATGACAACCAGGTGCGGCGCGTCGGCATGGGCGGGCTGCTGCATGACGTCGGTAAGGCGGCGGTGCCGCTGGAGATCCTCAACAAGCCCGGTAAGCTCAGCGACGAAGAGTTCGAGGTGATGCGCCAGCATCCGGTGGTTGGCGCGCAGATGCTGATGGAGGCGGACGCCGACGTCGATCTGCTGGATATCGCCCTGCATCATCATGAAAAGGTTGACGGCAGCGGCTATCCGCACCGGCTGAAAGGCGACGAGATCTCGCTCTACTCGCGCATGGCGGCGGTGTGCGACGTTTATGACGCGCTTACGTCGACGCGCGTCTACCGCAAGGGCTGGACCCCCGCCGAAGCGATGCACAATATGCTGAACTGGCGCGGCCATTTCGACCAGCAGATCCTGCACCTCTTCGTGCGCGCCATCGGCATCTACCCGGTAGGGTCGCTGGTACGGCTGGCGTCGGGACGCGTCGCGCTGGTGGTAAAGGCGGGCGAGCAATCGCTGCTGAAACCGGTGGTGCACGCCTTCTGGTCGCTGCATGCGCAGCGCGAAGTCAGGCCGGAACGCATCGATCTCGGCGACAGCTTCTGCACCGACAGCATTATCGGCGCAGAAGAGAGCCCGCTGTGGAAAAACGCCGATCTCAATCGCGTCTGGGCGCTGGCGAGTTAAAAATCGACGCTGGCGCGCAGCACGATCTCGCGCGGCTCACCCACCGCGACGCGCAGATTGTTGCCGCTGGACGGGTAATATGTCTTATCGAACAGGTTGTTGACGTTAACCTGCCACTTCACGCGGTAATGGTTAAGCGGCGTTTGCCAGGCGACAAAAGCGTCCGCCACCGTATAGTCATCCAGATAAAAACTGTTGGCCGCATCGCCGGGGCGGCGGCCGACGTAGCGCGCGCCGACGCCTGCGCGCAAATCGTCTGCCGCCAGCAGGCCGGTGGCGCCAAAATCGTTGGTCAGGAACAGCGCGGCGGTATGGCGCGCGGTATTGCTCATGCTGTTGCCGTTATTGGCCGGATCGGCGGTGACGCGCGCGTCGGTCCAGGCGTAGCTGCCCACCAGGCTGAGCGCGTCGGTCAGCTTGCCCGCCAGATCGAGTTCGACGCCCTGCGAGCGCACCTTCCCGGCGGTGCGCGTTACGCTCTCGCCGTCCACCAGCTCATCCACCATCACGTTGCGCTTCTGAATATCAAACAGCGCCAGCGTGCCGGTCACGCCGTTGGGCAGATCGATCTTGCCGCCGACTTCCCAGGCTTTGCCCAGCTCCGGCGGCAGCGCGCCGATCTCGGTGGCGATAGAGGAATTGGGCTTAAAGGATTCGGTGTAGCTGGCGTAGAGGCTCGACCAGCCGTTGAGGTTATAAACCACGCCGGCGCGCGGCACCAGCCGGCTGTCGGAACTGCGGGTGCGGGCGACGAACGGACGGCCTTTGCCCGCCATCACGTCGAAGCTATCGTAGCGCAGGCCGCCCAGCAGCAGCCAGTTCGGCGTCAGGCGGATGGCATCCTGCAAAAAGAGGCCGCGGCTGTCGATATTCTCGCGCTGATCGCTGTCGGCGGCGCTTACCGTAGAGCTGGATGACATCTCGTCATACACCGGATGCCAGATATTGAAGCGGCTGTTTTTCTTGCCGCGCAGCATATCGCCGCGGAAGGTGCGGTCAGCTTCGTAGTCGAATCCCGCCAGCAGCTGATGGTTGACGCGGCCCCAGTCGACGTCGCCGTTAAGCGTCAGCTGCACCATCTGCGAGCGGCTCTGCGCGTCGCCGGTCGCGTCGGCCTGACGCGTCAGCGCGCCGGTGTCGGCGTTGAACGCGGTGGCGCGCGCCTGATGGTCGCTATAGGCGTTGCGCGTAAAGCTGTAGTTGAGATGCGCCGTCCAGCTGTCGTTGAGGATCCGGTCGGCGGCCAGCGTCAGGGTATCCTGATCGCCGCGCGTGGCGTTGAAACGTTCGTCGAAGCGCTCTTCGCGCGGCGTGTTCACCGGCTTGCCGGTTTTGGGGTTGATCACCGTGCCGCGATCGAACGGCACCAGGTACTCCATATGCTCCCAGGCGACGCGCAGGGTGGTGCGCTCGCCAAACCACATCAGCGACGGCGCAACCACCGTCTGGCGCGTGCGGCCGAAATTACGCCAGTAATCGGTCTCGTCGTGATCGACGATCAGCCGACCCGCAAAGCCGCTGGTGCCTAGCGGGCCAGTCACGTCGAGTTGCCCGCCGCCGCCGCCGAAGCTGCTGTTGCGGCCTTCCAGATGCGCCTGCGGCGTCAGCAGCGGCTTCTTGCTGATGACGTTGACCAGGCCGCCCGGCTCGTTCATGCCGTAGAGCATGGAAGAGGGGCCTTTCAGCACCTCGACGCGCTCGCTGGTGGGGGTGAAGTTGCGCGCCTGAATCGAGCGCACGCCGTCGCGCAGGATAGAGCCGTCACGGTTATCGCCGAATCCGCGCTTGATCAGCGCATCCTGCGTGCCGCCCAGCGTATTGGCCTGGGTAATGCCGCTGACAAATTTTACCGCGTCGTCGAGATCCTGCGCGTCGCTGTCCTGCAGTACCTGCCGCTGCACCACGGTGACGTTCTGCGGCGTATCGATAATCTTTGCCGGCGCGCGCGTGGCGGTCACGCTGCTGTGCGGCTGGTAGCCATCTTCCTGCGACGCTGCGTCCTGCGTGACCAGCAGCGTGGTTTCCTGCGCGTGCAGGCTGCCGGAGAGCAGCGTGCCGCCCAGCAGGAGAGAAGAGAGGTGTTTCATTGCGGTAACTGGCTCCAGAAGGTCCCTGATAAATTCAGCGGCAGAAAGCGCTGATAAAGTTGTTCAAGCGTGCGGTGCGGATCGAGATCGGCGAACAGCTGCGGGTAGAGCGCTTTTGCAAAGAACTCTACCGCTACCACGTGCCACGGACTGAGATAAAAGTTGTGCCACAGGCCATACGCGCGGTGGTTTTTCACCGCCTCGAGCTGGCTGATAACCGGCTGCGCGGCGAGCAGCCTTTGCAGGCTGACGGCCGCCCGATCGGCGCCGACCTCTGGGCCGAGCTGCAGCGTGCTGTCATCGTCCGCATCCGCCATTCCGGTCGCGATATAGACCTGCGGCGGCTGGGCCAGCGCCTGCTCGGGATTGATCTCGCCGAACACCCCTTTTACCGCGTCGGCGGCGATATTGTCGCCGCCGGCAAAGGCGAGCAGCTGGCCAAGATTGCCGTTGACCGCCGTGGTGCAGCAGGTGTCGCGGCGGCCCAGATGCAGATGCAGCATCGCGCGGGTTTTTGCGCCCTGATAGCCCGCCAGCCGGTCGCGCACCTTGTCCATATGCTGCTGATAGAAATCGATAAACGCCTGCGCACGCTGCGGATGGTCGAATACCTCGCCCAGGATTTTCAGGCTCGGCACCGTGTTGTTGAGCAGATCAACGCGCAGGTCGACATAGATCACCGGAATATTGACCTGCTGCATCAGCTGGCGGAAATGCGCCTCTTCCGCGCCGCTTTTCGCCAGGCGCGGCAGGATAATCAGGTCGGGCTTCAGCCTGATCACCTGTTCGGGATTAAGGTCGCGCAGCGCGCCGGTGCCGAGCTGGGGCACCGCCTTGATCGCCGGGAAAGCGGTGGTGAACTGGCGCCAGCTTTGCGGGTCGTACTTCGCCATATCCGCCGGCCAGCCTGCGACGCGCGCCGCCGGGTTACCGGGCACGATCAGCGCCAGCGTATAGAGCATGCGGCTTTCGCCCAGGATGATGCGCTGGGGACGATCGGGCAGGGTTACGCGCTGGCCGGTAATATCGACGATCGATTTGGCGAGGCAGGCGCCGCTGCACAGCAGCAACAGCAGCAGAGAAAAAAGGGAACGCATCACAATTATTTCGCAAGGAAATAGAAATGATAATGAATATCAGTCGTCTTCACAACGGCGGCGGAGCCATTGCGTTGCGGCGCTGGGTTTTATAACTAAAAAAGGCGGCTGCGCGCGGTCATCCGCCTGTTTATTTGCCATTTTTATAACTTTTTTACGCCCGCTATACGCAATTTAACCGCTTCTTTATACCGATGGGCGCAGGCTAACGCGAAACCCTGATCCCTCTGGAGGTCGCTGTGAGCGTGGGCGTAATAACCGGCATCGTGCTGGTGTTTTTGTTACTGGGCTACCTGATCTATGCCCTGCTGAATGCGGAGGCGTTTTGATGGCCGCCAATGCGTTTTTACTGATTGCCGTATTTCTCGCGGCGTTAATGGCGCTGGCGCAGCCGCTGGGGCGCGGGCTGGCCGTGCTGATTGCCGACAAGCCGGTGCTGCCGGGCGTCGAGCGTCCGCTCTGGCGCCTGCTCGGTGCAGAGGCGCCCACCATGCGCTGGCCGCACTACCTGCTGGCGATCCTGCTGTTTAACCTGCTCGGCCTGCTGCTGCTGACGGCGATCCTGCTGCTGCAGGATCGGCTGCCGCTCAACCCGCAGCAGCTGCCCGCGCTCAGCTGGCATCTGGCGCTCAATACCGCAGTCAGCTTCGTTACCAATACCAACTGGCAGTCCTACGGCGGGGAGAGCACTCTGAGCTATTTCAGCCAGATGGTCGGCCTGACGGTGCAGAACTTCGTGTCGGCGGCGACCGGCATCGCGGTGGCGTTCGCGCTGATCCGCGGTTTCGCCAGCCGCGCCACCGATACGCTCGGCAACGCGTGGCGCGATCTGACGCGCATCACGCTCTACGTGCTGCTGCCGATCAGCCTGCTGATGGCGCTGCTGTTCGTCAGCCAGGGCAGCATTCAGAACTTCCTGCCGTACCACGCCGTCACCACGCTGGAAGGGGCGCAGCAAACGCTGGCGATGGGGCCGGTGGCGTCGCAGGAGGCGATCAAGATGCTGGGCACCAACGGCGGCGGCTTCTTTAACGTCAACTCGGCGCATCCGTTCGAGAACCCCAACGCGCTGACCAACTTCGTGCAGATGCTGGCGATATTTCTCATCCCGGCGGCGCTCTGCTTCGCCTTTGGCTATGCGGTGCGCGACCGTCGCCAGGGCCATATGCTGCTCTGGGCGATGTCGCTGATGTTCGTCGTCGCGGTAGTGGCGGTGATGTGGGCGGAAACGCGCGGCAACCCGCACCTGCTGGCGCTCGGCGCCGACAGCGCCCTCAACATGGAAGGCAAAGAGACGCGCTTCGGCATTCTTAACTCCAGCCTGTTTGCGGTGATTACGACCGCCGCGTCGTGCGGCGCGGTGAATGCGATGCACGACTCCTTCACCGCGCTGGGCGGCATGGTGCCGATGTGGCTGATGCAGCTGGGCGAGGTGGTGTTCGGCGGCGTCGGCGCAGGCCTTTACGGCATGCTGCTTTTCGTGGTGCTGGCGGTGTTTATCGCCGGCCTGATGATCGGCCGCACGCCGGAATACCTCGGCAAAAAGGTCGACGTGCGCGAAATGAAGATGACCGCGCTGGCGATTCTGGTGACGCCGACGCTGGTGCTGCTCGGCACCGCGCTGGCGATGATGACCGACGCGGGCCGCGCCGGCATGGCGAATCCCGGCATTCACGGCTTTAGCGAAGTGCTCTATGCCGTTTCGTCCGCCGCTAATAACAACGGCAGCGCCTTTGCGGGGCTGAGCGCTAACACGCCGTTCTGGAACCTGCTGCTGGCGTTCTGCATGCTGGTCGGCCGCTTCGGCATCATCATTCCGGTGATGGCGCTGGCGGGCAGCATGGCGGTGAAAAAGGCGCAGCCGGTGGGCAACGGCACGCTGCCGACGCACGGCCCGCTGTTTATCGCGCTGCTGATCGGCGCGGTGCTGCTGGTGGGCGCGCTGACCTTTATTCCCGCTCTGGCGCTGGGTCCAGTCGCCGAGCATCTGCAACTTCTTCAGGGTACGCACTCATGAGTCGTCAACAACAGGCGCTGAACGGCGCACTGATGCGCGTCGCGCTGGTCGACGCGCTGAAAAAGCTGGATCCGCGCGTGCAGTTCCGCAATCCGGTGATGTTCGTGGTCTGGCTCGGCAGCCTGCTCACTACGCTGCTGGCGCTGGGCATGGCGGGCGGCTGGCTCGACGGCAGCGCCAGCTTTACCGGCGCCATCGCCCTCTGGCTCTGGTTCACCGTGCTATTCGCCAACTTCGCCGAAGCGCTGGCGGAAGGGCGCAGCAAGGCGCAGGCGAGCAGCCTGAAAGGGGTCAAGAAAACCAGCTTTGCGAAAAAGCTGGCTGAGCCGCGCCATGGCGGCCAGTGGCAGCAGGTCTCTGCCGACAGCCTGCGCAAAGGGGATATCGTGCTGGCGGAGGCGGGCGATATTATTCCCTGCGACGGCGAAGTGCTGGAGGGCGGCGCCTCGGTGGAAGAGAGCGCCATTACCGGCGAATCCGCGCCGGTGATCCGCGAGTCGGGCGGCGACTTCGCCTCGGTAACCGGCGGCACGCGCATTCTTTCCGACTGGCTGGTGATTCAGTGCAGCGTCAATCCAGGCGAGACCTTTCTCGATCGCATGATCGCCATGGTGGAAGGCGCGAAGCGGCGGAAAACCCCTAACGAGATCGCGCTGACCATTCTGCTGGTGTCGCTGACTATCGTGTTTCTGCTGGCGACCGTCACGCTCTGGCCTTTCTCGGCGTGGGGCGGCGCGCCGGTCAGCGTCACGGTGCTGGTGGCGCTGCTGGTCTGTTTGATCCCGACCACTATCGGCGGCCTGCTCTCCGCCATCGGCGTGGCGGGCATGAGCCGCATGCTGGGCGCCAACGTGATCGCCACCAGCGGGCGCGCGGTCGAGGCAGCGGGCGACGTCGACGTGCTGATGCTGGACAAGACCGGCACCATTACGCTCGGCAACCGTCAGGCGACGCAGTTTCTGCCCGCGCCGGGCGTCAGCGAAGAGCAGCTGGCCGACGCGGCGCAGCTCGCCTCGCTGGCGGATGAGACGCCCGAGGGGCGCAGCATCGTGGTGCTGGCGAAACAGCGCTTCAACCTGCGCGAGCGCGACCTTAACAGCCTGGGCGCGAGCTTTATTCCCTTCTCGGCGCAGACGCGCATGAGCGGCGTCAATGTGCAGGACCGGCTGATCCGCAAAGGGGCGGTGGACGCGGTGAAACGCCATATCGAAGCCAACAGCGGCCGCTTCCCGACAGAGGTCAACGCGCTGGTGGAAGAGGTGGCGCGCGCCGGCGGCACGCCGCTGGTGGTGTCGGAAGGGGCGAAGGTGCTGGGCGTGGTGGCGCTAAAAGATATCGTGAAAGGCGGCATCAAAGAGCGTTTCGCCGAGCTGCGCAAGATGGGCATCAAAACCGTGATGATCACCGGCGACAACCCGCTGACCGCGGCGGCGATCGCGGCGGAGGCGGGCGTCGACGACTTTCTGTCGGAAGCGACGCCGGAAGCGAAGCTGGCGCTGATCCGCCAGTATCAGGCGGAAGGCCGGCTGGTGGCGATGACCGGCGACGGCACCAACGACGCCCCGGCGCTCGCGCAGGCTGACGTGGCGGTGGCGATGAACTCCGGCACCCAGGCGGCGAAAGAGGCGGGCAACATGGTGGATCTCGACTCTAACCCCACCAAGCTGCTGGAGGTGGTGCATATCGGCAAGCAGATGCTGATGACGCGCGGCTCGCTCACCACCTTCAGCATCGCCAACGACGTCGCCAAATATTTCGCCATTATTCCGGCGGCCTTCGCGGCGACCTACCCGCAGCTCAACCTGCTGAACGTCATGCATCTGCATTCGCCGTCGTCGGCGATCCTGTCGGCGGTGATTTTTAACGCGCTGGTGATCGTCTTCCTGATCCCGCTGGCGCTGAAGGGCGTGAGCTACCGGCCGCTGAGCGCCGCGGCGCTGCTGCGCCGCAACCTGCTGATTTATGGCCTGGGCGGGCTGCTGGTGCCCTTTATCGGCATTAAAGCCATCGACCTGCTGCTGGTGCTGCTGGGTCTGGCATAAGGAGAAAAAAATGAGTCAGTTACGTCCGGCAATGTTAGTTTTACTGCTGCTCACCCTGGCCACCGGCGTGGGGTATCCTTTACTCACTACCGGCCTGGCCCAGTGGCTGTTTCCGGCGCAGGCCAACGGCTCGCTGATCGAAGAGCGCGGGTCGGCGCTGATCGGCCAGAACTTTACCCGACCCGGCTATTTCTGGGGGCGACCGTCAGCGACCGGCGACGCGCCCTATAATCCGCTGGCGTCGAGCGGCAGCAATCTGGCGGCAAGCAATCCGGCGCTGGACAAGGCAGTGGCGGAACGCGTCGCCGCGCTGCGCGCCGCCAATCCGCTCTCGCCGCAGGCGGTGCCGGTCGATTTGGTGACCGCCTCGGCCAGCGGCCTGGATCCGGCGATTTCGCCCGCCGCCGCGCACTGGCAGGCGCCGCGCGTCGCCACTGCGCGTCAGCTGCCGCTGAAAACGGTAGAGGATTTAATCGACGCCAATACGGAGCGGCCGCTGCTCGCCTTTAGCGGCGATCCCACCGTCAACGTGCTGCGGCTTAATCTGGCGCTGGACGCGCTGACTCAACCCTGAAGGACGTAATGAACGACGAACGCGAACGCCCCGATCCCGACGCGCTGCTGTTGCAGCAGGCCGACAGCCATCGCGGCAAGCTGAAAATCTACTTCGGCGCCTGCGCGGGGGTAGGTAAAACCTACGCCATGCTGCAGGAGGCGCAGCGGCTGCGCGCGCAGGGGCTCGACGTGCTGATCGGCGTGGTAGAGACGCACGGGCGGGAAGAGACCGCCAGCTTGCTGCGCGGGCTCGCGGTGCTGCCGCGGCGCGCCACCGGCCGCTCGCGTCATGCCGAGTTCGATCTGGACGCGGCGCTGGCGCGCCATCCGGCGGTGATCCTGATGGACGAGCTGGCGCACACCAACGTGCAGGGATCGCGCCATCCCAAGCGCTGGCAGGATATCGACGAGCTGCTGGACGCGGGCATCGACGTGATCACCACCGTCAACGTGCAGCACCTTGAAAGCCTTAACGACGTCGTAGGCGGCGTTACCGGCATTCGCGTGCGCGAAACCGTTCCCGACCCCTTTTTCGACAGCGCCGATGAGGTGGTGCTGGTGGATCTGCCGCCGGACGATCTGCGCCAGCGCCTGAAAGAGGGCAAGGTCTACGTCGGCGATCGCGCGGAGCGCGCCATCGAAAACTTCTTTCGCAAGGGCAACCTGTTCGCCCTGCGCGAACTGGCGCTGCGGCGCACCGCCGACCGCGTGGACGACCAGATGCGCGCCTGGCGCGACCAGCAGGGCCGCGACCGCGTCTGGCACACGCGCGACGCCATTCTGCTCTGCATCGGCGACGACTCCGGCAGCGAAAAGCTGGTGCGCACCGCCGCGCGGCTGGCGGCGCGGCTCGGCAGCGAGTGGCACGCGGTCTATGTGGAGACGCCGCGCCTTAACCGGCTGCCGGAAGCGCGACGGCGCGCCATTCTGAAAACCCTGCAGCTGGCGCAGGAGCTGGGGGCGGAGACCGCCACGCTCTCCGATCCCGACGAGGCGCAGGCGGTGCTGCGCTACGCCCGCGAACATAACCTTGGCAAAATCGTTACCGGCCGTCGCCCGCTGCGGCGCTGGCATCGCGACAGCTTCGCCACGCGCCTCGGCAAGCTGGGGCCAGATCTCGACCTGCTGGTGGTGGCGCTCGACGAGCCTGCCGCCGAGGCCTCGACGTTAGCGGACGCGCGCGTCGGCGGCGACCGCTGGCGCCTGCCGCTGCGCGGCGTGCTGATGGCGCTGCTGCTCTGTATCGCGGTGACCGCCGCCGGGCGCTGGCTGCTGGCCGGCTTCGATACCGCCAACGGCGTGATGATCTACCTGCTGGCGGTGGTGATTATCGCGCTGCGCTACGGGCGCTGGCCGTCGGTGATCGCCACGGTAATGAATATTCTCGCTTTCGACCTCTTTTTCGTCGCGCCGACCGGCACGGTGGCGGTCTCCGATTTGCAGTATCTGGTGACCTTCGCGGTGATGCTGGCGGTGGGGGTGATTGTCGGCAACCTTACCGCCGGCGTGCGCTATCAGGCGCGCGTGGCGCGCTACCGCGAGCAGCGCGCGCGTCACCTCTACGAGATGGCGAAGTCGCTGGGCAGCGCGCTGACGCCTGAAGATATCGCCGCCACCGCTCAGCGCGTTATCGACGTCACGCTGCAGGCGCGCAGCCTGCTGCTGCTGCCGGACGAACAGGGCGAGCTGGTGGCGACGGGCGCGGCGACGCCTGGCAGCGAGCCGGATCGCGCCATCGCCAAATGGAGCTACAGCAAGGGCCAGCCCGCCGGCGCGGGCACCGATACGCTGCCAGCCGTGCCGTACCAGATCCTGCCGCTAAAGAGCGGCGCGCACTGCCGCGGGCTGCTGGTAGTGGAGCCGCAGAACCTGCGCCAGCTGATGATCCCCGAGCAGCAGCGGCTGGTGGAGACCTTTACCGTGCTGATCGCCAACGCGCTGGAGCGGATGGCGCTGTCGCAGAGCGAGGCGGCGTCGCGGCTGTCGGCGGAGCGCGAACAGCTGCGCAACGCGCTGCTCTCCGCGCTGTCGCACGATCTGCGCACGCCGCTGACCGTGCTGTTCGGCCAGGCGGAGATGCTGATGCTCGACCTGGCCAGCGAAGAGTCGAAGTATGTTACGCAGGCGAACCAGATCCGCGAGCAGACGCTGAGCACCATTCGGCTGGTGAGCAATATGCTCGATATGGCCCGCATCCAGTCGGGCGGACTGAACCTGCGCGAAGAGTGGCTGGCGCTGGACGAGGTGATTGGCGGGGCGCTGAGCAGCATGGCGCCGTCGCTGAAAGGGCACGGCGTCACGCTCGACCTGCCGTCGGAGCTGGTGCTGATTAAAGGCGACAGCGCGCTGCTGGAGCGCGTGCTGACCAACCTGATCGAGAACAGCCTGAAATATGCCGGCAACAGCGCGCAGCGCGGCATTCGCGCCTGGCGCGACGGCGAGCGGCTGGAGATGGCGGTGTGGGACAACGGGCCGGGCATCGCCGACAAAGACCTGACGCGCATCTTCGACAAGTTCGCGCGCGGCGATAAAGAGTCGTCTGTGCCGGGCGTCGGGCTGGGGCTGGCGATCTGCAAAACCATCGTCGAGAGTCACGGCGGACGTATCTGGGCTGAAAATCGCATTGAAGGCGGCGTGGCATTCCGTCTCTCCCTGCCGCTGCCGCCCGCGCCTGAAATTTCTGAAGAGGCGCTGAAATAACTTCACAGAGGATGGGTTATACTGCCTCACCTGTCTGATTACCTGTGGGAAATTATGGAACGTTTTACCGAAAACCTGATGTATGCGTCGCGCTGGTTGCTGGCTCCGGTTTACATTGGACTTTCGCTGGGTTTGCTGGCGCTGACGATTAAATTTTTCCAGGAAATTTTTCACCTGCTGCCCAATATTCTCAGCATTGCGGAAAACGATCTGATTTTGCTGCTGCTGGCGCTGGTCGACATGACGCTGGTAGGTGGCCTGCTGGTGATGGTGATGCTCTCTGGCTATGAGAACTTTGTCTCTAAGCTCGATATCGACGAACATAAAGAGAAGCTGAGCTGGCTCGGCAAGATGGACTCCGGCTCGCTGAAGAACAAAGTCGCGGCGTCGATCGTCGCTATCTCCTCTATCCATCTGTTGCGCGTGTTTATGGAAGCGCGCAGCGTGCCCAACGACAAGCTGATGTGGTACGTGATCATCCATCTGACCTTTGTGCTGTCGGCCTTTGTGATGGGCTGGCTGGACAATATGTCGAAAAACGAGAAAAAGCCCGCGCAATAGCGAAGAGGCGGCTACGCCTCTTAGCGCTGAAACGTCCCTGCTGGCCGCGTGCCGGTCAGCTGCGGCATCACTTCCCGCACCATCTCGAAAAACTTCTGCAGGCGCGCCGGATAGTAGCTCGCCCAGGGATAGGTGAGCCAGACCGGCAAAGGCGGCGCCTGCCACTGCGGCGTCAGCTGAACCAGTTCGCCGCGCGCTAAATCTTCCTGCACCACCCACGACGACATGATCGCCGCGCCCATTCCCATTAATGCCGCTTTGCGCACCGCGTAGAGGCTGTCGCTGCTCAGACGCGGCGCAATCGCCATATTAACCGGCTGGCCGTCGTCAATCCGCTGTAACGCAATCTCGTTACGGTAAAAGCTGGTCAGCGCCAGCCAGGGCAGCGTCGCCAGCTGCTCTACGACGTCAACCGGCGCGTGCCGCGCCAGCAGATCCGGCGAGGCCACCACGATGCGCGGCACTTCCGCCAGCAAAATCGCCACGATGGCGGGATCGCTCAGCGCGCCGACCTGAATCGCGCAGTCGACATTCTCGGCGATAAAGTCGGGCGTGCGATCGTTGAGCATCCACTCCACGTTAAGGCGCGGGTAGCGCATCAGGTATTCCACCAGCGGCGCGACCAGCTGATCCTGGCCAAAGGCGTGCGGCGCGCGCACCCGCAGCGTGCCGACCGGCTCGTCGTTGGCGTGGGTCAGCTCATCCTCCAGCGCGTGCCAGGTCGCCAGCAGCTGGCGCGCATGGGCGTAGCAGCGCTCGCCGTCGTCGGTCAGCTTGAGCGCGTGGGTGGTGCGCATGATCAGCTTGAGCCCAAGGCGCTGCTCCAGCGCCTGCAGCCGACGGCTAATGGTGGGCTGGGTGGTGTTGAGCTGCGCGGCCGCTGCCGACAGGCTGCCGCTTTCCACGATGCGGATAAACGTCTGCATCAGTTCGATACGATCGGGACTGGCTAAGTTTTTCATACGTACCACGCATAACAGTTTTGCCTTTTGCCAGTCTACCGCGTATGGCGGAAATTCGCTTTACTAAACGCCATACCCCTGTGGAGATGAAAATCATGTCAGCGATTAACAGCATTACGGCCAGTCCGGCCGAAAGATTGCCCGGTCCCCTGGTCTTTACCCTTGCCGCAGGCGCAGGGTTGAGCGTGGCCTCGATTTACTACAGCCAGCCGATGCTGGATATCATCGGCAAACAGTTCAACGTCGGCGTCGGCGCGGTCGGTATGGTGCCGATGCTGACGCAGATGGGCTATGCGCTGGGCATTCTGCTGCTGGCGCCGCTGGGCGACCGTCACGATCGCCGCGCCATCATCCTGATCAAAGGGCTGCTGCTGGTGGCGGCGCTGATGCTGTGCGGCTTCTCCGGCGGCCTGAACGCGCTGCTGATCGCCAGCTTCGCCACCGGCCTGACGGCGACGGTGGCGCAGGATATCGTGCCGGCCTCCGCCGCGCTGGCGCCCGAGCGCAGCCGCGGCAAGACGGTTGGCACGGTGATGACCGGCCTGCTGGTGGGCATTCTGCTGTCGCGCGTGGTGAGCGGCGTAGTGGCGGAGTATTTCGGCTGGCGCGCCATGTACTGGCTGGCGGCGGCGCTGGTGCTTTTCATCAGCCTGGCGCTGTGGCGCGCGCTGCCGCGTTTTACGCCCGGCACCTCGGTAAGCTATCCGCGGCTGCTGCTGTCGCTGGCGCATCTCTGGCAGCATCATCAGACGCTGCGCCGCGCGGCGCTGGCGCAGGGTTTGCTGTCGGTCGGTTTTAGCGCCTTCTGGTCGACGCTGGCGCTGATGCTCAGCGATCGCTTCCACCTCGATAGCGCGGTTGCCGGCGCCTTCGGCCTGGCCGGCGCGGCGGGCGCCATGGCCGCGCCGCTGGCGGGCAGCATCGCCGACCGTATCGGCCCGGCGCGCGTCACCATCGTCGGCGCCGGACTGGTCACCGTCTCCTTCGCGCTGATGTTCCTGCTGCCTGCGCTGCCGATCCCTGCTCAGCTGGCGCTGATCGTGCTCAGCACCATCGGCTTCGACTTAGGCGTGCAGGCCACGCTGGTGGCGCACCAGACGCTGGTTTACAGCCTGGCCCCGGAAGCGCGCAGCCGCCTCAACGCGCTGCTGTTTACCGTGGTGTTTATCGGCATGGCGACCGGCGCCGCGCTGGGCAGTCTGGCGCTGGCGCGCTGGGGGTGGAACGGCGTTGTGACGCTCGCCACGCTGGCCGGCGCCGCCAGTTTCGCGCTTCGCCTGGCGAGCCGGCACCTGAAGAACTGATCCCGCTTTCGCGCTCTTGTGCCAGGATTAAACATAATCTTCAGGGAAAACGGAGCGTTATGAACTTTCTTGCCTGGATGGCGGCCACCGGCTGCCTTCTGTTATTAATGTCGCTGGCGTCGGGATGGATCCATCGCGGGCCGGTGACGTCGTTTGGGCTTTACCTGTTGGCCGGGATCCTCTGCGGACCCTGGGTGTTCGACGTCGTGCAGATCGATATTCTGAAACATTCGCAAGCCGCCGCGCATATCACCGAAATCACCATGGCGGCCTCGCTATTTATCACCGGGCTGAAGCTGCGCCTGCCGCTGCGCGCGCACAGCTGGCGCCTGGGCATGCGGCTCGCCTTTCCGGCAATGCTGCTGACGGTCGGCGGCATGACGCTGCTGGCGCACTGGCTGGTGGGTTTCGACTGGCCGCTGGCGCTGGCGTTCGGCGCTATCGTCGCGCCGACCGATCCGGTGCTGGCGAGCCTGATTTCCGTTAACGACGCGCGCGACAACGACGCGCTGCGCGTGGCGCTCTCCAGCGAGGCGGGCATGAACGACGGATCGGCGCTGCCGCTGCTGGTGCTGGCGCTGTTGCTGTTTAACGGCGAAAGCCTGACCTGGAGCAGCTTTGGGCACTGGACGGCGGTTGAAGTGATCTGGGGTATCGGCGGCGGTCTGGGGCTCGGCTTTCTGTTCGGCCGCCTTGTGGGTTTACTGGCTGCGCGGCTGCGCAACGCCCATGGTGACGTGGCGCCCAATGATTTTCTCGCGCTGGCGCTGATCGCGCTCAGCTATGCGGCAGCGGAAGCGCTGGGTGCGTCCGGTTTTCTGGCGACCTTCGCCGCCGGCGTCGGGCTGCGCCGCGCCGAGCTGCGCGTCTTCAAAAGCTTCCCGCCGGAAGAGCTAAGCGAAGAAGAGCGGGTGCTGCCCGCCGAGGCGCTGGTCAACCCGAACAATCGTCTGGAGCACGCCGGGGAAAGCGGCAATATGGTGAAATCGGTTGGGCTGGTGGTCAGCGACGCGCTCTCATTTGGTGATACGATTGAGCGGCTGCTGGCGGCGGCGATGATGGTGGTGCTGGGCGTGACGCTTGCCCACCACTGGAACCTCGACGGCATCCTGTTGGGGCTGGCATTATTTATCGTAGTGCGGCCACTGGCTGTCTGGCTGACAACGCTCCGCTGCGGCATACCGCCGGTGCGTCGTCTGCTGATCGGCTGGCTGGGCATTCGCGGTATCGGCAGTATTAACTACATCGCCTTCGCCTGGGTACACGGCATGGCGGGACAGCAGGCCGAAACAATGGTTGATATGGCGCTGACACTGGTGGTGTGCAGCATTGTCATTCATGGCGTGACGGTCACGCCGTTGCTGAACTGGCGCTCGGCGCGCCTTTCCGCCCGGCAGAACGATGAGTGACCCTCACCAGATTAAAACAGGAGTGGATATGAAAAAGCCGTTATTGATTCTACTGGGGATGCTGGCGTCATCCGCCGCGCTGGCTGCTGGCGATGAGACCAACATCCCGCAGGAAAACGTCTATGCCAGCAAGCTGTGCCATATCGTCAGCGGGGAGACCCAGGTCGGCACGGCGGATTCCTACGTGCAGAAAATGAAGAGCTATACGGCGATGAGCAAATCCTCCAGCGCGATGAACCAGCCGGAGTTTGATGAGGATATTGCTAACGAAGTGGCGAACGCCTGGCTGCAGCTGGGCGAAGACGAGCGCGGCAAGCTCCGCGCCGACGAGCAGCTGTGCGAGCAAACGGTGATGACGCAGTTTCAGCAGGAAGATTAAGCCACTTATTTACTCTGCACAAACGCGCCTCAGGGCGCGTTTTTTTGTGGCATTTTGTGCCGAATTGCGTACATAATCGCCAGCAATTGATATGCGTCACATAATAACAGCGCCGCCGCAGACAGGCGCGTCTGGATCAGCTACGGGCATTAACTCAACAGGCATCATGATCACGCGTCGACACTTTCTTTTGGGTTCCGGAGCCCTCCTTCTTTCCATGACCGCAGGCAAACTCTTTGCCCGCGATGAGGTCATTCCGCTGTGGCCGGACGAGCCGCCGGGCGGCGGCGGCCCGTCTGGACCGCTGCGTGTCAATAAGCACGGCTCATGGTCCAATATCGTCAGCCCGGCGATCCAGCGGTTTAAACCGGAAAATCCCAACGGCGAAGCGGTGCTGATCGCGGCGGGCGGCGGCTATAAGTTTATCGGCATGGGCCGCGAAGCCTGGCCGGTGGCGCGCTGGCTCAACAGCAACGGCTATACCGCCTACGTGCTGAGCTATCGCCTGCCGGAAGAGAAGTGGCAGGCGGGCCATCTCGCGCCGCTGCAGGATGCGCAGCGCGCCATTCGCCTGGTGCGTTCGCTGGAGCGTAAAGTGCACGTGCTGGGGTTCTCCGCCGGCGGGCATCTGCTCGGCATGGCGGCGGCGCGTCCAGATTTCCGCGCCTACGAACCGCAGGATGAGCTGGATCAGGTGGTGCCGAAAGTCGACAGCGTCGGTTTGATCTATCCGGTGATTACCCTGGAAGCGCCCTACACCCATACCACCACGCACCGCATTCTGGTGGGCAACGGCGCGACGCCGGCAGAAGAGGCGAACTGGTCGGTGCAGAACTATGTGACGCGCAGCTATCCGCCCACCTTTCTGGCGCAGGCGGAGGATGATCCTGTCTCCAATCCTTACAACACTGAACTGATGCGCGATACCTGTCGACGCAACCGCGTGCCGGTGGAGCTGATCGAGATCAGCCGCGGCGGCCACGGCTTCGGCCTTGGCAAAGCGGGCACGCCTGCCGCCCTGTGGGATCAGGCCTACGCGCGCTGGCTCGACCGCCTCAGCTGATCGGGCCAGTATCCGGCGGCTGTCGGCATCGGGCTGTTCAATGCTTCCTCGCGCCAGCGTAACGGCAGCAGGCGCGTCAAACCGTCGCGCGGGGCGCTGACGCTTCTAAAATAAATTTTGATAAGTTGTAAAATTCTTTCCGTTATCTCTTAACAGGCCGGTTGCGTACAGTTCATCTCAACGGAAACACAACATTCATTCCCCTTGAGAGGAACAAAATTATGTCTAAATTCGACCTGCTGGACCCGCAAAACTCAACGCTGATTTTCATTGACCACCAGCCGCAGATGTCTTTCGGCGTGGCAAATATCGATCGCCAGCAGCTTAAAAATAATACCGTCGCCCTGGCCAAGGCCGGAAAAATCTTTAACGTGCCGGTGATTTATACCTCGGTCGAAACCGAAAGCTTTAGCGGCTATATCTGGCCAGAGCTGCTGGCGGTCCACCCGGAGTCGAAGCCGATTGAACGTACCTCGATGAACTCCTGGGAAGATGCGAAATTCGTTGAGGCGGTAGAGAAAACCGGACGCAAGAAGCTGATTATCTCTGCGCTCTGGACGGAAGTTTGTCTGACGTTCCCGGCGCTGATGGCCATGAAAGAGGGCTACGAAGTCTATGTGGTGACGGACACCTCGGGCGGTACCAGCGTCGACGCCCATGAGCGCTCGGTGCAGCGTATGGTGCAGGCTGGCGCCATCCCGGTCACCTGGCAGCAGGTGCTGCTTGAGTACCAGCGCGACTGGTCACGTAAAGAGACCTATGACGCGGTGATGGATCTGGTGCGCGAACACAGCGGCGCATATGGCATGGGCGTCGATTACGCCTACACCATGGTGCATAAAGCGCCGGCGCGTCAGGCCTGATTTTTACAGCATAAATAACGATTGGGCGAAGGTTCGGCATCGGGCCTTTGCCCTTTATTATCTGTGACTTACCGGTCTCGCTAATGACACTGTTTTTCCGCTGTGTCAGGCTCTGGAGATGTTTTTTTCAGAGTCAGGAAAGATGAAGAAGAAAAACAGTACGCCGACCCCGCACGATGCTACCTTCCGGCAGTTTCTCAGCCAGCCAGATGTTGCGCGCGATTTTATAGAGCTTCATCTTCCGGCGACGCTACGCGCTATATGCGACCTGAGTACGCTGAAGCTGGAGTCCGGCTCGTTTGTTGAGGATGACCTGCGTCCGTACTTCAGCGATGTGCTCTACAGCCTGAAAACCACCAGCGGTGATGACAGCTACGTGCATGTGCTTATTGAGCATCAGTCGACGCCGGACAGGCATATGGCGTTTCGGCTGCTGCGCTATGCGGTGGCTGCGATGAAACGTCACCTTGATGCAGGGCACAAGAGACTGCCGCTGGTGGTTCCGCTGCTGTTTTACGCCGGTAAGCGCAGCCCGTATCCGTTCTCTACCCGCTGGCTGGATGCGTTCAGCGATCCGACGCTGGCGGAAAAGGTTTATAGCAATCCTTTTCCGCTGGTAGACGTTACTGTTATCGCTGACGATGAGATAGCCGAGCATCGCAGTATGGCCGCGCTTACCCTGCTGCAAAAACATATCCATCAGCGCGATTTGTCGGAGGTGATGGACAGACTGGCGTCAGTTTTGCTGGCGGGCTGGCTCTCTTCATCACAGATAATATCGCTGGTACACTATATTGTTCAGGCAGGCGAAACCGCAGACGCCAGCGCCTTTGTCCGCGAACTGGCTCAGCGGATACCGCAACAGGAGGACGCACTGATGACCATTGCAGAACAGCTCAGGCAGGAAGGCCGCAAAGAAGGTGAGCTTAAAGGCAAACTCGAAGGAAAGCTCGAAGGCAAGCTTGAAGGGAAGCTCGAAGGGAAAATGGAGGTGGCGCGCAGCTTGCTAAAAATGAAGCTGACACGTGAGGCAATTTTGCAGGCTACGGGGTTGACTGAAGAGGAGCTGAATCGCGCTCAGTCAGCCTGATATAACCACAGATGCTGCACCTTTGCCCGCCTGGCACAGCGGATACCGCAACAGGAGGACGCACTGATGACCATTGCAGAACAGCTCAGGCAAGAAGGCCGCAAAGCAGGTGAGCTTGAAGGCAAGCTCGAAGGGAAAATGGAAGTTGCGCGCGGCCTGCTGAAAATGAAAATGCCACGCGAGACGATTATGCAGGCTACGGGGTTGACGGAAGAAGAGCTAAACCGCATTCAGTCAGCCTGACGAGCCCTGGCTTCGCCGCTACGCTTAGGGCCAGCATCCGCTGGCCCCTCTGTCCGCGTCGGATCAGCGCATCGTCACGAACTCTTCTGCCGCCGTCGGGTGGATCGCCACAGTATTGTCGAAGTCTTTTTTCGTCGCGCCCATCTTCAGCGCTACCGCAAAGCCCTGCAGCATCTCATCCATGCCTGAACCGATACCGTGAATGCCGACGATCTTCTCCTCCGCGCCGACGCAGACCAGCTTCATGCGGCACGGCTGGCGGTGCTGCGTGACGGCGGTATACATGGCGGTAAAAGAAGATTTATAGACCTTCACCTGATCGTCGCCATATTGCTCGCGCGCCTGCGGTTCAGTCAGGCCAACGGTGCCGATTGGCGGATGGCTGAACACCACCGTCGGCACGTTGCTGTAATCCAGATGTTCGTCCGGTTTGTTGTTGAACAGGCGCTCTGAGAGGCGACGGCCCGCCGCGACCGCGACCGGCGTCAGCTCGACCGCGCCGGTGTTGTCGCCGACCGCATAGATGCCGTCGACGTTAGTGTTCTGATACTTGTCTACGCTGATATAGCCTTTTTCATTCAGCGCCACGCCGGTCACCGCCAGGTTCAGGTTATCGGTCGCCGGTTCGCGGCCGATGGCCCATACCAGACAGTCGACGGTCTGCTCGCGCCCGTCTTCCAGCTGCAGTGTCAGGCTGCCGTCAGCGTTCTTCACTACCGCTTTCGGCACGGCGTGGGTGTGCAGCGTCGGGCCTTCGGCGTTCATCACTTCCACCAGCGTGTCGGTGATCAGCGGATCGAAGCTGCGCAGCGGCGCGTGTTTGCGTACGAACAGATGCGTTTCGGAACCCAGCGCGTTAACCACGCCCGCCAGCTCAACGGCGATATAGCCGGCGCCGATGACCGCGGTACGCTTCGGCAGCGCCTCCAGTTCGAAGAAGCCGTCAGAATCGATGCCGTATTCCGCGCCCGGTACGTCGGGATGGCTCGGACGGCCGCCGGTGGCGATCAAAATATGGTCGGCGGTAATACGCTCGCCGTTCACTTCCACGGTATGGGCGTCGACGAAACGGGCGAAGCCCTTGATGACGTCGACGTTGTTTTTGCCCAGCACGTTATCGTACGAGGTGTGAATACGATCGATGTAGGCGCTGCGGTTTTTCACCAGCGTCTTCCAGCTGAAATGGTTCACCGTGGTATCGAAGCCGTAATCCGGACCGTAGAGATGGATAGCCTCGGCGATCTGCGCCGCGTGCCACATCACTTTTTTCGGAACACAACCCACATTCACGCAGGTGCCGCCCAGCTCTTTGGCTTCAATCAGGGCGCATTTCTGGCCATACATAGCGGCACGGTTAATCGAGGCGATGCCGCCGCTGCCGCCGCCAATGGCGAGATAGTCATAGTGTCGTGTCATGGTGTGTGTCCATCCGGTTGCAAGAGTTTGGTCAGGATTGTAACGCTGAGAGGCGAGACGGCGCAAAGATTGCGCCTATGATTGTAATAGGGTTGAATTCTCTCCTCACTGACAGGGAAGCATAGCATGCAGCTCACATTTCTCGGCACCGGCGGCGGCGCGCCCAGCCTGCAACGCAACGTCACCTCCATTGCTTTTACCTGGTCGCCGCGCGGCGACACCTGGCTCTTCGACTGCGGCGAAGGAACGCAGCTCCAGTACATGCGTTCGCCGCTCCGGCCTGGACGGATGAACAAAATTTTTATTACTCATCTGCATGGCGACCATATTTTCGGCCTGCCTGGTCTGCTGACCAGTCGCTCCATGGGCGGCATTACCGAGCCGCTGACCATTTACGGGCCCGAAGGCATCCGGCGCTTTGTCGAAACCGCGCTGTCGCTCAGCGGCTCCTATACCGACTATCCGCTGGAAATCGTCGAGATCGAAGCGGGGCCGGTGCTCGACGACGGCGAGTTCCGCGTCAGCGCCTGGCCCCTGGTGCATCCGCTGACCTGCTTCGGCTACCGAATCGAGCAGCACGATAAGCCGGGATTTCTCGACGCCGCGCGTCTGAAAGAAGAGGGCGTGCCGCGCGGGCCCTGGTATCAGCAGCTAAAAGCGGGAGAGATCGTAACGCTGGAAGATGGGCGGGTGATTAACGGCGCGGACTATCTCGGTCCGGCGACCAGAGGCAAAACCCTGGCGATTTTCGGCGATACCGCGCCGACGCCGATGGCGCTGCAGCTGGCGGCCAATGTCGATCTGATGGTGCATGAAGCGACGCTGGAGGCGGCTCTGCAGGAGAAGGCCAACGGCCGCGGCCACTCCACCACGCTGCAGGCGGCGCAGGTGGCGAAAGAGGCGGGCGCGAAGCGCCTGATCGCCACGCACTTCAGCTCGCGCTATATGCCGCGCGACATGCCGCGTTTGCTGGACGAGTGCCGCTCGATATTTCCCAACACCGAGCTGGCACAGGATCTGGCGGTGTTTACGCTGTAGCTTACTCCGGCACCAGCTGCGTCACGGTGGCGTGGCCGGTTCCGGCAGGCACCAGCTTCTGGTGCAGCCAGGGCAGCAGCTCGTTCATCTGCTGCGCCAGCTTCCACGGCGGGTTGACGACGATCATGCCCGAAGCGGTCATGCCGCGCTGATCGCTGTCCGGACGCACCGCCAGCTCGATTTGCAGAATATTACGGATGCCGGTCGCTTCGAGATCGCGCAGCATATGCTTGATCTGCTGGCGCAGCACTACCGGATACCAGAGCGCGAAAATGCCGGTGGCGAAGCGCTTGTGGCCCTCATGGATCGCCTTCACGACCGCCTGATAATCGCTTTTCAACTCGTAAGGCGGATCGATCAGGATCAGGCCGCGACGGGTAGGCGGCGGCAGTTTCGCCTTCAGCTGCTGATAGCCGTCGGCGCGCTCTACGCGGGCACGGCTGTCTTTCAGAAACTCGCCGCGCAGCAGCGGGTAGTCGCTGGAGTGCAGCTCGGTAAGCTGAAGCTTATCCTCTGCGCGCAGCAGATAGCGCGCTATCAGCGGCGAGCCGGGATAGTAGCGCAGCGTGCCGTTTGGGTTCAGGTCGCGAATCGCGTTGAAGTAGGGCTTCAGCAGTTCCGGCGCGTCCGGCTGCTGCCAGATGCGGGCAATGCCTTCCAGATATTCGCCGGTCCGCTCGGCATGCTCGCCGCTCAGCAGATAACGGCCTGCGCCGGCATGGCTGTCGAGGTAGAGGAACGGCTTTTCTTTCTCTTTCAGCGCGCTGATGATCAGGCTCTGTACGGTGTGTTTCAGCACGTCGGCATGGTTGCCGGCGTGAAAACTGTGGCGATAGCTCAGCATAACAGTGGGGATTCCGCGGTTGGCGTAAAAAGGCGTACTGCAAGTTAGCGGGATTATACCTGCTGAAGGCGAAAAATGCTGGCCGATTCTCCGCCGCCCGCCCGCCCGAGGCGTTTCTTGGCCGCTCAGCCTGGCCGGCATTGATTTTCACTACACTTAACCGCATGTTAGTAAGATTGCGTTGCGCGCGCCGCGCGCCCCATACATTGAACAAGGACTGCGCTATGACTAATCCATTACTCCAGCCTTTTACGCTGCCGCCTTTCTCCGCCATTCAGCCTGAACATGTGGTGCCTGCCGTGACCGAGGCGCTGAACGAATGTCGCGCGGCGGTGGAAAAGGTGGTGGCGCAGGGCGCGCCCTACACCTGGGACAACCTGGTGCAGCCGCTGGCTGAAGTCGACGATCGTCTCGGCCGCATCTTCTCGCCGGTGAGCCATCTTAATTCGGTGAAAAACAGCCCGGAGCTGCGTCAGGCCTACGAGCAGACGCTGCCGCTGCTTTCCGAATACAGCACCTGGGTCGGCCAGCATGAAGGGCTCTACCAGGCCTATCGCGATCTGAAAGAGGGCGAGAGCTTCGCCGCGCTCGACGTGGCGCAGCAGAAAGCGGTCGATAACGCGCTGCGCGATTTCGAACTCTCCGGCATCGGCCTCGATAAAGAGAAACAGCAGCGCTACGGCGAGATCGCCGCGCGTCTCTCCGAGCTGGGATCGGCCTACAGCAACAACGTGCTGGACGCGACTATGGGCTGGAGCAAACTGATCACCGACGAAAGCGAACTCTCCGGCATGCCGGAAAGCGCGCTGGCGGCGGCGAAAGCGCAGGCCGAAGCCAAAGAGCAGGAAGGCTGGCTGCTGACGCTGGATATTCCAAGCTACCTGCCGGTGATGACCTACTGCGACAACGCCGCGCTGCGCGAAGAGATGTATCGCGCCTATTCGACGCGCGCCTCCGATCAGGGGCCGAACGCCGGTAAATGGGACAACGGTCCGATCATGGCGGAAGAGCTGGCGCTGCGTCACGAGCTGGCGCAGCTGCTGGGCTTCGACTCTTACGCCGACAAATCGCTGGCGACTAAAATGGCGGAAAATCCGTCGCAGGTGCTCGACTTTCTGAACGATCTGGCGAAACGTGCCCGTCCCCAGGCGGAAAAAGAGCTGGCGCAGCTGCGCGCCTTCGCCCAAAAAGAGTACGGCGTCAGCGAGCTGAATCCATGGGATCTCACCTACTACGGCGAAAAACAGAAGCAGCATCTCTACACCATCAGCGATGAGCAGCTGCGTCCTTACTTCCCGGAATCACGCGCCGTTAACGGCCTGTTCGAGGTGGTGAAACGCATCTACGGCATCACCGCCAAAGAGCGTACCGACGTCGACGTCTACCACCCCGACGTGCGCTTCTTCGATCTGTTCGACGAGAGCGGCGAGCTGCGCGGCAGCTTCTATCTCGACCTCTACGCGCGCGAACACAAGCGCGGCGGCGCCTGGATGGATGACTGCGTCGGCCAGATGCGTAAAGCCGACGGTACGCTGCAGAAGCCGGTCGCCTATCTCACCTGTAACTTCAACCGTCCGGTGAACGGCAAGCCCGCGCTGTTTACTCACGACGAAGTCACCACGCTGTTCCATGAGTTCGGTCACGGCCTGCACCATATGCTGACGCGCATCGAAACCCCGGGGGTTTCCGGCATCAGCGGCGTGCCGTGGGATGCGGTCGAACTGCCGAGCCAGTTTATGGAGAACTGGTGCTGGGAGCCGGAGGCGCTGGCCTTTATTTCCGGCCACTTCGAGACCGGCGAACCCCTGCCGAAAGAGCTGCTCGACAAGATGCTGGCGGCGAAGAACTACCAGGCGGCGCTGTTTATCCTGCGTCAGCTGGAATTCGGCCTGTTCGATTTCCGCCTGCACGCCGAGTTCGATCCGGCGAAAGGCGCGCAGATCCTCGAAACCCTGCGCGAAGTGAAAAAGCTGGTGGCCGTGGTGCCGAGCCCGGAATGGGGCCGTTTCCCGCACGCCTTTAGCCATATCTTCGCAGGCGGCTATGCGGCGGGCTACTACAGCTATCTGTGGGCGGACGTGCTGGCGGCAGACGCTTATTCGCGCTTTGAGGAAGAGGGCATCTTTAACCGCCAGACCGGGCAGTCGTTCCTCGACAACATTCTGACGCGCGGCGGTTCGGAAGAGCCGATGGAGCTGTTCAAACGCTTCCGCGGCCGCGAGCCGCAGCTGGATGCGATGCTGGATCACTACGGCATCAAGGGATAACGGCTGCAGTGAAGATCTGTTTGATTGATGAATCGGGCGCCGGTGACGGCGCCTTGTCGCATCTGGCGCAGCGCTGGCGGCTGGAGCATGACGAAGGCTGCGTGCTGGCGCTGGTGCAGACGCTGACGCACCTTGAGCTGCGCAAGCGCGACGAGCCGAAGCTGGGCGGCATTTTCGTCGACTTCGTCTCCGGCGCGATGGCGCACCGTCGTCGCTTCGGCGGCGGACGCGGCGAGGCGGTGGCGAAAGCGGTTGGCGTGAAGAGTGGTTATCTGCCGGACGTGGTGGACGCCACCGCCGGATTAGGGCGCGACGCCTTCGTGCTGGCGGCGATCGGCTGCCGCGTGCGCATGCTGGAGCGCCATCCGGTCGTGGCGGCGCTGCTGGACGATGGGCTGCGGCGCGGCTATCAGGATGCGGAGATCGGCGGCTGGCTGCGCGAGCGGCTGACTCTTATTCATGCGCCCAGCGCGCAGGCGCTCGGCGATATTACGCCTGCGCCGGACGTGGTCTATCTCGATCCGATGTATCCCCACCGGCAGAAGAGCGCGATGGTGAAAAAAGAGATGCGGGTGTTTCAGTCGCTGGTCGGCGCCGACGAGGATGCCGACGCGCTGCTGGAGCCGGCGCGCCGTCTGGCAAAGAAGCGCATCGTGGTGAAGCGCCCCGACTATGCGCCGCCGCTGGCGGGGGTCACAACGCAATCGGCGGTGGTGACTAAAAGTCATCGCTTCGATATTTATCCGCCGCTCGCTCGGGAAATATAATTTTCAACTGCAATAAATAAAAAGCGTGTCTGACGTAGCGCAGGCACGCTTAAGGCTACCATGCTTAACTCTTCTTTAATTTCAACAGCTATGCTGAAAAAGGGAATTAAATTAGTCAGCCAGCTTAGCTAAAAAGTTTGAAAAACAGGTCAGAACAACTTTCGCGACGCTCAGACCTAAAGCTTTATAAGTCAGGCTGAATTCTTCTTCCAGACCCGGCGCCTCGGACAGAGTTTTAATTTTGCTGTGTAAGCTATTAAATGGCACTTTATCTGCCGCGCATGCAGCAGCGAAAGCAGGATGAATATAATGAGAGTTAGCCTTTTTGCATATAGTAAAAAAATTTAAAATTACCCACTTATTGCAAATGGTTAATTAAATAACAGTCTATTAACAAGTTGCTAATATCGTAGATAATTTTATTGTCCAGAGGCGGCGGATGTTGCCAGGAAAATAGCGGCGTTGGCGGCTGAGCATCTGCCAGTCTGCAGAAATAAGCGTTTGGGGCGCGCCGAGGGCAATAAAGAAACCGCTCTGTTTTGCGCAATAACGAAAGCAATAAAAAGAGAGAACGCCGATTAGGCTATGGCGCGGGCCGTGGAAGCAGCCGAAAAAAGCCGGAACGTGCCGGCTTTTTCTTTGCGGTTATTCGTCTTCTGCGTCGCGCAGCGGAACGATTAGCATATCAATATGGACGGTGTTAATCAGCTGGCGCGCCGAAGACATCAGCTTGCTCCAGAAATCCTGATGGTGGCCGCACACTACTAAATCCACGTCATATTTTTTAATCGCATCAACCAACACCTGGCCGAGGTCGCCGCTGCCGCTCAGCGTTTCGCTGATAGGGTAGCCCGCCGCCTCCGACAGGCCACGCAGCGCCGTGTGCGTCTCTTCCGAGATACGCTTCTGCATATCGCCCAGATTGACGTCAATCAGGCCGGTATAGAGATCGGAATAGTTCACGTCGACGTGAATCAGCGAAATTTTGGCGTCATAGGGGCGCGCCAGCGAGACGGCTTTATCCACCAGCAGCTGGCTTTCGGGAGAAAGGTCTACCGCAATCAGGATATGTTTATAAGCCATGATATAACTCCTTTCACAAGATTCAGGATGGCGACCTGTCTTCCTCTCGCGTCATTGCCTGCGCAATCCTTTACGCGAATGGGCGATATTTGTCACCAGTTGCCCTGTCGGCGTTCCCGACAGATAGTTGTTATGCCTTTAGTATAGCGGCGACGGTTAACAAATGCTGCTGTACAGGCTTCGGTTGTGAATAAGATCAAGGCTTAGCGCCTTTTTCGCTCGCGGTGAACGAAAATCATCGCTGGAAAAGAGTTAAAAATTTCTCCTACACTACAAATTAACGGTGGTACTTCTCAGGTGCCGACCGCGTAAGCTTGTCAAAAAACAGAGATCTGTTCAGGTCATTCAGTGGTCGGCTTTTCCCGTGGAGCATGAAGCGCAGCCGCGCTCCATCCCGTCTCCGCGGCTCCAGCTGGGAGGGAAATATGATCAGCACTATCGCGCTTTTCTGGGCTCTTTGTGTGGTGTGTATTGTGAATATGGCGCGCTACTTTTCTTCTTTGCGCGCGCTGCTGGCGGTGCTTCGAGGCTGCGATCCCTTACTCTATCAGTATGTCGACGGGGCAGGCTTTTTTACCTCGCACGGTCAGCCGAGCAAGCAGGTGCGGCTGGTGCGCTATATCTGGGCAAAACGTTATCTCGACCATCATGACGAGGAGTTTATTCGTCGCTGCGAACGAGTGCGCGGTCAGTTCATTTTAACCAGCGCCTTATGCGGGTTAGTGATTCTCAGCCTGGTTTGTCTGGCGATTTGGCACTAGAAATAAAAAGGGCGACCTGAGTCGCCCTTTATTTTTGCGTGGCTTACACCAGCTTCAACGCCAGCCAGTAGAGGCTGCCCGACAGCACGATACAGACCGGCAGCGTAAAGACCCACGCCATGGCGATATTCTTGATGGTGCGGCTCTGCAGCCCGCCGCCGTCCACCAGCATGGTGCCCGCGACCGACGACGACAGAATATGCGTGGTCGAAACCGGCATGCCCGTATAGCTGGCGATGCCGATGGAAACCGCCGCGGTGACCTGCGCCGACATGCCCTGCGCGTAGGTCATGCCTTTTTTACCAATCTTCTCGCCGATGGTGGTCGCGACGCGACGCCAGCCGATCATGGTGCCGATGCCGAGCGCCAGCGCAACCGCCATGATGATCCAGACCGGCGCGTACTCGATGGTGCCCAGCAGATCGGTTTTCAGCTTGCCGAGGAAGCGTTTATCGTCGGCGCTGGTTTCCGGCAGCTTGGCCGCCTTATCGGCGGTATCGGCGATGCACAGCAGCAGGCGACGCATCTGGCTGCGCTGCTCGACGCTAAGCTGTTCGTAGCTTTGCAGGTTAGTGTTCAGCAGGCCCTGCGCGCGCTGCACCGCCTGCAGCGCACGGGCGCTGTCGCAGTGGAACTCTTTCGGGCCGGACGGCGTCTCTTCAGGCGTCGGCAGCGCAGGCGGCGCCATCTGGATGATGTGCGTCAGCGCCTCGCTGTGCTGCTGATAATACTGTTCGAGGTGATTGACCGCGTCGCGCGTGCGCGTGATGTCGTAGCCGCTGGCGTTCATATTGACCACGAAACCCGCCGGCGCGACGCCAATCAGCACCAGCATAATCAGGCCGATGCCTTTCTGGCCGTCGTTGGCGCCGTGCGAGTAGCTGACGCCGATTGCCGAGACGATCAGGGCGATACGCGTCCAGAACGGCGGCTTTTTCTTGCCGTCGATTTTTTCGCGGTCAGCGGGCGTCATATGGATGCGCGCGCGCTTTTTGGTGCTGCTCCAGTAGCGACGCAGCAGGAAAATCAGGCTGCCTGCGATGATCAGACCGACAATCGGCGACAGAATCAGCGACAGGAAGATATTGATAACTTTGGGGATATTAAGCGCGTCGATCACTGAAGTGCCGGTCATCAGCGCGTTGGTCAGGCCGATGCCGATAATGGCGCCAATCAGCGTGTGCGAACTGGAGGCCGGCAGACCGAGATACCAGGTGCCGAGGTTCCAGATAATCGCCGCCAGCAGCATGGAAAAAACCATCGCCAGCCCGTGCGCGGAGCCAACATTCAATAACAGATCGGTAGGAAGCATATGCACGATAGCGTAAGCAACGCTTAAGCCACCAAGCAGGACGCCAAGGAAGTTAAATACGCCCGCCATTACCACAGCAAGCTGTGCGCGCATCGCGCGGGTATAGATCACCGTGGCAACTGCGTTGGCCGTGTCGTGAAAGCCGTTGATTGCTTCGTAAAACAATACAAACAGCAGGGCAAGAACCAATAACAGGCCGGTACTGAGGTCAAGACCAGCGAACAAATGTAGCATACACATTACGCCATTTTGAGGACATGAGCGCGGCGCATTATCTGCGACAACGCAGGGTATGGGAAAGCAAAATATAGCCTTGTTTTGACTTAAGAATGTCTAAAGTTGTCTGGTTTCTCCTAAAAGTGCCTTAAAATGAACCGTTTACATTATGACATAATTACGACAAATTTTTGACGCTGGCGTCATGCAGAGCAGACCTCTACAATCAGCGCCTCTTAAAAAAGCGGGGCGAAGGCAGTGGAAAAGTTTGACGTTATTATTATCGGCGCCGGCGCGGCGGGACTGTTTTGCGCGGCGCAGGCCGGTCAGCGAGGCCGCCGCGTGCTGTTGCTGGATAACGGCAAAAAGCCTGGGCGCAAGATCCTGATGTCAGGCGGCGGGCGCTGCAACTTCACCAATATGTATACCGATCCGGCCGCCTATCTGTCGCGCAATCCGCACTTCTGCAAATCCGCGCTGGCGCGCTACACCCAGTGGGATTTTATCGATCTGGTTAACCGCCATAAGATTGCGTACCACGAAAAGACGCTGGGGCAGCTCTTCTGCGACGACTCGGCGGCGCAGATTGTCGACATGCTGACGGCGGAGTGCGAAAAGGGCAAGGTGACGCTGCGCCTGCGCAGCGAGGTGCTGAGCGTGGCGCGCGATGCGTCGGGCTATACGCTGCAGCTTAACGGCGCGACGGTGCAGTCGGAAAAGCTGGTGATCGCGAGCGGCGGGCTCTCTATGCCCGGCCTTGGCGCCACGCCGTTCGGTTACAAGATTGCCGAGCAGTTCGGCCTGAAGGTCTATCCGACCCGCGCCGCGCTGGTGCCCTTTACCCTACATAAGCCGCTGCTGGAGCGGCTACAGACGCTCTCCGGCGTCGCGATCGATACCACCATCGAGGCGCAGGACGGCACGCTGTTCAAAGAAGCGATGCTCTTTACCCACCGCGGCCTCTCCGGTCCGGCGGTGCTGCAAATCTCCAGCTACTGGCAGCCGGGCGAGCATATTACCGTCAACCTGTCGCCCGCCACCTCGATAGAAGAATTCATCAGCGTACAGCGCGAGGCGCATCCGAACCTGAGCCTGAAAAATAGCCTGGCGAAGCTGCTGCCGAAGCGTCTGGTGGAGGTGTTGCAGGAGATGGGGCTGGTGCCGGACGTCACGCTTAAGCAGCTCAACGGCAAGCAGCAGGCTGAACTGGCGCAGACGCTGCATCAGTGGCGCGTGCAGCCTAACGGCACGGAAGGCTACCGCACCGCCGAGGTAACGCTGGGCGGCGTCGATACCACGCTGCTTTCGTCGAAGACGATGGAAGCCCGCGACGTGCCGGGACTCTATTTTATCGGCGAGGTGGTGGACGTCACCGGCTGGCTGGGCGGCTATAACTTCCAGTGGGCATGGAGTTCGGCCTGGGCGTGCGCGCAGGCGTTGTGATTCGCAATCTCGATAACAGATGAGAAATTTTTCCTGATTTTTCACCTGCCATCATAGAAAAGGAGAGCGGATTAAGCCCGGAAAATAGTTTGCCATACCAGGCTTAACCCGTTTGTCGTTAAATTAACAGCCAGGAAAGGAGAGGTATTTACTGATATTTTTCTTTGAAATAGACTTCAACTTCTTCCAGGCTTTTTCCTTTAGTTTCGGGCACATAAAAACTAAATATTGTGAACACTACACATATTGCGGCAAAGAGCCAGAAGGTGGCGGATGCGCCCATTCCATTCAGCATGGGCAGTGAGAGCAGCGCAATAACCAGGTTAGTAGCGAAAATAATAAAAATTGACAGACTGGTCGCTTTTGCCCGCGCTCTTAACGGTGAGATTTCTGAGATAATCAGAAAACCCAGCATGCCAGGACTCACGGCATACATCACAACATAAAAAACCAGCGACGCCAGCGCCAGCCAGCTGCTGCCTTCGAAGGCAGGCACGGAAAAGATCAGCGCCAGTATCACAAGACTAACGGTCAATCCAATTGCACCTGCAATCAACAGGGGACGACGTCCCACTTTATCAACAATCAACATGCCGACCACGGTAAAAATAACGTTGGTCAGACCTAAGCCAACGGTACCTATCCATGAAGCTGAGGAAGTGAAGCCGCTGGACTGAAGGATTTGCGGGGCAAAATAAATAACCAGATTAATGCCGCATGCATTTGAGAAAAACGCAACCAGCACGCCAATGACGATCATTGGACGGATATGTCCACTGAGTAAATCGCGCCATCTGATATTTTCCTGCTCAAGCGCATTTAAGCGCTCGGTTTCTTTTATTTCCTCATTAACCTCATCCGTTCCGCGCAGCTTTATCAATGTGCGCCGTGCAGCAGCATGTTTATTAACGGCGATCAGCCAGCGCGGCGACTCCGTAACAAATAGCACGCCAATCGCGAGAGCAATCCCAAACACGCTGGCAATACCTATCGGAAAGCGCCATGATCCCTGGCTCTCTGCGGCCGTATTTACCCCATAAGCGATTACGATACCGACAGTAATCATGAGCTGAAACGACGTGACCAGTAGCCCACGGATTTTGGCAGGAGCCAGCTCGGCGATGTAAACCGGCACCAGCACGGAGGATGCGCCTACGCCGATGCCCTGAAGAATACGCGCCAGGGTTAAAAGCTCAATACTGTTACTGTAACCCGACACCACTGCGCCAGCCGCAAAGCAGATGCCTGAAATAAAAAGGTTAATCTTACGACCATATTTATCTGCTAAGGGACCAGCCAGCAGCGCGCCGATCATGGCACCCAGCAGGGACATACTGACAATAATGCCCTGCATAAAATCATTAATATGGAATTGCTTACCGATGAAGACAATAGCACCACCGATAATGCCGGTATCATAGCCGAATATTATCCCTCCGACAGAGGAGATAATAATAGACATAATGATGAATATGCTAATTTTTTTAATTTTTCTGTGCTGTTTTGCCCTTCCCTGATTTCTGCATTAACCATGATGCTACCTCGTCATTTATAATAATAACTTCTAAGTTAACTCTGGAATTACTGTAGCGCCGAGTGCGCCAGCGATATCGCCTAATTCAGACGGTACTATCCTTTTGTTAATGGCATAAGCATCGGAACGCGTCAGCGCCTCTTCAAGACCGGATTTGAAGAGCGGGTGATAGTGAGCGGCGCTTCCGCTAAGGATGGTTAAATCGGGGCCGTAAAGCGTTAGTAATGTCACTAATCCCCGACCCAGATAATTGCCATAACGATGAAATATTCTTGCGACCTCTTCTTTTTCCTGTGCAGCCTTTTGATAAAAATGCACATCATGTTTTTCAAAAGCGATAGTCGGTAAAAGAGCCTCCAGATTCTGCTGAAGCCAGGTTCTGGATGCCAGACTTTCCCAGCATCCTTTCAGGCCGCAATAGCAGGTCAGGGGATTTCCTGAAACGGGAATATGGCCCGCTTCTGGATGTTGTCCATCACTGGTGCGGAACGGCTTACCCTCATTGAGCAGCGCAACGCCAATGCCTGTCCCCAGCGTCACCATAAGAAGGCGATGACTATTTTTTCCCGCACCGAAGCAATACTCTCCAAGAACGGCGGCGACAGCATCGTTATCAATCGCTACCTTTACGCCCAGTTTTTTAGTCAGCTCATCGGCCAGCGGGAAAAAAGAGAAACACTCAAGCGTATCTTTGTTGTGAATGACGCCAGCCGTGGTGTCTACCGGCCCGCTGGCGCCGATCCCCAGACTGGCTAACGTCATTCCTTGCGGGATCAAAGAGAGAACGTGGTCGGCTAAAACTTCGGAGCGCCTCTCTTTACTGATGCCGGTAAACTCGGCTGTGGCAAGGGTTTTGCTGTTCAGCGTACCCGCGTTGCCCTGAATGATGATTCGGGTTCCTGTTCCGCCAATATCTATCCCTGCTTTAACCTGGCCCGTCATATGGCTACTGTAATCTTTTGGCCATACAGGAACTGGCCAGGGACAAAGCCGTTGTGGCGGGCCAGCGCGACAGTCAGGTGTTCGATATAGATAAAGCCGCACAGTAGCTGGCTGAGTTCATTTCCAGCCGCAGCAGGAAGAAGGGCAGAGGCCGCAAAAGGGCGCTCGCCAATGGTGACAACATCAGTTCCGTTAGAAAGTAATTCTGTTGCCAGTCTTTCCAGCGTTTCGTCCCCCGATTGACCTAACAGGACGGCCAGCATCCCCTGGCCCGAGGTTTCCAGCGGGCCATGGCGAAATTCACCGCCGATAAAGCCTTCTGCGCTGACCTTAGAGGCTTCTTTGGTAATCAATGCGCCTGTCAGCGCGCTAGAGGCATAAGCGCCTGTCGCGATATAAGCAACGCGAGGGCGAGCAGAAGCAAAAAGCGTGTCCGCAAAAGGTGCCACTGCCTCTTTTTCCTGCACCAGGCGACGAATATCAGAGAGCGTCCCCGTAACGGCGGCACAGATTGCCTGCTCATCTTCACCCAGCAGCAGAGCCAGCGTGCGGTAGCAGGCAATAAGCGTATTAAGATAACTTTTAGAACTCACCGTCGCTTCATCACCGCTCTTCAGGGTGATTAAAATATCGGCGCGTTGACCCAGCGCGCTGCTTTCATCATTGGTCAGTCCGATAAGGGTTTTTGGACGATTTCCTTGCTCCAGTAGCGCAACGATTTCGCCACTCATACCGGACTGTGAGGTCATCCATAACAGCGTGTTCTTTGTAACAAGGTTAGGCATATCCAGCAAACGGCACGCATCTACGCGCCATACGGGATATCCCCTGGCAATCAACGCGCGCTCAACAGGGATCAGCGCATAATCTGACGATCCCATTCCTGCCAGAACAATGCGGTCATATTCGTGCAGTTTTAATGCGCGCAGAGCGTCCGGCAGCGGATTATTAAGCTGAGCCAGGACGGCTTCTGGCTGCATGGCGATATCGTTCTCATAGGGATTTGACACAGGTACCTCAACATGAAAGTAAATGACCTGTTCAACCTACATGCACGTTATCGTGCATGTCAATGCTCGATTTTGTGCATGTGATATGAGTTTCATATTTGTAAGTAAATTGATTAACTTAATGATATTTATAATCTTAACGATGCAGCCTGATTTATTCATGCTAAGATCGAATGCCATTAAACGTGTAGAGAAGAAAAAATGCTGGCAAATGAGAGACGTAACAGAATTCTTTCGATGCTGGTTTCCGCAGGCTATCTCAATGCCAATCAGTTGGCGGAAGAATTTAACGTAGACAGCTCAACGGTCAGAAGAGATCTGATCTATCTGGAAAAAAGCGGCAAAATCATTCGTACACACGGCGGCGTCCTGCCGGTTTTGTCTACGGAAGGCCAGGATACTCCTTACAGTATTCGCAAGGGGCGAAACCACGAGCAGAAAGTGGCCATTGGCAAATACGCCGCTTCGCTTGTTGCGGACGGAGACTCCGTTATCCTGGATAATGGTTCAACCGTTTATGAACTGGCTGTCCATCTGACATTAAAAAAAGATCTGACCGTTATTACCAACGATCTTAATATTGCCTTACTGCTTAGTCAGTATCCGGCGATTAATCTGAACGTTACGGGTGGGGTCGTCGCAGGAAATTCATTTACGCTTATAGGCCCTGATGCGACGCGGAAATTCAGCGAAGTTTACGCCGACTGGGCATTTATGGGGGCGGAAGGTGTACATGCCGAAGCGGGTATAACTAATGTAAATGCCATTGAAATACCTACTAAAAAAGCGATTCTCAGTGCAGCAAGAACCAAAGTGATCCTCGCGGACTCGTCCAAAATCGGCTATCGGGCTTTGTCGCACGTCTGCGATCTTGACAGCATAGACAGGATTATTACTGATAAGAGGAAGAATGAAAAAATCTCCTCGGCCTATAACGGAAAAATTTATTTCGCGCAGTAAATTACCTGGCTCATAAATGCTTCTGTTAGACCTGTTATGAAGCCTTTACTGAGCCTGGACTTTTCCCTTTCAAGGTTGATAAATTTACTCTCATACTCCTTCTGATTAATATCACCCCCATCGATGCGGCACATTTTTTCGCCTTAAAGAGCCGGCTTTGCTACGCGTCTGCCAGATTTACCGCTTCGCTAATCCCCTGACCTGCAATACTTTTAGACTAATCCGCCTGGCGCATTTGCCGCTCCGATTTCATACTTCTGATTTATCACAGAGGAGATTCGCCCCCAATGCTCACCTTTATGCGTTCCCTGTTTTCCAGCCCCGAGAGCTTTATCAGAGGCATGTCCCGTCAGGATCTGAACGAATCGATCGCCGACGGCGAGCGAATCATTATCGATGAGGACGGCAACGCTTCGGTAAACGTGCTGAGTGAGGAAGTGCATGAGGATTTTGCCCGCCACGTCGAAACGCTAAAAGGAGTGTAAGATGGGTACGGCGATATTCATGGTGCTGATGGTCTGCGGCTACTGGTACACCAGCCGCGATCTCTCCAGCCGTTTTAAGGTCCGGCGCAGCATCGGCTGGGATGTCTATTTTCTGGTGGCGCTTTACGGCTGTATCTTCGTGCTGCAAGGGATGTTAGCGACGGCTATTGTCTGGCTGCTGTTGCTGATCGTTTCCAGCACGGCTAATGCGCTGCAGATGGTGCCCGGCGAGCATTTGCGCTGGCAGATGGAGTTTATGAACTGGAGCTTCCTTGGCATCCAGGCGCCGGTGGTTGTTATGCTCGCCTTCGCGGTGCTGTTCTGCATGTACCGCTCGAACTGGTCGGAAAGCGCGCGCCTGAACAGCAGCGGCCGACAGGATCTCTATCAGCAGCTCTCTAAATCCAACGGCGTCGAGCAGCTGCTTTACCAGTGCATGCAAGAGGGCGAGCTGGCGTGGATTACCCTCAAGTCGCGCCGCATCTATATCGGGATGGTGCATGCCGCCACCTTTGAGTATGAAAACACCGCCAACATCGTGATCATCCCTATGCTGAGCGGCTACCGCGACAGCAAAACGCTCAGCATGTCGATTGAACATAACTACAGCCGCTGGTACGCCGAGCACGGCATCACGCTGACTTCCGAGCCGAAAAACGCCATGGCGTTCCGTAAAGTGCTGATGGTGGATCAGATTGAGAGCCTGTCGCTGTTCGATCCGGCCAGCGCCAGTTCGCTGGCGATGACGCATCACGACGGCGTGCCGCTGGAGATAGAAGGCTCCTTTACGCCACATTCTCCGCCGTAAACAGCCGAAGAGCCACGTTGCCGTCCCGATAGATATCGGGCTGATAGCCGCTCTCCAGATGACGCAGCAGCAGTTCTATCGCCAGACGCGCGTGCTGCTGCGCGTTCTGATCCAGCGCAAAGTCCAGCTCATTATGACGCAGCAGCCGACGCGTAACCGAATAGAGTTCGTGGGTGATATAGCCGCACCGGCCAAGAAGTTGATGCGCGCGCAGCGTCTCGCTCACTTCGCTGTTGCCCATACCGGTGTTATACAGGCCCGCCACGTGCTGCGACTGCGCCAGACTCTGGTCCAGCAGCGTGCGGATGGTCTCGCGCTGATCGAGGCCGAAGAGCACTTCACGTAGATGACGCTGCGGCGCGCGCTGCATCATCACTTCGCGAAATCCTGCGATACGCTGACGATGCGCCCAGTAATCGAAGCGGCCGCTCACCATCACAATATCGCCTGGTTGATGCACCACCTTGCTCATCAGCAGACCAGCGGTGCGGCCCGCCTGATACTGATCGATACCGACATGGCAGAGGCGATCCGCGTCGGGCAGGTCGGTGACAATAGTGATAACCGGCACGCCGCGGCTGCGGCACAGCGCCAGCGCACGATAGACAGCCGGGTAGTCATGGCCGAAAACGATGATGCCGTCGCGCGTGCTGCTGCGCGCGATAATGCTTTGCGCCAGTTTGGCCGGCTGCGACTCCGCGACCAGAGTTTTGTGCAATGTAATACGCCGATAACCCAGTTCGCCCGCCGCCTCGCTGAAGTAGCGCACCAGCTGCTGGAAAAACGACGAGCCGTTATTGCTGAGAAATACTTCTATTTGCCATGGATGACGATACTCCTCCGGCAGCAGCCGCTTGAGTCCGATGTCGCGTGCGGCTTTTAATACCTTGCGCGTCGTCTCCGGAGATACACCACCGCGTTCGTTTAATACGCGATCGACGGTCGCGATGCCGACGCCCGCTATTTTTGCCACCATCTCAAGGGTGAGTTTTTTCATTATTGCTCCAGGCATAACGTTATTTGTCATGCCGTTACCGCTGCGTGCTTTAAACGGGCGCCGTTTTACTGGCAGGCGTCTGATAAATATGGGCGCTATTTTAATAAGTGCGCCAGACATTGCGCTAGCCTGATTTAATGAAATTTTATGTCACAGCAAAACGTGCGTTAATTATGGCGAAAAATGCAGCAAATAAAGCGTGGAGACTAACGTCACGATCGTTATTTCGGCAGTCATTCACCATGCATTTTTATAATGCTGCTGGTAATGTGGGATCTAAATTTATGAAAAATAGGTGTTTGCCGGGAATTATGATGGCTTCCCATCAACGCTGCGCTTTCCGAAAGTAGGTTAAAAATTTATGATTATTTTGTTGTTAATTGATGGATAGCGATTTTTAGTATTAACAATCATCCTCTGAGCGGAACAGTGCTTTCCGCCGCTAAGCAGGACTCATAATAAAAAATAACGCTGTCGCCAGATAAAAGGCGCGCAGGAGATAACTATGCCCGAAATAGTCTGGCTGGCATGGTTTTCTCTCCGTTAAATAAGCGAATGCAGTTAATGTGATCAATTTCTTGGCAGGGAAAATATGAAACGCAGAGAGTTTCTCACCTCCGTGGCTGCCCTGGGCGTGGCGTCGTCGCTGCCCATCGCAAAAGCTGAAACCGTCCAGGGCGGTCAACCCTGGGAACCCGGAAAAATCAATACGCCGCCGGCGCCGCGCAGAGGCGGCCTGCAATACTTGACGCAGCACGAGTTCGACACCGTCGGCGCTATCGCCGAACGCTTTATTCCCGCCGACGCGCTGAGCATCAGCGGCAAAGAGGCGGGCTGCGCTATTTTTATCGATCGCCAGCTGGCGGGCGACTACGGCAGCGCGGCGGCGGTCTATCGACTGGGCCGCTTTGTGAAAGGCACGCCTGAGCAGGGCCCCCAATCGCCGCTGACGCCCGCTCAGCGCTACCGACAGGGGCTCGCCGCGCTTGATGCCTACACGAACAAAAAATTCAGTCAAACCTTTGTGGCGCTGAGCGGCGACCAGCAGGATGAACTGCTGCGCCGAATGGAGGCGAACCAGCTCGATCTGGGACCGGACGTAGAGACCAAAGTCTTCTTCGAATTGCTGCTGCAAAACGTGCGGGAAGGCTTTTTGTCCGATCCCCTCTACGGCGGCAACAAGGAGATGGCGAGTTGGAAAATGATCGGTTTTCCCGGCGCGCGCTACGACTTCCGCGACCTGATTGGTAAAAAAGGGAAGAAGCTCAACATCATCCCAACTAGCCTGATCGACAACACCCTTTGACTCTTCAGTCTGACTGAGCAGTGAGTTAACACATGCAAAATATTCGTCCAAAAGCTGACGCCGTGATCGTCGGCCTGGGTTGGTGCGGCTCGTTAATTGCCGAAGAGCTGACGCGCGCCGGCCTGAATGTGGTCGCCATCGAACGCGGCCCCTGGTTTGAAACCGCCACCGATTTTCCGCCCTCTATCGACACCGACGAGCTGCGCTGGGATACCCGCCGCAGCATGCTTCTGCCGCCTGCGGTGGAGACCACCACCTTCCGTAACCATCGCTCGGAAACCGCGCTGCCGACGCGCGAATGGAACCTGAACGAGCTGGGGTATAACGTCGGCGGCTCCGGCACGCACTGGGCCGGTATGGCCTGGCGCTTTACGCCGTGGGATTTCCAGCCTTACACCCAGACGGTCGCGCGCTATGGCAAAGAGAAGATCGCTAAGGGCGTGATCCTGCAGGACTGGGGCGTGACCTACGACGAGCTGGAGCCGTTTTACGATCGCTTCGAGAAGATCGCCGGCGTCTCCGGCAAGGCGGGCAGACTCAACGGCGAAATCGTGCCTGACGGCAATCCCTTCGAAGGCAACCGCAGCAGCGACTATCCGCTGCCGCCCCTGGAGAGCACGCGGCTGACCGACCTGTTTCGCGACGCGGCAAAATCTCTTGGCCAGCATCCTTTTATGGTGCCCGCCGGGCAAACTTCGCGCGCCTATGTGAACCCGCTTGGCGTGCGCATGGGGCCTTGCACCTATTGCGGCTACTGTCTCTACTACGGCTGCGGCAACTTCTCCAAATCCAGCCCGAACGCCTGCGTGATCCCGGCATTGATGCAGCGTGAGAACTTTACCGTGCTGACCGATTCCGCCGTGGTGCGCGTAAATAAGGCGGAAGACGGCAAAACCGCCACCGGCGTCACCTATATCGACAAGAACAAGAAAGAGTGGGTACAGCCTGCCGATATCGTGATTCTGTCGGCGTTTCAGATGCAGAACGTGCGCCTGCTGCTGCTGTCGAAAATCGGCCAGCCTTACGATCCGGAAAGCAAAACCGGCACGGTAGGGCGCGCTTATAGCTTCCAGACCGTCTCCGGCGCCAGCCTCTTTTTCGAAGATGAATATCTTAATCAGTTCATCGGCGCTGGCGCGCTCTCCCAGCAGGTAGACGACTGGAACGGCGATAACTTCGACCACAGCGACAAAGATTTTATCGGCGGCGCCGGGATTCTGGTGGTGGCGCGCGGCGCGCGTCCTATCGGCAACGCCGATGCGCTGCCGCCGGGCACGCCGCGCTGGGGCAAAGCGTGGAAAAAGGCGTATACCCACGCTTTCCAGAACGCCACCTTCATTTTCGGCCAGGGCACCAGCTTCTCGCACGAAGATTACTACCTCGATCTCGACCCGGAATACAAAGACGATAACGGCAATCCGCTGCTGCGCGTCACTTTCGACTACAACGAAAACGACCGCCGTTCGGCGAAGTTTATCGAAGAGAAGAGCGTCGAGATCGGTAAGGCGATGGGGGCGAAAACCGTTATCGGCACCAACTCGGCGGCGGGCAAATATTCGCCCTACAACTTCGCCAGCGACCACACCATCGGCGGGGCGGTGATGGGCGTCGATCCGAAAACCAGCGTGCTTAACCGCTATCAGCAGAGCTGGGATATGCACAACCTGTTTGTGCTTGGCGCCTCCTCTTTTCCCAACAATGCAGGCTACAACCCAACCGGCACCATTGGCGCGCTCAGCCTCTGGACGGCGAAGGCGATTATCGATCGCTACCTGAAAAATCCCGGCCCACTGGTAAAGGTGTGATATGAAAAAAACAACCCTTGCAGGCGGCGCGGCGGTGATCGCCGGCGTTATCGCCGCAGGTTTGCTGTGGCAAAACGGCGATACCTCTGCCGATGACGTGGCGGATAACCAGACGCTGACCAGCCAGCCGCCAGCGGCGGCGGATGCCGCGGCGGTGGCGCGCGGAAGATATGTCGCGATAGCGGGCGACTGCGTGGCGTGCCATACCGCGCCGGGCAGCAAAGAGGCCTTCGCGGGCGGCTACTCCATCAGTACGCCGTTCGGCGGCATTTTCGCCAGCAACATTACGCCGGATAAAGAGACGGGCATCGGCAGCTGGACCGAACGCGACTTCTATCGCGCGGTGCGGCACGGCAAAGGCAAAGAGGGCGAACATCTCTATCCGGCGATGCCCTACAACGCCTACGTGAAGGTCAGCGACCAGGATATGCATGACCTGTGGATGTACATGCGCTCGGTAAAACCGGTGCGCTACAGGGTGCCGGAGACCAATCTGGGTTTCCCGTATAATATCCGTCTGGCGATGATGGGCTGGAACCTGCTTTTCTTCCGCAACAGCGGCTTTGAGAGCGATCCGGACAAGTCCGCCGAGTTCAATCGCGGCGCCTATCTGGTAGAGGGGCTGGAGCACTGCGGCGCCTGCCATACGCCGAAAAACCTGCTCGGCGGCGACACCGGCGATTATTTGCAGGGCAGCAATCTCAGCGAGTGGCACGCGCCGGACCTGACGTCGAACCGCGATGTGGGCATCGGAAGCTGGAGCAGCGCGCAGATCATGGACTATCTGAAGCTGGGCAGCAATCACGTCGCGGTAGCGTCCGGCCCGATGGCGGAAGCGGTCACCAACTCGACGCAGCATCTGAGCGACGCCGATCTGCGCGCCATCGCGACCTATTTGAAAGCGCAGCCCGCCTCTGCGACGCAGCTGCCGCCGCCGCAGGCCCGCGACAGCGCGCAGATGAAAACGGGCGAGAATGTCTATAGCGCCAACTGCAGCGCCTGCCACAACAGCGACGGCAAAGGGATCCCGAACCTGGCCGCCAGCCTGGCGAACAACCCGGGGCTGCTGGCTGACGACGCCTCCTCCATCATCACCACGGTGCTGCAGGGCGGCCGCGGCGCGGTCACGCAGGGCAATCCCACCAGCGGCGCGATGCCGAGTTTCGCCTGGAAGCTGACGGACGAACAGGTGGCGGCGGTATCGACCTATATCCGCAACAGCTGGGGCAACGCCGCGACGCCGGTGAAGGCCGACGAAGTCGCAGGCAAGCGCAAGCTGCTGAAGCTGCCGGAGCAGATGGCGGCGCACTAAACAGATAAGGCGGCGCATGCCGCCTTTTTTACACCCCGTGCTCTCACTGCGGCTAATTTCTTCTCTCGCCTTCTGATCCGCTCGTCAGGCTATAAGCTGTTTAAGTCACTTCATCAGAGAGGAACGGATATGGCAGGCAAAGCATTAGTTATCGGCGCCTCGCGCGGCATCGGTCTGGCGGTGGTCAGGGCGCTGGCGGCCAAGGGCTGGCAGGTCACGGCCACCTGGCGCAGCAGCGCGCCGGAGGCGGAGGCCCAGTGGCACGCGCTGGATATGACTCATCAGGAGGAGGTGCGTCAGCTGGCGGCGCGGCTTAAAGACGAAACCTTCGATGCGATCCTGATCAACGCCGGCATTTCCGGCCCGTCGCATCAGAACCTGCTGCAGAGCAGCGACGAAGAGCTGGCGCAGCTGTTTTTGACCAACGCCATCGCGCCGGTGCGCAGCGCGGAAGCTCTGCTGCCGCTGCTGGCGAAGCAGAACGGCGTCATCGGCTTCACCACCTCTATTCTCGGGAGCCTGAACGAGAACGACACGGCGGCGATGCCGATCTACTCCGCCAGCAAGTCGGCGCTTAATATGCTGAGCCGCGCGCTGCTGCCGCAGATTAACCAGCATAACGCGACGCTGCTGTCGCTGCATCCGGGCTGGGTGAAAACCGATATGGGCGGCGACTCCGCGCCGGTCACGGTCGAGCAGAGCGGCGAAGGACTGGTGCAGCAGCTGGAGGCTTATCGCGGACGCGGCGGCCATCACTACGTGGACTATGCCGGGCAGCTTTTGCAGTGGTAGAACAGGGCGCGGCAGCGCCTTTTTTGCATCTGCATCGGCGAAACACTACACTCGCGGCATAGTCTGACAAGGAGTTAGTATGTCTCAGTCCCTTCAGCGTAAGCCGCTGCCGCTGCCTGGCGGCCATAACAAAGTCCTGCTGCACTCATGCTGCGCGCCCTGTTCGGGCGAGGTCATGGAGGCGATGCTGGCATCCGGCATCGATTACACCATTTTCTTCTATAACCCTAATATCCATCCGCTGAAAGAGTACGAGCTGCGCAAAGAGGAGAATATCCGCTTCGCTGAGCAATTCGGCGTGCCCTTTGTCGACGCGGACTACGATCGCGATAACTGGTTCGAGCGTGCAAAAGGCATGGAGTGGGAGCCGGAGCGCGGCGAGCGCTGCACCATGTGTTTCGACATGCGTTTCGAGCGGACCGCGCTCTATGCCCATGAACATGGCTTTCCCGTGATCACCAGTTCGCTTGGCATCTCTCGCTGGAAGAACATGCAGCAGATCAACGACTGCGGCGTGCGCGCCGCAAATCGCTATCCCGATATGATCTACTGGGATTTCAACTGGCGTAAAGGCGGCGGATCGGCGCGCATGATCGAAATCAGCAAGCGCGAGCGTTTCTATCAGCAAGAGTATTGCGGCTGTATCTATTCGCTGCGCGACAGCAATCGTCATCGCGTGGCCAGCGGGCGTGAACGCATTAAGATCGGCGTGCAATATTATACGCCGGACGAAGAATAGAGAAATAAAGGGCGCGGCAGTCGCCCTTTATTTTCTGCGGTAACGGCAGAAGTTAGCGCAGGTCATTACAGGCCTCGGCGGTGTCGATATTGCGAATATCCAGACGCGAAGCGGTAAAGCGTTTCTGGTTGTTGACGGCGGGCTGCGCCTGTCGGCAAAGCTCGCAGGGATTAATATTGCCCTCCAGCAGCGCCTGCGTTTCTGGATCTAACTGGCGTTTACGACAGACGTAAGGCGTACAGCCCATCACCTGCTTAAAAGAGCGCGTAAAAGACTGCTGGCTTTCGAAATGGTATTTCATCGCCAGCGTAATAATCGGCGTATTGCTGCTTTTCAGCGTATGCACGCAGGCCGCCAGCTTTCGCTTGCGAATATAGCGCGCCAGCGTCTCGTTGCGGCAGCGGGCGAACAGCTTCTGCAGATACCATTTGGAATAGCCTGATTTCTCAGCAATATCATCAATGCTGAGCCGCTGATCGAGATGGTTGTTAATCCACTCGGTAAGGCTATCAATCACTTCTTCATTATATTTTTTCTCACGCATAATCCACCTCATCAAACAGTTCCGCATAGTGTAGGGATTTTAATATTTGCTATGCCTGGCTTGAGTAAAGAAGTATCAGAAAATGCATGTTTATTTTTTTGCAAGAGGCTAGAAATATGGAATTTTTATCAAAAAGAGCGGGGTGTTGATTTTTAGTTGTAAAAAATAAATAAAAGCAATAAATAAACGTAACTTATTTTCCCTCGCTGCGCCGGAAATATTTAGAGTTTCTGCAATATTTATCGCGCGAATTGATCGGCGCAGGCATCTATTGCGCTGCTGGTCGACAGGAAAAATGATACAGGGCCCGCTACGCTTCTTTTACAAAAATCACTAACATGACACAGCGCAACAATACGAGCCTGCTGCGCGCGTGTCACACTGCCGCTCTTTTGCTCTTATGGAGATCATCGCATGCGTCCGACCTCTGGCCTGAAAAAACCGCTCCTTGCCTTACTCGCCTCGATAACGCTGTTTAGCGCGGTACCCGCTTTAGCCGCTACGACCTATGGCGAGCATCTGGAAGGCTTTCACTATCCTTTCCCGCTTCAGCGCTTTGACTTTTCCTCTCAGCAGCAGCCGCTCAGCATGGGTTATATGGATGTGAAACCGACAAACAACGCCAACGGTCAGACCGTGGTGCTGTTGCACGGCAAGAATTTCTGCGGCGCGACCTGGGAAGAGAGCATCCGCGCCCTGAGCCAGGCGGGCTATCGCGTCGTCGCGCCCGATCAGATCGGCTTTTGCAGCGCCAGTAAACCCGATAATTATCAGTACAGCTTCCAGCAGCTGGCGGACAACACGCATCAGCTGCTGGCGCATCTCGGTATAAAGAAAGCGGTGATTGTCGGCCACTCTACCGGCGGCATGCTCGCCACGCGCTATGCGCTGATGTATCCCGCCGAGACGCAGCAGCTGGTGCTGGTGAACCCGATCGGACTGGAGGACTGGAAAGCCAAAGGCGCGCCCTGGCGCAGCGTGGATCAGTGGTATCAGCGCGAGCTGAAGCTCGACGCGGCAGGCATCAAAAAGTATGAGCAGCACACCTACTACAGCGGCCAGTGGAAGCCGGAGTATGACAAATGGGTCGATATGCTGGCGGGCCTGAACGCCGGTCCTGGACACAAGAAGGTGGCGTGGAACTCGGCGCTGATCTACGACATGATTTTTACCCAGCCGGTATTTTACGAGTTCGGCGATCTGAACGTGCCGACCACGCTGATGATCGGCACCGCCGATACTACCGCGATCGGCAGCGATATCGCCTCGCCGGAGGTGAAAGCGAAGCTGGGTCACTATGAGGTGCTGGGCAAAGAAGCGGCGAAGCGCATTCCCGGCGCGCGCCTGATTGAGTTCCCGGGCATGGGGCATGCGCCGCAGATGGAGTCGCCGGCCAAATTCAATCAGACGCTGATCGAGGCGTTGGCACAGCGCTAACGGCGCAGAGGCTAAAAGCTATCCTGCCGTCGTTGCGGCGGCAGGATGCTGCGGCGATCAGAGGATTTTCTGTTCTGCCAGATCGAGAGCGAAGTAGCTGAAAATCAGGTCGGCGCCGGCGCGTTTGATCGCACCCAGGCTTTCCAGCACGACGTTACGCTCGTCGATCGCGCCCGCCTGAGCGGCGAATTTGATCATCGCATATTCGCCGCTGACCTGGTACGCCGCCAGCGGCAGCTCCGTGCGGTCGCGGATTTCGCGCAGCACGTCGAGGTAGGCGCCGGCCGGTTTCACCATCAGCGAATCCGCGCCTTCGGCCGCGTCGATCAGCGACTCGCGAATCGCTTCGCGGCGGTTCATCGGATTCATTTGATAGGTTTTGCGGTCGCCTTTCAGGGCGGTGCCGGCCGCTTCGCGGAACGGGCCGTAGAAGGAGGAGGCGAACTTGGTGGAGTAGGACATGATGGCGGTCTGAGTAAAGCCCGCCGCGTCCAGCGCCTGGCGGATCGCCTTGACCTGGCCGTCCATCGCCGCCGACGGCGCGATAAAGTCCGCGCCCGCCGCCGCCGCGACTACCGCCTGTTTGCCGAGATTGATTAGGGTCGCATCGTTGTCGACGCCGTGATCGCACAGCACGCCGCAGTGGCCGTGGCTGGTGTATTCGCAGAAGCAGGTATCGGACATGACGATCATTTCCGGCACCGTCTCTTTGCAGATGCGCGACATGCGCGCCACCAGGCCATTTTCATTCCAGGCATCGCTGCCGGTGGCGTCGGTGTGGTGCGAGATGCCGAAGGTCATCACCGAGCGGATGCCCGCTTTGGCGATGCGCTCGATCTCATAGGCGAGACGCTTTTCCGGAATGCGCATCACGCCCGGCATCGCTTCAATCGCTTTGTAGTCGTCAACGCCTTCCTCAACGAAAATCGGCAGCGCCAGATCGTTCAGGCTGAGGGAGGTTTCCTGGAAGAGTTCACGCATCGCCGGGCTGGAGCGCAGCCTTCTTGGACGCTGGATCAGAGAAAAGTCAGACATATTCATTCTTACGCAGGTGAAAAAAGTAGCGCTAGTCTACTCCTTTTAACGCGCGAGAATGAAGATTGTGTGCGGCGTAAAAAAAAAGCCCGCCGAGCGGCGGGCTTTAAACAGATTACTCGTTGATGTCGGGATGCTGCTGCACCAGATTCTTACGCTTCGCCTCAAGACGGGCGATCTCCTCATCGATATCTTCGATCTTCTGCTCGATGTTGTCGTGATGCTCCTGCAGGATTTCACGCGCTTCGTCGAGATCGGATGCGGCAGGCGTCGCGCCGCGCAGCGGTTTGTTCGCCGTCTCTTTCATGTAGATGCCGGTAATCAAACCGATCACCGCCACCACCATCAGGTAGTAGGCGGGCATATAGAGGTTATTGGTGGTTTCCACCAGCCAGGCGGCAAGCGTCGGGGTCAGACCGGCAATCAGCACCGAGATGTTAAAGGCGCTCGCCAGCGCGCTGTAGCGGATATGCGTCGGAAACATCGCCGGCAGCGAGGACGCCATCACGCCGGTAAAGGCGTTGAGGATCACCGCCATCAGCAGCAGACCGGCGAAAATCAGCCCCAGCACGCCGCTGTTGATCAGCATAAAGGCCGGAATAGCGAAGATCAGCAGGGCAATACTGCCAATGATTACGAACGGACGACGGCCGAAGCGGTCGCTGAGCATCCCCATCACCGGCTGTACGAACAGCATGCCGAGCATAATGGCGATGATGATTAATACGCCGTGATCTTCCGAGTAGTGCAGGTTATGCGACAGATAGCTCGGCATGTAAGTCAGCAGCATGTAGTAGGTGACGTTGGTGGCGATCACCAGACCGATACAGGCAAGCAGGCTTTTCCAGTGCTTAGTGGCGATCTCTTTGAACGACACTTTCGGGCCGTCGCGTAGACCTTCGCGGTCGCCTTGCTCCAGCTTCTCAACGTGCTGCTGGAAAGCCGGCGTCTCTTCCAGCGCGTGGCGCAGGTAAAGACCGATAATGCCGAGCGGCAGCGCAAGGAAGAACGGCAGGCGCCAGCCCCATTCCATAAATTTCGCTTCGCCGATAATCGCCGAGATCAGCACCACAATGCCCGCGCCGAGCACGAAGCCGGCGATAGAGCCGAAGTCGAGCCAGCTGCCCATAAAGCCGCGCTTGCGGTCGGGCGAATATTCGGCGACGAAGATCGAGGCGCCGGTATACTCGCCGCCCACCGAGAAGCCCTGCGCCATCTTGGCGAGCAGCAGCAGAATCGGCGCCCAGATGCCAATCGAGGCGTAGGAGGGGATCAAGCCGATACAGAAGGTACTGATCGACATAATCACAATGGTGATGGAGAGAATCTTCTGGCGACCGTACTTATCGCCCAGCATACCGAAGAAGAGGCCGCCCAGTGGGCGAATAAGGAAAGGAACTGAGAAGGTACCGAGCGCCGCAATCATCTGCACGCCGGGTGACGCGTCGGGGAAAAAGACTTTACCCAGCGCATAGGCGACAAAGCCGTACACGCCGAAATCAAACCACTCCATCGCGTTGCCCAGCGACGCTGCCGTAATGGCTTTGCGCAAGCGGGCGTCATCGATAATCGTGACGTCATCCAGCCCAATAGGTTTGACACGCTTCCTACGTAATTTCATAGATTTACCCTGTAATAGCACATGAAAGTCCTCAAGGTCGCGAACCGGTTGAACGATGCAGTCCGCGGCATTGAGAAAATTTAAGCATAGCCGTTCGGCAGAATTTTCCACTGGCTACAGAGCGCAATAATTAGTGTTGAAATTATTGCGACAAGTGGCAGAGTATACCGTTTTTCACTGATATTTGTCATGTTTGGTCTGATAGTGGCCTTTTTTGCCGACGATAGCAGATTGAAATGCCGCCTGAAAAGGCGTTAAAAAGCAGCTTAACGCCGCTAATTTTTGCAAAAGTTTGCGGCGCTTAGCGCAAAGAGATGAAAAGTTCGCGGCGGCGCTTCGGTTAACCTGCCCGTGTTGGCGTCAGAAGGCGGCTTTAAAGCAGCGATCGCAGCGGCTGGCGCTGCAGCCAGGCGGCGATATCCTCGACCGCCTGGGTGAAATAGCGCCGGTAGTTGCTGTCGGCGACATAGCCGAGATGGGGCGTGGCCAGCACGTTCGGCAGCTGCCGCAGCGGATGATCGGCAGGCAGCGGTTCGACCTCGAACACATCCAGCGCGGCACCCGCCAGCTGGCCGGTGCGCAGGGCGGCGAGCATCGCCTGTTGATCCACCAGGCCCGCGCGCGCGGTGTTTACCAGCAGCGCGCCTGGCTTCATCTGCGCCAGCGCGGCGGCGTCGAGCAGATGACGCGTGCGCGCGCTTAACACCAGATGAAGCGACACGATATCGCTCGCCGCCAGCAGCGCCGGAAGCGACGGCATCAGCGTCGCGCCGCACGCCGCAGCGCGCTCGGCGGTAAGGTTTTGGCTCCAGGCACAAACCCGCATGCCGAACGCCTGCGCCACTTTCGCCATACCGCCGCCGATTTTGCCCAGGCCGATCAGCCCCAGAGTTTTGCCTTCCAGCCCTATGCCGAGATGCTGCTGCCAGGGGCCGCCGCTGCGCAGCGCCTGATTCTCCGGCACGATATGACGCGCCAGCGCCAGCAGCAAACCCCAGGTCAACTCCAGCGGCGGCGCGCTGCTGCTCTCGGTGCCGCATACCGCGATACCGCGCGCCCGGCAGGCGTCCAGATCGATGGCGGCATTGCGCATGCCGGAGGTCACAATAAGCTTCAGCCGCGGCAGGCGCGCCAGACGGGCGGCGGTGAGCGGAGTGCGCTCGCGCATCGCCACGATAATATCGCTGTCGGCCAGCGCGGCGATCAGCGCGTCGTCGTCGGCGACAGGCTGATGGAGCGATCGGGTTTGTACGGCGGGCTGCAGTGACGCCCAGTCAGCCAGCGACAGGGCGACGTTCTGGTAGTCGTCAAGAAGGGTGCAGTTGAGCATCGTCAGCGTCCTCTGTGTGCATCGGCTGATGCGCATGCTCTGCGAGCCAGGCGATGAACGCGTGGTTATTCAGGGGCAAAGCATAATAGTAGCCCTGAATAAAGGTCACGCCGCGCTGGCGCAGGTAGAGGTACTGCATTTTTGTTTCCACCCCTTCGCCCAGCACCTCCAGCTTCAGCTTATGGCTGAGGGCGATAATCGCATCCAGCACCGGCGTTTCGCCCGACAGCGATTCGATGGCGTTGATAAAGCCGCGATCTATTTTCAGGTAGTCCAGCGAGAAAGTTTGCAGATAGCTGAGCGAGCAGTGCCCGGTGCCGAAATCATCGATCGCCACCTTCATCCCGTCGGCGCGCAGGCGATCGAGTTTTCTCGCCACATCTTCGCCGTCTTTAATCAGGCTGCGTTCGGTCAGTTCCAGGGTGATTTGCAGCGACGTTCGCTTAATTCTATCGGCGAAGTTAAGCATATCTTCCACGAAGTCTGGATGTTGCAGATGCTCCGCGGCGACGTTGATACCGATATGAAAGCCCGGCTCGACCTGCCACTGCTGAACATCTTCGGCGATCAGGTCGAGCAGATGACGCGTCAGCGGCACAATCATGCCCTCCGCTTCAGCGGCGGTGATAAAGATATCGGGCCGAACCGCGTCGCCGTTCGGCAGCGTCCAGCGCAGCAATGCTTCGGCACCGGAACAGGTCTGAGTATGGTTGTTATAAACCGGCTGGTAGTAGACCGAAAAGCGGCGCGCGTTAATGGCGCGGCGGATCTCATCGCGCCAGGAGATACGACGCTGCAACCAGTTGGCGGTCAGCACCATCAGCAGAATAGAGAGGATGGCCGTCATCGGCAGGAAAATAAAGGTCACCTGGCGCCAGGCGTGCATGATCTCCGCGCCGGGCGTTTCGATGGTTACGCTGATGGGATAGCGGCGCGATTGCGCCTGATAAAGCTGGGCGCTGAACAGGCTGGCGTGGGGCGGCGTCGACTTGCCCATGGAAATCGGCGCGCCGTCGCTAAAGCGCATACTAAACCGATAGCCGCGCGTTTCGCCGATAGCGCTCATAAAGTCCATCAAATACTGGCCGTCAATAATCGCCCAAAAGCCCTCATCATCCGCCAGCTGCCGCACGAAAATAACCGCCGGACGCTGCGGGACGCCAGCCGTGCCGGCAATAGAGAGACTCCACCAGGCCTTGCCGGTAACCGGCGGCGCACGCAGCATCATCTCGCTTAACGTGCCGGGATTCATGCCGTAGGCCGAGGAGCAGGTGATTTTCACCCCTTCCAGCTTGCCGATAGCACGGAAATAGGCGTTGAGGTTGCCGGCGCGCTGTAGTTCGTCTTCGAATTTGCTGCAGGGCTGGTAGTGAAAACGGCGTAGCCAGGTGATCATATCCCAGGCGCTGTCGCTCATTTTTTCCGCCTGCGAGAGCAGGGTATTGGCGGCGTTGATCTGCTGCTGCTGGACGGTGTGCCGCGCGTCAATAGCCGTGAACAGGATGCCGAGCAGCAAGGGAAGCACCCCGGACAAGATAATAATGATTCTTGCGTAGTCGCGTTTTCGTTTTAACGGCGGCACCGCTAATTCCTCTGAATGTTAAAGCGTCTGTGAGGAGGTGCGAATTTAATCAGCGCAGCATAGCACGCCCTCAGGGCGTGCAGGGTAGCGTTTTGCTCAGGCTGGCGGGTGATGCAGATCAAGTATCGGCTGCACTTTGCGTTTATTGACATTGTTTTGCCGCTTTTGGCATTTCCCTGAGGGGAAAACGCTGTGTAACAGTGACACCAAAGTGAACAGCGTAAAAAGAGGCGTCTATGAGTACCGCAACCCTGGCATCTTCTTCTCTTCAACAGCGTATTTCCGATGCGGAATGGCAGGCGCGCGTCAGGCTGACGCAGGCCTATCATCTGGCGGCGAAGCTGCGCTGGACCGACCATATTTACACCCACTTCTCGCTGCGCGTGCCGGGCGATCGGCCGCACTTCCTGATTAATGCATACGGTCAGACTTTTGACGAGATCCAGCCGGAAACCCTGGTGAAGATCGATATCGACGGCAATATCGTCGACGATCCTACCGGGCTCGGGATCAACCCGGCCGGTTTCGTGATCCACAGCGCCATTCATCGCGCCCGTCCGGATGCGCATGCGGTGCTGCATACCCATACGGCGGCGGGCATCGGCGTGTCGGCGCAAAAGGGCGGGCTGCTGATGATTTCGCAGCACAGCACGCGTTTTCATCAGCGCGTCGGCTACCACGACTACGAAGGGATCGCGCTCGATCTCGACGAGCAGCAGCGCATCGTCAAGGATCTCGGCAGCCTGAACGCGCTGATCCTGCGCAATCATGGTCTGCTGACCGCTGGCGGCAGCATCGAAGAAGCCTTTTATAACCTCTATTATCTCGAGCGCGCCTGCCAGGCGCAGCTGGCCGCGCAGTCGGGCGGCGCAGAGCTGATTATTCTGCCGGACGCGGTGTCGGAAAAGGCGGCGCAGGCGTTCGATACCAGCATTCGCAACAAAAAGTATCAGCTGCACTGGGATGCCTATATTCGCCAGCTTAACCGCAACGCCCTGTAAGGAGCCGTGATGAACAGACTTAAAGCATTTGCGGCGGCCCTGCTGCTGAGCGCCAGCGGCATGGCGCAGGCGGCGCCCGATCTCAGCGGGGTCACGCTGGTGCTGGGCGACCAGGCGCGCAATCTGCGTTCGCTGGTAGAGGCCTCCGGCGTGCTGAAGGATGCGCCCTGGCGCTATCGCTGGGCTAACTTTCAGGGGGCGGCGCCGCTGTTCGAAGCGCAGCGCGCCGGCGCGGTCGATACCTCTTACGCGGGCGATCTGCCGGTGCTGATGGCGGCGTCCGGCGGCGTGCCGCTGAAAATCATCGCCACCAACGTCGGCGACGCCGGGTCGAACGGGCTGATCGTGCCCGCTGATTCGCCGGTGCACAGCGTAAAGGATCTGGCGGGCAAGGAGGTCGTGGTCTCCTCGGCGCGCGGCAGCATCTCGCAACATCTGCTCTATGAGGCGCTGGACGAAGCACAGGTGCCGCGCGACAGCGTGCCGGTGCGCTTTGTGCTGCCGACCGACGCCAGCGCCGCCTTTAATTCCGGGCAGATTGGCGCCTGGGCGACCTTCGATCCCTATCTCGGCATCGCCGAGCAGCACGGCGCGCGGCTGCTGCGCGACGGCAAAGGGCTGACCACCGCGCTGTCGTTTGTCACCGCTACCCAGCAGTCGCTGGACGATCCCGGCAAACGTGCGGCTATCGCCGATTTCGCCCAGCGGCTGGCGAAAGCGCGCGCCTGGGCGCTGGCCCATAAAGAGGAGTACAACCAGGTGTATGCGCAGCTGACGCGCCTGCCGCCGGCCGACGCGGAAAAGATCACCGCACGCATTTCCCACGGTATTCGCGCCATCACGCCCGAAGATATTGAAAAGGTGCAGAAGGTGTCGGATCTCTTCAGCGAGCTGAAAATTCTGCCGAATAAGGTGGATGTGGTGGCGATTACCGACCGGAGTCTGTTTCCGCAGTAACAGGGCACAAGGCTGCGTTATGTCGCCCATGCCCTGTTTTGCCCTGTATTAATCGTTGAACAGCGTCTGGCGCAGCGCCAGCTCGACGCCGCGCAACTCTGCCAGTCCTTTCAGGCGACCTATCGCCGAATAGCCTGGATTGGTGCGCTTGTGCAGGTCGTCGAGCATCTGATGGCCGTGATCGGGCCGCATCGGGATGGCATGCTTCTCGCCCGCGCGGCGACGGCGCTGCTCTTCCGCCAGAATTACCCTGATCACGCCCACCATGTCGACGTCACCCGCCAGATGCGCCGCCTCGTGGAAGCTGTTGGGGTTGGCTTCGCGCTGCGTGGCGCGCAGATGGATAAAGTTAATGCGATCCGCGAACCGCGCCGCCATCTGCGTCAGGTTATTGTCGGCGCGCACGCCGTAAGAGCCGGTGCAGAAGCAGAAGCCGTTGTGCAGACTGTCTACCGTCTCTTTCAGCCACTGCATATCCTCTTCCGTGGAGATAATACGCGGCAGGCCGAGAATCGGGCGCGGCGGATCGTCCGGGTGCACGGCCAGCTTGATGCCGACCTCTTCGGCGACCGGCACAATGGCGCGCAGAAAGGCCGCCATATGTTCACGCAGCTTCGCTTTGTCGATGCCGTCGTACTGCGCCAGCTGCGCGCGGAACTGATCCAGCGTATAACCTTCCTCCGCGCCCGGCAGGCCGGCGATAATATTGCGCGTCAGCAGCGCTTTATCCTCGTCGCTCATGGCGGCGAAGCAGCGCGCAGCCGCCTCTTGCTCCGCTGCTGAATAATCCTGCTGCGCGCCGGGGCGCTGCAAAATATGCAGTTCGAAGGCGGCGAAGGCGTCCGCGTCGAAGCGCAGCGCTTTGGCGCCGTCCGGCAGCGTCCAGGCGAGATCGGTGCGCGTCCAGTCGAGCACCGGCATAAAGTTGTAGCACACCGTCTCGACGCCGCAGGCCGCCAGATTGCGTATCGACTGCTGATAGTTGGCGATATAGCGCTGATAGTCGCCGCGCTGCGTTTTGATCGCCTCGTGCACCGGGATGCTTTCGACTACTGACCAGACCAGATTTTTTTCCGCCAGCAGCGCCTGACGCGCTTTAATCTCCTCCACCGGCCAGACATCGCCGTTGGGAATATGGTGCAACGCGGTCACAATGCCGGTCGCGCCCGCCTGGCGCGCATCGTCTAACGAAACCGGATCGTTGGGGCCATACCAGCGCCATGTATGTTCCATTTTTACTCCTTAGCCGCAGATTTGGCCCAGTGGTCAGGCCGCTGGGCCAAGAGTATGCTAGCCTGACGAGAAAGGCCGTGATCGCGATCGCAGCGCAGTGAATTGCGTCGGTCGGAAAGCGCGCGCGGCCTGTGGTACGCTGCACCGCTGCTGACAGGAGAAAAAATATGGCGCTGCCTGTGCTAAAAACGGAACGTCTTTATCGCCAGATTGCCAACGCGATCGTGGAAAGCATTCAACGCGGCGAATTCGCCCCAGGCGCGGCGCTGCCGCCGGAGCGCGAGCTGGCGAAGCAGTTGGGGGTCAGCCGCTCCTCGGTGCGCGAGGCGCTGATCGCGCTGGAGATGACCGGCTGGGTGGATATTCGCACCGGCAACGGCGTCTTCGCGATGCAGCCGCTGCCGTCCGCCAGCACGCCCGCGGCGGAGGCGGATTACAGTCTGGAAGATCTGTTGCAGGCGCGTCTCGCTTTCGAGGGCATGCTGGCGGAGATGGCGGCGCGCAACGGCAGCCCGGCGCAGCGTGAACAGCTCCGCTTGCTGGCCGATACGCTGCTGCGCTACCGTGCCAACGACGCGGAATTTCTCGAGCAGGACAAGGGCTTTCATCTGCTGATTGGCGAAATGAGCGGTAACGAGGTCCTGCGCGAGATGATGGAATTTCTCTGGAACAAGCGCGACAGCGCGCGCTTCCGGCGGCTGGAGCGCCATTTTGCCGATAACGCCTTTACCGATGAGATGAACCGCGACCATCAGCAGATTGCCGCGGCTATCTGCGCAGGCGACGCCGCCGCCGCGCGCGCTGCGATGGAGAGCCATCTGGCGCAGGTGAAGCAGCGGCTGCTGGGCTAGATTTTATGCCGTTTAGGGCGGCCGGCGCCGAGCATAATCGCCAGCCGGCTGCCGCCCGGCGTGGTTTCCATCAGGATTTTGGTGATGCTGGTCAGCGGCACCGAGAGCAGCATGCCGACCGGGCCGAGCAGCCAGCCCCAGAAGATCAGCGACAGAAATACCACCAGCGTCGAGAGCCCCAGCCCGCGCCCCATCACGCGCGGTTCCAGCATATTGCCGAACACCATATGAATCGCGGTAAACAGCGCCGCCACCAGCATCGCGTCGTAGGGGCTGTTGAGCAGCAGCGCCTGCAGCACCGGCGGAACGCCGGCGATAATCGGGCCGATATTGGGAATGTAGTTAAGAATAAACGCCACCACGCCCCACAGCAGCGCGAATTTGATATCGAGCAGAAACAGGCAGCCCCATACCGACACGCCGGTAATGAGGCTGATCAGCGTCTTCAGCGCCAGATAGTGCGTCACGCCTTTCAGCGCCCGGTGCAGCCCGGCAATGCGGATCTGCGGGTTGGTCAGCGCATTACGCATCTTGTAAGGCAGGTGGTGCACTTCGAACAGCATAAAGACCACGGTCAGGATCAGCAGCACGAAGTTGCTCATCATGCCGGAGAACTGCGTCAGCGCGACGGTGGCGAACGACATCAGCATATTGGGATCGAAGCGCTGCACCAGCGTATTAGTGGAAACGTGAATACCGATACCTGACGCCAGGTGCTGCACCACGCTCATCTTCTGTTCCAGAGTGGCGCGCAGCTGCGGGTAGATATCGGAGAATTCGCTCACCGAACTGGCCAGCACCGCCACCAGTAGCAAAATCACGATAAATATCACCGTAATCACCACCGTGATCGCCAGCCCGCGCCGCCAGCCGCGCCGCATCAGGAAGGTGACAATAGGATTGAGCACGATGGCGAAAAAGGCGGCCAGTAAGAAGGGCACCATAATATCGGAGGCGGCGCGGATCCCGGCGAGAATAATCACCAGCATCGCCAGCTTAGTCAGAATATTTTGCCCGATTTTTTCCTGCTGTTGTTCGCTCATCCCCTCTCCTGAAAAGCCAGACCGCAGAGAATAGTGTAGCTGAATGGTAATTAAACGCCTGATTATTCTATAAAAGCGCAGCGATAATCAGACTTTTTCACCCTGGCCGGAATCCCACTGCCGATCGATTCTCTGGCGGCGGCTCGAAATATTCCGCTTATGGTGGCAAGCTGTAGAGTAAATTCAGTCAACCACGAGCGCGCTTTGTCATGCCAGATCAACCTGCAGCGGAACCGGCCCATAAGGGTATCGGCTTAACCCTGCTGATTATCTCTATCGTGATCTACAACTTCGCCAGCTACCTCACCATCGGCCTGCAGCTGGCGGTGCTGCCGGGCCTGGTGCATGACGAGCTCGGCTACAGCGCCTTCTGGGCGGGCGTCGTGATCAGCCTGCAATATGTGGCGACGCTGCTGAGCCGTCCCCATGCCGGGCGCTACGCCGATATCTGGGGGCCGAAGCGCATCGTGGTGCTGGGGCTGGCGGGCGTGTTGCTCAGCGGCCTCTGCTATCTGCTGGCGACCTGGCTTTCCGCTTCGCCTGTCGCCAGCCTGGCGCTGCTCTGCACAGGACGCGTGATTCTTGGGGTCGGCCAAAGTTTTACCGGTACCGGCACCTCGCTATGGGGCGTGGCGCGGGTCGGCTCGCTGCATATCGGTCGCGTTATCTCGTGGAACGGCATCTGCACCTATGGCGCGATGGCGCTGGGCGCGCCGCTTGGCGTCATTATCTATCGGCAGGGCGGGCTGCTGCTGCTCTCTGTGGTCATCATCGCCATCTGCGCGCTGGCGATAGCGCTGGCGCTGCCGCGTCCGGCGGTAAAGGGCAGCCGCGCGCGGCCGCTGCCGTTTCGCGACGTGCTCGGCAAAATTTACGGCTTCGGTCTGATTCTGGCGATGGGATCGGCGGGGTTCGGCGTCATCGCCACCTTTATTACACTCTTCTATCAGGCGAAAGGCTGGGACGGCGCAGCCTTCGCGCTGACGCTGTTTAGCGCCGCCTTTGTCGGCACGCGGCTGCTCTTTCCCAACGCGATTAACCGCTTCGGCGGGCTGCGCGTCGCGGCTGCCTGTCTGGCGGTGGAAGCGGCCGGTTTGTTTCTGGTGGCGGGCGCGTTCGAGCCCTGGATGGCGAAAACCGGCGCGCTGCTGACCGGCGCTGGCTTTTCGCTGGTCTTCCCGGCGCTTGGCGTGGTGGCGGTGAAAGCGGTGCCGCAGGCGAATCAGGGCAGCGCGCTGGCGACCTACACCGCCTTTATGGATTTAGCGCTGGGGATCACCGGTCCGATTGCGGGCTTTATCATGAGCTTTGCGGGCGTGCCGCTGGTCTATCTGCTGACGGCGCTGCTGGTCTGTCTGGGGTTGTTCTGCACGCTGCGGCTGGCGCGTCGGCTGCCGACGGCGTCGGAAGAGGCGAAGCAGAGTTAAAAAAAGCGGCCTCCGACCGAGGCCAAAAAAGTGTCGCAAGACACAGATAAGGGTAGGGCGACGCGGCGAACGGGGAGCCCGCCGCGCGAAAGTCAGGCCTGCAGCAGCGCGATGCTGTGGCGGATCTGGCGCTCAATTTCAGCGGGGGTCCAGCCGTTAAGCTCGGAGGAAAAAGGCTCAAAGGCGTAGACGCCTTTATAGCCGAGCATCTCCAGCCGCTTCACCTGCGCCACGCTGTTCAGCACGTCGCGATCGCTCAGCATAATGCGCTCTTCATCGGTGAGTTCGGCGGTGGCGCGCCTGTCTTCCACGCCGGAAAGATGCACCAGGCCAATCATCTCGACGTCGATCTCCGCCGGAAACTCCTGCTCGGCATGCTCATACAGATGGTGGTGGAAGGTGTCGATCACCAGCCTGAACGGCGCCTGCGCGTCGCGGATCAGCTGCTGCGCCTGCACTGCCGATCGCAGCGAACTGACCGGAAAGCCCAGCGGCTCGACCAGCCCCTGCACGCCATGCTGCGCAAAGCGCGGCGCCAGCGTGCGGAGCGCTGCCAGCGTCTCCTCCGGCGTAATCTCGACGCCTTCGTTCAGCGGGCACATCACCAGCGCTCTGGCGCCGATCGCCTGCGCGTCGCGCAGCAGCGCGTCGGCTTTGGCCAGCAGCGTCTCATCCACGCGGTTAAAGGGGTAGAGCGCGTTAATAGTCACTACGTCAATGTTGTATTTCGCTATCAGCTCGCGCGTCTGCTCGCCGGTCAGGTCGTCGCACACCTTTCCGCTCGGCATGTCGTTACGCAACTCTACCTTGTTCAGCCCCAGGCGCTGAACCAGCTGGAAAAAGGCTTCTAACGAGAGGTTCGGCGCAATTTTACGGTTAATACAGAAACGGGTCGGATCGATGGCCATGCTGCGGCTCCTGTAGCGATGCAAGAGATAAGGGAATAAGCTGACGGCAAAGAAAACATTTATTTCATAAATAGTGAATTATGAAATGTAAAGGTTGAGATCTGCCTCGCATTAATTTCATTTTGCGCCTCCGCCACGCCGCTTTCGTCCCTTCTGATTAACGGCAAATCGCGCTTGTTTCGCATAGCGACATTCACTCTGCGCCCTTACAGCGCGCGGTTTTTTACGCCAGCGGTAAAAATGCGATCCATGCCGCTAAAAGGGAATTTTTCAAAAACTTTTATTTGAAAAATTTATTTCACTGTAATAGCTTCATTGCATGCTTTGGTTTTGCCTGGTCAGACAGCGTGGCGTCACGCTAAGGCTCTGCAGGGAACTTACACATCTTAAGAGGCTATGAAATGAACATCACAGGAAACTTCATTGGCGGTCAGATTACCTACAGCGCCAGCAACGAAACCATCCCTGTTTATGACCCGGCGACCGGAAAAGTGGCGCGCGAGCTTACCCAGAGCACCGGTGCGGAAGTCGCCGAAGCGATTAAAGTCGCGCATGAGGCGTTTCCCGCCTGGTCGAAAACCTCGCCGCTGCGCCGCGCCCGCGTCCTGTTTAACTTCAAGGCGCTAATGGAGCAGCATCGCGACGAACTGGCCGAGCTGATTGTGTCGGAACACGGCAAGGTATGGTCGGACGCGCAGGGCGAGTTAACGCGCGGGCTGGAAGTCGTGGAGTTCGCCTGCGGCATCCCGCATCTGATCAAGGGAGAATATTCCGCCAACGTCGGCACCGGCGTCGACAGCTACTCGCTGATGCAGCCGGTCGGGGTGGTGGCGGGCATTACGCCGTTTAACTTCCCGGCGATGGTGCCGCTGTGGATGTTCCCCATCGCGCTGGCCTGCGGCAACACTTTCGTGCTAAAGCCGCCGGCGCTCGATCCCTCGGCGGCGGTGCGTATGGCCGAACTGCTGAAAGAGGCAGGTCTGCCGGACGGCGTGTTCAACGTGGTGCACTCCTCTAACGAAGACGCCGAGCAGCTTTATAAAGATCCGCGCATTGCGGCGGTAAGCTTCGTCGGCTCGTCCGGCGTCGCCGAGCATATCTACAAAACCGCGAGCGCCCACGGCAAACGCGTGCAGGCGTTCGGCGCGGCGAAAAACCACGCCATCGTTATGCCGGACGCCGATCTCGACGCGACGGTAAACGCCATTATGGGCGGCGCGTTCGGCTCGGCCGGCGAGCGCTGCATGGCGCTGCCGGTCGTGGTCGCGGTCGGCGACGACACCGCCGACAAACTGATTGCGCGCCTGACGCCGCTGATCAACGCGCTGCGCGTCGGGCCTGGCATTAAGCAGGGCGCGGAAGAGAACGAGATGGGGCCGGTCGTCTCCGCCGCGCACCAGAAAAAGGTGCTGGGCTATATCGACAAGGGCGAGCAAGAGGGCGCGAAGCTGGTGGTCGACGGCCGCAACTTCCAGGTGCCGGGCCATGCGGAAGGTTACTACGTTGGCGGCACGCTGTTCGACAACGTGACGCCGGAGATGACGATCTGGCGCGAAGAGATTTTCGGGCCGGTGCTGAGCATTATGCGCGCGCCGGACTACGCCAGCGCGCTGCAGTTGGTCAACAGCCATGAATTCGGCAACGGCAGCGCCATTTTCACCAGCAACGGCAATACCGCGCGCGAGTTCGTACAGGATGTGGAAGCGGGCATGGTCGGCGTTAACGTGCCGGTGCCGGTGCCGATGGCGTTCCACAGCTTCGGCGGCTGGAAGCGTTCCGTGTTCGGCGCCCTCAACGTGCACGGTCCAGACGGCGTGCGCTTCTATACCCGTATGAAAACCGCCACGGCGCGCTGGCCGAGCGGCCAGCAGACGGTCTCGGAATTCAGCATGCCGACCCTGAGCTAAACCCATAATGCCATTATTACCGCTACAGGCCTGCGGCGACGCGCCTGTAGCGGCTTGTTTGCAGATTGAAAAAGGAGAGTAGGATGTCTTTTCTTGCAAAAGCGCAGCAGCCGGACGCCAGCGGCCGCATCCAGCATGTCACCCCGGAAAGCGCGGGATGGCGCTATGTCGGTTTTGACGCCTATCTGTTGAAAAAAGGCGACAGGCTGCGGCTAAGCAGCGGCGATAAAGAACTTTGCCTGGTGCTGGTCGCGGGGCTCGCCTCGGTGAAAACGCGCCACGCTGAATTTCCCGGCATTGGCAAGCGCATGTCGCCCTTCGAGCGCGTACCGCCTTATTCGGTGTATGTGCCGCATAACGACGAGGTGGAAATCGTCGCCGACAGCGATCTGGAGCTGGCGGTCTGCAACGCCCCTGGCCAGGGCAATCTGCCGGCGCGCCTGATCGCCCCAGCGGACGTCGGCGTCGAGCAGCGCGGCAAAGGGCGCAATCAGCGTCTGGTGCACAATATTCTGCCGGACGACAAACCGGCCGACAGCCTGCTGGTGGTCGAGGTCTATACCAACGAAGGCGATACCAGCTCTTATCCGAGCCATAAGCACGACGAAGAAAACAGCGAAAACGAAACCTATCTGGAAGAGACCTACTATCACCGTTTCGATCCAGAGCAGGGCTTCGCCATGCAGCGCGTCTACACCGACGACCGCTCGCTAGATGAGTGTATGGCGCCCTATAACCGCGACGTGGTGACCGTGCCGCGCGGCTACCATCCGGTGGCGACCATTGCCGGCTACAACAACTACTATCTGAACGTGATGGCCGGCCCGGTGCGGCTGTGGAAATTCACCTGGGAGAAAGATCATGCCTGGGTAAACAGCGATAGCTATCCACGCGGCTAGCCGCGGCTGCGTTCAGAAATAAGAAAGGGCAACCCAGGGGTTGCCCTTTTTAACGTGAGAAACCGGCGTTACGCGCTGGCGTTATTCAACGCCAGCGACACCGCCAGCGTCTGCGCCAGGCAGAGCGAGGCGACCTGCGAACGGAACCCGTCCACCTGCGCTTCTCGCACCACAAAGCAGACGTCGCTGAAGGCCGCCAGCGGGCTGACCTGGCTGTCGGTAATGGCGATTTGATGCGCGCCGCGCTTCGCGCCCATCTCCACCAGCTCTACCGCTTCGCGCGCGTACGGCGAGTAGCTGATGGCGATAACCACATCTTTCGGGTTCACCAGACTGAGCTGCTCGGTGAACATGCCGCCCAGGCCGTCGATCAGGAAAGCGCGACGTTCAAGATGGCGCAGCGCGTAAACCAGATAGGAGGCGACGCTAAACGAGCGGCGCAGGCCGATGACGTAGATATTCTCCGCCTCGTTCAGCAGCTGCACCGCTTTGTTGAGCTGGTCGGGATTGACCTGCATCGCCAGCTGCTGCAATGCCTGACTGTTGACCATCGTGAAGACATTCAGGATCTCCGCCGGGCTTTCCGGCGAGGTGGCGGCGTCGTCGGTGGCGGTCTGGCGGAACAGACGCGCTCGCTCGGTATAGTTGACCGTCTCTTCCATCAGGTGCTGACGAAAAACCTGTTTCATTTCGTTGAAGCCGCTAAAGCCGAACGCGTTGGCGAAGCGAATCAGCGTCGACGGCGGCACGTCAGCCTGCGCGGCAATCGAGGCCACGGTATCAAAGGCGATGCTGTTGCTGTTATCGAGAATATAACGAGCCACCTGCTTCAGGCGCTTGCTCAGCGTTTCGTAGCGGCGACGAATATCATCCTGTAACAGGGAGAGTTGAGTAGGGTTATTGGTCATTACTTCGGCCCGTCAAAAAAGAAATATGGCTGGATAATGAGCGCTATAGTACCAGATGGATGGAAAATTTCATTTGTTTGCGCCCACAGCGGGGTTTATTTCATCGGTTTATGAATTACCTCACATAACGCAGGGAATATGGCAAGAATAGCGGTGAAAAGCAGACAAAAAAGCGGAATGGACCACTCTGCGCGGCAGTGAAGCGCGCAGGGTGGTCCAGCGAACGACGTTACAGCCCGGCGTGCTCGCGAATATATTTGCGCGCTTTCACCGCATATTCAAACGGATTGGCTAGCGCCGGATCCTGCTCGGCTTCCACCACCATCCAGCCCTTATAGCCGTAATCGTCCAGCATCTTGAATACCGGCTTAAAGTCGATCACGCCGTCTCCTGGCACGGTGAAGGTACCTTTCTTCACGCCGTCGAGGAAGCAGAGATGGTTGTCGCGTACTTCGGCGACAATCTCGTCGCGGACATCTTTCAGGTGAACGTGAAAAATACGCGGCAGATATTTCTGCAGCACGTCGAGCATCGCCTGCTGCGAGCCTTCGGAGTAGTAGATATGCCCGGTATCGTAGAGCAGCCCGACATTGTCATTGGTCAGCGCCATAAAGCGGTCGATCTCTTCCACGGTCTGAATGCCGGTGCCCATATGATGGTGCAGCGTCACGCGCATGCCTTTCGCCGCGGCGATCTCCGCCAGTTCGTTATAGCCTTCGGCCGTCAGGCGCCACTCTTCGTCGGTAAAGATCGGCTTTTGCTCCAGTACCGGCAGCGTGGTGCCCTGGATGCTTTTGCTCTGCTCGGAGCAGCCGATAACGCGCGCGCCCATGGCGTGCAAGAAGTTCATGTGGTTAACGAATTCGTCGATGGTTTTGGCTTTCTCGCCGTTGGCGAAAAAGGTGCTGAACCAGGCGTTGCAAATTTCGATGCCGCGAATGTCGAGCATCGGCTTCAGAACCGCCGGATCGCGCGGATATTTGCTGCCGACTTCGCTGCCGGTAAAGCCCGCCAGCGCCATCTCGCTCACCGTCTGCTGAAAGGTGTTCTCTTTGCCCAGCTCCGGCATATCGTCGTTGGTCCAGCCGATCGGCGCGATGGCCAGTTTTACGTTCTCTTTGTTCATCTGTTTAGTCCTGACGGGTCAGGGCGGCGGCAGCCGCCCGCAAGAAAAGGGAAACGCTTATTTCTTATCGTAGAAGGCGGGGCGGGGCGGCATTTCCACCGGCTCGATGGCGCCGCTCTGCTGCGCTTTCAGGCAGGCGTCGGCGGCCACCGAGGCGGCGAAGCCGTCCCAGGCGGACGGGCCGGTCAGTTCGCCCGCCTTCACGTCATTGATAAAGGCCTGCAGTTCAACGTCGTACGCCTCGATAAAACGATCTTTCCAGTCGGTCAGGATGGTGGTGGAGAGTTTGGCTTCGCTGCGCAGCTGCACCGAGGCGGGCTCCGGCAGCTTCGCGATGCCGGTTTCGCCGACGACTTCGCACTGGATGTCGTAGCCGTAGGCGCAGTTAACGAAGATCTCTACGTCGATGCGCACCCCTTTTTGCGTTTCGAACAGCACGATTTGCGGATCTTTCAGGCGCGCATGCGATTTCGACGTTACGCGCGGGAAGACCACCTGCACGCTTTTATAGTCGTCGTTGGTCAGCCAGCGCAGCACGTCCAGCTCGTGGATCAGCGTGTTGGTGATCGCCATGTCGGTGGTGTAGCTCTCCGGCACCGACGGATTGCGGTGCGCGCAGTGCAGCATCAGCGGCTCGCCGATGCCGCCGTCGGCGATCACTTTTTTCAGCGCGCGGTAGCCCGCGTCGTAAGGACGCATAAAGCCGACCTGCACCAGACGCTTGCCGTGCTGGATTTCCGCATCCACCACGCGACGGCAGCCTTCCGCGCTCATCGCCAGCGGCTTTTCGCAGAACACCGGCTTGCCGGCGGCGATGGCCGCCAGCGTGAACTCTTCATGCGTCGGGTCCCAGGAGGTCACTAGAATCGCGTCGACTTCCGGCGACTTGATGACCTGGTGGCCGTCGGCGTAGACCTCCGCCTCGATATTCAGGCGCTGCAGCGCGGCGCGCGCGCCGTCGACGTTGATATCCGAGACCGCCACCACTTTTGCCCCCTGCAGGACATTATTGCAGCGACGAATATGTTCCTGGCCGATTGCGCCGGCACCGATAACGCCAAGTTTCAAAGTCATAATTACACCTGTAGGGTTCATAGCGAGGAATAAAGGGCCGGATGTTCCGGCCGGAATTTTAATATTTGCGCGCCTGATCGAGGTGGGCGTTAAGCTTCTCCGCCACCGCCTGCGTGCGTTCGGACGTGGAGGCCTGCGCCACGCCGACGTGCCACCAGCTGAAATATTTGTGCACCATGGTTTTCGGCAGCACCTTGATGTCGATAAGCGTTGAAACCGGCGATTGACGCGCCTCTTCCAGCGCGGTCTGCAACTGATCCAGCGTGGTGACGCGCCAGGTTTTGCAGCCGTACCCCGCCGCGATGGCGGCGAAGTCCACCGGCACGAAGCCGCCGTCCAGCTTGCCGCCTTCCGGGTTGCGGAAGCGGAACTCGGTGCTGAAGCTGTCCATGCCGTGCTCCATCTGCAGGTTGTTGATGCAGCCGTTGGTCATATTGTCGAACAGCACCACGTTGATCTTGGCGCGCTCCTGAATCGAGGTGACCAACTCGGAGTGGAGCATCATAAAAGAGCCGTCGCCCAGCAGCGCGTAGACCTCGCGGTGCGGCTGCGCCAGCTTCGCGCCCAGCGCGGCGTTGACCTCATAGCCCATGCAGGAGTAGCCGTACTCAACGTGGTACGAGTTGTAGTCGCGGGTGCGCCAGACGCGTTGCAGATCGCCCGGCAGACTGCCCGCTGCCGCGACAATCACCGCATCCTTTGGGAGCTGCTCGTTTAGCGTGCCGAGCACGCGGCTCTGGGTGAGTACCGACTGTGTCAGGCGATTGAATTCGGCGAACACCGCGTCGCGATCGAGATGGTCGGCAATTTCCGGGATAAAGCCGTCGCCGCTGTATTCCACCTGATAGACGCGCTGCGTCTCTTTCAGCAGTTTGCTCTGCGCCTGCGCGATCTGATCGCCCCAGTCGTTGCTGTAGTTCTTATCCGCCAGCCCCGCCTCCAGCGCGACAAGCGCCTCGCGCGCGTCCGCCAGCAGCTGCACGCCGTCGAGCTTGTAGCTGTCGAAGTTGCTGACGTTGACGTTAAGGAAGCTGACCTCAGGATGCTGGAAAATCCATTTTGATGCGGTGGTGAAGTCGGTGTAGCGCGTGCCAACGCCAATCACCAGATCGGCCTCTTTCGCCAGCAGGTTGGCCGCCAGGCAGCCGGTTTCGCCTACGCCGCCGACGTTGAGCGGATGGTCAGAGACGATGGTGCCTTTGCCCGCCTGCGTTTCGGCGAAGGGGATCTGATAGCGTTCGGCGAACTGGCGCAGCGCCTCGCCCGCTTCGGAATATTTCACGCCGCCGCCCAGCACGATCATCGGCTTGCGCTTGCGGCCAATCAGCGCCAGCGCGTCGTTAAGCTGCGCGGCGGTTGGCAGGCGACGATCGAGACGGTGTACGCGTTTCTGGAAGAAGTAGTCCGGAAAATCCCAGGCTTCGCTCTGCACGTCCTGCGGCAGCGCGAGGGTTACCGCGCCGGTTTCAGCGGGATCGGTCAGCACGCGCAGCGCGTTGATGCAGGCGGTCATCAGCTGCTCAGGGCGGCTGACGCGATCCCAGTATTTGCTTACGGCGCGGAAGGCGTCGTTGGTGCTGATGCTAAGATCGTGGCTCTGCTCAATCTGTTGCAGCACCGGATCGGGCTGGCGCGTCGCGAAGACGTCGCCCGGCAGCAGCAGTAAAGGAATACGGTTGGCGGTGGCGGTGGCCGCCGCGGTGATCATATTGGCGGCGCCCGGCCCGACCGACGAACTGCAGGCGATGATCTGACGGCGCAGAGATTGTTTAGCGAAGCCCATCGCGGCGTGCGCCATGCCCTGTTCGTTGCGGCCCTGATAGACAATCAGATCGCCGCTATCCTGCTCCAGCGCCTGCCCCAGCCCCAGCACGTTGCCGTGACCAAAGATGGCGAAGAGGCCTTTTACGAACTTCGTTTCCACGCCGTCGACATTAATGTATTGATTATCAAGAAATTTAACCAGCGCCTGCGCGGTGGTCATTCTGATCGTGGCCATATGCTTTTCCTTTACATGCTGCAACCTGGTAGCAGGTCAGCGACGTGGCGTATCGCAAAAGCGATCGCAGGTAACTGAAACGTGAAGCGATTATAAACAAATATATTTTTCATAAAATACGATTACAGAAGAAACATTTCATTTTGCGATTGAGATCAAATTTAACCGCGAAACGCGCTCTCTGGCGTAGAGAGGAACAGGCGAAGTGAAACAAGAAGCGAGAAAAGCGGAAGAACTGAATAATTCCATTCTATTTCAGCTGCTTCCATGCGGTACGGCGCCTCTGGGGCAGCGGGCCGAGTAGCCCTGAAAGGCGGCGAAACAGCGTAAATATGGCGCGTATAAGGCGCGAGTGACGCAGAGTTTTACCTGGTTCACAAAATCGCGACGGATGTTTCATTTCATATTGTTTTTGGAATTTTTATTCCTCATACTCGCTTTATCGTCAGTCTGGCAAGGGCAAAAACCAGACGCACGTCGGGATGTCGGCTCTCTGACCCGCGTGTCTGCTTATCACAGAAGGAAAACACAGGTATGAGTACACAACAGAAGCGGCTTGATGTGATTTGTATTGGGCGCATCGCCGTCGACCTTTACGGTCAGCAAATTGGCGCTCGGCTGGAGGATATGAGCACCTTTGCCAAATATCTCGGCGGCTCCTCCGGCAACGTCGCGTACGGCACCGCAATTCAGGGGCTGAGGTCGGCGATGCTGGCGCGCGTAGGCGATGAGCACAACGGCCGCTTTCTGCGTGAAGAGCTGAATCGCGTAGGCTGTAATACCGACGGACTGATTACCGATAAGCAGCGCCTGACCGGGCTGGTGATCCTCGGCATCAAAGATGAAGAGAGCTTTCCGCTGATTTTCTACCGCGATAACTGCGCCGATATGGGGCTGGTGCCGGAAGATATCGATGAAGACTTTATTAACGCGTCGCGCGCGGTAGCGGTGACCGGCACCCATCTGTCGCATCCGCAGACGCGCGCCGCCGTGCTAAAGGCGCTCAATATCGCGAAGCGCAACGGCCTGCGCACCGCGCTCGATATTGATTATCGACCGGTATTATGGGGACTGACTTCGCTCGGCGACGGTGAAACGCGTTTTATCGAGTCGCAGCAGGTGACCCGTCAGCTGCAGGAAGTGCTGCACTATTTCGACCTGATCGTCGGCACGGAAGAGGAGTTTCATATCGCGGGCGGCAGCACCGATACGCTGGCGGCGCTAAAAAGCGTGCGCCAGGCGACGCAGGCGACGCTGGTGTGCAAGCGCGGTCCGCTGGGCTGCGTGGTGTTCGAGGGCGAAATCCCCGACAGCTGGGAGCAGACGCGCCTGCACAGCGGCGTGCGGGTCGAGGTCCTCAACGTGCTGGGCGCGGGCGACGCCTTTATGTCCGGCCTGCTGCGCGGCTGGCTTAACGACGAGGGCTGGGAGCAGGCGTGTCGTTACGCCAATGCCTGCGGCGCGCTGGTGGTATCGCGTCACGGCTGCGCGCCAGCGATGCCGACCAAAGCGGAACTGGATGATTTCCTCAGCCGCGACCGCGAAGTGAAGCGCCCCGATCTCGATGCGCGTCTTAACCATCTGCACCGCGTCACCACGCGCAAACAGCGCTGGCCGGAGCTGAACGTCTTCGCCTTCGACCATCGCAAACAGCTGGCCGATATGGCGCGCGAAGCGGGCGTCGACGAGAGCAGGATCCCGGCGCTGAAGGTGCTGTTGCTGAAGGCCGCTGAAGAGGCGGCGTGCGAGGCGGGGCTGGAGAGCAAGAGCGGCATTCTGGCCGATACCACTTACGGTCAGAAGGCGCTGAACGCCATTACCGGCAAAGGCTGGTGGATTGGCCGCCCCATTGAGCTGCCCGGCTCGCGGCCGCTGCGGCTGGAGCACGGCAATATCGGCTCACAGCTGATCGACTGGCCCGCCGAGCACGTGGTGAAATGTCTGGTGTTCTACCATCCGCACGACAGCGCGGAGATGCGCAAAGAGCAGGACGATCTGGTGCTCGACGTCTGGAAAGGCTGCAACAAGAGCGGACATGAGCTGCTGCTTGAGGTGATTCTGCCCGAGAGCAATCCCGATCGTGACGAGGCCCACTATCTCACCATTCTCAGCCACTTTTATCAGCTGGGCATTCAGCCCGACTGGTGGAAGCTGCCGCCGCTGTCGGCGGAGAGCTGGCAGGCGATCGGCGGCCTGATCGAGCAGCAGGATCCCCACTGTCGCGGCATTTTGCTGCTGGGACTCGACGCGCCGGAAGAGAAGCTGAAAGCGGGTTTCGCCGCGGCGGCGCAGGCGCCCTGGGTGAAAGGTTTTGCGGTCGGGCGCACTATTTTCGGCCAGCCTTCGCGTCAGTGGCTACAGGGCGAGCTGGATGATGCGGCGCTGGTAGAGAAGGTGAAGGGCAACTATCTGCGGCTGATCGGCTACTGGCGCGCTGCGCGCGGTTAGTCGCGGGCTTGTTGTGCTGACGCGTGAGGCATAAACCGATCGCAAAGTCGCTTATGCATCCATGCTCGCTCGGCCCGCGCCTTCCCTGGCGCGGGACGCTTTGCTCTTCGGTTTATGCCTCCCGCTTTTTAAGCTTTTGAGCTGTCTGTACAACACAGCTCACCTCAACGACGGGAACAATCCCGTCGTTTTCATTTCAATAGTTTATTTCAGCGTGATGCTCTGAACGATGCTGTCCGCGTCGCTCTGCGCCTGCTGCTGGTTGTCGCCCGGCAGCGTGATCTGCAGCGTCAGCAGTTTGCCGTCGACCTTCGCCAGAATCACCGAGGACCATGAGGTCTGGTTATTGGCGGAGACCACGCTGTCCAGACGCTGCGCAGGCTGACCTTTCAGGGTAATCGCTTTGTCGGACACCACCTGCAGCTGCGGGTCGCGGTTGCGCTGCTGCTGTTCCAGACGCTGCGCCAGCACATCCAGCCCTTCGTTGGTGGCCTCGCCGGCGATGACGATAACGGCGCGCGCGCCGGTTTCATCGGCGTAAACGTGCATATTGGTCGTCTGGTTGCCCAGCTTGCCGCTCTTGTCCGACATGCCTGCCGGCAGCGAGAAGCTCAGCTTGCCATCCATCAGCGTGACGTTCTGCGCCGACTGGCTGGCGCTGGTGCCGTTGCTGCCGGTCGCGTCATCTTTCTTCTGATCGCAGGCCGCCAGGCCCAGCACCAGTAAGCCAATACCCGCATATTTCACTAAGTTTCGCATCTGAATCCCTTTATTTGATTCCAGTAAGGCGTTCATACAACTCGAATCAGGCGGCAAAAGCAACCGCCCGATTGTCAGCAGATCTTAGCGGGTCATGGCGAAAGGCTCTATCGCCGGTTAGCCGAAATTTACCTGCGGACGCTGCGAGCGCTCCGCCAGACGTTTCAGCATCGCATTGAGCAGCACGCCATAGGCGGGCAGGAAGAAGACCAAACAGATCAGGACCTTAAAGCTGTAGTCCACCAGCGCAATCTCGACCCAGTGCGCGGCCATAAAGGGATCCGTGCTCTTGTAAAAGGCGATAAAGAAAAAAGCGAGGGTATCGCTGATATTGCCGAGGAACATGGCAGCGGCAGGCGCGATCCACCACTGCGGCAGCTGGCGCAGGCGGTTAAAGACGTGAACGTCGAGGATCTGCCCGAGCGCGTAGGCCATAAAGCTGGCGCAGGCGATACGCGCGACGAACAGATTAACGTTCTGCAGCGCCGCAAGGCCCTGCCACTGGCCCTGATAAAACAGGCTGGAGACCAGATAGGAGACGAACAGCGCCGGGATCATCACCGCAAGGATAATGCGGCGTGCCAGCGGCGCGCCGAAAATGCGCACGGTGAGGTCGGTCGCCAGAAAAATAAACGGAAAGCTGAATGCGCCCCAGGTGGTATTGAAGCCGAAAATGGACACCGGCAGCTGCACCAGATAGTTACTGGAGATAATCACCAGCAGATGAAACAGGGAGAGCCAGATCAGCGCATGCTGACGCTGACGCGGAGAAAATGCGATCATAGTGGACCTTTTTCATATTGGGGTGAGGGAACCCATTGCCGCGCAAAGCTGAGCCAGCGCGACGGTATCAACATTAAAAAACCGCGGCATCTTACCGCGTTGTGCTATTTACGCAATGGTTAATTTTAACGCAATCGTTCTCGTCTTGCGTCTGCGGGGCACCGCGTTAAAATGAGCGCCCCCTGTTTAGAACCGAGTGATTTATGAGCGACAACTTCTCCCATGCCGACCATCAGCTGGATGCCCTGGGCCTGCGCTGCCCGGAGCCGGTAATGATGGTGCGTAAAACGGTCCGCACCATGCAGGATGGAGAAACGCTGCTGATTATCGCCGACGACCCGGCCACCACGCGCGATATTCCCGGCTTCTGCCGCTTTATGGAACATCGCCTGCTGGCGCAGCAGACCGACACCCTGCCTTATCACTACCTGATCCAGAAGGGCCTCGGCGCCTGATCGCCGCGCCTGCTACCTGCGACGCGCGCGCAGCAGCCGCAGCGCGTTAGCGGTCACCAGCGCCGTCGCACCGGAGTCGGCGACCACTGCCAGCCACAGGCCGGTCAGGCCCAGCAGCGTGGTTACCAGAAACAGCGCCTTCAGCCCCAGCGCAATGGCGATATTTTGCCGCAGCGTGGCGCGCGTGCGTCGCGCGAGCGTCACCAGCGACGGCAGCAGCGGCAACGCATCGCGCGTCAGCGCGGCGTCAGCGGTCTCCAGCGCGATATCGCTGCCGCTTCCCATGGCGATGCCGATAGTGGCCGCCTTCATCGCGGGCGCGTCGTTGATGCCGTCGCCGACCATCGCCAGCGGTCGCTGCTGGCCCAGCGCGCGAATGGCGTCGACCTTGTCACCAGGCAGCAGGCCGGCGCGAAAGTCGATGCCGAGTTCGCCGGCGATCGCCGCCGCCGCCCGCGGGTTGTCGCCGGTGAGCATCAGGCTCTCAATGCCCATTCTCTTCAGCTCCGCCAGAGCGTCGCGCGCGTCGGCGCGCAGGTTGTCGCGCAGCGCCAGCGCGCCCAGCGGTTCGCCGTCGCGCAGGATCGCCACCAGCGTTTGTCCCTGTTCTTCCTGCTGCAGGATCTGCGCGCGCTGTGCAGCGCTCAACGCGCCGACGCAGCCGGGCGACAGCAGCTCGACCTGCGCGCCCTCGACCTGCGCGGCGATGCCGCTGCCGGCCAGCGTCATCTGCTGGCTGGCGGAGGGCAGCGTGAGTTGCCGCTCGCTGGCGGCCGCAACGATCGCCGCGGCCAGCGGATGCGTCGAGCCTTGTTCCACCGCCGCCGCCAGCGCCAGCAGCTCATCCTGCGAGGCGGAGGAGAAGCAGAGCACGGCGGTAACCTGCGGTTTGCCCTGAGTCAGGGTGCCGGTTTTATCGAAGGCCACGGCGCGTATCCGGCTGAGACGCTCCAGCGCCGCGCCGCCTTTAATCAGCGCACCCTGGCGCGCGGCGGCGGCCAGGCCGGAGGTAATGGCGGCGGGCGTGGCGATCACCAGCGCGCAGGGGCAGCCGATCAGCAGCAGCGTCAGCCCCTTATAGATCCACGGCAGCCAGCCGCCGAAGCCGAGTAGCGGCGGCACCGCCATCACCAGCGCGGCCAGCAGCATAATCAGCGGCGTATAGAGACGGCTGAAGCGATCGATAAAGCGCTCGACCGGCGCGCGATGGCTCTCCGCCTCTTCGATCAGGGTGAGAATACGGTCGATGGCGCTGGCGCCGGGTTCAGAGGTTACTTCGAGCTGAATCAGACGATCGACGCTGGTGGCGCCCGCCAGCAGCGCATCCCCTTTTTCATGCGTGACCGGCAGCGATTCGCCGGTCAGCGCGCTTTCGTCCAGGCTCGCCTCGTCGCTCAGCAGGCGGCCATCTACCGGCAGGCGTCCGCCCGCCGCCACTTCGATAACGTCGCCGGGACGCAGCGCCGCCAGCGCCACGGTCTCCCGCCTGTCGCCATTAAGCCGCGTGGCGTTTTCCGGGCGCAGCGCCATCAGCTGCGTCACGCCGCTGCGCGCGCGCGCGGCGGCAAAAGCTTCCAGCCGTTCGCCCAGCAAAAACAGCAGCAGCACCATCGCCGCTTCGGCGTGGGCGCCGATCAGCAGCGCGCCGGCGGCGGCAACGCTCATCAGCGTTTCGATAGTAAAGGGCGAGCCGCTGCGCGCGCGTCGCCATGCGCTGCGCGCCACCGGCCACAGGCCGATCAGCGTCGTGAGGATAAACAGCCCGTCGCCCCAGCGCGGCATAAACTGGCTCAGAATCACGCTGGCGAGCAGCAAAGCGGCAAGCAGCAGCAGGGCGCGGTTTTCGCGCCAGCGGGAAGCGGGGCGGGGTGTGGGGGCATCGTCGATCAGCGAGAAGCCGGCGCGTGCGACCGCCTGTTCAACCGCAGTGGAGACATCGGCGCTGGCCTCGACCAGCAGCTTTTCGCTGGCGAAGACGACGCGGGTGCGCAACACCTCAGGAAGCTGGCTGACAGCGGTTTCAACGGTGCGGGCGCAGCCTGGACAGTCCATGCCGCTGACGCGCCAGCTAAAGCGCCAGCCGCCTTGCCTGTCGCTCTCTTCGTCGCTGCCGCCGGCATGCTCCTCGCCGTCCGGGCCGCCGTTCGCCTCGCAGCAACCGCCGCCGCAGACTGGCTGAACAGGCGAAGCGGCGCGGATGTTAAGCCGCGCGGACGCGGCGCCAGGCAGCGCGCACAGCGGTTTAGGGGCGGAATGGATGTGGCGAGAGCGGCCGCAGCCGCAAGCGTGTTCGTGATGATGTTGCTGCATAAAACCTCCAGTAACGGACGGGCGATCCCGCCCGCTACTGCATCCTACACTCTGGAGTCGACTCCAGAGTCAAGAGAGGTTTTATATCAGAAGAGCCACAGCGAGCGGACAATCATAAAGTGGCCGGCAAAGTAGCAGGCGGCGACGATGGCGCTGTCGGCGCGAAAACGGCGGCGATAGTGGCTGACGAACCAGACGATATTCGCCAGCAGCAGCAGGCTCGCGCCCACCATCAGCGTGAAGCTATCGTCGGTGGGACGGAAGAGATACTGCTCGGTGGCCAGCCAGGTCATCACCAGCGTCATGCCGATCAGCGTGCAAATCGGCCAGCGCAGCGTCTCCAGGCGATTCCAGATGGTCGCGATGGTGACGGCGCCGATAATCAGCAGCGTCAGCGGAATCGGCCAGTAAAAGGTCATCGTCATGCTGGCGGCGAAGCAAATGGTGTACAGCAGATGAGAAAGGAAAAAGGCGCCCAGCGCATAGAGCATCTGCTGGCGCGGCAGCAGCAGCAGCGCGTCGCCGATCAGCGTCGCGAGCAGTCCGGCGATAATCAGGTAATCGGTAGGTTTCAGCACCGGCGCCTGCCAGGCCCAGCCCACCATCAGCAGCAGCGTGACGGGTTTGAATAGCCAGCGCTGCCACTGCGGGCCGCGATAGGATGCGTCAACATAGAGCCAACCGGAGAAAAGTACGGCAAGAAATGACCAAAGCATTGCTGCTCCCTTAAGGACAACCTGTCCATCAGATGGTGAAAATTCCCAATAAGTCGATCTCAGTTTAGGTTACGGCCTCGCAATGTGACAATCAGGCAACTCTGGTTGTATGCTTCACCCGCATTGCTTTCCAGAGCTTAACGAGACGAGAAAAAACCATGAGCAAACCACCGCTACTCTTTTTTATCGTACTGGCCGTTATCGCCGTGCTGGCGACCCGCCAGTTTATCAAGCAGCGGCGCGAGGCGGCGGTGAACGACGCCTCGCCGGTGCGCACGCTGATGGTGAAGGTCAAGACCAAGCGGGAATATCCGTCGCCCAATCGGCGTTCGCGCCAGCGCGAAGTCATCGCGGGGGAGGAGATGCGCTACGAAGCCTGGTTCCATCCCCTGAACGGCGCCAGCGATATTAAAGCGATTGTGGGCGAGCGTGACTACAACCAGATGGATACCGGCGCGAAGGGCGAGCTGAAGATGCAGGGATCGCGCTTCATCAGCTTTACGCCGGCGCAGTAAAAAGCGGATTCGATAACGTGCCCGGCGCGGGTAAGAGGAACCTTACCCGCCTGTAGAGGATGTGAGCTGTTCTACTTCTTCTTCGGAAAATTGGCCTTCTGCCACGCCAGCAGTTCAAACACGCCGAACAGAAAGATTTTGGTTTGCGTCCAGCGATCGATCGGCGGCGCGTCCTTCGGCTGGGTGGCGCGCAGCAGCGTCAGCTGCAGCCCGTGCATCAGGATCATAAAGAACAGCGCGACGTGGATAAAATAGCGCAGCGGTTTAGGGTAGGGATCGACCAGGTTAAAAAGTAAAAAAGCCCAGACGCACAGCATTAACAGGCGGCCTAAATTAAGCAACATCGGATGTCTCTTGTTGTCGGTGATATAAACGATACGCCACTTGTCCGGCGATCTTCTCGCGATGCAGCGCCCAGCTAGCAGGCACCGGCGGCGCGCCGTGCTCGACTTCGCTCTCTACATAAATCATCGCCTCGTTTGCCAGCCAGCCATTCTGCTCCAGCAGCTGAAGCGTTTGCTCCAGCAGCCCTTTGCGGAATGGCGGGTCGACGAACACCACGTCGTATGGCTCGCCGGAAGCGGCCAGCCAGTTGAGGGTGTTGACGTTGATCACCTGCGCGTCGCTGGCGCGCAGGGTGTGTAAATTCTTCTCCAGCTGCTGCGCCACCGGACGTTCCAGCTCCAGCAGCGTCACCGAACCGGCGAAGCGCGACAGCGCCTCCAGGCCGAGCGCGCCGCTGCCGGCGAAGCAGTCAAGGCAGCGCGCCTGCTGCAGCACCGGCGCCAGCCAGTTAAACAGGGTTTCACGAACGCGATCGGTGGTGGGACGCAGTCCGGCGCTGTCGGGCACCGGCAGTTTGCGTCCGCGCCACTGGCCGCCGATGATGCGGATTTGTCCGGCACCGCCTGTGCCACGAGGGGTTTTACTCATCTTGCTCACAACTCGTCATAATTTGTTGCGTAGTTTAACGGGCGAACGGATGAGAAGAAACGGTAAAAAAGGGTGCTGTGGTGCGCTGGCTGGAAAGTGTTAGACTAGTGAGTTGCTGAAGTCATACATAATTCTGCCGTTTTTCGCCCTTTCGGCGGTAAAAACCAGAGCTAATTTTTATCCCCTGGGAACAGCGAGCGACCGGGATTAAGCCATCGAGGAGTGTCGTCACACAATGGCAAAAGAGAAAAAACGTGGCTTTTTTTCCTGGCTGGGATTTGGCAAAGAAGAAGAGACACAACAGCCTGCTGAAACGCCTGAACAGCAGCCAGATGATGCTGCGCTAGCGCAGGCGGAAACCGAAGCGGCGCATACCGTCGAGCTGACCGAACAGGTCGCCGAGGCGCAGCGCGCAGCGCCGGCGCAGGCCGCGGAAGAGCATGTTGCCGCAGAAGAGCGCGTTACCGCAGAGCCGGAAGCGGAAGCGATCGTCCAGAAAGCGCAGGATGCGGAAATTATCGCGCCGCTGGAGGAGATCGTTCCGGAAGAAGAGCCGGAGCTGGCGCCGACGCCTGTCGCAGACGAGATATTGCCGGAAACGCTGCCGGAGGAAGAGCAGCCGCTGGATGACGAAGAGCTGGCCGCGCTGGCGCTGGCGGAAGCGCCGCAGGACGAAGCGTCGGAAGAGATCGCCGCGGAAGCGGAAGCGATCGCCGTTGAGAGCGACGCGCAGGATACGGTCAGCGATCTGCCGCTCGCCGCCGCGCCCATTATTTCCCAGGAGCAGGAACGCCCCACCAAAGAGGGATTCTTCGCGCGCCTGAAGCGCAGCCTGGTCAAAACGCGCCAGAACCTTGGCTCCGGCTTTATCAGCCTGTTCCGCGGTAAAAAAATCGACGATGACCTGTTTGAAGAGCTGGAAGAGCAGCTGCTGATCGCCGACGTCGGCGTCGAGACCACGCGCCGCATTATCACTAACCTGACGCAGCAGGCGAACCGCAAACAGCTGCGCGACGCGGAAGCGCTCTACGGCCTGCTGAAAGCGGAGATGGCGGGCATTCTGGCGAACGTAGACGCGCCGCTCGACGTCAGCGGCAAAGGGCCGTTCGTGATCCTGATGGTCGGCGTCAACGGCGTTGGTAAAACCACCACCATCGGCAAGCTGGCGCGCCAGTATCAGGCGCAGGGCAAATCGGTGATGCTGGCGGCGGGCGATACCTTCCGCGCGGCGGCCGTGGAGCAGCTGCAGGTGTGGGGCGAACGTAATCATATTCCGGTCGTGGCGCAGCATACCGGCGCGGATTCCGCCTCAGTGATCTTCGACGCCATTCAGGCGGCGAAAGCGCGCGGTGTCGACGTGCTGATCGCCGATACGGCCGGTCGTCTGCAGAACAAATCCCATCTGATGGAAGAGCTGAAGAAAATCACCCGCGTGATGAAAAAGCTGGACGAGGAGGCGCCGCACGAAGTGATGCTCACGCTCGACGCCAGCACCGGCCAGAACGCCATCAGCCAGGCGAAGCTTTTCCATGAAGCGGTCGGCCTGACCGGTATTACCCTGACCAAGCTGGACGGCACGGCGAAAGGCGGCGTGATCTTCTCGGTGGCCGATCAGTTCGGCATCCCGATTCGCTATATCGGCGTCGGGGAAGGCATAGAAGATTTGCGGCCCTTCAAGGCCGAGGATTTTATTGAGGCACTGTTTGCCCGAGAGGACTAATTGGGATGATTCGCTTTGAAGAGGTCAGTAAGGCATATCTCGGCGGGCGCCAGGCGCTGCAGGGCGTAGATTTCCATCTGCGGCCGGGCGAAATGACGTTCCTGACCGGCCATTCCGGCGCCGGTAAGAGTACCCTGCTGAAGCTGATTTGTGGCATTGAGCGTCCGAGCGCGGGCCATATCTGGTTCAGCGGTCACGATATTTCGCGGCTGCGCCACAGCGAGGTGCCGTTTCTGCGTCGCCAGATCGGCATGATCTTTCAGGATCACCATCTGCTGATGGATCGTTCGGTCTACGACAACGTGGCGATCCCGCTGATCATCTCCGGCGCCAGCGGCGAAGATATCCGCCGCCGCGTATCAGCGGCGCTGGATAAAGTCGGTCTGCTTGATAAAGCGAAAAGCTTTCCGATTCAGCTCTCCGGCGGCGAGCAGCAGCGCGTGGGCATTGCGCGCGCCGTGGTGAACAAGCCCGCCGTGCTGCTGGCGGACGAACCGACCGGCAACCTGGACGACGCGCTGTCGGAAGATATTCTGCGTCTGTTCGAAGAGTTCAACCGCGTGGGCGTCACCGTACTCATGGCGACGCACGACAGCGGGCTGATCGCGCGGCGACGCTATCGCGTCATGACGCTCAATCAGGGACGCCTGCATGGAGGCCACGATGGTCAATAAACGCAACAAGCGCCCCGCTGCGCCAAAAGCGAAAGCGCCGTCTAAAAGCAAAGCGCTGAAGGGCGGCTGGCAGGAACAGTGGCGCTACGCGTGGCGCGGCACCCTGTCGGATATGTATCGCCAGCCGCTGGCGACGCTGCTGACGGTGATGGTGATCGCCATTTCGCTGACGCTGCCCAGCGTCTGCTACATGGTGTGGAAAAACGTCAGCCAGGCCGCGACGCAGTGGTATCCCGCGCCGCAGCTGACGGTTTATCTGTCGAAAACGCTGGACGATACCGCCGCGGAAAATGTGGTGGCGCAGCTCAAGCAGGTCGACGGTGTCGATAACGTTAACTACCTGACGCGAGAAGAGGCGCTGAACGAGTTCCGCAACTGGTCGGGCTTTGGCGGCGCGATGGATATGCTGGAGCAGAATCCGCTGCCGGCGGTGGCGATCATCACGCCGAAGCTTAACTTCCAGAATTCCGACACCATGCAGAACCTGCGCGACAGCGTCGCGAAAGTGCAGGGCGTCGACGAAGTGCGCATGGACGACAGCTGGTTCGCCCGCCTTGCGGCGCTGACCGGGCTGGTGGGCCAGGTCGCGTCGATGATCGGCATTCTGATGATTGTCGCGGTGTTCCTGGTGATCGGCAACAGCGTACGGCTCAGCATCTTCGCGCGGCGCGATACCATCAACGTGCAGAAGCTGATCGGCGCCACCGACGGCTTTATTCTGCGCCCGTTCCTTTACGGCGGAGCGCTGCTCGGCTTAAGCGGCGCGGTGCTGTCCCTGATCCTCTCCGAGGTGCTGGTACTGCGTCTGCAGTCGGTGGTGGCGCATGTAGCGCAGGTCTTCGGCACCACTTTCTCGCTGGAAGGCTTCTCGTGGGATGAAGGGCTGCTGCTGCTGCTGATCGCCGCGATCATAGGCTGGATCGCCGCCTGGCTGGCGACAGTGCAACATTTACGTCGTTTTACGCCCCAGTAACCGCCTGCAACGTTTTTTTGGTATAATGGTCCTCTGCTGCCGACGATCCGGGCGCAGAGGAACCTCTCCTCTCTTCCCGCCTCGTCATCTGTGTGTAAAATATTCACTGCTATAATTGAACTTGTGGATAACTTAGCTACTCTAAGTAGCACAGATTGCTTTCGGATTTTCCCCGGCGTTGACTTAAGGTAACGTCTGCTCAAAGGGAAGACGCAGCGATTTAATAACCATTGTGAGGGTTTGAATGACCAAAGAAATGCAAACTTTAGCTATTGCTCCTCTTGGCAACCTGGAATCTTACGTTCGGGCCGCCAACGTCTGGCCGATGCTGTCGGCAGAAGAGGAAAAAGCGCTGGCTGAACGGCTGCATTACCAGGGCGATCTGGATGCGGCTAAGACGCTGATCCTGTCTCACCTGCGCTTTGTAGTTCATATCGCTCGTAATTACTCCGGTTACGGCCTGCCTCAGGCGGACCTGATTCAGGAAGGGAACATCGGCCTGATGAAGGCGGTGCGTCGCTTTAATCCTGAAGTGGGCGTGCGTCTGGTCTCTTTCGCCGTGCACTGGATTAAAGCCGAGATTCACGAATACGTGCTGCGCAACTGGCGTATCGTGAAGGTCGCTACCACGAAAGCGCAGCGCAAGCTGTTCTTTAACCTGCGTAAAACCAAGCAGCGTCTGGGCTGGTTCAATCAGGACGAAGTCGAGATGGTGGCGCGTGAACTAGGCGTAAGCAGCAAAGACGTGCGTGAAATGGAATCGCGTATGGCCGCGCAAGATATGACCTTCGATATGTCCGCCGACGATGAGAGCGGCGAAGGCAAAGCGATGGCGCCGGTGCTTTATCTGCAGGATAAAACGTCGGATTTCGCCGACGGCATCGAAGAGGACAACTGGGAATCGCACGCGGCGGACAAGCTGAGCGATGCGATGCTGGGCCTTGACGAGCGTAGCCAGCACATTATCCGCGCCCGCTGGCTGGACGAAGATAACAAAACCACGCTGCAGGAACTGGCGGATCGCTACGGCGTATCGGCCGAACGCGTACGGCAGCTGGAAAAAAACGCCATGAAAAAACTGCGCATGGCGATTGAAGCATAACGGAACAGTAAAAACGGGCGACGCGAAGTCGCCCTTTTTTTTTGCCCGCTATTTAACCCAGCCATCCGCCTGCGCGCGAAAGCCGCAGGCCTGCATAAACGCCGCGCGTTCGCCCTGATTCGCGCTGCCGTCGTCCGCCACCCACCAGCCTGAGACCGATCCGTTCTGTGCCAGGGTCTCTTCCAGCAGATAACGCCCTACGCCGCGACGTCGCGTCACCTCGCGCACTTCCAGCTGCGAAATGTTTCCCTGCGTCCCCGCAATCGCCAGCTTTAACGCTCCCAGCAGCCGCGCATTGAAACGCGCGGCGTAAAGGCGAACGTTTTCGTTCAGGCTGCTTTCCAGCGCGGCAATATCCTCATCCGGCCAGATTTTCGCAAGGTCGATGCGGTCCTGCGCGCTCAGCGTGGTCAGGCGCAGAATAGTGAGTTTCATAACAAACACCTGTACTAGTCGAAAGGGCATAGTGTAGCGAATTTAGACAGTCAGAGCGCCGTCACTTTTTTAAGTTGAAAACAGGTCAAAAGATGGTCTGGATGCCAGGATAGAGGAGATAAAGAACAATAACAGACGCAAAAGCCAGCATAACGCGCTGGAGAAATGGCGGAAGTGCCTGCATAACAACCAGATGATTATGCTGTTTCAGCCGGCTATTTCCCAATGTGTCAGTTGATTTACAGAAGAAACTTCCTGTTTAATAACCTGAAAAATAAAGCCTTATTACCAAAAAATACCGGAAAAGCACGCTAAATCATTCATTAACATCATTTTTCGGCTTTATCCGGTAGCAACAGCAAACCACAAATCACAGACACAACAAGATGGGGAAGTCCGCATGAAAATGAGTAAAGGCCGCGCATTACTGGCGGGTTGCGTTGCGCTGGCGATGAGCCACGCCGCCCTGGCTGCCGACATCAAAATCGCCATCGTCGGCGCCGTAACCGGCCCTGTCGCGCAGTATGGCGATATGCAGTTCACCGGCGCCGCGCAGGCGATTAAGGATATCAACGCCAAAGGCGGCGTAAACGGCAATAAACTGGTAGGCGTAGAGTATGACGACGCCTGCGACCCGAAACAGGCCGTGGCGGTGGCGAACAAGGTCGTCAACGACGGCATCAAGTACGTTATCGGTCATCTTTGCTCCTCTTCTACTCAGCCTGCGTCCGACATCTATAACGACGAAGGCGTGCTGATGATTACCCCGGCGGCCACCGCGCCGGAGCTGACCGCGCGCGGTTACGAAACCATTATGCGCACCACTGGCCTGGACTCCGATCAGGGCCCGACCGCCGCAAGCTATATTCTCGATCAGATCAAGCCTAAACGTATCGCCGTCGTGCATGACAAGCAGCAGTACGGCCAGGGCCTGGCGGAGTCGGTGCAGAAAACCCTGAAGGCGAAAGGCGGCAACGTGGTGCTGTTTGAAGGCATCACTGCGGGCGATAAAGACTTCTCCACGCTGATCGCGCGCCTGAAAAAAGAGAACGTCGACTTCGTCTACTACGGCGGCTACTACCCGGAAATGGGTCAGATTCTGCGCCAGGCGAAAGCGGCTGGCCTGAACGCCGGCTTTATGGGTCCGGAAGGCGTGGGCAACGCCTCGCTCTCCAACATCGCGGGCGACGCCTCGGAAGGCATCTATGTGACGCTGCCGAAGCGCTATGACCAGCTGCCGGAGAACAAGGCGATCGTCGACGCCATCAAGACCAACAGCGCGCAGAACCGCAAAGATCCGACGGGTCCGTTCGTCTGGACCACCTATGCGGCGATCCAGTCGCTGGCGGCCGGCATCGAGCGCAGCAAGAGCGACGAGCCGGAAGAGATTGCGAAAAACCTGAAGGGCGGGGAGCCGGTACCGACAGTGATGGGCAACCTGAGCTGGGACCAGAAAGGCGATCTGAAAGGCTTCGAGTTCGGCGTATTCAAATGGCACAAAGACGGTTCTTCAACCGCAGTTAAGTAATGGTTCCATCGGCAGACCAATCCCTTGCCGCGTCGGCAGGGGATTTTCCCGTTCTCATGCAGGTCTTCACTATGTCCGAGCAGTTTCTTTATTTCACACAGCAGATGCTTAACGGGGTCACCCTCGGCAGCACCTACGCGCTGATCGCCATCGGTTACACCATGGTTTACGGCATTATCGGCATGATCAACTTCGCCCACGGCGAGGTCTATATGATCGGCAGCTATGTCTCCTTTATCGTGATCGCCGCCCTGATGATGATGGGCATCGACACCGGCTGGCTGATGATCGCCGCCGGCTTCGTGATGGCGATCCTGATCTCCAGCGCCTACGGCTGGAGCATCGAGCGCGTCGCCTATAAGCCGGTGCGATCGTCGAAGCGCCTGATCGCGCTGATCTCCGCCATCGGCATGTCGATCTTCCTGCAAAACTACGTCAGCCTGACGCAGGGCTCGCGCGACCTCGCGCTGCCGAGCCTGATTACTGGCCAGTGGACGCTGGGCCAGAGCAACGGCTTCGCCGCCACCGTCTCCACCATGCAGATCGTGATCTGGCTGGTGACCTTCCTGGCGATGCTGGCGCTGACGCTGTTTATCCGCTATTCGCGCATGGGCCGCGCCTGCCGCGCCTGCGCCGAAGATTTGAAAATGGCGAGCCTGCTCGGCATCAATACCGACCGCGTGATTTCGCTGACCTTCGTGATCGGCGCGGCGATGGCGGCGGTGGCGGGCGTGCTGCTCGGCCAGTTCTACGGCTCGATTAACCCCTTTATCGGCTTTATGGCCGGCATGAAAGCCTTTACCGCTGCGGTGCTGGGCGGCATCGGCAGCATTCCGGGCGCGATGATTGGTGGCCTGGTGCTCGGCATCGCCGAAGCGCTGACCTCGGCCTATCTCAGCACCGAATATAAAGACGTGGTCTCTTTTGCGCTGCTGATCGTGGTGCTGCTGGTGATGCCGACCGGCATCCTGGGTCGCCCGGAGGTTGAAAAAGTATGAAATCCTCCTTTATCAATGCGCTGCTCTCCTCCGTGATGCTGCTGGTGCTGGCCAGCTTCTTTATGGGGATGCGGCTTGGCCTCGACGGCACGCAGCTGGTGGTGCAGAGCGCCGGCGACGTGCGCTGGAACTGGATTTTCGTCGGCTGCGGCGTGGTCTTTCTCTATCAGCTGCTGCGCCCGTTCTGGCAGCGCGGCCTGAAAAAGATTTCCGGTCCGGCGCTGGTGCTGCCCGGCATAGACGGCTCTACGCCTAAGCAGAAGCTGTTTATGCTGGCGCTGATCGTCGTGGCGGTCGCCTGGCCCTTTTTCGTTTCGCGCGGCGCGGTGGATATCGCCACGCTGACGCTGATCTACGTGATGCTCGGCCTCGGACTCAACGTGGTGGTCGGCCTCTCAGGTCTGCTGGTGCTCGGCTACGGCGGCTTCTACGCTATCGGCGCCTACACCTTCGCGCTGCTGAATCACTATTTCGGTCTCGGCTTCTGGGAGTGTCTGCCGCTGGCGGGCATCGTCTCGGCGCTGTTCGGGCTGCTGCTCGGCTTTCCGGTGCTGCGTCTGCGCGGCGACTATCTGGCGATCGTCACGCTCGGCTTCGGCGAGATCGTGCGCATTCTGCTGCTGAATAACACCGCGCTGACCGGCGGCCCCAACGGCATCGCGCAGATCCCCAAGCCTTCGCTGTTCGGCCTGGAGTTCGGCCGCAAAGTCTCTGAAGGCGGCTGGAGCACCTTCCACGAGTTCTTCGGCCTGAAATATGATCCCAGCGACCGCGTGATTTTCCTCTATCTGGTGGCGCTGCTGCTGGTGGCGCTGACGCTGTTCGTGATTAACCGCCTGCTGCGTATGCCGCTGGGCCGCGCCTGGGAAGCGCTGCGCGAAGATGAGATCGCCTGTCGCTCGCTCGGCCTGAGCCCGACGCGCATCAAGCTGACCGCCTTTACCATCAGCGCCGCTTTCGCCGGCTTCGCCGGCACGCTGTTCGCCGCGCGCCAGGGCTTTGTCAGCCCGGAGTCCTTTACCTTCGTCGAATCCGCCTTCGTGCTGGCGATTGTGGTGCTGGGCGGCATGGGCTCGCAGTTCGCCGTGATCCTCGCCGCTATTCTGCTGGTGGTGTCGCGCGAGCTGATGCGCGATCTGAACGAATACAGCATGCTGGTGCTCGGCGGCCTGATGGTGCTGATGATGATCTGGCGTCCGCAGGGGCTGCTGCCGATGAAGCGTCCGCACCTGAAACTGAAGCAGAAACAAGGAGAGCAGGCATGAGTCAGCCTTTATTAGCCGTTGAAGGCCTGATGATGCGCTTCGGCGGCCTGCTGGCGGTCAATAACGTGGCGCTGGAGCTGCGCTCGCAGGAGATCGTCTCGCTGATCGGGCCCAACGGCGCGGGAAAGACCACCGTATTCAACTGCCTGACCGGCTTCTACAAGCCGACCGGCGGCACCATTAAGCTGCGCGAGCAGCATCTGGAAGGCCTGCCCGGCCAGCAGATCGCCCGCATGGGCGTGGTGCGCACCTTTCAGCACGTTCGCCTGTTCCGCGAGATGACGGTAATCGAGAACTTGCTGGTAGCGCAGCATCAGCATCTGAAAAGCGGCCTCTTTTCGGGCCTGTTTAAAACGCCCGCTTTTCGTCGCGGCGAGAGCGAGGCGCTGGATCGCGCCGCCACCTGGCTGGAGCGCATCGGACTACTCGATCTCGCCAACCGTCAGGCGGGCAATCTGGCCTACGGTCAGCAGCGTCGCCTGGAGATCGCCCGCTGCATGGTGACGCGTCCGGAGATCCTGATGCTGGACGAACCGGCGGCCGGGCTGAATCCGAAAGAGACGCACGAGCTGGATGAGCTGATCGCCGAACTGCGCGGCGAGCACAAGGTTTCAGTATTGCTGATTGAACACGATATGAAACTGGTGATGGGCATTTCCGACCGTATCTATGTGGTGAACCAGGGTACGCCGCTGGCCAACGGCACGCCGGAAGAGGTGCGTAATAATCCGGATGTGATCCGAGCCTATTTAGGAGAGGCGTAACATGGCAAATCCGATGTTATCCGTTAACAACGTCAGCGCGCACTACGGCAAGATCCAGGCGCTGCATAACGTCAGCCTGCATATTAGCCAGGGCGAAATCGTCACGCTCATCGGCGCCAACGGCGCGGGGAAAACCACGCTGCTCGGCACGCTGTGCGGCGAGCCGCGCGCCACCCAGGGCAGCATTACCTTCGACGGCAAAACCATTACCGACTGGCAAACCGCGCGCATCATGCGCGAGGCGATCGCCATCGTGCCGGAAGGACGCCGGGTGTTTTCGCGCATGACGGTAGAGGAAAACCTGGCGATGGGGGGCTTTTTCGCCAGCCGTCAGGAGTATCAAACGCGCATTGCGCGCGTCTATGAGCTCTTTCCGCGTCTGGCGGAGCGTAAAATCCAGCGCGCGGGCACCATGTCCGGCGGCGAGCAGCAGATGCTGGCGATCGGCCGCGCGCTGATGAGCCAGCCGCGTCTGCTGCTGCTGGACGAGCCCTCTTTGGGGCTGGCGCCGATTATTATCCAGCAGATCTTCGACACCATCGAGCAGCTGCGCAAAGAGGGGATGACCATCTTCCTGGTGGAGCAGAACGCCAACCAGGCGCTGAAGCTGGCGGATCGCGGCTATGTGCTGGAGAACGGTCACGTGGTGCTGGAAGATACGGGCGAGGCTTTACTCTCCAACGAAGCCGTCCGCAGCGCTTACTTAGGCGCCTAGGCCTGGCTTACTTGCCATTTCGGCAGCGGGCAGTGCTCGCATTCCTCACGTACTTTAGTACGCTCCGGATGCTGCGCGCTGGCCGTTGCCGAACTGGCTGCGCCGCCGACGGCCTTGGGCATTGGATAATGTCTGGCTATGACACCGACGGCCTTTGGCTGTTGTGCGATAAACATTTCAGGTCATTCCTTCATCTGGCCGTCATGCGGCTGTCATCTCGCTGTTATTAATCCGTCATTTTCCCGTGTCATGTTACTTCGCGAACAAAAAATGCGTGATATCGCGCGCACCTACCTGCACAGGAAAATTCTATGTCCGTGTTGAAGACACAAAGTAGACTGATGAGCGTGGTTCTGGGCCTGGCCATCAGCGGCAACGCGCTGGCCGCCACTGAAATTCCTTTCTGGCACTCAATGGAGGGCGAGTTAGGCAAAGAGGTCGATTCTCTGGCGCAGCGTTTCAATCAGGCGCACCCCGACTATAAAATCGTGCCGACCTACAAAGGTAACTACGAACAGAGCCTCGCGGCAGGCATCGCAGCGGTGCGTACCGGCAAAGCGCCGGCCATTTTGCAGGTTTATGAAGTCGGCACCGCCACCATGATGGCTTCGAAGGCGATCGTGCCGGTGCATCAGGTCTTCCAGGACGCGGGCATTCCTTTCGATGAGAAACAGTTCGTGCCGACCGTGGCGGGCTACTACAGCGACGCCAGCGGCCATCTGATTTCTCAGCCGTTTAACAGCTCCACGCCGGTGCTCTATTACAACAAAGACGCCTTTAAAAAAGCGGGCCTGAACCCCGACCAGCCGCCGAAAACCTGGCAGGAGCTGGCGAAAGACGCCGACGCGCTGCGTAAAGCGGGCCTGACCTGCGGCTACGCCAGCGGCTGGCAGGGCTGGATCCAAATCGAAAACTTCAGCGCCTGGCACGCATTGCCGGTCGCCAGCAAAAACAACGGCTTCGACGGTACCGACGCGGTGCTGGAGTTCAACAAGCCGGTGCAGGTGCGCCATATCCAGATGCTGGAGGAGATGAACAAGAAAGGCGACTTCATCTATTTCGGCCGTAAAGACGAATCCACCGCCAAGTTCTATAACGGCGACTGCGGCATTACTACCGCCTCTTCGGGGTCGCTGGCGGATATCAAACACTACGCCAAATTCAACTTCGGCGTCGGCATGATGCCCTACGACGAAAGCGTACCGAACGCGCCGCAGAACGCCATTATCGGCGGCGCCAGCCTGTGGGTGATGAAAGGCAAAGACGCCAACACCTACAAGGGCGCCGCGGAGTTTATGCAATTCCTCGCGCAGCCGGAAATCGCCGCTGAATGGCACCAAAAAACCGGCTACCTGCCGATTACCACCGCCGCTTACGAGCTAAGCAAGCAGCAGGGCTTCTACGACAAGAACCCTGGCGCGGATATCGCGACGCGTCAGATGCTGAACAAAGATCCGCTGCCGTTCACCAAAGGCATGCGTCTGGGCAACATGCCGCAGATCCGCACCATCGTGGACGAAGAGCTGGAAGGCGTCTGGACCGGCAAGCAGTCGCCGCAGGCCGCGCTGGATAACGCGGTAAAACGCGGCAACGAGCTGCTGCGCCGCTTTGAACAGCAGGTGAAATAACCTGTGACGCTAAAAGGGCCGGCGCGTGCCGGCCCTGTTCTCTTTCTCAGACAGAGTACGCTATGTCTTCATCTCGTCCGGTGTTTCGCACCAGCCTGTTGCCCTATCTGCTGGTGCTGCCGCAGCTGCTGATTACCGCCATCTTTTTCCTCTGGCCCGCGGGCGAAGCCCTGTGGTATTCGCTGCAAAACCTCGATCCGTTCGGCATCTCCAGTACCTTCGTCGGCCTGGACAATTTCAGGCGCCTGTTTCAGGACAGCTACTATCTCGAGGCATTCTGGACCACCATCGTGTTCAGTACGCTGGTCACGGTATGCGGCATGGTGCTGTCGCTGCTGCTGGCGGCGCTGGTGGATTACGTTATCCGGCTGCGCAAGCTCTATCAGACGCTGCTGCTGCTGCCCTACGCGGTGGCGCCCGTGGTCGCGGCGGTGATGTGGATGTTTCTGTTCAATCCCGGCCTCGGCCTGATTAGCCACTTCCTCAACCAGCTTGGCTATAGCTGGAACTACGCCCAGAACAGCGGCCAGGCGATGTTCCTGATTGTCGTCGCCTCGATCTGGCAGCAGATGAGCTACAACTTTTTATTCTTTTTCGCCGCCCTGCAGTCGATTCCGAAATCGCTGGTGGAAGCTGCGGCGATCGACGGCGCCGGGCCGGTGCGGCGCTTCTTCAATCTGTCGCTGCCGCTGATCGCGCCGGTGAGCTTTTTCCTGCTGGTGGTGAACCTGATCTACGCCTTCTTCGACACCTTTCCAGTTATCGACGCCGCGACCGGCGGCGGGCCGGTGCAGGCCACCACCACGCTGATCTACAAAATCTATCGCGAAGGCTTTACCGGGCTGGATCTCTCTTCGTCGGCGGCGCAGTCGGTGGTGCTGATGCTGCTGGTGATCGGCCTGACCATTATTCAGTTCCGCTTCGTTGAGCGTAAGGTGCAGTACCAATGATTGAAAACCGTCGCGGGCTGGATATCTTCAGCCACACGCTGCTGGTGCTGGGCGTGCTCACGATTCTGTTTCCGCTCTATGTCGCCTTCGTCGCCGCCACGCTGGATAACGAGGCGGTCTATCAGGTGCCGATGACGCTGATCCCCGGCACCCACCTGTGGGAGAACGTCTCGCGCATCTGGACCCAGGGCGTTAACGGCAGCGGCCCGGCGTTCAGCCTGATGCTGCTGAACAGCCTGATCATGGCGTTCGGCATTACCGTCGGCAAAATTACGGTGTCGATGCTCTCCGCCTTTGCGCTGGTCTGGTTTCGCTTTCCGCTGCGCACGCTCTTTTTCTGGCTGATCTTTATCACGCTGATGCTGCCGGTCGAGGTGCGTATTTTCCCGACGGTGCAGGTCATTGCCGATCTCAATCTGCTCGACAGCTATAGCGGCCTGACGCTGCCGCTGATGGCGTCGGCCACGGCGACCTTTCTGTTCCGCCAGTTCTTTATGTCGCTGCCGGACGAGCTGATCGAGGCAGCGCGCATCGACGGCGCCAGCGCGCTGCGCTTCTTCTGGGACATCGTGCTGCCGCTGTCGAGAACCAACCTCGCGGCGCTGTTCGTGATCACCTTTATCTACGGCTGGAATCAGTATCTCTGGCCGCTGCTGATCGTCAACGACGCCTCGCTCAGCACCGCGGTGGCGGGGATCAAAAGTATGATCTCCACCAGCGGATCGCCGACGCAGTGGAACGAAGTGATGGCGGCAATGTTATTAACCCTGATCCCACCGGTGGTGGTGGTGCTGGTCATGCAGCGCGCGTTCGTGCGTGGCCTGGTCGAGAGCGAGAAATAAGCATGGCAGGCGTAACCCTTCAGGCGGTAACCAAGTCCTACGACGGCAAGAATCAAATCATTCAGCCGCTGAACGTCACCGTTAACGACGGCGAATTTATGGTGATGGTCGGCCCCTCCGGCTGCGGCAAATCGACGCTGCTGCGCATGGTGGCCGGGCTGGAGCGCGTCACCTCCGGCGATATCTATATCGACGACAGGCGAGTCACCCAGCTGGAGCCGAAAGATCGCGGCATCGCCATGGTGTTCCAGAACTACGCGCTCTACCCGCATATGACGGTCGAGGAGAATATGGCCTACGGGCTGAAGATCCGCGGCATGAGCAAAGAACATATCCGCCTGCGCGTGCTGGAGGCGGCACGCAGCCTGGAGCTGGATCAGCTGCTGAGCCGCCGTCCGCGCGAGCTTTCCGGCGGCCAGCGCCAGCGCGTGGCAATGGGCCGCGCTATCGTGCGCGAGCCTTCGGTGTTCCTGTTCGACGAGCCGCTCTCCAACCTGGACGCGCGGCTGCGCGTGCAGATGCGGCTGGAGCTGCAGCAGCTGCACCGTCGCCTGCAAACCACCAGCCTTTACGTGACGCACGATCAGGTCGAAGCGATGACGCTGGCGCAGCGCGTGATGGTATTGAACAAGGGCTTTGTCGAGCAGATCGGCACGCCTGTAGAGATTTATGAGCGCCCAGCCAGCCAGTTTGTCGCCTCCTTTATCGGCGCGCCGGCGATGAACCTGATTGATGGCCAGATCGGCAGCGACGGCTCGCGCTTCAATATCGACAACTCCTACTCCCTGCCGCTCGGCGACATCAAGGCGAAGTGGGCGAATCGCGCCGTGACGCTCGGCATTCGTCCCGAACATGTGCGGATCGGCCCGGGAGAGCGCGAGGGCATTCCGCTGCGCGTAGAGACGCTGGAGCTGCTCGGCGCGGACAACCTTGCGCACGGGCGCATCGGCGAGACGCCGCTGGTGGTGCGTCTGCCGCACAGCGAACGCCCGCAAGCGGGCAGCACGCTGTGGCTGCATCTGCCGTCGGATGCGTTACACTATTTCGATTCAACTACCGGAAAGCGTCTGGAATGAGCACATACAGCTGGCCCTATCCTCATATCGTGGCCCATCGCGGCGGCGGCAAACTGGCCCCGGAAAATACCCTGGCGGCGATCGACGTCGGCGCGGAGTGGGGTCATACCATGATCGAGTTCGACGCGAAGCTGTCGCAGGATAAGCAGATTTTTCTGCTGCACGACGACACGCTGGATCGCACCAGCAACGGCTGGGGCGTAGCGGGGGAGCTGCCGTGGGAAAAACTGGCGCAGCTCGATGCGGGCGGCTGGTTCGGCAAGGCGTTCGACGGCGAACCGCTGGCGCTGCTCCCCGACGTGGCGGCGCGCTGTCGCCAGTACGGCATGATGGCCAATATCGAAATCAAACCGACTACCGGCAGCGAGGCGGAAACCGGCCGCGCCATCGCCCATGCGGCGAAAACGCTGTGGCAGGGCATGACCGCGCCGCTGCTGTCGTCGTTTTCTTACGTGGCGCTGGAGTCGGCGATGCAGGCGGAGCCGGATCTGCCGCGCGGCCTGCTGCTTGATGCGTGGGATGAGGCGTGGCAAAGCAAAACCGCCGCGCTGGCGTGCGTGTCGATTCACCTGAACCACAGGCTGCTCGACGCCGGGCGCGTAGCGGCGCTGAAGGCCGCCGGCCTGCATATTCTGGTCTACACGGTGAACGACCCGGACCGGGCGCGCACTCTGCTGAAATGGGGCGTCGACGCCATCTGCACCGATCGCATCGACATCATCGGCCCCGACTTCCGTTAATTACGGTTCTGCTGCTGTCCCGGCTGCGTGTTGATAACGCGCTGCTGGGCGCTGCTGCGCTGTTCCTGCATTTTGCGCTGTATCTGCTGCGTCTGCTGCTGCTGATCCTGCTGCAGTTTGCTCTGCTGCTGCTGTTGCTGGATTTGCATCTGCGTCTGCATACGCTGCTGGCTTGGATTGTAGCCCGGCTGATTAGGTTGATTAGTGTTGTTCAGCATATTAGCCATGCTGCTAAGCGGCAGCAGCGCGGCAAAGAGAATTAACCATTTTTTCATGTGACTTCCTCCGTCAACGCGGCCTCACCGGCGTGTGATGCGCCGTGGCCGCAGCTATAAGTTTAGCAACCTCACAAACTTCTCCCCCAGGAACGCACCGAATTTGACTTAGATGTTATTTTTTTGCTGTATTTGTAAACACTTGCCTGCGCGATAACAAATGTAAACAACTGAAAAGGGTAGAGGGATGATGATGCGAGGAAATATACGCCAGCTTGGCTGGGCTGTGATGATGAGTTTAACGGTGGTCAGCGTCGCTGACGCCGCTGCGCCTGCCAGCGCGCCGCCCGTCTCTTATGGCGTCGAGGATGATACCTTTCATCCCGTGAGGGCGCAGAACGGCATGGTGGCCTCGGTCGATGCGCTGGCGACGCAGGTTGGCGTGGATATCCTGCGCCAGGGCGGCAACGCGGTGGACGCCGCCGTCGCCGTCGGCTTCGCGCTGGCGGTGACTCATCCGCAGGCGGGCAACCTTGGCGGAGGCGGCTTTATGCTGCTGCGCACCGCATCTGGCCGCGCCACCTCTATCGACTTCCGCGAAATGGCGCCGGGCCGCGCCTCGCGCGATATGTTCCTCGACAAACAGGGTAACGCCGACAGCAAGCTGTCGCTGACTTCTCATCTCGCTTCGGGCACGCCCGGCAGCGTGGCGGGCTTTGCGCTGGCGGCGCAAAAATATGGCACGCTGCCGCTCAGCACGCTGCTGGCGCCGGCGATTAAACTGGCGCGCGAAGGCTATGTGGTCAACGACGCGCTGGCGGACGATCTGAAAACCTACGGCACGGAAGTGCTGCTGGCGCATCCCAACAGCAAGGCGATTTTCTTTAAGCCTGACGGCACGCCGTGGCAGAAGGGCGATCGTCTGGTGCAGAAGAATCTCGCCCACAGCCTGCAACTCATTGCGCAGCAGGGTCCGGACGCTTTTTATAAAGGGGAAATCGCCGACGAGATCGCCAGCGAGATGGCGCAGCACGGCGGCCTGATCGGCAAAGCGGATCTGGCGGCCTACCGCGCCGTCGAGCGTAAGCCGATCAGCGGCACCTACCGCGGCTATGAGGTCTTCTCTATGCCGCCGCCCTCATCCGGCGGAATTCATATTGTGCAGATCCTGAATATCCTGGAAAACTTCGATCTGGCGAAAATGGGCTTCGGCAGCGCCGACGCGATGCAGGTTGTTGCCGAAGCGGAGAAATACGCCTATGCCGACCGTTCGGAGTACCTTGGCGATCCCGATTTTGTCAAAGTACCGTGGCAGGCGCTCACCAGCAAAGCCTACGCGAAGTCGATCGCGCAGCAGATTGACGTGGCGAAAGCGCGTCCGTCGAGCGAGATTAAGCCCGGCAAGCTGGAACCCTATGAGAGCAACCAGACCACGCACTTTTCGGTCGTAGATAAACAGGGCACGGCGGTCGCGGTGACCTATACCCTGAACACCAATTTCGGCAGCGGCATCGTCGCGGGCAACAGCGGCATCCTGCTGAACAACGAGATGGACGACTTCTCCGCCAAGCCCGGCACGCCTAACGTCTATGGACTGGTCGGCGGCGAAGCGAATGCGGTACAGCCCGCCAAACGTCCGCTCTCGTCAATGTCGCCAACCATTGTGGCAAAAGGGGGCAAAACCTGGCTGGTGACCGGCAGTCCGGGCGGCAGCCGCATTATCACCACCGTGCTGCAAATGGTGGTAAACAGCGTCGATTTTGGAATGAACGTCGCAGAGGCGACCAATGCGCCACGCTTCCACCATCAGTGGTTGCCGGATCAGCTGCGCGTTGAAAAAGGGTTCAGCCCGGATACGCTGCGCCTGCTTGAGAATAAGGGGCAGCATGTGAAAGTATTGCCGGCGATGGGCAGCACGCAGAGCATTATGATCGGGCCGGACGGCACGCTTTACGGCGCGTCGGATCCGCGTACGCCAGGGGATTTGAGCGCGGGATATTAAAATATTGATCTGCTGCGCAGGCGGGACTGGGTGCAGGTTTCGTTCGCCCGATAAATGAGCAGTTTCATTTCGCCCGCTGCGGGCGACCGAGCAGGGCCGGTGGGCGCCGGCCCTGCACCCGCGCCCCGGGCCAGCTCACCCGCCCGCTGCGCGGGTCCCTTCGCTTCGTCAGGATTTCTGACGGACCGCGCAGGACAGGCCGTCCTGGCCTGGCCCGCGCTTTCGGCGACGTCCTGTCGCCTCATCCTGAAATCCTTCCTCCGCTCAGCGGCTGCGATGGCCCCCAAAACCCCCGCTGCAAATCCTGATTCCTGAAGGCGCAACGTCGTCGCTGAAAGCATGCGTTATGCGCTCAGACGTCGCTGTCGTTAATGAAAACCAAGGAAATTACAGGCGGGGCAGTCAGAGGCATCCGACACGCTGAGGCGCGCACGGCGGCCA
>NZ_MLJJ01000004.1 GCF_002095575.1 Pantoea septica | reverse complement strand
CGGAAAATGGCGGTGAGGCGGGGATTCGAACCCCGGATGCAGCTTTTGACCGCATACTCCCTTAGCAGGGGAGCGCCTTCAGCCTCTCGGCCACCTCACCTTACGCGTTCTTCCGAACTGTGCGTCTGAACGTTGTATCTGCTCATCGGCACTGCGTGGCGCACATATTACTTTCCCGCACTTATAAGTCAAACAATTTTTCCCACCGATCGATCGTTTGCACAAATGACGCTCAACTGGCCTAATTTCCCGGCAAAAAGAGTGAATTATCAACAGTAAAAGCGGGCAGTAAAGAAAATATTCGCAAAGACGAAGCGGGGAAAAATAAGGCGAAGCAGGGAGATGAAGAGGGGAAATGGGGAAAAGCGGTCGCGCCTCGCACAATCCTGCGAGGCGCTGAATCCGTTAGTAACTCGTTTGCTGAGTTTTTTCGGCCTGAATGCGCTGATAAATCTCTTCGCGATGCACTGAGACCTCTTTTGGCGCGTTCACACCAATACGAACCTGGTTACCTTTCACACCCAGCACCGTTACAGTCACCTCATCGCCAATCATGAGGGTTTCACCAACTCGACGAGTTAGAATAAGCATTCTTTGCTCCTTGAAAGATTAAAAGAGTCGGGCTCTGTTTGGGCTCCCGGCATTATCCATCATTTAACGCTGCACATTGACTATGACAAATACATCAATGCACGTCGCTACGCCAATACATTCTGCTGATAGTTAGTTTAGCCGAAATACACTACATCGACCTGACTTTGTCATTACCTGATGCACATCGTATTAAAAAGCGCCGGACCCTCAGGCCCTGGCGCTTTTCACGATGCATTGTTCTGTTTCGTTACAGGCGGCTGCTGACCCAGTTTTCAACGCCCGCCAGTGCGCCTTTCAGCGCCTGCGCATCGGTGCCGCCGGCCTGCGCCATATCAGGACGCCCGCCGCCTTTGCCGCCTACCTGCTGCGCCAGCTCGCCCACCAGTTCGCCCGCTTTCACACGGTCCGTAAGATCTTTGGTCACGCCGGCAATTAACGACACTTTCCCTTCCGCTACGGTCGCCAGCACAATCACCGCCGAACCCAGCTGATTTTTCAGATCGTCTACCATGGTGCGCAACATCTTCGGCTCTACGTTGTTCAGTTCGCTAACCAGCAGCTTCACGCCTTGAATGTCGATCGCTTTACTGCTCAAAGAAGCGCTCTCAAGCGCAGCCTGCTGATCGCGCAGCTGCTGCAGCTCTTTCTCCAGCGAACGCACGTGATCGACCAGTCCGCGCACCTTGTCATTCAGATTGCTGCTGTTGGCTTTCACCAACTGCGCGATCTCGTTCAGCTGACTGCTCTGCGCATAAACCTGCGCCAGCGCGCCCTCGCCGGTTACGGCTTCGATACGGCGTACGCCTGCTGCCGTGCCGGACTCGCTCAAAATGCGGAACAAGCCAATATCGCCCGTGCGCGCTGCGTGGGTACCGCCACACAGTTCAATTGAGAAATCGCCCATGGTCAGCACGCGCACGCGCTGATCGTACTTCTCGCCGAACAGCGCCATCGCGCCCTTGCCTTTCGCCGCGTCAATATCCATCACTTCGGTTTCGACCGGCAGGTTGCGGCGGATCTGCGCGTTGACAATCTCTTCGACCTGATGAAGCTCCTGCGGTTTCATCGCCTCAAAATGAGAGAAGTCGAAACGCAGATACTTATCATTGACCAGCGATCCCTTCTGCGCCACATGTTCACCGAGAACTTCACGCAGCGCCGCGTGCAGCAGATGCGTTGCAGAGTGGTTCAGACGAATGCGCGCGCGGCGCGCTTCGTCGACCTGCGCCTCAACGCGATCGTTGATACGCAGATGACCGGCCGTCAGCTTACCGATATGGCCGATAGCCTGACCATATTTTTGTGTATCCTGAACGCTAAATTCAGCATTCTTCCCTTTAAGCTGGCCCGTATCGCCTACCTGGCCGCCAGACTCGCCATAAAACGGCGTTTCGTCCAGCACTACGACCGCTTCCTGACCTGCGGCCACTTCCTCTACCGCGACGCCGTCAACGTAGATTGCCTTCACGCTAGCCGCCAGATCGAGCTGGTCGTAGCCTTTAAAGGCGGAAGCCGCATCGATGCTGATGACGTTGCTGTAATCAGCGCCGAACCCGCTGGCCTCGCGCGCGCGCTGGCGCTGTTGCTCCATCGCTTTTTCAAAGCCGGCTTCGTCGATTTTCAGGTTGCGCTCGCGGCAGACGTCGGCCGTAAGATCGGCCGGAAAGCCGAAAGTATCGTACAGACGGAAGACGGTCTCGCCGTCCAGCGTATCGCCCTGCAGTTTGGCCAGTTCGTCGTCCAGCAGCGCCAGACCGCGCTCCAGCGTTTTCGCGAACTGCTCTTCTTCAGTTTTGAGTACTGTTTCCACCTGGCTTTGCTGACGTTTAAGATCGTCGCCCGCAGCGCCCATCACCTCGACCAGCGGGGCGACCAGCTTGTAGAAGAACGCCTCTTTCGCGCCCAGCATGTTGCCGTGGCGCACCGCGCGACGAATGATGCGGCGCAGTACGTAGCCGCGGTTCTCGTTCGACGGAATAACGCCGTCGGCGATGAGAAACGCGCACGAACGGATATGGTCGGCGATAACGCGCAGCGACTTGTTGCTGAGGTCAGTCGCGCCGGTGACGTTGGCTACGGCTTTGATCAGCTTGTCGAAGAGATCGATTTCATAGTTGGAATTAACGTGCTGCAGCACGGCGGAGATACGCTCCAGGCCCATGCCGGTATCGACCGACGGCTTCGGCAGCGGCAGCATGGTGCCGTCCGGCTGACGGTTGAACTGCATAAAGACGATATTCCAGATCTCGATATAGCGATCGCCATCTTCTTCCGGGCTTCCCGGCGGTCCGCCCCAGATATGATCGCCATGATCGTAGAAAATTTCGCTGCAGGGTCCGCAAGGACCGGTATCGCCCATCTGCCAGAAGTTGTCAGAGGCGTACGCGCTGCCTTTGTTGTCGCCGATACGAATAATGCGCTCGCGCGGCACGCCGATATCGTTGGCCCAGATGTCGTAGGCTTCGTCATCGGTCTCATAAACGGTGACCCACAAACGCTCTTTCGGCAGAGCGAACCAGGTTTCTCCCGTCAGCAGTTCCCAGGCATAGGCAATTGCCTCTTTCTTGAAATAGTCGCCAAAGCTGAAGTTGCCCAGCATTTCAAAGAAGGTGTGGTGACGTGCGGTATAACCGACGTTTTCCAGATCGTTGTGCTTGCCGCCAGCGCGCACGCAGCGCTGCGACGTGGTCGCACGCGAATAGTTGCGCTTGTCCTGCCCAAGGAAAACATCCTTGAACTGAACCATGCCGGCGTTGGTGAACAGCAGCGTCGGGTCGTTATTCGGTACGAGGGAGCTACTGGCTACAACCTGATGTCCCTTGCTATGGAAAAAGTCGAGAAACGCTTGACGGATCTCAGCAGTGCTCTTGCTCATATATATCCTGGAATCACGCTAACGAAAGTTCCGTCCGGCCAGACAAGCCGCATCTGCGCAGTTGTCCGTCTAGTGGAACAAAAAGTGGGAATAAGATAAATTTTCTTCACTGGGAAGTAAAACCCCGTGCGGCTTTCAGTCATCAAAATTTCTGAAAACGAGCTGAATATCCTCCATGAAAAAGCCTTTTGCCTGCAAAAAGCGCTGAACTTTGGCTTTTGCCTTCCATTCCGTGGGCAAAGGAAGGCCGAATTTGCGCTCCGCCAGCTGTGCGGCGCAGGCGCCCCAGTCAATCTCACAGGCTTCCATCGCCATGTCGATTTCTGGCCGCGCGATGCCTTTTTGTCCCAGCTCCAGCCGGATGCGCTGCGGGCCGTACCCTTTGCGGCTGCGGCTCTGGATAAAGCGCCCAGTAAAGCGCGCCTCATTAAGCCAGCCGTTTTCCTGGCACCAGCCGATCACTTTATCCAGCTGCGCGTCGGTAATGATTTCAGGGTCGTTCTGCTGGATAAAGGCCGCTCGCTGCACTGACTGTTGCAGCTTTCTGCGCAGTTCGGCCTCGCTGTGATCGCGCTGCGCCAGAATGCGCATAGCGCGGTCGAGCAGTCGCGGAAAAGCGATTTCCTTAGGTTGCGGTTGGTCAGTCATAGCGGTCACCTTGCTCAATCAGAAGGGAATTATGGCGGCAGAACGAGGGGGAAGAAAAGAGAGGGTCGTTAAAACGAAAAACGGGAGTGGATTGCCCACTCCCGTTACAGGGTTAGAAATCTTCGTTCGTCTCGCTGGCTGCGTCTTCCAACGCGCCTGCTGGCGCATCAGCGGCGCCCGCTTCGGCGTTCGCGCTGTTCAGCAGCATCTCACGCAGTTTAACGTCCAGCTCGTTGGCGATCGCCGGGTTTTCCTTAAGGAAATTGGTCGCGTTCGCTTTACCCTGACCAATCTTGTCGCCGTTGTAGCTATACCAGGCGCCTGCTTTTTCCACCAGCTTGTACTTCACGCCCAGGTCGACCAGCTCGCCGAAGGTGTTGATACCTTCGCCGTACATGATCTGGAACTCTGCCTGCTTAAAGGGTGCAGCGATTTTGTTTTTCACGACTTTAACGCGGGTTTCGCTGCCGACCACTTCGTCGCCCTCTTTAATCGCGCCGATACGACGGATATCAAGACGAACGGAAGCGTAGAACTTCAGCGCGTTACCACCGGTAGTAGTTTCCGGGTTACCGAACATCACGCCGATCTTCATACGGATCTGGTTGATGAAGATCAGCAGCGTGTTGGACTGCTTCAGGTTACCCGCCAGCTTACGCATCGCCTGGCTCATCATACGCGCCGCAAGGCCCATATGAGAGTCGCCGATCTCGCCTTCGATTTCCGCTTTCGGCGTCAGCGCCGCGACGGAGTCGACGATGATAACGTCCACTGCGCCTGAACGGGCCAGCGCGTCACAGATTTCCAGCGCCTGCTCGCCGGTGTCCGGCTGAGAGCAGAGCAGATTGTCGATGTCTACGCCGAGCTTCTTGGCATAAACCGGATCCAGCGCGTGTTCAGCATCGATAAAGGCACAGGTTTTGCCTTTGCGCTGTGCTGAAGCGATAACCTGCAGCGTCAGCGTAGTTTTACCAGAAGATTCCGGACCATAGATTTCAACCATACGGCCCATCGGCAAACCGCCGGCGCCCAGCGCGATATCCAGAGAAAGCGAACCGGTAGAAATGGTTTCCACGTCCATTGAGCGGTCTTCACCCAGACGCATGATGGAGCCTTTACCGAATTGCTTCTCAATCTGGCCCAGCGCAGCAGCTAAAGCCTTCTGTTTGTTTTCGTCAATTGCCATTTCTACTCCTGACTCATACGGGGGTAAGCACGCTACAAATGCCTGCTCGCTTTCTGTTGCCGCTAATTATACTGTATAGTCATACAGTATCAAGCTTAATTTGCCAAAAAATCGTCCTGTAATGTCTGTAGCGCAAAGGCGACGGACTGCCGACGTACCGCCTCGCGATCCCCTTGAAATTGCTGACGTTTCGCGACCACCTTTCCGCCTGGCGCCGCGAAGCCGAACCACACGGTGCCGACCGGTTTTTCCGCGCTGCCGCCGTCCGGTCCGGCGATGCCGCTGACTGATAGCGCATAGTCCGCCTGCGCAGCACGCTGCGCGCCCTGCGCCATCTCGCGCACCACGGCTTCGCTCACCGCGCCGTGCTGGGCAAGCGAAGCCGCGGCGACCCCCACCAGCTCCTGCTTGGCCTCATTGCTGTAGGTGACGAAACCGCGTTCGAACCAGGCGGAACTGCCGCTGATGTCGGTAAATACTTTGGCGATCCAGCCGCCCGTACAGGACTCGGCGCAGGTTACCGTCGCGCTTGCCGCCTGAAGGCGTTTGCCTATTGCCGCGCTTAAGCGCTGCAGTTCCAGATCATTCATCGCCACTCATCCTTTTAGCCCGGTTAAGAGAACATGGTGCAGAAGCGGGATATTTTCAACCCGTCCCGCACATTGCCTGCTCGCTTTGCGCAACGCCTCTCAGCGCGAAGTCCCCTTTTTCACCGCTACGATAAAAAGACGCGGGAAGGCGAGCAAAATGCGGCCGTCGGCGCGCGGCGGATAGGCCAGCCGCAACGCCTGATGATACTGCTCCAGAAAATACGGCCGCTCGTCAGGTTCCAGCGCGTTGAGAAACGGCCGTAGTCCGGTCGCTTTCAGCCACAGGACAATCGCCTGCGCATCGGGCATCACGTGATAATAAGTGGTGCGCCAGAGATCCACTTCGCAGCCCGCCTGCGCCAGCAAATCGTAATAACGCTCGCTGCTAAGCGGCTTTTCCCGCTCTACGTCGCCGATACGCTGACGCCAGGGATCGCAGGCGGCGATTTCGCGCATCAGACGATGCGAAGGCTCCTGCAGATTATCCGGCATCTGTATCGCCAGCGCGCCGCCGCTCTCCAGCTGACTCGCCAGCTGCGGCAACAGGCTGTCGTGCGCGTCAAGCCACTGCAGCGAAGCATTAGCATAAATTACCTGCTGCGGCTCAGCGGCGCGCCAGCGTCGAATATCCCTTTTAAGGAAAGTGCAGTGCGGTAGCCGTTCGCGCGCCTGCGTCAGCATCGCTTCGGAACTGTCCAGCCCGATAATCCGCGCGTCGGGCCAGGCGTGAGCGAGCAGCTCGGTGCTGTTGCCCGGACCGCAGCCTAAATCCGTGACGAAACGCACGTCGGTAACGGGAATGCGCGCCAGCAGCTCATGCGCAGGCCGCGTTCTTTCCGATTCAAACTGTCGATAAAGTTGGGGATCCCAGTCCTGCATCTTGAGCCTCTGTGTGAGTGAGTTTGAATACGCTGCGAAGCGGAAAAATGCGATGCGCTGCCCAATTTTACGCGCTGCGCTGGCAGAGCGTCACGCCGCGCATTAGGTTAAAACAGTGTTTCATTTTTCACGTTCAGGAGCGATTATGATCTCGCAACCCGCATTTTCCGGCGTGTGGTGCCCCTCCGTAACGCCTTTTACGCCGCAAGGAGAGCCAGATATCGACGCGCTGGGTCGCCACTTCGCCCGATTAAACGCGTCAGGCATTGATACCTTACTGCTGATGGGCAGCATTGGCGAATTTGCCTCACTGACGCAGCAGGAGCGATTGTTGCTGATTCGCGAGGCGCGACAGCTCTCGCCGCTCAGCATGGTCGCTAATATCTCCAGCACTTGCGTGCCGGATATGCTGGCGCTGGCCGAGGCCGCCTGGCAAAACGACTTCGACGCGGTGATGGTGCTGCCGCCCTACTACTACGGCCAGACGCCGCGTCAGCTGCTCAGCTACTTCCGCGCGCTGGATAAGCAGATCGGCGGCAGGTGGTTCGCCTATAATTTTCCGGCGCGCACCGGCTGCGATTTGACGCCGACGCTGGTCAGCGAGCTGGCGGCCGAACTGCCTAATTTCATCGGCATAAAAGATACGGTCGACTGCCTGTCGCACAATCGCGCGCTGATTGAGGAGACGAAAAAAGTGCGCGACGATTTCGCCGTGCTGTCCGGCTATGACGAATATCTGGTGCCGAACCTGCTGGCAGGCGGCGCGGGCGTGATTTCAGGCCTGAATAACATCGTACCGGAGCTGTTCGCCGCGGCGATGGAGGCGTGGCGCGAGCAGGATCTGAAGGCGCTGACGCGCATTCAGCAGCGCATCGGCAGGATGATGGCGATTTACGTCATTGGAGAGGATTTCGTCACTACCATTAAAACCGCGGTGTCGCGCCGGTTCGATTCGATGACCAGCCAGTCGCGCAACTACGAAGGCGCGCTGAGCGCAGAGCAGTGCGAGGCGCTCGACCGGCTGTTCGACTGAGGCGCTGACGCGGGCGCGACGCGCCCGCCTGCGTTATCCGCGCTTTACGAACTCCGATTTCAGCTTCATCGGGCCGAAACCGTCGATCTTGCAGTCGATATTATGATCGCCCTCAACCAGACGGATCCCTTTCACGCGGGTGCCGATCTTCAGCGTGGAAGAGCTGCCCTTCACTTTGAGATCTTTAATCACGGTCACCGTATCGCCATCTTCCAGCAGATTGCCGTTGGCGTCGCGCACCACAAGACGATCCGCAGTGCTTTCGCCTTCGCCCGGCGACCAGATATGACCGCAGGCGGGACAGTTGAGGTTGTCGCCATCCTGCCAGCTGTAATCAGCCTGACAAAGAGGACATGCGGGAAGTGATTGCATAACAGCTCCTGAAACAACAGATATGATGACGCCAGAGGGGCGCCATCATATACCCGCACTATTGATAAGGGCAACTATCAGAACATCGCGCCGCTGCGCGCTTTGCTAACCGCCTCGCCCAGTTGCCATACCGCCATCGCGTAGTGCGTGCTGTGGTTGTAGCGGGTAATGACGTAGAAGTTAGGCAGCCCGTACCAGTACTGATAGCTGGTGCCCATATCCAGACGCAGCAGGCTGACCTGATTATTGCCGTCGAGCGAACCTTGCGGAGAGAGGCCGGACGCCGCCAGCATCTGCGGCGTATAGCTGGTTTTGAAGCCGTTCTCCAGCAGCGGCGCCTGGCCGCTGGCGGGAACGGCGACGCCCTCTCCGCTGCGCCAGCCATGCTCTTTGAAGTAGTGCGCGACGCTGCCGATGGCATCCACCGGATCCCACAGATTGACGTGACCGTCGCCGTTGAAATCCACCGCATACTGCTGATAAGAAGAAGGCATAAACTGACCGTAACCCATCGCGCCGGCGAACGATCCCTTCAGATCCAGCGGATCGTCCTCTTCGTTGCGCGCCGTAAGCAGAAAGGTTTCCAGCTCGCTGCTGAAGTAGCTGGCACGGCGCGGATAGTTAAACGACAGCGTGGCGAGCGCGTCGAGAATGCGCGTTTTCCCCATGACGCGGCCCCAGCGCGTCTCTACGCCGATAATGCCGACGATGATCTCCGGCGGCACGCCGTAGACCTGCTGGGCGCGCGTTAAGGCGTCCTGATACTGGTTCCAGAAGGCGACGCCGTTCTGCACGTTGTCCGGCGTAATGAACTGCTTGCGATAGCGGATCCACGCGCCGTTGGGCCCGGCGGGCGGCGTATAGGCGGGCGCCTGACGATCCATCAGGCGCAGCACGTAGTCCAGCCGTTTCGCCTGGCCGATAACCGCATGCAGCTGCTGGCGGTCGAAGCCATGCTTCTCCACCATCTGGTCGATGAATTTCTCGGCGGCCGGATTACCGGCAAAGTCGCCGAGCACAGGCTGCACGGCGTGGGACTGTTCCAGCAGGAAGCCCCCTTTCGGCGCCGCCAGCGTAGCGGCCTGCGGCGCGGATTCAGGTTTACTGCTGCAGGCGGCAAGTAAGGCAACAAGCGGAAGCAAGGTGATCTTAAAACGCATTTGATATCCATAAGCATGCAGTGAAGGTAACCAATTATGGTAAACATTCACTCACGGAATAGACAGGGCGAAACGCAAAAATAGCGCCAGCGCATAGCTGTGAACTGGCGCGTGAAGCGCGGCAAACGGCTGCGCTGTTTCAGCGTCATCCTGCGGCACGGGACGCAAGGTTCGCAGAAAACAGCAGGTTATGCTGTACGCCGACAGCGATAAAGATAGAGTGCGTTCAGACCCTGGCGGTTAAGCCGGTTGCTTAAAACCGGCGTATCAAGGAAGAGGAACCGAAAACGATGAGCTATGACCTCTTATGCTGGTTGCTGCTGGCCGCCGCCGCGCTCTGCGTCGGCAGCTTTCTCAACGTGGTGATCTATCGCCTGCCGCTGATGGTGCTGCAGCCGCAGCCTGGATTCTCGCTGCTGGTGCCTCGTTCCCACTGCCCGCGCTGTAAAACGCCGGTGCGCGCAGGCGACTGCCTTCCGCTGCTCGGCTGGCTGCGGCTGCGCGGCCGCTGCCGCTACTGCAGCCATCTTATTTCATGGCGTTACCCGGCGATCGAGATCGCCGCGCTGGCGATAAGCCTGCTGCTTGCCTGGCAACTGCCGTGGAACGGCGCGCTGCTGGCGGCGCTGGTGATGAGCGGCTTTTTGCTGGCGTTATCGCTGATCGACCTGCGCGTCCAGCTGCTGCCCGATGCGCTGACGCTACCGCTGCTCTGGCTCGGGCTGCTGTTTCAGGCCCTGGGCGTTCTGCCGCGCAGCAGCCCGGCGGATGCGATTCTCGGCGCCGCCAGCGGCTATTTGCTGTTCCGGCTGCTGGCCTGGACCTGGCGTTTGTTCCGTCATCGGGAAGCGCTGGGCGGCGGCGACGCCCTGCTGCTGGCGGCGCTGGGTGCCTGGCTGGGCTGGCAGCCGCTTCCCCTGCTGCTGCTGATCGCCTCCTGCGCCGGTTTAAGCGCCGCGCTGCTGGCACGCCTTTGTATGCAGCGTCCGCTGCACCTGCCCTTGCCTTTCGGCCCCTGCCTGGCGCTGGCGGGCGAAGCACTGCTGCTGGATCGGCTGACGTCCTGCTACGGTTGAGCGCTTTTTGCGTAGCGTCTCGCAACGGTTCGCTGTCAGGCAGGGATCCGTTGGGCTTTTAGGGCGCAGCCTGATAACGTCATGCGCATTAACCCAGGTTTTCGCTAACGCGGGCGGCGCTCGCCTTATTCCCCCGCGGCCCGAAGCGCTTTTGTCCTGGCGTTGAAAAGCGGCAGCCTTGATGTTCAGCAGGCAACTTTTCATAATGGCTTTCAGACGCAGCTTATCTCACAGCCAGGGCCGCATTTTTCCGTGCATCCTCTCTGTTTTTGAATGGGTTGATCCCGTTGCATACGCCAGATCGCGCAGTCCGATGCAAGGCTTGCCCAATAACCGAATGATTTAAGAGCTAATTATTTATGAACAAATCAGTCGATAAGGACATCACCGCTCATACGCCCATGATGCAGCAATATCTGCGCCTCAAGGCAGAACACCCTGACATCCTGCTGTTTTACCGCATGGGCGACTTCTACGAGCTGTTCTATGACGACGCGAAGCGCGCCTCGCAGCTGCTGGAGATTTCGCTGACAAAACGCGGCGCCTCGGCGGGTGAACCGATCCCGATGGCGGGCGTGCCCTACCATGCGGTAGAGAGCTATCTGGCGAAACTGGTGCAGCTGGGCGAGTCTGTGGCGATTTGCGAGCAAATCGGCGATCCGGCGCTCAGCAAAGGGCCGGTTGAACGCAAAGTGGTACGCATCGTCACCCCGGGCACCATTAGCGACGAAGCGCTGCTGCAGGAGCGTCACGACAACCTGCTTGCCGCCATCGTGCAAAGCCCGCAAGGGTTCGGCTACGCCACGCTCGATATCAGCTCCGGCCGTTTTCGCCTGAGCGAACCGGCGGACGCCGAAACCATGGCCGCCGAGCTGCAGCGCACCAATCCAGCCGAACTGCTCTATCCGGAAGATCTGCAGGCGATGTCGCTGATTGACCAGCGTCGCGGCCTGCGCCGTCGTCCGCTGTGGGAATTCGAGATCGCGACCGCTCGTCAGCAGTTGAATATGCAGTTCGGCACCCGCGATCTTAATGGATTCGGCGTCGAGCAGGCGCATCAGGCGCTGCGCGCGGCTGGCTGCCTGCTGCAGTACGTGAAGGATACGCAGCGCACCAGCCTGCCGCATATCCGCTCGCTCAGCATGGAGCGGCAGCAGGACAGCATCATCATGGATGCCGCCACGCGCCGCAATCTGGAAATTACTCAGAATCTCGCCGGCGGCACGGAGAACACGCTGGCGGCGGTGCTGGATCGAACCGTGACGCCGATGGGCAGCCGCATGCTCAAGCGCTGGCTGCATATGCCGCTGCGCGACGCGCAGACGATCGGCCAGCGCCAGGATGCCATCGCCGAGCTTCAGCCGCTGAGCGATACGCTACAGCCCGTGCTGCGCCAGGTGGGCGACCTGGAGCGTATTCTGGCGCGTCTCGCGCTGCGTACCGCGCGTCCGCGCGATTTAGCCCGCATGCGTCACGCTTTTCAGCAGCTGCCGGAGCTGAACGCTCTGCTGGCCAACGTCGAATCGACGGCGCTGCTCCGTCTGCGCGCGCAGATGGGCGAGTTCACCGAGCTGCGCGAGCTGCTTGAAGCGGCGATTATTGAGGCGCCGCCGGTGCTGATCCGCGACGGCGGCGTTATTGCGCCGGGATACAACGCGGAGCTGGATGAGTGGCGCGCGCTGGCGGACGGCGCTACCGACTATTTGGACCGGCTGGAGATCCGCGAGCGCGAAAAGCTCGGCCTCGACACGCTCAAGGTCGGCTACAACGCGATCCACGGCTACTACATTCAGGTCAGCCGCGGCCAGAGCGATCATGTGCCGATTCACTACGTGCGCCGCCAGACGCTGAAAAACGCCGAGCGCTATATCATCCCGGAACTTAAAGAGTACGAGGATAAGGTGCTGACCTCGAAGGGCAAGGCGCTGGCGCTAGAGAAAAGCCTCTACGAGTCGCTTTTCGACCAGCTGCTGCCCCATCTGGAAGCGCTGCAGCTCAGCGCCGCCGCGCTCGCCGAGCTGGACGTGCTGAGCAACCTGGCGGAACGCGCCTGGACGTTGAACTACTGCCGCCCCACGCTGCAGCAGAAACCCGGCATTAAAATCGCCGGCGGCCGCCATCCGGTGGTTGAGCAGGTGCTGAAAGAGCCGTTTATCGCCAACCCGCTATCGCTAACGCCGCAGCGCCGCATGCTGATCATCACCGGCCCCAATATGGGCGGTAAGAGTACCTACATGCGTCAGGCGGCGCTGATCGCGCTGATGACCTGGATTGGCAGCTTTGTGCCGGCGGAAGAGGCGGTGACCGGTCCGCTGGATCGTATCTTTACCCGTATCGGCGCGGCGGACGATCTCGCTTCAGGCCGTTCGACCTTTATGGTGGAGATGACGGAAACCGCCAATATCCTGCATAACGCCACTGAAAACAGCCTGGTGCTGATGGATGAAATCGGGCGCGGCACCTCGACCTATGACGGCCTGTCGCTGGCCTGGGCGTGCGCGGAGAGCCTGGCGAACCGCATCAAGGCGATGACGCTGTTTGCTACCCACTATTTCGAGCTGACCACGCTGCCGGAGAAAATGGAAGGCGTGTTCAACGTTCATCTGGACGCGGTCGAACACGGGGACACCATCGCCTTTATGCACAGCGTGCAGGAAGGGGCCGCCAGCAAAAGCTACGGTCTGGCAGTTGCGGCGCTGGCGGGCGTGCCGAAAGAGGTGATCAAGCGCGCGCGCAACAAGCTGAAGGAGCTGGAGACGTTGTCGAACCACTCCGCCTCTTCGACTATCGACGGCTCGCAGCTACCGCTGCTGGTGGAAGAGAGTTCGCCAGCCGTGGAAGCGCTTGAAGCGCTGGATCCCGATACCCTGACGCCGCGTCAGGCGCTGGAGTGGATTTACCGACTGAAATCGCTCGTGTAGCGCACTCTGGCGGCAGGCCTTGCCGGCCCTGCCGCCGCTGTCACAGCAAAAAAAAAGCGGAGGCCCACGGCCACCGCTTCTTTGTGCTTACAACTTGTCAGTTACTCACGAAACAGCGCTTCAATGTTCAGACCCTGCGCCTGCAGGATTTCACGCAGACGACGCAGGCCTTCAACCTGAATCTGGCGTACGCGCTCGCGGGTCAGACCGATTTCGCGGCCCACATCTTCAAGCGTTGCCGCTTCATAGCCTAACAGGCCGAAACGACGCGCCAGCACCTCACGCTGCTTGGCGTTCAGTTCGAACAGCCACTTAACGATACTCTGCTTCATATCGTCATCCTGCGTGGTGTCTTCCGGACCGTTGTCTTTTTCATCGGCCAGAATATCCAGCAGCGCTTTTTCGGAGTCTCCGCCTAACGGCGTATCAACCGAGGTGATGCGTTCGTTAAGACGCAGCATACGGCTGACGTCGTCAACGGGCTTATCCAGCTGCTCCGCGATCTCTTCTGCACTCGGCTCATGATCGAGCTTGTGAGAGAGTTCACGCGCGGTGCGCAGATAAACGTTCAGCTCTTTAACAATGTGAATCGGCAGGCGGATGGTACGGGTTTGATTCATGATCGCCCGTTCAATCGTCTGACGAATCCACCAGGTAGCATAAGTTGAGAAACGGAACCCACGCTCTGGGTCAAACTTCTCAACGGCACGGATTAAACCGAGATTACCCTCTTCAATCAGGTCAAGCAGGGCAAGACCACGATTGCTGTAGCGGCGGGCAATCTTCACTACCAGTCGTAAGTTACTTTCAATCATGCGGCGACGAGAAGGAATATCGCCTCGTAATGCGCGGCGAGCGAAGAACACTTCTTCCTCTGCCGTTAACAACGGAGAATAGCCAATCTCCCCGAGATAGAGCTGCGTCGCATCCAAAACGCGCTGCGTCGCACCCTGTGACAACAACTCTTCTTCCGCTACGTCGTTATCACTGGGTTCGTTTTCAACAAGAGCCTTCTCATCAAAAACCTCAGCTCCGTTCTCCTCGAATTCCGCATCTTCATGTAACTCGTTTACTTTCAGCGTATTCTGGCTCATAAGCGGCTCCTACCCGTGATCCCAGGGCAGAACAGCAGGGTTCTGCCGGTTTATCGCTGCGGCAAATAACGCAACGGGTTTACGGATTTCCCCTTGTAACGAATTTCAAAATGTAATCTAACTGAACTGGTTCCGGTGCTACCCATGGTAGCGATCTTTTGCCCCGCCTTAACTTCCTGTTGTTCCCGGACCAGCATTGTATCGTTATGGGCGTAGGCACTGAGATAATCATCATTGTGCTTAATGATGATCAGGTTGCCGTAACCTCGGAGCGCGTTGCCTGCGTACACTACTCTTCCTGAGGCGGTAGCGACGACAGGTTGTCCACGCGAACCAGCGATATCGATTCCTTTATTCCCCCCTTCAGAGGCGGAGAAGTTATCGATAATCTTCCCATCGGTCGGCCAACGCCAGCTTCCAACCGGCGTCGAACTGTTCGTTGTACTGCTAACCGTAGGCGGTGCGGCAACCACGGGGGGAGCTGTTGTCGTTGCAACATTTGTCCCTCTCGACGGCAACAATTTGCTACCAGACGAGTTACCCGAATCATCAGAATACGTAATAACTGGTTGCTGTGCAACAGGCGCTGGTTTAATTTGCGGCGCGGTCGGAACGCCGCCCTGCGTTGCGTCGGCTGCGGTAATCGCATTGCCGCCCGTAATCGGCTGGCCGGAGCCGTTGCCAACCTGCAGCGTCTGGCCAACATTCAGGCCGTACGGGGCCTGCACGTTGTTGCGCTGCGCCAGATCGCGGAAATCGTTGCCGGTAATCCAGGCGATATAGAACAGCGTGTCGCCGCGTTTAACGGTATAGGTATCGCCGGCGTAACTACCTTTCGGAATATTCTGATAACTGCGGTTGTACACGATGCGGCCGTTTTGCGTCTGAACATTATCATTGCCGCTAATCATTGCACCGCTGCTGGGCGCGGAAGGTACAGTGTTGCTAATCATACCGCCCTGACGCGGCGTGGCAGGAACGCCGCCTGACGCGCTAAGCATGCCGCCGCTGCTGCCGTTATCTCCAACCTGGCTAATGGGTGCTTGTGTGTTGTCGCCTGAACTACAGCCTGCCAGCCAAAATCCAACCAGAGAAAGCGCCGCAAGGCGGCGTAACTGAAATATTGGGCTTCCCGTGCTCATTGTTCCCCCGTGATGGCAAACCTGAATAACGCTTCTTGCTAACGCACCAGCACAAAGCTCTGTGAGGCGTATTAAAGCCTGCGTATAACGCATGAAAATGGATAGTAACAAGATCAAAAGGATGGTGCTATGAAACAGTTGTGAAGAAATACGTAGGGTAAATCTCAGGCCAAATCGCCCTGCACCAGCGGAACGAACCGCACCGGCTCGATAGTTTCTTCTACTATATCGCCACCCTGGCGGCGCAGACGTTTCAGCACCTGCTGATCGTCGCCCACCGGCAGCACCATAATGCCGCCCTCGTCGAGCTGCGCAATCAGCGCAATCGGAATTTCCGGCGGCGCGGCGGTGACGATGATGGCATCGAAGGGACCGCGCGCGGGCCAGCCCTGCCAGCCGTCGCCGTGGCGCGTCGAAACGTTATGCAGGTCGAGCTGTTTAAGGCGGCGTTTTGCCTGCCACTGTAGTCCCTTAATGCGTTCGACGGAGTAAACGTGATCGACCAGATGCGCCAGAATGGCGGTCTGATAGCCGGAACCGGTGCCGATCTCCAGCACGCGCGAATGGGGTTGCAGCTCCAGCAGCGCGGTCATGCGCGCCACCATATAGGGCTGCGAAATCGTCTGCCCGGAACCGATGGGCAGCGCCACATTGTCCCAGGCCTTATGCTCGAAGGCTTCATCGATAAAACGTTCGCGCGGCACGTCCGCGATGGCCTTTAACAGGATCTCATCATGGATGCCCTGCTGGCGCAGCTGCGCCAGCAACGCTTCGATACGCCGGTTCACCATACGAGACTGACCTCCGACTTCTCAAGCCAGTCAATCAGCACATCCTGCGCGCTGTGCGCGGTGAGGTCCACATGCAGAGCGGTAACGGAGACGTAGCCCTGATCCACAGCGGCAAAATCAGTATCCGGGCCGGCATCAAACTTTTCGCCCGGCGGTCCAATCCAGTAAAGCGTATTGCCGCGCGGATCCTGCTGCGCGATCACCTGATCGGCGGGATGACGGCTGCCGCAGCGCGTTACGCGAATGCCTTTGATCTCTTCCAGCGGCAGATCCGGCACGTTGATATTGAGAATACGTCCGGTGCGCAGCGGCTCACGCGTCAGCGCCTGCAGCAGCGCGCAGGTGACCGCCGCCGCCGTATCGTAATGCTGCTGCCCGTTGAGCGATACCGCCAGCGCGGGCAGGCCGAGATGACGCCCTTCCATCGCCGCCGCCACAGTGCCTGAGTAAATAACGTCGTCGCCCAGATTAGGGCCGGCGTTAATGCCGGAAACCACGATATCCGGGCGCGGCTGCATTAGCGCATTGACGCCAAGGTAGACGCAGTCCGTTGGCGTGCCCATCTGCACGGCGATATCGCCGTTTTCGTGGGTAAAGGTGCGCAGCGGCGTCTCCAGCGTCAGGGAGTTGGACGCGCCGCTGCGGTTGCGGTCAGGCGCGACGACCTGCACCTCGGCGATATGGCGCAGCGCCTTTGCCAGCGTCTGAATGCCCGGCGCATGAATTCCGTCGTCATTACTCAGCAATATCCGCATCGTCACCTTCCTGTTGCAGAAGTTCCCGAATCACGCTGGTAGCGAAACTGCCTGCCGGCAGCCAGAACTGCATCTCCAGCGTGACGTCGTCCCACCAGTTCCAGCGCAGATCGCGCGGCACCACCAGCATCGCGCGCCGCGCCGCATCCACTCGCTCTCGCTCAAGCAGTGTAACCAATTCTGCTGCGCCCGCCAGAGATTGCTGCTCAAAGGCGAGCGCCTCTGCCTGCGGGCCCGGCTCGCCACGTCCCGGCAGCGGTGCGGTAATGCGCAGTTCATGAAGATCGACGCGGGTCTGCAGCTCGTTCAGCTCCTCCGCCTGCGCGACAAACCAGCTGCCGCGGCCGGTGAGCTGCAGCGCGTCTCCCTCAATCACCTGCGTTAGCGAGCCCTGCTGTTGCAGGCGCGCGCTGGTGACCTGATTAAACAGCGCGCTGCGCGCCGCCGAGAGGATCAGGCTGCGCTTGTTGCGATCGCGCAGGCTGATTTCGCCGCGCGCCCACTGCTGCGCCATGGTCAGGTTATTGCCGCCGCGGCCAAAGCGCTGCGTGCCGAAGTAGTTGGGCGCGCCGGCGTCGCGGATCAGCGCCAGGCGCGACTCCACCGCGTCGCGGTCGCTGATGTGGCGCACCACGAGACGAAAGGCGTTACCCGCCAGCGCGCCGACGCGCAGCTTGCGCTTGTGGCGCGTCGCCTCGAGAATATCGACCCCTTCCAGCGAAAAGCCGCTCAGGTCGGGCATCGCATTGCCCGGCATTCGGAAACAGAGCGTCTGCTCGGTCACCGCATGGCGGTCTTTCATCCCTGCGTAACTCATATCGCGCTGATGCACGCCAAGGAACTTCGCCAGCGCTTCCGCCACAAAACGGGTATTGGCGCCGGTTTTACGAATGCGCACCAGCAGATGCTCTCCCTCGCCGTCGGCGCCGTACCCGAGATCCTCCACCACCACGAAATCTTCGGGGTTCGCTTTGATCATGCCGCGCGCGGTCGGCTTGCCGTGCAGAAAAGCCATGTTCTCCAGCGTCATGCCGCATCCGCCTTCAGCAGCAGCGCGACCGCTTCGCAGGCGATGCCTTCGCCGCGGCCGGTAAAGCCCAGCTTCTCGGTAGTGGTTGCTTTGACATTAACCTGATCCATATGGCAGCCCAGATCTTCAGCGATATTGACGCGCATCTGCGGCACGTGGGGCAGCATTTTCGGCGCCTGAGCGATGATGGTGACGTCAACGTTGCCGATGCGGTAGCCCTTTTCCGCGATGCGTCGCCAGGCTTCGCGCAGCAGGCCGCGGCTGTCCGCGCCCTTATAGGCGGGATCGGTATCGGGAAACAGCTTGCCGATATCGCCCATCGCCACCGCGCCAAGCAGCGCGTCGGTAAGCGCATGCAGCGCTACGTCGCCGTCGGAATGGGCGAGAAAACCCTGCTCAAACGGGATCCGCACGCCGCCAATCACCAGCGGACCTTCGCCGCCGAAAGCGTGAACGTCAAAACCGTGACCGATACGCATCATGCGCTCTCCTTTAACTGAATCTGGGTTAAGTAAAATGCCGCCAGCGCCAGATCTTCCGGCCGGGTGACTTTGATGTTATCACTGCGTCCGCTGACCAGCAGCGGATGATAGCCGCAATATTCGAGCGCCGACGCTTCGTCGGTTATGGTCGCGCCTTCCGCCAGCGCGCGCGTCAGGCAGGCGGTCAGCAGCGGGTGAGGAAAAAACTGCGGCGTCAGCGCGTGCCAGAGATCTTCACGCTCGACGGTATGCGCCACGGCGGCGACGCCCGGCTCGCCGCGCTTCATGGTGTCGCGCACCGGCGCCGCCAGAATGCCGCCAACGCGGCTGGTTTCCCGCACCTGCAGCAAACGCGCGAGATCGTCAGGGTGCAGGCAAGGACGCGCCGCGTCGTGCACCAGCACCCAGTCTGCGCCCTGCGCGGCATGCAGCCCCGCCAGCACCGACTCCGCGCGCGTCTCGCCGCCCGTCACGCTGAGCACGCGCGGATCGCGCGCCACCGGCAGCGACGCGAACTGCGTGTCGTCCGGGCTGAGCGCCACGATCACCTGTTTGACTGCGGAATGGGAAAACAGACGCGCGATGCTGTGTTCCAGAAGCGTCTGCTGACCAATGGTCAGATACTGCTTAGGACAGGTCGCCTGCATGCGGCTGCCGATACCGGCAGCGGGCACCACGGCGATCACCCCCGCAGGGAGAGAGTGCATGTTCATGAGTTATCGTTGTTGGTTTTGCGCAGCCTGCGCGTTGCGTTTGTTCTGATCCGGCACCAGACGATAGAAGGTCTCACCGGGCTTAATCATGCCCAGCTCATTGCGCGCGCGTTCCTCGATCGCTTCTGAGCCGCCATTGAGATCGTCAATTTCGGCAAACAGCTGATCGTTACGCGCTTTAAGTTTGGCGTTGTTCGCCTGTTGCACCGCGACGTCGTCATTGACGCGCGTATAGTCGTGAATACCGTTTTTGCCCAGCCACAGCGAATATTGCAGCCAGCCGAGCAACACCAGTAGCAGTAACGTCAGTTTTCCCATCCCCGCCCCCTGAAAAACGGCCCAATCATCCCATAACTTTTCTTTCGACTCCACTCTGGTGGTTAAATAGCGGGGACAAAGAGAGGGGCAGTAAAGTTTCGTAACTAAACGCCAGATATTAACCAGGGCAATAAAGAGGGAAACGCAAACGATCCTACAGGCCGGTCAGCAAGCTAAATAACAGCCAGAAAAGCATAGCTGCGATAACCACCGTGACGAGAAAGGTCCAGATAAGGTGACCACGCAGCAGCACGCTAACGGCAACGCCGGTAAATACGCAGATCGGCAGCAGTGCCAGAAAGAAAGGCCAGGTATAAAGCAGCAGGAACAGCAGATTGGCGCCGTAAAATATAAAGGGTAAGGCGAGCGCCAGCGTCCAGGCGAGAAAACCCATTACGCCGGCAGGAAAAGGCTTTAACGCTGGCGGCAGGTTTCTATCCTCATGACAGGCGGGCAATGACGTCATGTTATGGTATTTAACTATCCTGTTCACAGGCATCTCACTATCTTCTTTTATCTGTGATGCTGTTGAATTGGCCTTTGATGATATCGCGCCTGTGCTGTAGATCGATCGGCTCCGCGCCGGATATTGTTACGAATTGTTCAGCGCGAAAGCGGTTCAGATAAACATCATGAGCATCTCATCAAGCCCATCAAATAAGAGACGCAATAGATTTTCTAAAAAAGGCGTCAGGGTTCGCATCAGCATTGAGAGCGACAGCATTCCTACGGTCAGGGTTAGCGGAAATCCTATTACGAAAATAGAGAGCTGAGGCGTCAGGCGATTCAGCAGCCCCAGCGCCAGGTTGATAGCCAGCAGTAGCGTTACAACAGGCAAGCCCAGCATTAGCCCATAACTGAAAATAATGCCCGCGTGCTCTACCAGAGCATAGAAGCCATCACGTAACAGCGGCGCATCATCAATCGGCAGGCGCTCAAAGCTTTGCACCACAATAGCTATCAGCCACAGGTGGCCGTTAAAGGAGAGAAACAGCAGCGTAACAAACAGATTAAGCAGGCGCGACAGCACCGGCATGTTTTGACCGCCGGCAGGATCGAAAAAAGTGGCAAAGGAAAGCCCCATCTGTAAGCCGATAATTTCGCCTGCGGTACGCACCGCCACAAACGCCATCTGAATAGTCAGGCCGATACTGACGCCAATAATTAATTGCTTCGCCCCTGTCCAGACGCCCGCAGCAGAGAAAACTGGAATAGCCACCGCAGGAAGCGATGGCGCGACCAGCAGAGTTATCAGCACCGCAAGCGCAATTTTGACCTTTTTGCCCGGCTGCTTTTCGCTGAAAACCGGCGCGGCGCTGAAGAGCGCCAGCAATCTCAGCCATGGCCAGAAATAATGATTAAGCAGTGCCTGGAGATCGGCCCACGCAATATTCATGCTATCTCACCAGCTGCGGCAGGCTAACAAAAAGATTGTGCATATAGTCCAGCAACAGGGTCAGCATCCAGGGCCCCAACAGCACCATGACCCCAACCAGTACCAGAATCTTAGGGATAAAGGAGAGCGTCATCTCATTGATCTGGGTACAGGCCTGCAGCAAACTGACGATCAGCCCACTGAAAAGGGCCGCCAGCAGCAGCGGTGCGGCGATCGTCAGGCCGATACGTATTGCCTGGAAGCCCAGTGTCATTACGCTTTCAGGCGTCATTGCTTACCCCTCAGAAGAAACTTTGTGCCAGCGATCCCATCAGCAGCTGCCAGCCGTCCACCAGCACAAACAGCATCAGCTTGAAGGGAAGCGAAATTGAGGCGGGCGGCACCATCATCATGCCCAGCGCCATCAGCACGCTGGCAATGACCAGATCGATGATCAGAAAGGGGATGAAAATGGTAAAACCGATTTGAAAGCCGGTTTTCAGCTCGCTAGTAACAAATGCGGGCAGCAGGATGCTCAGTGGAACGTCTTGCTGCGTGGCAAAGGTCTCCTTATGCGCCAGACGGGTAAAAAGCGCCAGGTCAGCTTCGCGCGTCTGCTTCATCATAAAAGCGTGCAGCGGTTTTACGCCGGTCTCAATCGCCGTTTGCATGGTAATTTTGTCCTGCGACAGCGGCAGCCAGGCATCATCATAAATCTGGCTAAACACGGGCGACATCACAAAAAAGGTGAGGAACAGTGCCAGTCCCAGCAATACCTGATTGGGCGGCGATGAAGCGGTGCCAAGCGCATTGCGCAGCAGCCCCAGCACAATAATGATTCGGGTAAACCCCGTCATCATCAGCAGTGCTGCAGGCAACAGCGTCAGTGATGTCAGTAGCACCAGCGTCTGGAGCGATAAAGTCCAGTTTTGACCATTGCCCATCTGGCCTAACACGATATCGCTGTTGGCCGCGACAGCGTAGCCGGGCAGCAGCAGTGACGAGACCGCCAGCGCCAGGCGCGCGGCGCCAGCGCGGACATTACGTATTTTCACGATTTGTCCCCAGAGCGGTGACGTTGCATAGCCGCCTTTATCAGCGATGAAAACGCGTTTGGCGATGCCGGCGCAGAGAAGGTGTCATCGATGACGGTTTTTTCAAACTGTGACAGCAGGTTGATATGATGTGCCGTTACGCCCAACACCAGACAGTGCTCTCCCGCCTCCACCACCACTACGCGTTCTTTTTGTCCGACAGGTACACTAGCCCTGACTGCAAGCAGTCTGCTGCTTTTACCTTTTGGCGTACCAATGCCCAAAAAAGGCGCAACCTTGACAACCACGATGGCCAGCAGCAGTACCAGTGCCAGAGCGCCGCCCAACGTAAGTAACAGCGAGCCAGCGACAGGCTCGGAAGGAGTTTGGATCAAGGGTTGTTGCAGCGTGTTCATTATCGGCTCAGGCGTTGCATGCGTTCAGATGGCGTAATAATGTCCGTAATACGTATGCCAAATTTATCGGAAATGACCACTACCTCTCCCTGAGCGATGAGAAAATCATTAACCAGAATGTCCAGGGGTTCGCCCGCCAGGCCATCGAGCGCCACGACAGAGCCTTGACTCAGTGCGAGCAGCTCTTTGATCGTCATTTTGGTGCGACCTAGCTCAACGGTGATCTTGACCGGAATATCCAGAATCAGATTAAGATCTTCGGCAAAATTATGTTGATTACCGCTTGCAGAGGCAGTGAACTGTTCATTCAGTGCCTCTCCCCAGAGTTCGTCTGAAGCAGCGCCGTCAGCGCCAGACGAAGATTTGGTATCGCTCATCGAGACGTTACTCCTTCTTTAAAGACATGAGGGCCGCGCTGATTAATTTCTCAACCTTGAGCGCGTACTGATTATTCACTGCACCGTATTTGCCGGTCAGTATGGGAACACCATCAACTTTGGCTTCGACGTATTCAATTTTATCGAGCGGGATGACGTCCCCTTTGCGTAGCTTGACGATTTGCGACAGTCGCAACGAGGTTTCAGCAAACTGCGTCACGAGTTCAAGCTCGGTTTCTTTCACCTGATGAGCCAGTATTTTGCGCCACGCTGAATCTTCCTGGCGGGTGCTCTCTCTGGGCGGGTTAGTGAGTAATTCACGCAAAGGCTCTATCATGCTAAATGGAATACAGATATCGAATTCGCCGCTGTGCGCGCCGATATCAACATAAAAAGGCGTTGTGACCACAATATCGTTAGGCGAGGAGGTAATATTGGTAAATTTCACCTGTATCTCTGCCCTGACGTATTCGGTTTGCAATTTAAAAATAGAACTCCAGGCATAGTCATATGCCTCCAGAGCCATTTTCAACATCCTGTTAATAACGCGCTGTTCGGTTGGGGTAAATTCCCGGCCTTCAACTTTAGTAGGAAAACGACCCTCGCCGCCAAACAGGTTATCTACTGACATGAAGACAAAATTTGGCGAAAAAACAAAAAGCGCGGTGCCGCGTAACGGATGCATGTGCACTAAATTCAGGTTGGTCGGCACAGGTAAATTACGTGCAAACTCGTGATAGGGCTCAACTTTAATATTGCCAACCGTAATATCAGGACTGCGACGCAAGAGGTTAAACAACCCGATACGGAACTGGCGAGCAAAGCGCTCATTAATAATTTCCAGCGAATGAAGTCGTTCACGTACTACCCGCCGCTGGGTATTGGGATCGTAGGGTTTGATCGTTTCTTCGCTAAACCCAGATACGCCTTCACCCGGCGCACTGCTTCCACCGCTTAACAGGCGATCAATTTCATCCTGAGACAAACTGTTGGCAGACATAACATTTACCGTATGATAAAGGCATTAAATAAAACATCAGTGACGTTGGCACTTTGCTCAGGAGATAGCGGCTGACGGATAACCTCTTTGATTTGATTAATTAGCCGCACTTTGTCTGCATCACCCGATAACTCCCTTGCCTTTTGTTGGCTCAGCACCACTAACAGTCGGCTGCGCACCTCTGGCATGAACTGCTCTATCAGGGATTTTGATTCCTCATCAGCGAGACGCAGCGTTAAGCCAATATATAATACACGGTCTTCTTCATGCTCATCGGGTTGCAGGCTAACGGTAAAAGTTTCCATGGGTAAATAGACAGGAATAACAGGCTCATTTTTTTTCACCTCTTCCTTTTTTTCCACAGGATTCAAAGAGGCTTTAACCTCCTTCATTTCATACCAGGTATAAGCGGCCATTGCGCCGGAAAGCAGCGTGATAATCGTAAGCAGTAAAACAAGCAGCGGCTTTTTTTTCTTGCCTGCTTGCGCTGAAGCATTTTCTGATGACATGGTTAATTTAATCCTGACGTAAAACATCCAGCGTTAATTTTCTGGATGTTGTATAAGGCAGCTATGTTAATACAGACCGCCTCCGAAACAATTTGCGGATAAGCAGAAATTAGTGTCACTAACTCAAGCTCTAGCCCAGCCATCAGGCAAATATATTAACGCCGCCCGTCAGGACCACTCTGCTTGCGCTGAGAGGCGCTTCTCCCTCTATTTCTGGCGCTGCATGCCCTTCTGGCGTCAGGGAACGGTTCAGCTGGGTTTCCTGCCGGGAGGAGGCGTCCGAGTGCTGTTGCGATGCCTGGTTCCAGGCGGAAGCGTCACTGCCAACACTACTCTGCCCTAACGTAATACCTGATTCATCCAGCAGGGTACGCAAGTGCGGCATTGCCGCTTCCAGCGCGGCTTTGACCTGATGGTTGCCGGTGACAAAATGAAGTTGGGCCTGATCGTTATTAAGACGCAAATTGATTTGCAGCGCCCCCAGCTCTTTAGGGTTTAAGCGCAGCTCCGCATTGTGTATACCGTTACGTGTATAAAGCATCAACTGCTGTCCCAGCTCCTGCTGCCAGGCGGCGGTGCCCGGCGTTTGATGCAATGAGCCAGCGACGCTAACGCCGGATGCCGGTACGCTATGAGACACCTTCGCAGTCAGCGGAGCGACAGGCTCGATGAAACTGACGCTGTCATTCTGTACTGGCTGATGGTGGGTAATTTCGCCGTCTGTCGTCAGGTTTTTCTCCACGGCAGGGGATGACGCCGGGATAGTTACAGAAGGCGTGGCACCGGGTTCAGCCTGAGCACGTGGTGCGGGCGTCGCGCGCTCCGCTACCGCCGCTACGGCAGGGTACGGTACTTTTGCGGGTGTGCGATCGACAGGCAGCATAAGGCTCTTTTCTACTGGCGTATCTGACGCCTGCGTGACCAGCTGCCCGGCCGTTGATAACGGCGCTACGCGCTCTGAAGCCGGCGTACTCTTTATGGACTGGGCGGCATCGCTATGCCCGGAGTGGGTGTCCGATGAGGAGGATGCCGGAAGTGATAACGCAGCAGCCTCTTTTTCCGCTGCCGCTGCGGTAACCGCAGTCACGTCTGCGGTCGTGGTTGTGGTTGTGGTTGTGGTCGTGGTCGTGGTCGCTGACGCAATCGTGGAGGTAGCCCATTCAGGCCCTCTCTTAATGTTGGTATCCAGGACTGCCGTGTCCAGGGCTGCCGTATTCAGGGCTGCCGTATTCAGGGTGGCCGTAGTAACGGATATTGACTCATTCGAAATCAATGATAACGTCTGCGGCGCACTCTGCTGGGGCTGAACAGGCGTCATTGACGGAGGAAGCAGCAGCCCCCCTGTTAAAGCAGGCCCTGTATCCGTTGCCGGGTGCCTGCTTTTACGCTGCGGTTTGTCCATGCCAGGCGCCATTTTTTCCTGAAGCGTGGTGGCAAAACTGCTCTCGGGTTGCTCTGCATCAGCCTGGCTTGTTTTAGCCGATGGCTCAGCTAAGTGTGGCAAATTCTGGATAATCATAATCCCTCTTTTTTCATGCTGGCACGCTGGGCAAACTCATCCATCATTTTTTGCTCCTGTCGGGTTTGCTTAAGTGCCGTAACGGCATCAGCGCGCTCTTTTAACGTCGTGAAGGCGTTGAAACGTTTTTTATCGTTGCGCCAGGTGGCCAGGGAGCGTGAAACAGCCTGCTCACAGGCCCTAACGTGCCCTTGATGCTGTTTTGCCGCCTCCTCCAGAGAGCGTATAAAAGCGCTGTAGTTGAGCAAGTGCTGAACCGGAACACTTTTCGTAACGGCGCAATTCTGCAACTGCTGACGATACTCTCGTTCATAACCAAGCAGCTCATTATGCTGCCGGAGTGCGTCCTGATGCGCCTGCCGGGACTGCCCCAATGAACGAGTCGCCTCATCCAGCGTCTGCTCGGCAAGATTGCGTAATACATCCATTGGAGAATGATTAGCCATTAAATACCTGCTTATTGTCCGGAAGGTTCAGGGAAAAGTTGGTTGAGCCGCGCCAGCGCCTCCTCATAGCTAACGCTGTCATGAATATGCTGACGCAGGTAATTTTCCATCTGCGGAAACAGCGCGATCGCCTGATCTAGCAGCGGATCGCTTCCAGCGGCGTAGGCCCCTACGCTGATCAGATCGCGATTACGCTGATACGAGGAGAGCAGCTGTTTGAATGTTTGCACTTTACGATAGTGCTCGCGGTCAATCAGTTCCGTCATCGCCCTGCTGATTGAGGCCTCAATATCAATAGCGGGATAGTGACCGGCTTCAGCCAGCCGACGCGACAGCACAACGTGGCCATCAAGGATGGCGCGCGCGGAATCTGCGATAGGATCCTGCTGATCGTCGCCCTCGGTCAGTACCGTATAGAATGCCGTAATCGATCCGCCCCCTTTGATACCATTGCCCGCGCGCTCAACCAGCGCAGGCAATTTAGCGAAGACGGAAGGAGGGTAGCCCTTGGTTGCTGGCGGTTCCCCGATAGCCAGCGCGATCTCACGCTGCGCCATGGCGTATCGCGTCAGGGAGTCCATAATCAGCAGTACATTCAAGCCCTGCTCGCGAAAATCCTCTGCGATACGCGTTGCATAGGCCGCGCCCTGCATACGCAGTATCGGCGAGACGTCGGCAGGTGCCGCGATGACCACCGCGCGCCGGCGTCCCTCTTCCCCCAGGATATTCTCAATAAAATCTTTTACTTCGCGACCACGCTCACCAATCAAGCCAACAACGATAACGTCCGCTTTGGTATAACGCGCCATCATGCCCAGCAGCACGCTTTTACCGACGCCCGATCCGGCAAACAACCCCATACGCTGGCCCCGACCTACGGTAAGCAGGCCATTGATGGCAGTCACGCCGACGTCTAGCACCTGCTTGATGGGGTCACGTAACAGCGGGTTAAAAGGCGCGGTAAACAGCGAGCCTGGCGACGTACATAAAGGCGGAGGAAGGCCGTCCAGCGGCCGGGCACTGGCGTCCAGTACGCGTCCCAGCAGAGCGTTGCCCAGCGGCAGCACTTTTCCCTCTTCTGAGGTCGCGCCGTTGCTTGCCGGGTAAACACGGGCGCCGGGCAAAATGCCGTCAACATTTTCTAGCGGCATCAGAAACAGGGTCTGGCCGTTAAACCCGACGACTTCAGCTTCTACGTTATCTTTGCCACAGCCAATATTGCGTTCAATCAGACAGATAGTGCCAATCGAGAGCTTTAGCCCTACCGCCTCCATAACCAGACCTGTCGCACGCACCAGCCGGCCATAGTGTCGCCAGGGATTCAGCGCGTTGAGCTGCTTTTCGCGTCTGTCTAGCTGCGTCAGCCAGCCGCTCAGGAGAGAACTCATAGGCTAATCCTCACGACTCAGTTCGCAAAGCTGCTGCCAGCGGGTATCGATACTGGCATCCAGCTCCCCCTCCTCCGCGCTAATACGACAACCGCCAGGAGAAAGGGCCGCATCGCCATGCAGCGTCCAGCCCCGGCTCTCAAGCAGCACGCCAAACTCCGACTGCACTGTCGCCAGCTGAGAAGCGCTGACCCACAGATGTATATCGCCCTTAAATAGCGGCTCTTTCGCCAGCAGTTGCTGAATGTTTTCCAGCAAAATAGAGTGATCGCACTGGATCTGTTTTCCCACGATGCTGCGCGCAGCGGTTAATGCCAGCTGCATCAGGCGGGCCGGTATAACCCTGTCGAGCTGGTTTAGCGCCTCCTCAAAGCCATCAATAAGCTGACTGAGGCGCCCGTTAATCTGCTCCTGCCGCTCACGCGCCTCGCTCAGCGCCTGCTCGGCGCCCTGCTGTTGCCCCTGCAGTAACCCTTCCTGAAACCCCTGCGCCCGGCCTTCTTCATGGCCTTGCGCCAGCCCCTCGGCAAATCCCTGTTTTTTCGCCTGTTCACGGCATCGGTTTAGCTCAAGCTGAATATGTTCTTCGGAAAGAGGGCTTATCGCGTCACTAACAGGAAGCTGCGGCTCTGTTGGCAGACTGCTTTCTTCCAGCAAATTAGCGGGAACCCAGGTGCGCCACGCACCGACAGGATTCAACTCAGACATAGACATCTTCGCTGCCTCCTATCGTAATGTCGCCAGCTTCGGCCAGGCGACGAACGACCATCAGAATGTTTTTCTGTTCCGCCTCAACCTGGGACATGCGTACAGGGCCGCGCGACACGAGATCTTCCCGCATAATATCCGCCTGACGCTTCGACATATTTTTGAAGAATTTCTCGCGCAGTGCTGGCTCCGCTCCTTTTAGGGCGATCAGCAGCGACTCGTTGTTGATTTCCTGCAAAATACGCTGAATGCTGCGATCTTCGACCTCCACCAGCTTCTCGAACAGGAACATTTCGTCGATAATTTTTTGCGCCAGCTCTTGATCGAACTCGCGTACCGCTTCAATCGCCGCTTCTTCAAACTGCGATTTCATCAGGTTAAGTATTTCAGCAGCAGGACGTATGCCGCCCATTTTGCTGCGCTTGATGTTCTGACCATGCAACAGACTGTCGAGCACTTCTGTCAGCTCCTGCAGCGCGGCAGGCTGGACACCGCCGAAGGTGGCGATACGCAACATAATGTCGTTGCGCTCGCGCTCTTCAAATTTCGCCAGTACATCAGCAGCCTGGTTGCGCTTCAGATGCACCAGGATAGTGGCGATGATCTGCGGATGCTCTTCCCGGATCAGATCAAACACCGATACCGGATCCATCAGATTTAGCGTTTCAATACCATTGGCATTGCTCTGCGACTCCAGCAGATCTTCCAGCAGGCTGCTGGCGCGCTCTTCGCCCAGCGCTTTCACCAGTACGCTGCGCAGATAATCATTGGTATTAATGTTCAGCGCAGCGAATTCATCTGAGTCACGCTTAAAATCCTCAAGCACTTTTGAAAGTTGCTCGTGGGTAAAGCTGCTCATCGTGACCATTGAACCACTGATTTGTGTCACTTCGTGGGTACTTAAATGTTTGAAAACATCGGCAGCGCGCTCTTCCCCTAGCGTGAGCATTAAAATGGCGCTTTTTTCAAATGCATTCATGGTTTCTTTTGCTCCTGGTTCAGCCACTGACGGATAACAAGCGCAATAAGCTGAGGTTCGTTAGCGGCCAGATCGCGCAGCTGCTGCGTTCCTACCTCCATATCAACACGCTGCTGTGCCTTCTCCAGTCCGCGTTTTTCTTCCTGCGCCTTGCGGGCGTTGATTTCCGCTTCACGGGCTGCATCTTCCAGCTCATAGCGCTGACGAACAAATTCCTGATGTCTGAACCAGGCGGGCTGCACCAGCTTGCGCCAAAGCACGAGTCCCACAATGATCACCAGCAGATACCGCGCAGCCGATATCATCAGGTTGATAAACGCAGGCTGTTTCCAGAACTCAGGAATTTTGTCTGCGTGCTCATCAACTTTAAAGGCGGTGTTGACCACGTTAACCGAATCGCCCCGTGCGGCCGTGAAGCCTATCGTCTCTTTGACCAGCAATTCGATCTGCTTCAGCTGTTCTTCACTAATTGGCTGCGCTTTGCCTTCGCTGTCATTTTGATAGTTCACCACCACGGCCGCTGAAAGACGTACCAGCGTGCCGAGGTTACGACGGGTGTGGGTCAGCGTACGATCCAGCTCATAGTTAGTGGTTTCGCCTTTATCGCTGCTCCAGGGAACCAGCGTCGTATGGGTGCTGGCAGTGCTGGAGTCTGTGTTCTGCTTGTTATCTTTTGTAACAGGCGCTTTGGCAGGCGTGGGGGGTTGGTTAGAAAGCGCGCCCGGCACACCTTCAGGTCCTTTGCGTCCTCCCTGCTCGGTGACGTTGCTTTGACGACTGCGGATCGCCATCTGCTCAGGCGCCGTATTAGGCTGATACTGCTCCGATGTTTGCTCATGAAAGGTGAAATCAACTTGCGCGGTGACCTGTGCCCGCACATTGCCCGCGCCGACAACAGGTGCCAGAATCGCCTGGATACGACGCTGATAATCTTCTTCGATATCATGGGTGTATTTCAGCTGAGAGGTTTGAACAGCGCGTTCTCCGCTCTGCGAAAGCAGATGGCCGTTTTGGTCCAGAATGGTCACTTTATCGGCTGCAAGGCCAGACACCGCGCTAGAAACCAGATAGGCGATAGCGTTAGCCTGCTCCGCATCCAGCGTACGCCCAGACTGCAAATTCAGCGTCACTGACGCGGAGGGCGCCTTTTGCTCCTGAACAAATAGCGAAGGCTTAGGAATCGCCAGGTGAACCCGGGCATGCTGAACCGGCCCCAGCGTTTCGATAGTACGTGAAAGCTCGCCTTCAAGGCCGCGCTGATAGTTGATCTGCTCGCTGAACTGGCTGATACCGAATTTTTCGCGGTCGAGCAGCTCAAAACCGACCGCCCCGCCCTTTGGCAACCCCTGCTGAGCAAGTTTGAGGCGCACTTCGTACACCTTATCTTCCGGTACCATAAGGGCACCGCCCTGCTCGAAGCGATAGGGGATCTGCATCTGCTGAAGTTGTGCAATCACCGCTCCGCCATCCTGCTCGCTGATATTGCCATAGAGCACGCGATAATCTGGGGTTCTCGCCCAGAACAGCATTGCTATCAACAGGGTAATTAATAAGGTAGCGGAAAAGATCAGGGTGATTTTTGGATTAGCCCGGATACGCTCCAATGCAGCCATTACATTGACTGTATTGTTCGATGTTTTATCTTTTTTTTGGCAGTCATGCCGTAATCCTGTATCAGAAATTAAGTGACGCCCTGGAAACACAATCGCCCTTAGTCGCAATCTGGAAAGCAACATTGGTAACGCAGGCTAACAATTCACCGAGAATTTAAAGAGCGATTATTATCGGTTAATTTGGCGAAAAGCTAATGTCTGATAAGCTGAAATTTCTGTTAGCTTATTGCTGCATCCTGAATGGGCTTTTTTTGCTTATAATACCTCCACCAAATATATATAAAAAACTCAACCCCGTCTTAATGCTTCAGAGATAATTAACCAGAGAGAGAAAGCTGATGTCTATTCAGGCAATGAACACTGTGCTGCAAAAAATTAAGCAGCAGGCTGAAAGCAGCACATCTATCCATTCGTTTGGGAAAATTGACTTTGGCCAGCAGCCAGATGCCAGCCAAACGTTTTCAGGCATATTAGCAAACAGTATTAATGATGTTAATAATATGCAGCAGCAAGCGCGCACGCTCTCTCAGGATTATATTTCCGGGAAACCCGGCGTAGGCCTAAATGATGTGATGGTTTCTATGCAAAAGTCATCTATTGCCCTGAACTTTGGTATACAGATGCGTAACAAAATGGTCAGTGCTTATCAGGAAATTATGAGCATGCCAGTTTAACTCGACGGTTCGTCGCTGCCGTGATGTTCCAGCGTGTTCAGATCTGCACAATGTAACCTTGTCTGGCTTTGTGCGCATTTCCATGTCGGGCTGCAAACAGAGCAGTTCGCCCGCCGCTTGCCTTTGACTGGAATAATATGTTTAACCGCTATCACAACCCAGTGGAACCAGAATATACCAGCCGGTTCACAAAGCATTCACTTTCAGATCAAGAATTAGCAAAAGTCAGCAGGCTTATTTATCAACGTGCCGGTATTGTTTTGACTTCACAAAAGCGCGATATGGTGGTCAATCGGCTTTCACGTCGATTACGCGACCTTAATTTGTCAGATTTTAACGAATATATCGCGCTGCTGGAAGCCCATCCGACGGGTGAAGAATGGCAAACATTTATTAACGCCCTGACAACGAATCTGACATCTTTTTTCCGCGAAGCCTATCACTTCCCGGTATTAGCCGAACATGCGCGTCTGCGTGCAGCAGGGTATTGCGTCTGGTGTAACGCTGCTTCTACGGGTGAAGAGGCTTATTCGATTGCCATGACGCTTGAAGAGAGCCTGGGGCCGAATAACATTGGCCCGCGCGTATGGGCAACAGATATAGATACAGCCGTATTAGGTAAAGCGCAGATGGGTATTTACCGTCTGGCTGATATTGACTGTCTGACAAAGGATCAGAAAAAAAATCACTTTTTGCGCGGCACCGGCATTAACCAGGATCGTGTCAGGGTCAAACAATCCTTGCGATCGGCGGTCCATTTCAAACAACTTAATTTGCTGGATTGCAGCTGGGACGTTCCTGCGCCTTTTGACGCCATATTTTGCCGTAACGTCATGATCTATTTTGACAGGAAAACACAGCAACAGCTCTTAACGCGCTTTGCAAAAATGCTGAAGCCCGGCGGGCTCCTGTTCGTCGGTCATTCAGAGAATTTTGTCCATCTTGCCAGCCCGTTTCGCCTGCGCGGTCAGTCCGTCTACGCTCTGGAAGCCAAAAATCGATGAAAAAGATCAAAGTACTTAGCGTCGATGACTCAGCGCTAATTCGAAAAATCATACGTGAAATCGTCAATGATCAGCCTGATATGGAGATGGTTGCCGTCGCGCCCGATCCCCTGGCGGCGCGTGATTTAATCAAGCTACATAATCCTGACGTGCTAACGCTGGATGTAGAAATGCCGCATATGGACGGGCTCGACTTCCTTGAAAGGCTGATGCGTCTGCGTCCGATGCCCGTGGTGATGGTCTCTTCGCTCACCAGGCACAATTCTGACATTACGCTCTGCGCGCTCTCGCTGGGCGCCGTGGATTTTGTCACGAAGCCACAGCTTAGCCAGAATGAAAATCTTGGCCTGTTCAGCGAGATCATCACGGAAAAAATCCGCATCGCTTCTCAGAGCCGTTTACAACGATGCTTTACGCCCCCTAAGCCTGCACCCATGCAGCGCTTTGGCAGCAAAAAAATTATTGCGCTTGGTGCTTCCACCGGTGGCACCGAAGCGCTGACGCAGGTACTGCTTTCAATGCCTGCCACCTGTCCGCCTTTAGTGATTACACAGCATATGCCCCCGGGCTTCACCCGCTCTTTTGCTGACAGGCTGGATAAAATTTGCTCAATAAAAGTGAAGGAGAGCGAACAAGGCGAAAAAGTGCTGCCTGGTCACGCGTATATCGCGCCGGGAGGAATGCATATGGAGCTGGCTTCCGCCCCGCAGGGCTATCAGATCAGGCTCAGCGATGCGCCGCCGGTCAACCGTCATCGTCCTTCCGTCGATATGTTATTTAAATCGGTTGCATGTGCAGCGCGTAACCATGCGGCAGGCGCCATTTTAACCGGTATGGGAAACGACGGCGCGCAGGGAATGCTTGAAATGCGCCGGGCAGGCGCCTGGACACTGGCGCAGAGCGAAAAGAGCTGTGTGGTTTACGGCATGCCGCGAGAGGCCGTCAGGTTGGGTGCCGTCTGCGAAATTCTCGATCTCGAAAAAATAGGCCAACGCCTGTTAAGCGCATTATTAACGCAGGATCGCTGCGGTTAATTGCCCTTTGAAATAACACGTTATGCCGCATCAGCGGCAGGTTCAACTGTTTCAGGAACACAATGCTATGACTGATAAAAACTTGCGGTTTTTGGTTGTTGATGATTTTGCCACTATGCGCAGGATTGTACGCAATCTATTGAAAGATCTTGGTTTTACCAACGTTGAGGAAGCTGAAGACGGTGTCGATGCGCTGAATAAACTGCGCCGCTCAACGTGCGATTTCATTATCAGCGACTGGAATATGCCCAATATGGATGGCTTACAGCTGCTGACTGAAATTCGTAATCATGAAGTTTTCAGCAAATTGCCCGTGCTAATGGTTACGGCTGAAGCCAAAAAAGAGAACATTATCGCAGCCGCCCAGGCTGGCGCCAACGGCTATGTCGTGAAGCCTTTTACTGCCGCTACGCTGGAAGAGAAGCTAGGAAAGATCTTCGAGAAGCTTGGTTGGTAACACCATGAATCATAATACAAATTCCCATCAGGACGATAATTTTAAAGACGTTTTCTCCCGTATCGGCAGCCTTGCTCGCCTGCTGCGCGACAGCATGATTAATCTTGGACTCGATCGCGCCATTATGGACGCAGCGGAAGCGATCCCGGATGCGCGGGATCGACTTAACTACGTTGTCGGCAAAACGTCGCAAGCTGCCGATCGCGTGCTGACCTGCGTAGAAACCGCGCGCCCTCTTCAGGACCGGCTCACCCAATACGCGCAGCCGCTTGATCGGCGCTGGGATGACTGGTTTGCCGCTCCTGTAGATGCGTCGGTCGCCCAGCAGCTGGTGATCGATACCCGTCAGTTCATCAAAGAGGTGCCGCAGATCGCCTGCCAAACGAATGAGCAGCTGATGGAAATCATGATGGCGCAGGATTTTCAGGATCTTACCGGGCAGGTGATCAAACGCATGATGGCTTTGATCGGCGATATTGAGAAAGAGCTGATTCAGGTTTTAGTAGAAAACATGCCTGAACAACCACCGGCGGCGGAAAGCGTTAAAGATAGTCTGAAAAACGGCCCTCCAATCAATATGCATGAAGCTGGCGTGGTCGCATCCCAGGATCAAGTCGACGATCTGCTCGAAAGTCTGGGCTTTTAAGTCCTGCGATATTCCTTAATCACCTTAAAAAGAGAGTTGCCGTCAGGGCAATTAACAACGTATGGCAGAAGAGAGCGACGCAGAAAAAACTGAAGCCCCTACGCCCCACCGACTTGAAAAAGCACGTAAAGAGGGGCAAATCCCGCGTTCCAAAGAGCTTACGTCACTCTTGCTACTGCTGACCGGTTGGGCCCTGTTGAGCATGGCGGGTGAACACATGGTGCGTCAGCTGGCCCGGCTATTACGGCAGGGGCTGTCATTTGAGCATTCACTGCTGCTCGACCCCGGGCTTCTGCTCACTCGACTATGCACGCTGTTCCTTGAGGGCGTGACTGCTCTGCTGCCTTTTTCTGCGGGACTCTACCTGGTCGGCCTTACCGCCCCCATGCTTCTGGGCGGGCTTCTGCTCAGCGGTAAGTCGATCAAGTTTGATCTGAAGCGGCTTTCGCCGCTTGCCGGTCTCAAGCGCATCTACTCCGGGCAGCTCTTTTCAGAGCTGTTTAAAAGCGTGTTAAAGGTGATGCTGGTCGCAATGAGCTGTACGCTTTTTCTTCGATCCAATTGGGAGCATATGATCCAGCTCTCTGCCGAGCCCTCTAAAACCGCGATGAGCGACGCGGTAACGCTCATTCTGAAGTGCTCGCTGCTGGCGGCAGTTTCAATATTACCGATGGCTGCTTACGATGTGATTTATCAGATCTTTAGTCATATCAAGAAATTGCGTATGACGCGCCAGGAAATTCGCGATGAATTTAAAGAGCAGGAAGGAAACCCGCAGGTCAAAGGGAAAATACGCCAGATACAGCGTGCAGCCGCTAACAGACGCATGATGTCTGATGTCCCTCATGCCGACGTCATCGTCAATAACCCTACCCACTACTCTATCGCCATTCAATACAAAGAGGGCAACATGGCCGCGCCGGTCGTACTGGCAAAAGGAACGGGCCTCATTGCGTTACGCATTCGGCAAATAGCCAAGGAACATCATCTTCCTATGCTGGAAGCTCCGCCGCTGGCGCGCGCGCTCTATCGCCATTGTGAAATCGGCGAACCCATCCCCGCAGCGCTTTACAGTGCGGTAGCGGAAGTTCTCGCCTGGGTATACGGGTTAAGGCGCTGGCGTGCCAGTGGCGGCCTGAAGCCTAAGACCCCAGCTAACCTGCCGGTGCCTGCAGCACTGGACTTCAATCATGAGATTCAAAATGATAGGTAACATTACCACTAAACTTCGTTTGCCTGGACTAAAAGAGACGCAGTGGCAGATCCTTGCAGGCCCGGTCTTGATCATGATGATCCTGTCTATGATGGTGCTGCCTCTACCCGCATTCGTGCTGGATATGCTGTTCACCTTCAATATCGTACTGTCGCTGATGATCCTTCTGGTGGCGATGTTTACCCAGAAAACGCTGGAGTTTGCCGCCTTTCCAACCGTGCTGCTTTTTTCTACGCTGCTCAGGCTGGCGCTTAACGTCGCCTCTACCCGTATTATTTTGATGGACGGGCACACTGGCGCGGCGGCGGCAGGACAGGTGGTCGAGGCCTTCGGCCATTTTCTTGTCGGCGGTAACTTTGCCATCGGTATCGTGGTTTTCGCCATTCTGATCATCATCAACTTTATGGTTATTACCAAGGGCGCGGGTCGTATTGCGGAAGTGGGCGCGCGCTTTGTACTGGACGGCATGCCGGGTAAGCAGATGGCGATCGATGCCGATCTTAACGCTGGTCTGATTGGCGAGGAAGAGGCGAAACGACGTCGTAATGAGGTCACGCAAGAATCTGACTTTTACGGTTCAATGGACGGTGCCAGTAAGTTTGTGCGTGGCGACGCTATCGCGGGTTTACTGATCATGGGCGTCAACATTGTGGGCGGGCTGCTGGTGGGGGTTATCCAGCACGACATGTCTTTCGCTGAAGCCGGCTCCACCTACACGCTTCTAACGATTGGTGATGGACTGGTCGCGCAAATCCCGGCGCTTATTATCTCTACAGCCGCCGGCGTTATCGTAACGCGCGTTGCGACCGAGCAAGATGTTGGCGAACAGATCATTACCCAGCTGTTTACCAACCCACGCGTAATGGTGCTGGCCGCTGCTGTTATTGGCCTGCTTGGGATGATCCCTGGCATGCCCAATTTTGTGTTTCTGCTCTTTACCGGCGCCCTGCTGGGTCTGGCATGGTGGCTACGCGGTGACGGTAGCGCAGCCAGCGCCGCTCATCGGCATCATCTGAGCGCCGATGAGAACAGTGCTGCGCTGGCAGGTGCGTCGCAGGCAGTAGAAGCCTCCTGGTCAGACGTACAGATAGAGGATGTGATGGCGCTGGAGGTCGGCTATCGCCTGATCCCTATGGTGGATGCCGAACAAAACGGTGAACTGCTTACGCGTATTCGAGGTATCCGTAAAAAGTTTGCCCAGGATATGGGTTTTCTGCCCGCTGCGGTGCATATACGGGATAACCTCGACCTGGCGCCAGGGGACTATCGCATCCTGATGAAAGGGGTAGAAATCGGCCGCGGCAGCGTTCAGCCCGATCGCTGGATGGCCATTAACCCTGGCTGCGCCACCGGCGAGCTTGAAGGTGAACCCTGCCAGGATCCCGCATTTGGCTTACCTGCATGGTGGATAAACGAGGTTCAGCGTGAACAGGCGCAAATGCTGGGCTTTACGGTTGTTGATCCCAGTTCAGTGGTCGCAACGCATCTTAATCATCTTATTGGTACGCATATTGACGAGCTGTTTGGCCGCCAGGAGACGCAGGCGCTACTCGAGCGTCTCAGTAAAGAGATGCCTAAAATGGTTGAGGAGTTGATTCCTGAAATCATTACCCTTACCCAGTTCCATAAGGTACTGCAAAACCTGCTCGCCGAGCAGGTTTCCATCCGCGATATGCGCACCATCCTGGAGACGCTGGCAGAGTATGCACCGGTGCAGAAAGAGTGCGACGAACTGACGGCGCAGGTGCGTATTAAGCTGGGGCGCGCGATTACTCAACAGTGGTTCCAGAACAGCAACGAACTTGAAGTCATTGGTCTGGATACGGGCCTCGAGAAAGTGCTTATGCAGTCGCTGCAGACCGGCAGCGCGCTGGAGCCGGGCATCGCCGAAAACTTGCTGAGTCAGACGGAAATCGCTATTCAGAAACAGGAATCTTTCGGCTTGCCGCCTGTTTTACTGGTGAGTCAGCCGCTGCGTATGATGCTGTCGCGCTTTCTGCGCCGCACTTGTCCACAGCTGGTAGTGCTTTCTACTATGGAGATCAGCGGCAATCGCAGCGTTCGCATGAGCAATATAATAGGTGGAAGACAATGAGCGCGTCAGTCAGGATAAGCGCGCTGTTTTTTCTGCTGCCACTGCCGCTCCTGGCTGCCAGCGGTGCCTGGAGTGGTAAAAGTCATGGCGGCATCGTCAGCCGCGGGCAACAGATCCTGGTCAGTCATCCCCTTACGCCTCCAGCGGGGCTCAGCGCCCGCGCCACCACAACAGGTATTCAGTGGCGCATTACGCTGCTGTCCCCGCCGCCCCTGGCTCTGCGAATAAAGCTCTGTACCCCTGAACGTTGCCTACAGCTTCCCGGCCTGAGCGGCAAACTCAATCAGCAGCTTCAGCTCTCGCCGCATGGCCCTTTTCGTTTTATCTATTCTGTTCAGCATAAAGGACAGTTGATACCCGCATTAAACGTTGTGAGCAATCAATTAACCATTAGCTACCAGGAGAGCGGGCAATAAGCAGAGAGAACCGTGAGAGAAGAAGATGGGCCAGTCAGCGAAAGCGCTGGCCCATTATTATTAATGAAACGACTGCAAATTTTGAGCTGAATACGCCTGAGCGCATTTTTTCCCCTGTTTTAATAATGTCATTTTATTCGACAACACGTTCAGATGGCGTTGTAATCTTTGCACTATCTCTTCTTCATTCCGTAGCAGTTTCTGCAAGGTATGACGTAGTCTCTCTTTCTCGCCCTCCCCATCGATTTCGGCTTGTCTTTTGATGAAATCATGCAGATAAATGATATATTTTTCGACCATTTCCATAAAATCATCCCATTTCTCCTCACGCGCGAGGTTCAACAGCATCTCGTTGGATGCCATAATCTTTTTAAGGCTTACCGTTTCAACCGTATGCATTTAACATTTACTCACGTTATTCAATTTCTTTCCAGGCGCTGGCGATATTCATCAGGAGTTCGTCAACGTGATCAATAAGGGCCGGATCGTTATGCAGGTTTGCCTGAAGAAGCGTGCGCGAAAAATAGTCATACAATGTGTCAAGCTCCTCGGCGATATGCGCACCTTTTTCACGGTCCAGCGCGCCGCGTAGTCCACTCTCAATGATGTTAATCGCTTTAGAGATCATTTCACCTCGTTCAGCAATCTTGCCCTGCGCTATACAGAGTTTGGCTCTGATCAACGCATTATGCGCACCGTCAAACAACATGGTGATCAGCTGATGAGGCGTGGCGCCGCTTAATTTACTTTGCAGGCTAACCTGAGCGTAAGCCTGAATTCCTTTTGCGGAATACATGATTATCTCTGTGTAAGTTTAAAGGGGCGCTATATCGCCCCGTGTGGTTATCTTCAGGAGAGCGAGGTCATCAGGCTAGTCAATGCATTGCTCATGCTGGTCATTTTAGACATGGTGGCATCCAGATTCTGGAACTGAACGCGATAGCGTTCTACCTGTGCATCCACCAGCTTCTGCATTTTATCGATTTGTCCCTTAACGATTTTTACCTGATCGTCGAGGCTGTCGGTGGTGCTTTTGATCTGACCGTCAATTTTGCTGTCTTCATCGCCGATAAAGCTGACGATAATATCGTTTAGCGTGTTGGCCATGCCTTTCTGGCCGTTATGATCCTGAAAAATATTGGCAATCTGATCGGGATTATCAGCGATAGCTTCGTCCAGTTTGCTGTCATTCAGCGTCATTTGTCCGGTTGTCGCATCAATAGTAATCCCGATATCGGCCAGTGAAGCGTAATCCGCGCCGCTGTCACCAAAGACACCGTTAACGGTAGAGCGAATATCGCCGACCATGCCACGCAGCATTGAGTCGCCCACCAGTGCACCATTGCTGCTGTTCGGTTTTGCAATATCTTCATCTGTCAGGCCAGAAGTGTCGTTAGGCACATACTTGGCTGCATCATTCGTGGTCGAAAGCAATGCGTTATACTGCTTAACAAAATCTTGCAGACTCTTTTTGATAGCAGAACTATCTTTCGTCAGCGTCAGCTGCTCAGATTTATAACTGTCCCCCTCTTTTTCAGACACCGCCTTCAGATTCAGGGTAACGCCAGTGATAATATCGGAAATATCATTGCTGGAGTGGGTATAGTTACTGCCGTCAACGCGTAATTTTGCATCCTGCGCTTCGGTTACAACCTGCATGGCATCCCCGTTAGTGGGATTACCATTTTCATCAACAGATGAGCCGCCATTATGACAGTTCAGGATGCCGGCAAGATCCTCATCGCCTTCCACGTCTACCGAAATGGCGCCATCGCTACCGGTGGTTTTCGAGCTGAGCATCAGCTGATAACCCTCATCAGTGCGCTGAACCGTGGCTTTGACATCCCCGCCCTGCTTGTTGATCGCCTTGGCGATATCATTAAGCGAGGTTTCATCCTGCTTCAGGGTCACCTCAATCTCTTTACCGTTTCCCTGCGTGATTTTAATGGTGCGCTCGTCGCTGCTGCTTCCGAGATCGTCATCCGCGCTGGGTTTTGTGGCGGTTTTGATTTTATGCGCGGTTGCCAGCTGCATAACCGTAATCTCATGGCTGTCGGCACTCGCCTCTGAGGTCGCGGTAGCGCTAAACGCATTATTACTACTGATGCTTAAGGTGTTAAACGCATCTTTCTGAAGGGTTTCGACACTCTTTTTCAGGCTGGATAAACCGCTGGAGATTTTGCCCCAGGTAGAAATTTTAGACTCGTAGCTCTTTTGTAGTGAAGTATAAGGACTCAGGCGTGTTTGCTCAGCGGCCTGCAGCTGGGTTAGCATGGTTTGCAAATCAAGACCAGAACCGATACCCAATGACGTCATAGTCGTCATTTTTTACTCCTTCGTCAGTTATTTGAAAGATTGCCTCTTAAAATAACGGTCAGCAACAATAAAATAATAAAAATTTCTGCCGCTGGCAGAATGAAAAAACGTCAAAAGCGCAGACATCGTCTTGTGACTTATCCGAAAGCCTAATTAAATTTACACTTCCACAAAGTTTATAACATTAATATCTCATTCCTTCCCCACCGTTACTATATGAGATTATCTTGCTCAATGCGCGCTCTTTTTCTACGTTCTATTTAGGCATCTCTCAGGCAGCCGGATTAGGCTTAAATAAAAACCAAAACTTATCAACCAATTAAAAAGCTCTTCGCATCCCTATTTTGCTGCAGCGGGTCAAACGACCGTTATAGCTGCATTAATTCAAGGTTATCGAGCATTTGATACCTGCCGATATTCTCTAACGGTAAAGAGGATGGCCAGTCTATGTGCTCTGCCTCTTTATATTGCCCGCCCTCTCCCTGCTTATTTTCTGAACAATCAGAAAAAAAACCGATTTAAAATTTTAGAAAAAAAAAGAACGCACCGATATTTTCAATGTGAGCGGAACGAAAGATAAATAGTTATCGACGTTTTTAAACATGAGTTATACCAATAAGAGGAAATCATCATGGCACAGGTAATTAATACCAACTCATTAAGTCTGGTTGCGCAAAACAACCTGAACAAATCTCAGTCTTCTCTGGGCACCGCAATTGAGCGTCTCTCTTCAGGTCTGCGTATCAATAGCGCAAAAGATGACGCTGCAGGTCAGGCAATCAGCAACCGCTTTACCGCAAGCATCACCGGCCTGACTCAGGCTTCACGCAACGCAAACGACGGTATCTCCATTGCGCAGACTACCGAAGGTGCGCTGAATGAAGTGAACGACAACCTGCAGAATATCCGCCGTCTGGCTGTTCAGGCTGCTAACGGCACCAACTCTGATTCTGACCGCCAGTCAATTCAGGACGAAATCAATGCGCGCCTGGAAGAGATTAACCGCATCTCTGACCAGACTGAATTCAACGGCGTGAAAGTCCTGAGCAAAGATCAGACCATGACTATCCAGGTGGGTTCAAACGATGGTGAAACTATCGAACTTGACCTGAATAAAATTAACGCGGATACGCTGGGCCTGGCTGACTTTGACGTCGCCGATGCAGTAGGTACAGGTTTCGGTGCTAAAGTAGGCGCAAACACCACTATTGATGATGGTACCAACAAAGTAAAAATCAGCGATGCAGATTTTGCTAAAGCTAAAGAAGATCTGTTTGGCGCAGGTGGTAAGGGTGACATCTATGCGAAAACGGCTGATGACGGTACTGTAAGCTATATCGCTATTGGTGCTAAATCAGACGGTACTAAAGTACAGACCACCGTGACCGCGACTGTTACTCCTGAGGATACCGCCAACGGTACACCGGCATCCGTCGCTTTTGCCGCAGGCACCGATCTGTCAGATGATGAGGTTGCTGCAATGAAGGGCAAACCGATGACAGAGGTTATCGATGCCGCGCTGGCCCAGGTTGACAAACTGCGCTCAGGTCTGGGTGCTGCCCAGAACCGCTTTGACTCTGTTATCAGCAACCTGAACAGCACCGTGAACAACCTGACTGAATCACGTTCACGCATCCTGGACGCTGACTACGCGACCGAAGTTTCCAACATGAGCCGCGCTAATATCCTGCAGTCTGCTGGTACGACCGTACTGGCTCAGGCAAACCAGGTTCCGCAGAACGTCCTGTCTCTGCTGCGCTAAGTACGACTCCCATATCCTTTAGATGCAAACGCCCAGCCGCCTCGGCCGGGCGTTTTTTTTGCCGCAGCACACTCGGTCATGATTACTGGCGGACAGATCTGGCGGCCGCGCAGGAATCACCTGCTGTAAGAATAAAACATCGGCTCCCTTCTCCTCCTGTCGCACAGCTATTTTTCCTTGAAAGAACAAATGAATGTCTCAACCGCAAAAAAGCCAGGATGCAAGCGTACTGAACAGCGTAAAGCAGAACCGGTAGCCTTCATGGGAGCCGCTGAGACCAGCGTTAATAAGCCGGTAGCTGTATGCGGGCATGAGAAATAGAGGCGGGATAGCGTGACAGCGGGCCTGTTGATTATGATCGAGATTAGAGACAGGAGTTAAGAGAGGATTTAGCTGAGGACCCTGCTCCGGTATTCAACCAGACCAGGGTAAATAACGTAACAACCGCAGTAGGGACATTCGCGCTTATGCGCCTGCCGTCTCGCCCAGATGTTCAACCAGCGCCATATCTTTGCTATTCAGCAGCCGCTCGATATCAACCAGAATCAGCATCTGATCATCCAGCGTGCCCAGCCCGATCATATATTCAGTGGAAAGCGTAGGTGAAAACTCCGGGGCAGGACGAATTTGATCGGTTGTCAGCGCCAGCACGTCTGAAACGCCATCAACCACGATACCTACGACGCGGTTCGCCAGATTGACAACAATTACCACTGTACTGTCACCAATAGCCGTGGATTCCAGCGCAAACTTAATGCGCAGATCGATAATAGGAACAATAACGCCACGCAGATTGGTCACGCCTCGAATAAAATCGGGTGTATTGGCGATACGCGTAACGCGATCGTAGTTTCGTATCTCCTGAACCTTCAGGATTTCAATGCCATAATCTTCTTCGCCAAGGCGAAAAAGGAGATATTCATGCCGGTTATCATCTTCGGCTAGCGCGCTGCTGCTACCTGAAAAATTCATCTGATTTACCTTAGTTTAATCATTAAAAAAGCCGTCTGTCGCGGCCATTTCCTGATACATAGCTGGCAACGCACCTACATCAAGAATCAGCGCGACCCTGCCATCTCCCAAAATAGTTGCCGCCGATATGCCCGCCACCTTGCGATAGTTGAGCTCGAGATTTTTTACTACCACCTGGTGCTGTCCAATCAGCTGGTCAATAAGCAACGCGTAACGAGAGCCGGCGGTTTGCAAAATGACAGCAATTCCCGCGCTGGCCTGGCGGGCGGTGCAAGGAATATTGAAAAGCTGCCCGAGCTTGACTAACGGCAGATATTCGCCGCGCACCTGCAGCATCTCTCCTCCCCCGGTGATGCGGTGCAGGGCGCTTTCAGAAGGCTGAAGCGACTCCATCACGGTATTGAGAGGCAAAACAAAAAGTTCGTCGCCTACGCGCACTGACATGCCGTCAAGGATAGCCAGCGTCAGCGGCAGAATAATGTTGATGGTTGAGCCTTCGCCAGGCTTCGAACAGAGCGCTATCCGCCCGCCCATAGCCTGAATGTTGCGGCGCACTACATCCATGCCCACGCCACGCCCTGAAACATCAGTAACGGTTTCAGCCGTGGAGAAGCCAGGGGCAAAAATCAGCTGCCAGACCTCATCGTCATCCATTTTGTCATCAACGGCGAGCCCCTGAGCTTTTGCACGCTCAAGGATCTTTTCTCTGTTTAGCCCGGCGCCGTCATCGGTTACCTGAATGATAATATTACCGCCTTGATGCTCGGCACTGAGGGTAAGCACCCCGCACTCTGGCTTGCCTTTCTGACGCCGCACCTCAGGCAACTCAATGCCATGATCAAGGCTGTTGCGCACCAGATGCGTTAACGGATCGATAATGCGCTCGATCAGGCTTTTATCGAGTTCGGCAGAAGCGCCTTTCTGTACCAGCTCAACTTTTTTTCCGAGTTTGCCCGCCAGATCGTGCACCAGCCGCGGGAAGCGGCTGAACACATACTCCATTGGCATCATGCGGATTGACATCACAGCTTCCTGTAAATCACGGGCGTTGCGTTCTAACTGGATCACGCTGTTATTGATAGCCTCATGCTGACCAGGCTCAAACGCACCGGCAAGCTGGCTTAACATCGACTGTGTGATAATGAGTTCACCGACCAGATTGATGATCTGATCGACCTTCTCAACAGAAACGCGAATACTGCTTGACTCTGCGCCCTGTACTGCACCAACACTTCTCGCTGATGCTTCAGCTTGCGCCGGCTTCTTTACCACATCCGCACGCTTTGGTGTCGTAACGGCTGGCGTGATGGCAATCTGTTCTGGGTTAAGAATAAAGCAAAGCACGGCGCTGATATCATCAGGCGTCGCCGTGGTTTGCAGCTGTGCATATAGTCGATCCTTCTGATTTTCAATTTTCAGTACTTCGCCGAGGTTTTTAAGCTCCTCGCTCAACAGCTCTTGTTCTTCGCAAGCCGCGACATTGAGCAAAACGTCATAAATCTTCGTTACCCCTGATGCTGCGGGTTCAGCAGCAACGTGCTGGGGAAGTTCAAGCGGCTTGCCAGGGTGGCTCTCAAGTGCTATTTGCCGCAATGCCTCGCAGATCCAGGCAAAACTATCTAAATCTGGCTCTGCAGAATGCTTACAGGCGTCAAGCTGCTCTTGCATAATATCTTTGGTTCTCAGAAAAAGATCGATATGTTCGCTGGTGATATTCAACATACCGCAGCGCGCTTCGTCGAGCAGGTTCTCCAGGAGGTGGGTGGTTTCCTGCAATATGTCAAAACCGAAGGTACCTGCTCCTCCCTTGATCGAGTGTGCGGCACGAAAAATGGCGTTAAGCTTCTCCTGGTCAGGTTGGTGCGGATTAAGCTCCAGCAGATTTTTCTCCATATCCGCCAGCAGTTCATGCGCCTCATCAAAAAAGGTTTGGTAAAATTCGGTCATATCCATCATTTTTCCACCCCTGATTCAGGCTGAGCGGCGGGTAACTGATGAAGCTCTTCCGCCGTAACGGGCCGCATGTTCAAAATCGCCTTGAGCTTTTCGTCCTCATCACTCGCCGCCATATTTTGTACCAGGGTGTCTTCGTTCAAAATCGACTCTTCTTTGTTCCGACTCAGTACCAGAATGCTGATACGGCGGTTGACAGGATCGTCCGCGCTGGAATTTTCCACGTTCATCGTATCTGCCGTGCCAATGACGCGAAGGAACTTATTCCCAGGCATCCCCCCAGCAATAAGCGCCCGGCGCAGGGCATTGGCGCGATCGGCAGAAAGCTCCCAGTTGCTGTAGCCAATATCGCCATTGGCATAGCGAAGCGAATCAGTATGGCCAGTCAGGGTAATGCGGTTAGGTAACGTGTTAAGCACGGGTACCAGTGCTTTAAGAATGTCGTTTAGGTAGGGTTCCAGCGTTTTACTGCCTACTTTAAACATTGGGCGATCGTTACTGTCGATAATTTGAATCAGCAGGCCATCTTCGGTCAGCGAAAGACGTAAGTTGGCTTGATAATTTTTTAAGCGCGCATCGTTACGAATGAGCTTATCGAGCTCCTCTCGTGCATCCGCCAGCTTGCGCTTATCTTTTTTACCTTCAATCTTTTTTAAATTGGCTTTGTTCACTTCGCCATCATTCTTGACAGGATCGGCACCGCCACCTGGAATAACGCTATCGCTCAGACTACTTTTCTCGCCATTGGAGAGCGCGACTTTGAGCGGCGTTTTAAAGTATTCGGCAATTTGCTCACGCTGAAGCGGCGTCGAGGTTGAAAGCAGCCACATCACCAGAAAAAAAGCCATCATCGCGGTCATGAAGTCAGCATAAGCAATCTTCCACGAGCCGCCATGATGCCCTCCGCCGTGGCCTTTTTTCTTGCGGATAACAATAATATGCTTTTGGCTCATTAACTTGCTCCAGAGCCTTTGTCAGCCTTAGCCTGACGCACATGTTCCTCCAGCTCCGTGAAAGAAGGACGCTCAGTAGAGAAAAGCGATTTACGTCCATATTCAACGGCAATTTGCGGCGCGTAACCGTTGATTGCAGCCAGCAAAGTGACCTTGATGCACTGCAACATTTTAATTTGCTCGCTGCTTTTCTGGCGCAGAAGGGTAGCAAGAGGCAGAATAAAACCATACGCCAGCAAAATACCCAGGAAGGTACCAACCATGGCATGAGCAATAAGTTCCCCTAGCTCAGCGGCCGGACGATCCGCGGCTGCCAGTGCGTTTACAACCCCCATGACCGCAGCGACGATGCCGAAAGCGGGAAAAGCATCCCCGACGCCGTTCAGGCTACTTGCCGGTATTTCATGCTCGTGTTCACAGGTTTCAATCTCAACGTCCATCAGCGCTTCGATTTCAAAGGCGTTCATATTTCCGCTGATCATCAGGCGTAAATAATCGACCACGAAGCAGAGCAGCACCTTATCTGCCAGCAAGCGTGGATAGGCTGAAAAAATGGGGCTATTTTGCGGATCTTCAATATCTGCTTCCAGCGACATCAAGCCGCTTTGCCGGCTTTTATTGAGCAGTAAAAACATCATCGCCATCAGGTCCATATAGAGCGCTTTGGTATAGTGCGATCCCCGAAACATATGGGGGAACGCCTTCATTGTCGCTTTGATGGCGTTACCATTATTGCCTACAATAAAAGCGCCTACGCCTGCTCCGCCGATAATAAGCAACTCAGTAGGCTGATAAAGCGCCCCTAGCTTTCCACCACTTATGACAAAGCCACCAAAAACAGTGGCGCACACCGTTAAATAACCTAAAAGTATTAGCACATGCATTCCTTAATAAAGACAATATTGCGATGGCTCCAGCAGCTGGCTTATTGCGTTCGTATAAGGAAAGCTCGCACCCTTTAAAAAGGCGCGAGTTCAAACATGACAATTCGGCCTTAGTTAGCTGCTGCCTGTAACTGTGCGCCTGCAAAAAAATTATTTTTTTTGCTGGCGCGCGAAGGCGGGCAGCACAAACTGCAAGTGAACGATTCGTTCGCAAACTCACTCGTAGTAACAAAGCCTCCTTTACAGCTGCTGCAGATTGTACGCGCGATCATTCCACAATCTATAAACCGTAATAGCGTCCAGGCCCGGGTCAGACCTAATACCGGCTTTTCTCCCGCGCTGATTGGACATTGTTCCAGATATAAGCGGTAAGCCTTAATCATGGTTTCGATTGAGCTTTGCCGTGTCGTTTTCTGAAGATAAAGATAGATATTGTAAAACATGGAAGAGTGTATATTGCGCTCCCACGCCATAAACCAGTCTGCAGAGAAAGGCAGCATTCCTTTTGGCGGCGAGCAGCCACGCAGTTCTTTATATAGCTTCAGTAAACGACGACGGCTCAGGCTGGTTTCAGTTTCAAGCACCTGAATCCGGGCGCCAAACGAAATAAGTTCTATAGCAATTTTTACATCTTTTATTTCATCCAGAATACTTTTTTCACACATTACCTACTTCTCCCCCTGATTCGAGACCGTTATGCTCATTCATTAAACTGAGCAAATCTGTTGAGAGCAAAATCCCCGTATGGATCTGCTGTAGAGCATCAACTCGAGAATCCTTAGTCAGACACTCAATGACCGCCTCATTATCCAGACGAAGCCGGAGAATAAGCTGGCTGGTTGAAGACAGCTTAATAAGCTGCGGAAGTGACAGCTCTTTTAGCATATCGATCGTCTCTTCAGGCAGCCCTAGCCTGAAGCCGGCACTGATTTGATCTTCTCGTATCAGCTGCTGAGCTAAGATCAAGTAAGATAAGTTAATATTGTGAATACTTTGCAGATAATCTTCTTTATTCGTTGCGTTCATATTATCCGTTCGCACATGCTGACGAGCTATCGCCAGGCGTGCCAAATTCAGGAGTTAAAAGGAATATTCATGCGACTATTAGTCAGCCATCATCATCGCAAGTGAATATCAGTTGAGGTGGGAAATTATCCAACATGATTCATAAACAATCAAAGTTTATTTCCGTGACGAATTATCTCAACTATTACCCTGCTAAAAAATAGAAATATATAACCTGAATTTAATAACGTATATTACTACCTTCGATATCTATAACGTCAAAACATGAACTTGCTAAATTGATTTGCGCCATATCAAAAAACTCGCAAAAAATAAATTTAACCAAATAAAAAAGAAAATTAACATTAAGAAAATTCTTACCCAGGCACTTTTAACAACTTTGCCTAACGCGGTCCTCCTTTACTTGCTCAACGCTTACAGCTTTTATGAAAATATTTACAGGTCAATGACTGAATTTACAAAATATTACATATATTTTTCCATTCGTGCGCGCAGGCGCTTAAGGGCTTGACTATGCAACTGGCTGATGCGTGTTTCGGTCAGCCCCAGAATCAAACTCACCTCCTTCATGTTGAGCTCTTGCTGGTAGTAAAGACTCAACAAAAGCTGCTCTCTTTCCGGTAGCTGCTTGATCTCTTCAGCGAGCTTGCCGGTAACAGATTGCAGAGAGAGTGTATGAAAAGGGTTAAGCAGTTCATGACGATCGTCTGTCGCCTCAAAGCTTTCACCTGCTAGCTCATTTAATTCTTCCAGCGAGCAAAACTGGCCGGTGTTAGTATCGCTCAGCATCTGATGATACTCGCCTGGCGTTATCTGCAGCTCGGCGGCGATCTCGGCTTCCGTCGCTGCTTTCCCGTTACGCTGCTCAATACGCTGAATAGCGCTGGCCATCTCTCTGGCATTGTTACGAATACGTCGCGATGCCCAGTCACGGGCGCGGAGCTCGTCCATTAGCGCCCATCGTACCCGTTGAGTAATCCATGCTGGCAAAATAATGCCTTTTTTAGGATCGTATTCATCAATGGCAGCAAGAAAACCCATCGATCCCGCCTGAATTAAATCATCAATATCGACGCTGGCTGGCAAGCGGGCCTGGAGACGCAATGCTTCGCGCCGCACAAGGCTGCCATATTTTGACCAGAGTTCGTTTTTATTAGCGAGTCCTTCTGGCGTATAGAGACCATTCACAGTGATAATATCCGGCAGTTAATCAAGCATAACTATTATCACTGAAAAACCGCCGTTTAAATAATCGAATAAGCGTTTACTATTAAGCGCAATTTATAAAGTTAACTGCGCCATTAAAAACAGAGAAATTAACGTTGTCTGTTTTTTTATTTACATTAACGACAACAGTTAACATTTACGCTTTCTCCTTTTTAACCTTAGAAAGTCGTCCAGTCATCCTCAGCCGCCGCCGTGCTGATACTCGACTCTTTTTTTGCCGCCTCAGGCACCGTTAATAAGCGGGTTTGAAGGCTCTTTGGCAGGGGAACTTTTAAGCTCGAGGTTTCTTTGATTTTAAACTGAGCCACCTGCTTTTCCAGATTTTGTGTTTCTGCTTCCATACTGCTGGCGCTGACCGCAGCCTGCTCGACCATGGCAGCATTCTGCTGGGTCACTAAATCCATCTCGTTAACGGCCTGGGCTATTTGGTTAATGCCCATGCTCTGTTCTTCTGAAGCAGAGGTAATCTCCGCCATGATGTCATTAACCTGCGTAACCGACTGCACGATATCCTGCATTGCGCCGCTGGCTCTTTCTACCTGTTGAGAGCCAGTGGTCATATTTGCCACGCACGTATTGATCAGCTCACGGCTCTCTTTTGCCGCATCAGCGCTGCGTTTTGCAAGGTTGCGAACCTCACCCGCAACGACAGCAAATCCTCGCCCCTGTTCACCTGCACGCGCGGCCTCAACGGCTGCATTAAGAGCCAGAATATTCGTCTGATTCGCAATGCTGTCAATAACGGCATTGATATCAGCAATCTGGCGAGAGCTGTTCATAATCTGCCGCATGATAGTGTCAAGCTGCGTCATCACCTCTCCGCCTCTGGAGGCGCTAACGCTGGCGCCGTCGGCTAGCTGACGAGCATGGTGCGCATTGTCTGCATTCTGTCGCACCGTTATTTTGAGTTCTTCCATGCTGGCAGCGGTTTGCTGTAGCGCAGAGGCCTGTTCCTCTGTTCGAGATGAGAGATCGTTATTGCCGCTGGCTATCTCCTGCGCGCTGCTATAGATGCGTTGGGTTGACGTACGAATGCCAGAAATCGTCTTTGATAATGAGAGACGCATATTTTCCAGCGAAGAGAGCATTTCACCAATTTCATTAGTGTTTCGGGATTCAATTTTTTCGCTCAGGTTACCTTCAGCGATAGTATCCAGCGCCTTAACGGCATAATGAAGTCGCGCAAACAGTATGTTTTTCAGCCAGAGATAAGCACCCACGGCACAAATAACTGAAGCCAGCAGGCTGACCAGACTAATAATCAGAGTCCTCTGGTAATTATTTCCCGCTTCAGTCACATACAGGTCGTTGAGATGACCTGCTATTTCGGTATAAACATCGATACTCTCTGTCAAATCGTTACGCGCTCTGATTTCCTGATCTCTGCGGTCAGGATAGCTTTGCGGGTTCATGACAAATTTCATTTTATATCTGGCATCATCCAGCATTGCGTTAAAAGCGAAATTCACTTTTTTTGCCGCCTGCATCTCCTCTTCCGTAGAAAAAGGTGTTGACATAAATTTTTCAATTGAGGACTTCGCCCCATCGATATCTTTATTAATAATATCAATACTGCGGCTATCAACGTCTTTACCCAGGCTTTTTGCCAGCATAACGGCATTTAACTGTGCAACTCCTCGGTTGATGCTGGTCGCGCTCTGTTGGAGCACCACCAGATTATCTGACGTTTCATTACTGATGATAAAGTTATCCCTGGTGGTGATTGAACCATACATACCAATTGCTATAGAGGCTACTAATAGCAGCACAAACATCAGCACAATATAGTTGACACCCCTGGATATTTTTAAATTACGAAACATTTTGATGAACCTTAAAAAAAGCTGCCTAAAGTAAAAGTCCCCGATGTTAGAGCAGCAAACAGAGTAGCGGCATCCCGGATGCCTTTAGCAGCAGATATCCTGAGCCGCTATCGCAACATAGAAAAAATGGACATATTTTGCATCGACTGGAATACCGTCATTGAGGCCGTCATGGCAAAGTCCGCCATTTTTGACTGGCCTACCAGCTGGGTCCAGGTATTAGGATCGGCACCTACGGTTTGCTCCAGCCGGGACTGAAGCCGAATGCGCTCTGTCGCTGCGTTCGTCCCCAGCGTATCCAGCTGCTGGAGCCGCGTGCCCACTTCTGCCTGGATTTTGCCAAGGTTATCAATACCGTGTTTAACTGAAACGTTAACGCTGTCGAGCGTACTCTGAAGATTTTGCCGATCCTCATCGCTTTCAACCGGCGTATTCAGTGCTGCTATCGCTTTATCAAGCGCTGCAAACAGATCGTCTGGCGTATCGCTCATAAAAACCTGGCTGCCGGTATGCCCTACCTGCATGCTGGTGCTGTCTGCGACATTTTGCGTCAGGGGTGTGTTGCCGCCCAGATATTTTCCGGCTTCATCGAAAGGCTGCGTACCTGTGGTATAACCCGAAAAAATATAGCGGCCATTGCCATTTTTGCTGTTCCCCAGATCGCGCAAGTTATTACGAATACCCTGTAATTCTTGCGCCAGCGCCTGGCGATCCTGATCGGAATAGGCACCGTTGCCACCCGCCACAATTTTTTCTGACAGATTTTTGCACAGGATGTTGCTGATAGAGGTAAGCGTCGTATCTTCCTGACCGAGCGCATCTCTGGCATACATCCTGGCTGTATCGAACTGATCCATATTAGCCAGCGCGGTTTGATAGGTGATCGCCTGCGAGGCGCCCGCAGGATCGTCTGAAGGCTTGAGTAAGGTTCTCCCGGCAGAGAGGCTGTTATAAATGTCGTTGCCGCGATTCATCGCATCAGACATGCCCTCAATGGTGCGCTGAAACATATAGTGAGAACTGAGACGCATAAAAGTTTCCTGTCTTTTCGCTTATTGCATGCGGTTAGGTTTGCGCCTGTCAAAACAGGCGTTATTTTCATGCCGACTTATCGAATGCTTAAAATTGTGTCGAAAAGCGTGGTGGCCGTTTGCAGAATCTGAGCATTTGCCTGATAGTACTGGGTAAACATCTGCATATTGACCATCTCTTCATTGAGATCGACCCCGGACACCGCCTGCTGCTGATTAACAAATTCGTTAGCCACGCTGGCGCTGGTTTCAATTTCTCCCTTAAGGGCCGAGGCAGATGAACCCACCGAACTGGCCAGGCTGGCGTAGGCCTCCGACAGGGTCGACTTGCCGATGACCTCTTGGGTCTTAATGCCGATCATCTCTTTGATGTTTTCGTTATTGCTCTCTTCATCAGGATTGGCTGAACTGGAAGCGGCGATTTCATCACCATCGGTCAGCGCTACGCTGATGCTGCTTGCTGCGCCGGAAACCGGATTAAGGCTAAAGCTGTCCCCTTTCTGCGGCGTGCCCTGTGGCATCACGCTGATACCATCAAACTGAAGCGAGCCGTCGTTACCCACCGTCGGCGTCACTTTCGAGCCGTCCGCCCGGGTCACTTCCCAATCCGTGCCGTTAAAAGCGATCTCATAGTCGGTGGCCTGTACCTGGCTGATATCGGTATAGTTCACCGACAGGCTGGCATCGCCGCTATTATTGCGGTTCGCGATCGCAGTGGGATCGTCAATGGCAAAAATCGCCTTGCCTGCCTCACCGTTGAGATCGTAACCCTGCTGATTGACCTCGTTGAATTTATTTGCCATCTGCAATGCCAGCTGGTTCAGCTGATTGCGGGCATCAACAAGATCGTTATTACGGAATTTAAAGAGGCCACCCAGCTTGCCTTCTGAGCTGCGATCTTCGTCGAGCAGCATTTTGTTGCCAGCAGCATCGATATAAGACACAACCGTTCTGGAAGGATCGGCTGCGTCCGTAGAGGTTTCGAGATTATAGGAGCGCCCGTTGTACACCAGCGGCATACCGTTAGTCATGGTGACGTTAACAGTGCCGTCGGTGCTGTTTTCATCAACCTTAATGCCTGTCAGCTCGCTGAGTTTTGTCAGCAACGTATCACGCTGATCAAGCAGATCGGCGGGCACGCCCCCGGTCTGGCCATGCACTTTATTAATCTTCTGATTAATATCTGCCAGCTGAGAGGTATATGAGTTGATATCGTCAACACACTGGCTAATCTGGGTATTGGTACTTTTCTCCAGGCCGTTCAGCGTGCTGCTGTTGCTGCGGAATTGATTAGCAATGGTTTTAAACTGGGAAAGTACCTCCTGCCTGGCTGACGGGCTGACGGGATCGCTGCTGACTTTTTCCAGCGCACCGAAAATATTCCCCAGCGAAACGGAAATGTTATTGGTGTCATCTCCCAGCATATTATCAATTTGGCTGAGTTGCTCATACTGCGCGTTAAGCGCGGTGTACTGACTGGCTGCCCCTCTTACCTGGTTGCTGATAAAGCTGTTATAGGCACGAGCAACATCATTAACCTGAACGCCGTAGCCAAAAAAACCGCTGCTGGTTGTGCGACCGCCAGCCTCGCCCAGAACGATATTCCGTCTACTATAGCCGTTAACAAAAAGATCCTGCGTATCGCCATTGAAGGCGTTATTAATATTATTACCAACTACGTTAAGTGCAGATTGCGCGGAGCTGAGACCGGACTGTGCAATGTTAAATAAATTCATAACCACCACTTATTATGTTGTGTCTTGCCGTTTCAGGCGCTCTGAACAAATTGGGCGTACTTATCTATTCATATCGGTTGGACAAGAATATTCTGAAAAAAAATTCATTAAAAAAGAGAAGAAAGATCGTTTTTATAGGCTGAGGCGGCGTTATCAACACGATTTTTTACTTGCTGGATAATATTAATTAACTTGTTCGCATAATTTGGATCGGTGGCATAGCCGCCCGCCTGAAGCGCATGCGCTCCGCTCTCAGGCGTTTTTGCTGCTGCGACCTTCTGATAGCGCGGACTGCGCGCTATCAGTGCAGCATAATCAGCAAGCCCTTCGGCATAAGATTGATAAACGCGAAACGCCGCCTTAACCTTTTTGGCTACGCCGTTAATATATTCAGTGGTGGTGATTTCTGTGGTTTCCCCCTGCCAGTCAGGAGTCGCCTTAATGCCAAACAGATTATGGCTGCGTCTGCCGTCCTGCGTGGGAATTTCGCGATTGCCCCATCCCGACTCCAGTGCCGCCTGCGCAATAATGAGCTGATGCGGTACTCCACTTTTTTTCGATGCCGCAATAGCAGGCCCCGACAAACTGGCGATAAAGTTAGCATTATTTAAAACCGGGCCTGTCGATGTTGTTGGTCGAACGGCCTCCGCATCCTTTATCGGTGCTGGCGCCTGGAGAGAATAGAGCGGCGCAGTCAGCAGTGGACGCTTCGCTGGCAGACGGATATCCGTCGCCACCGCCGTCTGGACGAGCGCCTGTGGCGCGGGGGCCTGCTTCGCTTCTTCGGCACCCAGCGATTTAAGCATCATCCCGGCAAAACCCAGCGTGCCTTTGCTGGCAATGTTCTGTGCCAGCTGCTGATCCAGCATTGACGTAAACATTTCACTCTGCTGGCTGGAGAAAAGCCCCTCTTTCGGCGTCGCGTCACGCATACTTTTCAGCATCATCTGGACAAAGACAGCTTCCATCTGCTTCGCTGCGCCTTTCAGCCCCGCCTGCCGATCGCTTTTTGCTACCCGCTTAAGCGCGTCCAGTGAGCGGCTGTCAAAAGCCGCACCGATATTATTCATGCTTTCCGCCATTAGTTAATCTCCAGGCTTGCGTGCAGACAACCGGCATTTTTCATCGACTGCAAAATCGACATCAAATCGTTGGGCGTAGCGCCCAGGCCATTGAGTGCTCTGATAACATTATTTAAGTCGGCGCTGGTACGGACCTGCTGCAGCGAACCGCCCTGCTCTCTGACGGAGATATCGGTGTTGGGCACCACAGCGGTTTCACCGCCCGCCAGCGGCGTGTCTGGCTGGCTGACCTGGTTGGTGCGGGTCACTTCTACCATCAGATCGCCCTGCGCAACGGCGCAGGCATCCAGGGTGACATGTTTATTCATCACCACTGAGCCGGTACGCGCGTTAATAATGACCTTCGCTTCCATTGGGCCGCGTCGTATAGAGAGATTTTGCAAATTAGCGAGAAAGCGCACGCGGTCTGCGCTGTTCAACGGGGCATTCAGCCGGATAACACGCGCATCTTCTGCCAGCGCCGTTCCGCCGCCAAAGTGGCGGTTGATCTCATCGCTGATCTGTTGAGCGATACTAAAATCCTGCTCATTGAGCTGGAGCCTGAGCACAGGCTGATTGTTGAAACTGGCAGGGACTTCCCGCTCTACCGTGGCGCCGCCCGTAATACGCGCGCCGTTTAGCTGATTGACCTGAACCCGACTGCCGCCTGCCTGCGCCCCTGCGCCCGCCATCAACAGATTTCCCTGCGCCAGCGCATAAATCTGATTGTCGCTCCCTTTAAGCGGCGTCATTAACAGTGTCCCGCCGCGAAGGCTTTTGGCGTTACCCATTGAAGAGACAACAACGTCAATTTTCTCACCGCTGCGCGCAAAAGGAGGAAGCTCCGCCGTTACCATGACCGCCGCCACGTTTTTGAGCTGCATATTGGTTCCCGGTGGAACGGTAATCCCGAGCTGCGACAACATATTGTTCAGACTTTGCGTGGTGAAGGGGGTCTGCATGGTCTGGTCACCCGTCCCATCCAGCCCTACCACCAACCCATAGCCCATCAGGGTATTGCTTCTTACGCCCTGAATAGTGGCCAGGTCACGAATGCGCTCGGCGTGTGCCTGGCTCCCCAGGCAGCTGGCGATGCTCATCAACATCAGGCTGGCTATCAAAATGTAATCTTTCATATAGGGTCAGTTAAAAAGGAGAAAGCGTAAGGAAGAAGCGTTGTAACCAGCCCATCTGCTGTGCTTCGTTGATATAACCGTTGCCAACATATTCAATGCGAGCGTCTGCAACCTGCGTCGAGACCACGGTGTTACTGCCGCTAATGGTGCGCGGGTTGACAATGCCGGAGAAGCGGATGAATTCCGTCCCCTGATTGATGGCAATTTGCTTTTCACCCACGACGCTCAGGTTGCCGTTTTCCAGCACCTGCCGCACGGTGACGGTAATGGTGCCGCTGAACGTATTCTTCGCGGCTGCGCCGCCTTTGCCGCCGAAGTCGTTTTTGCCTGATATTTCAGTATTCGCCTTATCGCCGCCGAACAGACCAGACAAAAAGCGCGGCATGGCGCTGAAGGTAAGGCCGGTAGAGCTATCGCGCGAGGCGTTAGCGGATGAACTTTTACTGGCGCTGACGTTTTCCTGAAGCACGATGGTCAGGGTGTCGCCGATATTGCGCGGACGGCGATCTTCAAACATCGGCTGGTAACCGTAGTTCATTGCCTGTCCCGCCTGAAAAATTGAGCCGTTTACCGCTGTCGGTACGGCTGGAGCAGGCGTAGCCGTGGTCGCGCCCGAAACCAGCGGCTTATGCGGGATATAGCTACAGCCAGCCATGAGGCACGAGAGGGTAACTGTTATTGCCGCAACGGCATGCATAGTCACCTGGCGCGAGGTTGAAGGTTTCATTTCTCTTTCTGAAATAGTGGTCGCGGATGCCAGCGCTGCAGATAGCGCCAGCAATGCCGCCAGGTTTAAAGTTGCGTCAGACGCTGTAGCATCTGGTCGGAAGTCGAAACGGCTTTACTGTTAATCTCATAGGCGCGCTGCGTCTGGATCATATTGACCAGTTCTTCCGCCACATTAACGTTGGAGGTTTCTACATAGCCCTGTTTCAGCGTACCGGCACCGTTTAGCCCAGGCGTCGTTTCATTCGGTGCGCCCGATGCCTGGGTTTCGCGATAAAGGTTTTCACCGATACTCTCCAGACCCGATTCGTTGATAAATGTCGCCAGCGTTAGCTGACCAACCTGCTGCGGCGCCGTCTGGCCCGGTACCGTTACGCTGACGAGGCCGTCATTGCCGATCGTCAGCGTCTGCGCATCCTGAGGGATGGTAATGGCCGGCTGGATGGGATAACCGCTGGAGGTGACCAGCTGCCCGTTCTGATCAAACTGGAATGATCCATCGCGGGTATACCCTGTCGTCCCATCAGGCAATAACACCTGAACGAAACCGCCGCCTTCTATCGCGACATCTTTACTGTTATTGGTTTGGGTCAGGCTGCCCTGGCTATGAATGCGTTCCGTCGCTACCGGCCTTACGCCGGTCCCCAGCTGCAAACCTGAGGGGATGGTGGTTTGCTCTGACGACTGCGCACCCGGCTGGCGTAGCGTTTGATAAAGCAGATCCTCGAATACGGCCCGCTGACGCTTAAAACCATTGGTGCTGACGTTCGCGAGGTTATTGGATATCACATCCATATTGGTCTGCTGCGCTTCTAAACCTGTCTTGGCAATCCATAACGAGCGGATCATAAAATTCTCCTGCGGCGCCTTTAGGTGGCGCTCAGTAACTGGTTAGCACTATTGGCGTTTTCATCGACGGTGGTGATGACTTTCATCTGCATATCAAAGCTGCGGGCGTTGGCGATCATATCCACCATTGACTTCACCGGACTGACATTGCTGCCCTCAATGGCGCCAGGCGCCAGACGCAGGGCTGGCTCGCGCGGCAGCACCGGATTCGCAGCGCTATCCGCCACCAGAAAAAGGCCATCGTCACCGCGGCGAAGCGTCCGCATGTTCGCTTTGACCATCTTTATCTGGCCAATCTGCGCCAGCGCAGAGGGTTCATCGCCCGCGCCGCGCGCCGTGATGGAACCATCTGGCGCGATAGTGAGCTGCGCCTGCGGCGGCGCATTCAGAGGACCGCCGTCACCGATCAGCGGCAGCCCGCCAACCCGTAGCATGCCCTCACTGTCGACTTCGATATTGCCGTTGCGGGTATAGCCTTCGCTGCCATCCGCCCGCTGTACCGCCAGCCAGCCATCCTGCGGGAGCGCAACGTCCAGCGGCCGCCCTGTCTGCATAACCGGCCCCATGCTCTCATCGCTGTAAGGCGTCGACTCTGCCACCAGCGTTCGCGTTTGCAGCGTCGGCCCTTCGACAGGCACGGCGCGCGTCGCGGTCAGCTGAGCACGAAAGCCGTTTGTCGAGGCGTTGGCCAGGTTATTGGCCGTAACCGCCTGTCGATTAAGCGCGGCATTCGCCGCGCCCATTGCGGTATAAATCGCGCGATCCATATCAGCCCATTACCCCAGGTTAACCAGCGTTTGCATGATTTCAGACTGGGTTTTGATGGTTTGAGAATTGGACTGATAATTACGCTGATAAACGATCATGTTGACCATCTGTTGGCTCAAATCAACGTTTGAGGCTTCAAGCCTGTTGCCGTAAAGCGTGCCCAGGTTACCCGTGCCGGAAATACCGGTTACCGGCTGGCCTGAGGCGGGGCTTTCCTGCCAGCAGTTGTTGCCTTTTGGATCCAGGCCACCTGGATTAGCGAAGTTGCTCAGAACGACCTGGCCCAGCAGCTGCTGTTCGCCGTTGCTGTAGGAAGCGATGATCTGGCCATTATCACCCACGGTGTAGCCGGTCATCTGGCCGGGCGCATAGCCTGTCGTGGTCGGCGAATTCATGGAGGTTTCAGTCGCCTGCTGAGTGGTGCCAGACAGGTCCAGCGCGAAATCCAGCGGCTCGCCGCCTTTATAAGCAGCACTCTGTATTGCCAGCGATGCCGGATTGGTCACCAGCTGACCGGAAGAGTCAAAGTTCAGATCAGCTTCCTGATAAAGCGCCTTGCCGTTACCATCGGTGGAGGGTGCTGTAGCGTCGTTGCTATAGACCTTCCAGCTGTTGTCACCGGTTTTCACGTAGTAAACATTGACGGTGTGCTGATTACCCAGGCTATCGTAAGCCTCTACCTGAACGACCGAGCTATAGCTTTTGCCGTCGGCCGGATCGAAGGGATGTTCAGTCTGATCGATCGCTTCGCTTCCTGAATCCAGATTGCCGTTGAGGGTGCCGGCATCTGAAGCGCGCGCCATCATCTCACCGCCAGGGATCTGGATGGGCCCAACAGACGCGCCGGGCTGAATAGCGGGCGGCGTGCCGGTCGCCTGATAGCCGTTGAGAAACATGCCCTGGTTGTTGATGATGTAGCCGTTAGCGTCTTTCTGAAACTGCCCGTTGCGGCTATAGAAGACGCGGCCAGCGTCGTCAGTCAGACGAAAAAAGCCGTTCCCCTGGATACCCATATCGAGAGCGCTGCTGCCTGCGCCCAGTACACCGTCGCTGAAGTTCTGATTGACGCCAGCAACCTGAACGCCCATGCCGATCTGGGAACCAGCAAACACGTCTGCAAAAGCGATAGAGCCGGACTTAAATCCAACGGTTTGGGAGTTGGCAATATTATTGCCGACGACATCAAGCGCCTGCGAGGCGGCACTTAACCCACTGAGACCCTGTGAAAAGCTCATGAAAATTTCCTGGTGTTGAGTTAGATAAAAGAAAAATCATTCGATCATGTAGATGTCGCCCAGGGCAGCCGTCCCGTCGACGCCCAGCTGCAGCACGGCGCCTGACTGGGTAAAGGAGACGCTGTCCACCCGCGCTTTTTTAAGCGCAGTAATGTCTGGAACGTCACCGTCGCTGTTTTCCGCGCTAAAGGAGACATCGAAGCGGGTATCTGCCTGTTCCCTCGGATCGCTGGGCTGAAAATCGGTGAGATCGTCAAGGGCGTATTTGTGAACCCCGGCTTTGACGTCTTTCAGCTGCGCGGTATAGGCGTTACCTTCACTGTCAGTTAACGTTACGGTGATCTTTTCAGCATCGCGATTCAGCGAAAGGCCAAACTCTTTATTGCCCTCGTCCGCGGTAGAAACCACGGGTTTACCGTCAATCAGAACCGTACGACCTACCCAGTCTGCGGCGTTCATCTGCTGCATACTGGTGACCAGCGTACCGACACTGTTCAGGGTGGTATTCAGCTGCTGAATGCCCGACGCGGTATTCAGCTGCGCCAGCTGCGAAGTGAGCTGGTTATTATCCATTGGGTTGGTGGGGTCCTGATTCTGCATCTGCGCCACCAGCAGCGTCATGAAATTATTGGTAATATCATTAATGCTGTTGCCACCACCGCTGCTGTCAGAAACCGATCTTGCTGTGCCTGAATTCATTACCGGAGAAACGGCCATGTTTATTATCCTTATTGACCCAGCGTCAGCGTTTTTAACATCAGCGTTTTGGCTGTATTCATGACATCCACATTCGCCTGATAGCTGCGAGAAGCGGAAAGGGTATTGACCATTTCCCCCACGACATCCACATTGGGCTTACGGATATAACCTTTATCGTCGGCCAGCGGATTGCCCGGCTCGTAGACCAGACGATCTGGCGCGGTGCTCTCGACAACATCCGTTACGCGCACGCCTCCAATCGCTTCGTCGTTTTGGCTCTCTGTGCGAAAAATAACCTGGCGTGCACGATAAGGCTGCATATCTGGCCCAGCGACGCTATCAGCATTGGCCATATTGCTGGCGCTAACGTTAAGGCGCTGTGACTGCGCCTGCATTGCCGATCCGGCAATATGAAAGATACTGAAAAGTGACATAACGCTTTTTACCCCTGATTAATCACGCTCATCATGCTTTTGATTTGTGACCCGAGAAACGTCAGGCTCGACTGGTATTTAACGCTGTTATCTGCGAAGTTAACGCGTTCGCGATCCATGTCCACCGTATTGCCATCGGCGCTGGGCTGATCGGGAATACGATAAAGAAGCGCTTCATGATTAACGCCTTTAGCCTGCGCGCTGATATGGCGACCAGACGTTAAATTCAATGTGAGCGAATTATTATCATGTTGCCGCATCAGGGCAGTTTTTAAAGATTTGCTAAAATCGATATCGCGAGCCAGATAACCTGGCGTATCGGCATTCGCAATATTTGATGCCAGGACTTCCTGTCTCCGATCAAGCAAATTAAGCGCCTGCTGCTGAAACCTCAGCTCGTTATCAAGCCTGTCGATCATAGTTTTTCCGCTGACAAATAAGGATATATAGCCAGGGAGTTTAGAGGGAGAGTACGAAATATAAAAACATAAGCAGCCGACAATTCCTGGCGCATATTGCAAGTTAATAACTCAATCTCGCTGCAGCAAAACTAAACGCCCTAAATAGAGTCACACCTGTGCGCATTTAAACAATTTCCCTGCTGTTTGTTTAACGTATAATACTTCTCCTGTTACCCTCCAGCAGTGAAAAATGGTCTCTTACGCGATGCATGAAATTAAGCGATGCATTATATGCTTTCTATTTCTATTCTCCTCCTCTCCCGCAGTGGCTTTATCGGCCAAAACGGACTCAGTCAGTAAGATGATTAACGAAAAAATAGATCAGGTATTAGCCGCGCGTGCAAAGCAGAAATATGGCGACGCTGTACAGCAGCACGCTACGCTGCTCACGCCGGCCGAAAAAATGGCGGGCCTCTGCGCGACCCCCGCGCTTAAGGTGCCTGAAAGCATTCGCCTGACAGGCAATCGCACCGTCCTGGCACAGTGCGGGACCCGGCGCACTTTTATACAGATTCGCGTAGAGGCTGAGGGAAGCTACTGGATCACCACCCGTGCGTTACAGGCGGGCCAGCGCATCACGGAGCGGGATATTCGCCCGTTCAGGGGATCGCTCAGTCATGTGCCGTCAGCGACGATCTTTACTAACGAGTCGGTTATTGACGCGATACCTACTCGCATACTGCAAGCGGGTGACCTGCTGGTAAAAAACCAGCTTCGCCAGCAATGGCTGGCGGTGACGGGAAAAAGTGTCGACGTCATCAGTAGCGGCGCAGGGTTTGAGATTCGCGCTCAGGGTAAAGCAATGGCTAACGCAGCGGCAGGCCATCCGCTCAAGGTCAGAATGAAATCGGGTCGGATTGTCAGCGGCATCATAAGTGCCGACGGCGCGGTAAGAATAAGTGAGCAAAGATAATTTTAGTTTTTTTGGCCGCACCGTTATTAAGAGATGACGGCAAGAAAAAACAGATTGAGGTGTAATATGAGTATTGAGGGGACACTAGCGACACAAGCTGTTTCGCCAACTGCCTTTGAGCGTGAAACCTTCGCAGCGAAAACGCCTGCCGCTTCGGTGAATGGCCAGAAACCCTGCAGCCGCTCGGTGACCAGCGTCCATATCAGCGAAACGGCACAGAAAATTGCCAGCCGTGACACCAACGATGTCGATATGCATCGCGTTACGGCTATCCAGCAGGCACTGGCTGCGGGCGAGTATCACATCGACAGTCACGACATTGCCGGCAAGCTGGTACGTCATGTGATTGAGACGGGCCGATAGTCAGATTGAATTAACGTAAATCATGAACAAGTTACATACCCTTCTTACCCAACTGATCGAGGCGCTGCAAAAACTGCAGCCCATTTTGCAGGAAGAGAACAAGCAACTTAGCGCGCTGAAAGTGAATCCGGTGTCGCTGCAAATTATTTCCGATCATAAAAGCCGCCTGCTGGCGACTATCGCTCACTATGACGAGCAACGCAGGCGGCTGGAGCAGGAGCTGAGCCTGGCGACACCTTACGATGGGCATGCGGTGCTGTCACAGTGCTGGCAACAGATCGTGCAGCAGGTAAAAGCGAGCGACGATCTTAACCGGCAAAACGGTGAACTGCTGCAAAAACAGATGAACAACGCTGCTGGTTTTCGCAGCGCCGTTGATAAGGCAGGGGCTGGCCTGTCGCTATACGGTCAAAAAGGGAAAACCATGCAGCCCGGCGCGGGTCGGGCTTACAATATTACGGCCTGACCCTTAACCACTGCCGCTCCTGCCATTCAGGAGCGGATAATATGGCGCGCGCTGAGCTGCATCAACATCTCCGCTTCCAGCTCTCTCACTGGTTGCTCACCGTTGAGATGAATTTCCGCCTCAGACGGCGCTTCGTAAACGGCGTCGATGCCCGTAAAGTTCTTCAGCTCGCCCGCGCGTGCCTTGCGATATAACCCCTTAGGGTCGCGTGCCTCGCAGATGGCCAGCGGCGTATCGACGAACACTTCAATAAAGCGTCCCGCTGGCAGCATATCACGCACCATCTGCCGCTCGGCGCGGTGCGGCGAGATAAAGGCGGTAAGCACCACCAGCCCCGCATCCACCATCAGCTTCGCCACTTCGCCGACGCGGCGGATATTCTCTTTCCGATCCGCGTCGCTAAAGCCCAGATCGCGGCAAAGACCGTGGCGCACGTTGTCGCCGTCAAGCAAATAGGTACTGACGCCGAGCCGGTGCAGCGCCTGCTCCAGCGCGCCGGCCACCGTCGATTTACCGGAGCCGGACAACCCCGTGAACCACAGCACCGCGCCCTGATGGCCGTGCTGCCGCTCGCGCGCCTCGCGCGTCACCGGATGATCGTGCCACACCACGTTTTCATCGTGCTGCGCCATTACTCACCGCCCAGCAGATCGCGCGCGTTCCAGTGCGGGAAGTGGCGGCGGATCAGCGCGTTCAGCTCCAGCTCGAACGCGCTGAACTGGCCCGCTTGCCGCGCCGCGCCGCTCAGCGGCTCATGGATCATGCCTGCGCCGACGGTGACGTTGCTCAGGCGATCGATAAAGATCATGCCGCCGGTCACCGGGTTCTGCTGGTATTTATCCAGCACCATCGGTTCGTCGAAGGTCATTTCCACCAGGCCGATGCCGTTCAGCGGCAGCGTCTCGGCGGCGCGTCTCTCCAGCGTGTTGATCTCGACCTGATGAATAACTTTCTCCACGCGGCCGCGCGCCTTTTTGCCGGCGATTTTAATGTCGTAGCTCTGGCCCGGCTGCAGCGGCTGCTCCGCCATCCATACCACGTCCACGGTGGCGGACTGCACCGCCTCCAGCTCGGCGTCGCTGTCGACCAGCAGATCGCCGCGGCTGATATCGATCTCGTCGTTCAGCACCAGGGTAATGGCTTCGCCCGCGCCCGCTTCCTGCAGGTCGCCGTCAAAAGTAACGATGCGCGCCACGGTGGACTCCACGCCCGACGGCAGCACCTTCACGCGCTGGCCGACCCGCACCGCGCCGGAGGCGAGCGTACCCGCATAGCCGCGGAAATCCAGGTTCGGACGGTTAACGTACTGCACCGGGAAGCGCATCGGCTGCTGATCCACCACGCGCTTCACCTCGACGGTCTCCAGCACGTCGAGCAGCGTCGGGCCGCTGTACCACGGCATGGTCTGGCTCGGGGTGGCGACGTTGTCGCCCTCCAGCGCCGACATCGGCACGAAGCGGATATCCAGGTCTTCCGGCAGCTGCGCCGCGAAGTCGAGGTAATCCTGTTTAATCTGCTCAAAGGTCTCCTGACGGTACTCCACCAGGTCCATTTTGTTGATCGCCACCACCAGATGCTTAATGCCCAGCAGCGTCGAGATAAAGCTGTGGCGACGGGTCTGATCCAGCACGCCTTTGCGCGCGTCGATCAGCAGGATCGCCAGATCGCAGGTCGAGGCGCCGGTGGCCATGTTGCGGGTGTACTGCTCGTGCCCCGGCGTGTCGGCGATAATAAATTTACGCTTCTCAGTTGAGAAGTAGCGGTAGGCCACGTCGATGGTGATGCCCTGCTCGCGCTCCGCCTGCAGCCCGTCCACCAGCAGCGCCAGGTCGAGCTTCTCGCCCTGGGTGCCGTGACGCTTGCTGTCGTTGTGCAGCGAGGAGAGCTGATCTTCATAAATCTGACGCGTATCGTGCAGCAGGCGGCCGATCAGCGTGCTTTTGCCGTCGTCGACGCTGCCGCAGGTGAGAAAACGCAGCAGACTTTTATGCTGTTGCGCGGTCAGCCAGGCTTCCACGCCGCCCTGATCGGCAATCTGTTGTGCAATAACGGTGTTCATCTGCGTCTCCTTAGAAATAACCCTGACGTTTTTTCAGTTCCATTGAACCGGACTGATCGCGGTCAATCACGCGGCCCTGACGTTCGCTGGTGGTAGAGACCAGCATCTCTTCGATAATTTCCGGCAGCGTCTGCGCCTCGGACTCCACCGCGCCGGTAAGCGGCCAGCAGCCAAGGGTACGGAAACGCACCATGCGCTGCGTGATCACTTCGCCAGGCTGCAAATCGATACGGTCGTCATCCACCATCATCAGCATGCCGTCGCGCTCCAGCACCGGGCGCGGCGCGGCGAGATAGAGCGGCACGATTTCGATGTTTTCCAGGAAGATGTACTGCCAGATATCGAGTTCGGTCCAGTTCGACAGCGGGAAGACGCGGATGCTTTCGCCCTTGTTGATCTGGCCGTTGTAGTTATGCCACAGCTCCGGGCGCTGGTTCTTCGGATCCCAGCGGTGGAAACGGTCGCGGAAAGAGTAGATGCGCTCTTTGGCGCGCGACTTCTCTTCGTCGCGACGCGCGCCGCCGAATGCGGCGTCAAAGCCATACTTGTTCAGCGCCTGCTTCAGCCCTTCGGTTTTCATGATGTCGGTGTGCTTCGCGCTGCCGTGCACGAAGGGGTTGATGCCCATCGCCACGCCTTCCGGATTGCGGTGAACCAGCAGCTCGGCACCCATCTCTTTCACGGTGCGATCGCGAAACGCGTACATCTCGCGAAATTTCCAGCCGGTATCGACGTGCAGCAGCGGAAACGGCAGCGTGCCTGGATAGAAGGCTTTACGCGCCAGGTGCAGCATCACCGACGAATCTTTGCCGATGGAGTACATCATTACCGGATTGCCGAACTCCGCTGCGACCTCGCGGATGATATGAATGCTTTCCGCCTCTAACTGACGCAGATGAGTGAGTCTTTTTTGGTCCATGATTTTTCCTCAAGCCAGTGTGACAACGGCGGACTCGCGGGTCGCCTGCTGTGCAGAATGTTGAAACCACGCCAGCTGCTCATGCAGCTTCACTACTTCCCCGATCACCAGCAGCGCTGGCGTCGGCGCGGCGGCAGCCAGCGTCTCAAGCTGTTCCAGCGTGCCGGTCAGCACCTGCTGATCCTGCCGCGTGCCGCGGCCTATCACCGCCACCGGCGTCGCGGGATCGCGGCCGTGACGCATTAGCCCTTCGCTAATCGCCGCTGCCTTTACCGTGCCCATATAGATCGCCAGCGTCTGACGCGCGCGCGCCAGCGACGGCCAGTCGATGTCGTCGCCGTCGGCGCGACAGTGGCCGGTAATAAACAGCACGCTCTGCGCGTGATCGCGGTGGGTCAGCGGAATGCCGGCGTAGGCGGTAGCGCCCGCCGCCGCCGTCACGCCGGGCACCACCTGGAAGGGGATCCCCGCCTCCTGCGCCGCCTGCAGCTCTTCGCCGCCGCGGCCAAAGATAAAGGGATCGCCCCCTTTCAGGCGCACCACGCGTTTGCCTTTGCGCGCCAGCTCTACCAGCAGGCGATTGGTCTCCTCCTGCGGCACCGAGTGCGCGCCGGCGCGTTTGCCGACGCAGATGCGGTCAGCGTCGCGGCGCACCAGATCCAGCACGTCGTCGCTGACCAGATGGTCGTAAAGCACTACGTCCGCCAGCTGCATCACCTGCAGTCCGCGCAGCGTCAGCAGGCCGCTGTCGCCGGGTCCGGCGCCGACCAGAATGATCTCGCCTTCGCGGTTCGGCTCTTCATTGAGCTCGCGCGCCAGCGTGCGCGTCGCTTCTTCCACGTTGCCCGCCGACATCTGACTGGCGAACAGCCCGTTAAAGGCGCGCTCCCAGAAGCGGCGGCGATCGGACATGCGGCCAAAGCGCTGTTTTACGCGGTCGCGAAAGCCGCCCGCGACCTCCGCCATCTGCCCCAGGCTGGCAGGCAGCAGCGCCTCCAGCTTTTCGCGCAGCATACGGGCCAGCACCGGCGCGGTGCCGCTGGAGGAGATTGCGACCACCAGCGGAGAGCGGTCCACGATAGAGGGGAAGATAAAGCTGCACTTCGGCTGGTCATCTACCACGTTGACCAGTCGGTGACGGGCGTTGGCTTCGTCGTAAACCTGACGGTTGAGCAGGTTATCGTCGGTAGCGGCGATGGCGAGAAAAACCGCGTCGAGCTGCGCCGGCTCGAACGCCGTCGCCAGCCATTCGATCTGCTGTTCCTGATGCAGCGCCTGAAGTTCGGGGCAGAGCTCGCGCGACACCACGCGCACCTGCGCGGAAGCGCGACGCAGCAGTTCAATTTTGCGCGCCGCGACGTCGCCGCCGCCGACAACCAGCACCGGACGACCTTTGAGATCGGCGAAAAGAGGCAAATAGTCCACGATAACCCTGCCGTTGTAACCGTAATTTAACGCGACTATACGTTGCGCCCTTCTGGCAGATGAAATTACGAATTGGAATGAGTAGTTACCGAATGGAATAACGCTCCTGGCAAGCTCATAACAAAATGTGCTTAACGGATGATCTGGCAAGGCTTTCAGAGCGAATCAAATTGTTTAATGGCGATCACAGTTTCATACTGGAGAGCGAAAAAATTTTGGCTTTTCGTCACAGGATGACCCACAAGGAACACCCCATGCTTGCCCTTCTCCGCCTGACCGCGCTGGCTGCGCTGTTGAATTGCGGTTTCGCTCTGCACGCCCAGGCCGCCAGCGTCGCGCCGGGGGCATTTGCCGAGCAGCAGCTTCGTCACATCGCCACTTACTTCCCTGGCCGCATGAGCGGCAGTCCGGCCGAAATGATGGCCGCCGACTATCTGCAGCAGCAGTTCGCCGCGCTCGGTTTTCAGAGTAATACCCGTCAGTTCAATACCGGCTACCGCTGGCGCGAGTCCAATGGCGATCTACGCTGGCATAAAGTGACGGCGACCTCGGTGATCGCCGCTCGCGCCGGCAGCGCGCCGCAGGAGATCCTGATTGTGGCGCATCTCGACACCTGGACGCCGCTCAGCAGCAGCGACGCCGAGCATAACCTTGGCGGCCTGCGTCTGCAGGGCGTCGACGACAACGCCTCAGGGCTGGGCGTGATGCTGGAGCTGGCGCAGCAGCTGAGCCGCCGGCCGCTGCATTACGGCGTGCGTTTCGTGGCCCTGAGCGCAGGCGAAACCGCGCTGGGCGGCATGCAGGATTATGTGGCGCGCATGAGCGAGAAAGAGAAAAAGAACACGCTGCTGGTAATAGACCTCAACAGCCTGATCACCGGCGACCATCTCTATTTCAACAGCGGCAGCAATACGCCGCGCGCGGTGCGCAAGCAGACCAGCGAGCGCGCGCTGCGCCTGGCGCAGCAGTTCGGCATTCCCGCCGCCAGCCACCAGATGGCGGCGCGCGACTATAACGCCGCCAACGCCTTCGATAAGGCGGGTTTTCCGCTGCTGGACGTGACGGCGAGCAACTGGGCGCTGGGCAGCAAAGACGGCGCGCAGCAGCGCAGCCGCTCGAAGCATTTCCCGGACGGCACGACGCGCCATCAGATCGACCTCGATAACCTCGCCTGGCTCGATCGCTGGCTGCCGGGCCGCATTTCGCTGCGCGCGCGCGACAGCGTCAAGGTGCTGCTGCCGCTGCTGGGCGAGCTGACCAACCCGAAAGTATAAAGGCGTGAAACGCAGGGAGCGCGCTGGCCAGCGCGGCCAGCGCGGCAACACTCAGCCTTCGTGCAGGCCGCACTCGCGCTTCAGGCCGAAGAAGCGCGTCTCCTCTTCCGCCATGCCGGGCTCCCATTTGCGCGTGGTGTGGGTATCGCCCACCGACAAATAACCCCCGTCCCACAGCGGATGGTATTTGAGATTGTGCTGCTGCAGATAGTGATGAATCTGACGGTTGTCCCAGTCGATAATCGGCAGCACCTTGAACACGCCGCGCTGCACGCCGAGCACCGGCAGATTCGCACGACTGCCGGACTGATCGCGCCGCAGCCCGGCGAACCAGGTCTGCGCGCCCAGCGTCTGCAGCGCGCGGTTCATCGGCTCGACCTTGTTGATCTGGTTGTACTGCTCAATGCCTTCCACGCCCTGCTCCCACAGTTTGCCGTAGCGCGCTTCCTGCCAGGCCGCCGAGGTTTCGGCGCGGAATACCTGCAGATTCAGGCCCAGCTGATCCGTTAGCTGATCGATAAAACGGTAGGTTTCCGGGAAAAGATAGCCGGTATCGGTAAGGATCACCGGAATATCGGGCATCTGCCGCGTGACCAGATGCAGCGACACCGCCGCCTGAATGCCGAAACTTGACGAGAGCACAAAGGCGCCCGGCAGGTTTTCCAGCGTCCAGCTGACGCGCGCCTCCGCCGAGCTTTTCTCCAGCTGCGCATTAACGGACGCCAGCGCCAGCGTGCGCTCGACTTTGTTCATTTCACCCAGTGCTGCGAGGTCGAACTGACTCATACTGCCTCCGAATCCCAGAAATCACGTGCCGGATCGACGACCGGCTTGACGATGCCTGCGCGGATCGCGAAGTCGCCGAAGCCCTCAGCGCCGTGACGCTCGCGCGCCCAGCGTCCCACCAGCTCGTCGATGCTGGCAAGGATCTCGCTTTCGGTGATGTTCTCGCGGTACATGCGCGGAATGCGCGTGCCGATGCGGTTGCCGCCGATATGCAGGTTGTAACGGCCCGGCGCTTTGCCCACCAGCCCGATTTCCGCCAGCATGGCACGGCCGCAGCCGTTGGGACAACCGGTGACGCGTAGCACTATGTGCTCTTCGCCTACGCCGTGGCCGTGCATGATCTCTTCGACTTTGGTGACGAAGGCGGGCAGAAAACGCTCCGCTTCCGCCATCGCCAGCGGGCAGGTCGGGAAGGATACGCACGCCATCGAGTTTTCGCGCTGCGCGGTCACGCCCTCCATCAGGCCGTGTTCACGCGCAATCGCCTCGATTTTCCCCTTTTCGCTCTCCGGCACGCCGGCCACGATCAGGTTCTGGTTCGCCGTCAGGCGGAAGTCGCCCTGATGCACGCGCGCAATCGCCGCGATGCCGCTTTTCAGCGGACGGTCCGGGTAGTCGAGCAGGCGGCCGTTTTCGATAAACAGCGTCAGGTGCCACTTCTTATCGATGCCCTTGATCCAGCCGATGCGGTCGCCGCGGGTGGTGAACTCGTAAGGGCGAATCGGCTCGAACGTCAGCCCGGCGCGCTTCTCGACTTCCGTTTTAAAGGTCTCGACGCCGACGCGCTCCAGGGTATATTTGGTTTTGGCGTTTTTACGATCGGTGCGGTTGCCCCAGTCGCGCTGGGTGGTCACCACCGCAGCCGCGACCTCCAGCGTTTTCTCCAGCGGCAGATAGCCGAACTCGCTGGCGGTGCGCGCATAGGTCGCTTTGTTGCCGTGCTCGATCGACAAGCCGCCGCCGACCAGCAGGTTAAAGCCAATCAGCTTGCCCTTCTCCGCCACAGCGATAAAGTTGAGGTCGTTAGCGTGCAGATCGACGTCGTTGTGCGGCGGGATCACCACCGTGGTTTTAAACTTACGCGGCAGATAGGTCTCGCCGAGGATCGGCTCCTCATCCGTGGTCGCGACCTTCTCTTTATCCCACCAGATTTCTGCGTAGGCACGGGTGCGCGGCAGCAGATGCTCGGAGATCTTTTTCGCCCACTCGTAGGCTTCCTGATGCAGCTCCGACTCGACCGGGTTTGAGGTGCAAAGCACGTTGCGGTTGACGTCGTTAGCGGTTGCCAGCGCGTCGAGCCCGACCTCATGCAGCATCTGGTGCGAAGGCTTGACGTTCTTCTTTAGAATGCCGTGAAACTGAAAGGTCTGGCGGTTGGTCAGACGAATGCTGCCGTACAGGGTTTTCTCGGTAGCGAACTTATCGATCGCCAGCCACTGCGTCGGCGTGATGATGCCGCCCGGCAGACGGCAGCGCAGCATCATAGCGTGACGCGGCTCCAGCTTCTGCTCGGCGCGCTCGGCGCGAATGTCGCGATCGTCCTGCTGGTACATGCCGTGGAAACGGATCAGCAGAAAGTTATCGCCGTTAAAGCCGCCGGTCAGGCCATCATCCAAATCCTCCAGGATGGTGCCGCGTAAATAGTTGCTCTCTTTTTTAAGACGCTCGGCGTCGACCAGCTTGCCTTCAACGACCAGCGGTCCGGGGTGTTTTTCGCTCATTAGTAAACGTCTCGCTGATAGCGGCGCTCGATGCGCAGCTCGCTTAAAAATTCGTCGGCCGTTTCACGATCCATTGCGCCGTGTTCGACCACCACATCCAGCAGTGCCTGCTCGACATCCTTCGCCATACGGTTGGCGTCGCCGCAGACATAAATATGCGCGCCCTCTTCGATCCAGCGCCACACTTCCGCCCCTTTCGCGCGGATTTTGTCCTGCACGTAGATTTTCTGCTCCTGGTCGCGCGACCAGGCGAGATCGATATGGGTCAGCAGGCCATCTTTCACATACTGCTGCCATTCCACCTGATAGAGAAAATCCTCGGTGAAGTGCGGATTGCCGAAGAAGAGCCAGTTTTTTCCGCCTGCGCCGTCGTTGTCGCGCTGCTGCATAAAGGCGCGGAACGGCGCGATGCCGGTGCCCGGACCAATCATAATGACTGGCGCATCGGGATTGGCAGGCAGACGGAAGTTATCGTTATGCTCGATAAAGACGCGAATTTCCGCATCCTCTTCCAGGCGGTCGGCCAGGTAGCTGGAGGCGCCGCCTGCACGCGCGCGGCCGTCGACATCGAAGCGCACCGCGCCGACGGTAATATGGACTTCAGTTTCATTCTCCGCCTGCGACGAGGCGATAGAGTAGAGGCGCGGCGTCAGCGGACGCAGCAGCGTCGTCAGCTGTTCGGCGTTGAGTTCGGTCGGCGCGTTACGCACCATATCGACGATCGGGAAGGTCTGCGCGTAGTGCTGCAGCTTCGCCTTATCGCCCACCAGCGCCAGCAGCACGTCGTTGCGCGACAGCGCGGCGTACTGCTCGACAATCTGCGCGGTGTTCACCGTCAGCTCAAAGCGTTTTTGCAGCGCCTCGCTAAGCGGCAGGGTTTCGTTGTCAATCTGCACTGGCTCGTCGCCTTTCAGCCACAGCAGGCTCAGGAGTTCGGCGACCAGATCCGGATCGTTTTCATACCAGATGCCCAGCGCGTCGCCTGGCTGGTAGCGCAGGCCGGAGTCGCCCAAATCGATTTCGATATGACGCACGTCCTTATCGGAATTGCGGCCGGTAATTTTTTGGTTTACGGCGAAGCTGGCGGTCAGCGGCGCCTCTTTGGTGTAGGGGCTGCTGTGCACTTCATTGACGCTGCCGGTGGCGGTCGCCGCAGCCTGCGCGGGCGTTTCGCTCGGCACGCGCTGTTTCAGCACCTCGACCAGCGCGCGGCGCCAGCTGGCTGCCGCTTCGGCGAAATCGACGTCGGCGTCGACGCGATCCAGCAGGCGCTCTGCGCCCAGCTCCGCCAGGCGGCTGTCGAAGTCCTTACCCGCTTTGCTAAAGAATTCGTAAGAGGTGTCGCCGAGGCCTAGCACCGCGAAGGCAGCGCCATTAAGCGCAGGCGCTTTTTTCGACATCAGGAATTTATGCAGCGCCACCGCCTCTTCCGGCGGATCGCCTTCGCCCTGCGTGGAGGTCACCACTACCAGCAGCTTCTCCTGGCCGATCTGCTTGAACTTGTAATCGCCGGCGTTAACCAGCTTAACGTTCAGCTTCGCCGCCTGCAGATCGTCGCGCAGCTGTTCGGCGACGCGGCGCGCGTTGCCGGTTTGCGAAGCCGAGATCAGCGTAATCGCCGGGATCTCCGCCGCCGCAGCCGGCGCGCTGGCTGCGACGCTGCCGGGCGTCTGATTGATCATTCCCCAGAAATAGCCAGAAATCCACGCCAGCTGGGTGGGAGAAAAATCAGTCGTTGCCGCCTGTAAGCGCGCAAGTTGCTCCGGGTTAAGCGGGAGCAGAGAACCTGGGGGTGCCTGAGTCGTCATCGCGTTAAGAATTCCAGTATCCAGAGTCCGGACGGTAAAGTAGCAGAAAGAGTGGTAGGTTACCGGCCCGTATATTAACGATTAAATACGGCTTCGACATAATTAATAACCAAAATGACTAAGTGGTTTTTCAGGTAGGCATAATCAGTAAAACTGGTATAGAAAGTGAATATTTATCAGAGAGTTAAAAGAGCGTGCTAGTTCGCTGGCCGCGCAAATCCCCCTTTACAACGCCACGGATGCGAAAATTCCGTATTTCAGGTAGAATTCCCCGGTTTTTTAGCCTGAGAGCCATTATGTCTACCACATTGTTTAAAGAGTTCCAGTTCGAAGCCGCTCACCATTTGCCTAACGTCCCGGCAGGACACAAATGCGGTCGCCTGCATGGCCATTCGTTTCTGGTGCGACTGGAAATTACCGGCGAAGTGGACGCGCATACCGGCTGGGTGATGGATTTCGCCGAACTGAAGGCGGCGTTCAAGCCGCTGTATGAGCGCCTCGATCACCACTATCTGAACGAGATCCCCGGCCTTGAAAATCCCACCAGCGAAGTGCTGGCGAAGTGGATCTGGGATCAGATGAAGCCGCAGCTGCCTGAGCTGAGCGCGGTGATGATCAAAGAGACCTGCACGGCGGGCTGCGTCTATAAAGGATAAATCCCGTCAGGGCTGTGGTCCGCACAGCCCGCCCTTTCCGCCCTGCGTCATCTCTCCGTCATCTGACATCTCTGCGTCGTTCTCTCCTTTATTAAAGTTCAGAAGGATCAACGATGAACCTGAAACATCTTGCCGCCCTCGCGCTGCTTTTGCCGCCTCTGCCGCCGTGCAGGCGCAACAAGGTGGAGCGGAACGGATTCGAGAGCGCCGACGTGGCGAAGAGCGAGTTCAAGAAGGCGTTCGACGCCTGTAAAGCGAAGCAGTGACGCTAGCGGGCGGCGCGGCCGCCGCCCTGCACTCTGCCGTCAGGCGATATTAAGATACTTGTGAGTCTGCATCGACAAGCGCCAGTTGCGCGCGATACAGGTTTCAATACAAAGCTTCGTCGCCGCGTCTTTGCGGCTAATAGGCTGCAGCGCAATAATGCGCGCTTTGCTGTCGCTCAGCGTTGCCAGCAGTTGATCCAGCGCCTCGACGTCGCGCTCGCGCGCCACCGGATGCTTGATCTCATCCGCGCGCTGCAGCGCCTGCGCCAGCACGTCATAGCCGCCGCGCATATTCACCTTCGGGGAGACAGTCACCCAGGTTTTCTCGGAGCAGTGCACTTCGTGCGTGCCGCTGGTTTCGATCTGGCACTGAAAACCCTGGGCCTCCAGCGCCGTGGTCAGCGGGCGCAGGTCGTAAATCGAAGGTTCCCCGCCGGTAATCACCACATGACGCGCCGTCCAGCCCTGACGCTGGATAGTCTCAATCAGCAGCGCCGCATCGGCGTTGCCCCAGGCATCCGTTTCTACCGTTTTGACCAGAATATCGCCCAGCGCCGTTTCCCGATCGGCCAGCTTCTCCCAGGTATGTTTGGTATCACACCAGCTACAACCCACCGGACATCCCTGTAAGCGGATAAAGATGGCCGGAACGCCGGTATAAAATCCTTCTCCCTGCAGCGTCTGGAACATTTCATTAATCGGGTATTGCATTACGGACTCGCTAGAAAAAAACAGGGCGCTGATTATGGCAGATTTGCCGCGCAGCTCAACCACGCGATGTGCCTTTTCTGTGCCGCCATTAAAAGCAAAAGCCCCGCACGAGGCGAGGCTTTCTCTCAGGCGAATGGTGTCAGATGACGGCACCAGCAGGCGATTACGCCTGGCCTTTCACTTCTTTCAGACCGTTGAACGGCGCTTTTGAACCCAGCGCTTCTTCGATACGGATCAGCTGGTTGTACTTAGCAACGCGGTCAGAACGGCTCATAGAACCGGTTTTGATCTGGCCTGCTGCCGTACCGACCGCCAGGTCAGCGATGGTGGCGTCTTCGGTTTCACCTGAACGGTGTGAAATCACCGCGGTGTAGCCTGCGTCTTTCGCCATTTTGATCGCCGCCAGGGTTTCGGTCAGAGAACCGATCTGGTTGAACTTGATCAGGATGGAGTTAGCGATGCCTTTCTCGATGCCTTCTTTCAGGATCTTGGTGTTGGTCACGAACAGGTCGTCGCCCACCAGCTGGATTTTGTCGCCCAGCACTTTAGTCTGGTAAGCAAAGCCGTTCCAGTCTGACTCGTCCAGACCGTCTTCGATAGAGACGATCGGGTACTGTTTGGTCAGATCTTCCAGGAAGTGAGTGAACTCTTCAGAGGTAAAGGCTTTGTTGCCTTCGCCAGCCAGCACGTATTTGCCGTCTTTGTAGAATTCAGACGCCGCGCAGTCCATCGCCAGGGTGATATCTTTGCCCAGCTCGTAGCCCGCCGCTTTTACCGCTTCCGCGATAACAGCCAGCGCTTCGGCGTTGGAACCCAGGTTCGGCGCGTAGCCGCCTTCGTCGCCAACGGCGGTGTTCAGGCCTTTAGAATTCAGCACTTTCGCCAGGTGATGGAACACTTCAGAACCCATACGGATCGCTTCTTTCACTGTTGAAGCGCCAACCGGCTGGATCATGAATTCCTGGATGTCGACGTTGTTGTCGGCGTGCTCGCCGCCGTTGATGATGTTCATCATCGGCAGTGGCATAGAGAATTTGCCCGGGGTGCCGTTCAGCTCAGCGATGTGCTCGTACAGCGGCTGACCTTTAGAGGCCGCTGCCGCTTTCGCCGCAGCCAGCGATACCGCCAGAATGGCGTTTGCGCCGAAGTTGGATTTGTTCTCAGTACCGTCCAGGTCGATCATGATCTTGTCGATGTTCGCCTGATCTTTCGCGTCTTTGCCTTTTACCGCATCCGCAATCGGACCGTTAACCGCAGCAACTGCTTTAGTTACGCCTTTGCCCAGGAAACGAGATTTGTCGCCGTCGCGCAGCTCCAGCGCCTCGCGTGAACCGGTAGAAGCGCCTGACGGTGCCGCTGCCAGACCAACAAAACCACCTTCCAGATGTACTTCCGCTTCTACAGTTGGGTTGCCGCGGGAGTCGATGATTTCGCGACCGATGACTTTAACGATTTTGGCCATTACGATTTTCCTCAGTACAAGTTAGTCAATCCTAAGACAAACAACGCGCGAAAAGTTCGCGCGTTGCTCGTGAAACTTACTTCGCTAAACGCTTCTGGTGATCCTGCGCGGCCTTAACAAAGCCGGCGAACAGCGGATGACCGTCGCGCGGTGTTGACGTGAACTCCGGGTGGAACTGGCAAGCCACAAACCAGGGATGGTTCGGGATCTCGATGATCTCGACCAGCTGGTCGTCGCCAGAACGTCCGGCAATGCGCAGCCCTGCGGCTTCAATCGGCTTCAGCAGCAGATTGTTGACTTCGTAGCGGTGGCGATGGCGCTCGACGATGGTGTCGGAACCGTACAGCTGACGGACTTTGCTGTCCGGCGTCAGCTGGCACTGCTGGCTGCCGAGGCGCATGGTGCCGCCCAGGTCGCTGGTCTCGGTACGCTGTTCCACATTACCGTTTTCGTCGCGCCATTCGGTGATCAACGCCACCACCGGGTATTTACAGTCTGGCACAAATTCAGTGGAGTTGGCGCCTTCCATCCCGGCAACGTTGCGCGCGAACTCCATCAGCGCAACCTGCATGCCGAGGCAGATGCCCAGATAAGGCACGTTGTTTTCACGCGCGTACTGCGCGGTCATCAGCTTGCCTTCCACGCCGCGGTAGCCGAAGCCGCCGGGGATCAAAATCGCGTCCAGATCTTTCAGAATTTCGACGCCGCGCGTCTCGACGTCCTGCGAGTCGATCAGCTTGATGTTGACCGTTACGCGATTTTTCAGGCCGCCGTGCTTCAGCGCTTCAATCACCGATTTGTACGCATCCGGCAGTTCGACATATTTGCCGACCATGCCGATGGTCACTTCGCCGCCCGGATTGGCCTCTTCGTAGATCACCTGTTCCCATTCGGAGAGGTTGGCTTCCGGCGCGCTCAGGTTGAAGCGCTTGCAGATATAGTCATCCAGACCCTGCGACTTCAGCAGGCCCGGGATTTTGTAGATGGAGTCGACATCTTTCAGCGAGATAACCGCTTTTTCCGGCACGTTACAGAACAGCGCGATCTTGGCGCGTTCGTTGGCCGGCACGGCGCGGTCGGAACGGCAGATCAGCACGTCAGGCTGGATGCCGATAGAGAGCAGCTCTTTAACTGAATGCTGGGTCGGCTTGGTTTTCACCTCGCCCGCCGCCGCCATATAAGGCACCAGCGTCAGGTGCATATACATGGTGTGCTCGCGGCCGACGTCGACCGCCATCTGGCGAATTGCTTCCAGGAACGGCAGCGACTCGATATCGCCGACGGTGCCGCCGATCTCCACCAGAACGACGTCGTGACCTTCGCCACCGGCGATAATGCGTTCTTTGATGGCGTTGGTGATGTGCGGGATAACCTGAATGGTCGCGCCGAGATAGTCGCCGCGGCGCTCTTTGCGCAGCACTTCAGAGTAGATACGGCCCGTAGTGAAGTTGTTGCGGCGCGTCATTTTAGTGCGAATGAAGCGCTCGTAGTGACCCAAATCCAAATCGGTTTCGGCCCCGTCGTCGGTGACGAACACTTCACCGTGCTGGGTAGGGCTCATGGTGCCTGGATCGACGTTGATATAAGGATCCAGCTTCATGATGGTCACGTTGAGACCACGTGCTTCGAGAATGGCTGCGAGGGAGGCTGCGGCAATGCCTTTACCCAGAGAGGAAACGACCCCGCCGGTCACAAAAATATAATTCGTTGTCATGCTGAACCTGAGAGTTTAGGTTTAAAGACGGTGGAATAACCAGGACGGGAAAACAGTATACCTGAAACCCCCGTTAGCCACAATTGATGAATCACCGCCATCCTCCGACGCATTGCAGCGGGTAACATAGCGGATAGCGGCCTGGGAAATGTTGATGCAGGTCACAACTTTTTTCTCGGGCTGAATCGAGTAAGCGTGACCGGCTAAATTGTATGCGGCGCTGGAATAATCAGCGTTTTTCGCCCTCTTTCACCTGCTGCCAGGCCGCCTCCATCTCTTCCAGCGTCGCCTCGGGCATGGCGAGCCCCTTCGCGGCGATAATCGCTTCTACCGCGCGGAAACGACGCTCAAACTTGTCGTTCGCCTTTTGCAGCGCGGTTTCCGCTTTGCTGCCCAGATGGCGCGACAGGTTGACCGTGGCGAACAGCAGATCGCCGATCTCTTCTTCCAGCTTGTGCGGATCGATGGTCGCCTGCTGCGCCTCGTGCATCACTTCGTCGATCTCTTCATGCACTTTATCCAGCACCGGGCCGATCGAGGTCCAGTCGAAGCCGACGTTATGGCAGCGCTTCTGAATTTTATGCGCGCGCATCAGCGCCGGTAGCGCTTTGGGAATGTCGTCGAGCGCCGAGTGCTGCGCCTTTTCCGCCCGCTCCGCGCCTTTAATCGCCTCCCAGTTTTTCAGCACCTCTGCGCTGTCCTCTACGCTGACGTCGCCGAAGATGTGAGGATGCCGGCGCTCCAGCTTGTCGCTGATGGCGTCGCAGATATCTTCGAAGGTGAAGCGATCCTGCTCGCTGGCCATCTGCGCATAGAACACCACCTGAAACAGCAAATCGCCCAGCTCGCCGCGCAGATCGTCGAAGTCTTCGCGCTGGATAGCGTCCAGCACTTCATAGGTCTCTTCCAGCGTATAGGGCGCGATCGAGGCGAAGGTTTGCTCGCGATCCCACGGACAGCCGCGTTGCGGATCGCGCAGGGTTTGCATAATGCCCAGCAGGCGATCGAGTGAGCTCATAGTCGGTCCTTTTCAAACACGGGGTCATAAGCGCGGGGATGGGCGCGCGCGCCCATCCCGCAAAATCAGTGGAGACGTCGGGCGTCGATGATATCAGGCACCTGGTTCAGCCGCGACAGCACGCGGCCCAGCACCTGCTGATTGTAGATTTCAATATCCATATCGATGGTCGCCAGCTGTTTTTTGGTGTCGCTGCGGCTGGAGACGCCCAGCACGTTGACCTTCTCGTTGGCGAGAATGGTGGTGATGTCGCGCAGCAGTCCGCTGCGATCGTTGGCGGTAACGCGCACCACCAGCGAGTAGCCGCTGGAGTAGCTCTCGCCCCACACCGCATCGACGATGCGTTCCGGCGCATGAGCGGTCAGCTCGGCCAGCTGGTCGCAGTCGGCGCGGTGGATAGAGATGCCGCGGCCCTGCGTAATGAACCCGACAATATCGTCGCCCGGAATCGGCTGACAGCAGCGCGCGATATGGTGCATCAGGTTGCCGACCCCTTCCACCACCACGCGGCCGCTCTCTTTGCGCGACGGCGGCGAGTAGCTTTTCTGCGTCAGCTGGCGCAGCGCCTCGCGATCTTCCTCTTCTGCGCTCGGCTTGTTGAGCTTCGACTGCAGGAAGTTAATCATCTGATTGAGGCGGATATCGCCGCCGCCGATCGCCGCCAGCAGCTCATCGAGCGAGGTGACGTTATAGCGCGGCAGCAGCAGCTTCTCCGCTTCGCGCAGGCTGATATCGAGCTGGTTCAGCTCGCTGTCGAGGATCTGACGGCCCGCGGCGATGTTTTTGTCGCGGTCCTGCTTGCGGAACCAGTTATGGATCTTGGCGCGGCCGCGGCTGGTGGTGATATAGCCGAGATTGGGGTTCAGCCAGTCGCGGCTCGGGTTCGGCTGTTTCTGGGTGATCACTTCAACCTGATCGCCCATCTGCAGCTGATAGGTAAAGGGCACGATGCGGCCGCCGATCTTGGCGCCGATGCAGCGGTGGCCGATATCGCTGTGAATGTGATAGGCGAAGTCGAGCGGCGTCGATCCGGCGGGCAGATCGACCACGTCGCCTTTCGGGGTGAAGACGTAAACGCGATCGTCGAACACCTGACTGCGCACCTCTTCCAGCATCTCGCCGGAGTCGGCCATCTCTTCCTGCCAGGCGATCAGCTTACGCAGCCAGGCGATACGCCCTTCGTGTCCGGAGGCGCCGCGCGCGCTGCCTGTGCTCGGCCCCTCTTTATATTTCCAGTGCGCGGCGACACCCAGCTCGGCGTCTTCATGCATCTGCCGGGTGCGGATCTGGATTTCCACGGTTTTGCCTTTCGGCCCGAGCACCACGGTATGGATCGACTGATAGCCGTTGGGTTTCGGGTTGGCGACATAGTCGTCGAACTCCGCCGGCAGATGGCGATAGAGGGTATGCACGATGCCGAGCGCGCCGTAGCAGTCCTGCAAACGCTCAGCGACGATGCGCACCGCGCGCACGTCAAAAAGCTCGTCGAACGCCAGCGACTTCTTCTGCATCTTGCGCCAGATGCTGTAGATATGTTTTGGACGACCGTAAACCTCGGCGCGCACGCCCTCTTTCACCATCTCTTTGCGCAGTGAGTCGACGAAGTTCTCGATATACTGCTCGCGGTCGATACGGCGCTCGTGCAGCAGTTTGGCGATGCGTTTGTATTCGTCGGGATGCAGATAGCGGAAGCAGTAATCCTCCAGCTCCCATTTCAGCTGGCCGATGCCGAGCCGGTTGGCGAGCGGCGCATAGATGTTGGTGCTCTCTTTGGCTGCCAGCACGCGCTCATCTTCCGGCGCGTCTTTCATCTCGCGCAGGTTCATGATGCGTTCCGCCAGCTTGATCACCACGCAGCGGAAATCCTCGACCATCGCCAGCAGCATGCGGCGCACGTTGTCCACCTGCTCGGAGGCCATGGAGTCATTGTGGATCGCTTTCAGCTGGCGAATGGCGTCCATATCGCGCACGCCGTGCACCAGCGTGACGATGCCGCTGCCGAAGGTTTCGCCTAATTCCTCTTCGCTCACCACTTCCGCATTCGCCAGCGGGAAGATCAGCGCGGCGCAAGAGCTTTCGATATCCATGCTGAGCATCGAAAGGATCTCAACCATTTCGATGCCGCGCCACAGCAGCAGCGACTGATCGGGGTGCCCCTGCGTCTGGGCCTCGCAATAGCGCCAGGTCTCGGCGATACGTTCACATGATTGCGGGTTGGCAATGCCAAGACTGGCGATCCACTGATCGAGAGCGAACTCTCCTGCCGTATTTAAATGCGCACTTCTGACCGCAACCATATCCTCTCCTGCCACAGCAGCATCAACTGCCGCTTATGTTTTGCTGAACAGCACCATGGATTCGAGATGACGGGTATGAGGAAACATATCCAGCATCGCGACCCTTTCCAGATGGTAGCCCGCCGACAGCAATGTCTGGCTGTCGCGAGCAAGCGTTGTGGGATTACACGAAACATAGACCACGCGCTCTGGCGCAAGTTTAACCACATGCGCCATCACGCCCGCGGCCCCGGCGCGCGCCGGATCGAGCAATACCTTGTTAAATCCCTGCGCAGCCCAGGGCTGGCGCGTAACGTCTTCCTCCAGGTTGTGCTGGAAAAAGCGGACATTTTTAAGATTATTCAGTTGCGCATTATACGCTGCCTGGCGCACTAATGCTGCAACGCCCTCCACACCCACAGCATTTTGTACGCATTTTCCTACAGGGATCGTAAAGTTTCCCATGCCGCAAAAGAGATCGAGCACGCGGTCTTCCGGCCGCAGATCGAGCCAGGCGATCGCCTGCGCCACCATTTGCTGGTTGACCGCGTCGTTGACCTGAATAAAGTCTTGCGGGCTAAAGGTCAACCGCACCTCGCCTGAATGGTAAAAAGGTTCCTCGCCGCGCACCTGCTCCAGCCGCTCGCCGTCGTCGAGAAACAGCATCAGCTTCTGCTCATGCGAAAAACGTTCCAGTTTTTCGCGGTCGTCGGCGTGCAGCGCGTCGAGATGGCGCAGTACCATCAGCGGCCCGTTGTCCGCCAGCACCAGCTCGAGGTGCCCCAGCCGGCTGGCCGCCTTCAGCGCGCTGAGGCAGTCGCGCAGCGGCGGCAGCAGCGCTTCAAGTTCGGGCGCCAGAATGGGGCAGACGCGAATGGCCACCAGGTCGTTGCTCGCCTCCTGGCGAAACCCCATCAGCAGCTCGCGCGTTTTCGGCTGCCACTGCAGGCCGAGGCGCGCGCGACGGCGGTAGCCCCAGGCGGGCCCGGCGAGGATCTCGTCCACCGCGACGGCGCGCTGCGCCGCCTGGCCCAGCATGCGCGAGAGCGCCGCCGCTTTGCTGCGCTGCTGCAGCGGCTCGGCGGCGTGCTGCTGCTGGCAGCCGCCGCAGCGGGTAAAGTGCGGGCAGCGCGGCGTCACGCGCTCCGGGCTGAGGCTGAGCAGCCGCGTCGCTTTGCCGCGCGCATACTGACGTTTCTCCTCCACCAGCGTCACTTCCGCCTGCTCGCCGGGCAGCGCGCCGCTGATAAACAGGGTCTTACCCTGATGCCGCGCCACGCCCTGGCCAAAGGGATCGAGCTCGTCCACGGTGACGGTGATGCGTTGCTTAGTCGTCACGCGCTGTTTTGCGGAGTAAAATTGCGCCATAGTGTTCTACATTCTCAATAAAATTCAGCGTGCGCGCGTCGTCGCGCACAGGGATAACAGGCTAAGCCAGCGACTATTATGACGAAATACAGCCTGCGGGCGCGAATGATGATTTTAATCCTGGCGCCGACGTTAATGATCGGGCTGCTGCTCAGCTCGTTTTTCGTGGTGCATCGCTACAACGAACTGCAGCGGCAGGTAGTGGACGCGGGCGCCAGCATCATCGAGCCGCTGGCGATCTCCAGCGAATACAGTATGACCTGGCACGACCGCGACGCGCTGCGTGCGCTGGTCAGCCTGCTGCACCGCCGTCACTCCGATATTGTCCGCGCCATTTCCGTGTTCGACAACAATAACCGCCTCTACGTCACCTCGAATAACAACCAGAACCTGAGCCTGATGCAAAAAGAGGATATCCACGCGCTGTCGGACGACGTCTCGATGGAGCGCCACGGCACGCAGCTGATCCTGCGCACGCCGATAACCTCTGAGCACTATGCGGTAGACGAACAGCCGAGCGAAGAGGCGAAGCCAGCGGGCAATCCGCTCGGCTACGTGGCAATTGAGCTCGATCTCCAGTCGGTGCGTTTGCAGCAGTATAAAGAGGTGTTTGTCGCCACCCTGATGCTGCTGTTTTGTCTCTGCATCGCCATGCTGTTCGCCTATCGCCTGATGCGCGACGTTACCGGCCCGATTCGCAATATGGTTACGACCGTCGACCGCATTCGCCGCGGCCAGCTCGACAGCCGCGTCGAGGGTTATATGCTGGGAGAGCTGAGCATCCTGAAAAACGGCATCAACGCCATGGCGATGTCGCTCACCGCCTACCATGAAGAGATGCAGCACAATATCGATCAGGCGACCTGGGATCTGCGGGAAACGCTGGAGCAGCTGGAGATTCAGAACGTCGAGCTGGACCTGGCGAAAAAGCGCGCCCAGGAAGCGGCGCGCATCAAGTCGGAGTTTCTCGCCAATATGTCTCACGAGCTGCGCACCCCGCTTAACGGCGTGATCGGCTTTACCCGTCAGATGCTGAAAACCGCGCTCGGCACCACCCAGCGCGACTATATGCACACCATTGAGCGCTCGGCGAATAATTTACTCAGCATTATCAACGACGTGCTCGACTTCTCCAAGCTGGAAGCGGGCAAGCTGGTGCTGGAGTCGATCCCTTTCCCGCTGCGCGCCACCCTGGATGAAACCATTGTGCTGCTGGCGCCCTCGGCGCACGAAAAAGGGCTGGAGCTGACGGTGCTGTGCGACAGCAGCGTGCCGGATAACGTTATCGGCGATCCGCTGCGCCTGCAGCAGATTCTGATCAATCTGCTGGGAAACGCCATTAAGTTTACCGAACGCGGCACTATCGATCTGCGCGTCGAACGGCGCGCCGTCAGCACCATGCGCGTCGAGCTGGAGATTCAGGTGCACGATTCCGGCATCGGCATTTCCGAGCAGCAGCAAACCCAGCTGTTTCAGGCGTTTCGCCAGGCGGACGCCAGCATTTCCCGCCGCCACGGCGGCACGGGGCTGGGGCTGGTGATTACCCAGAAGCTGGTCAGCGAAATGGGCGGCGAGATCGCCTTTCACAGCCGCGTCAACGAAGGCTCGACCTTCTGGGTGCGGATACAGCTCGATCTCAACCCCAACGCGCCGACGCTGCCGCGCGCGCTCGACGCCCTGTCGCGCTCGCGCATGGCCTACGTCGAGGCGCACGCCGCCTCGGCCGACGCGACGCTGAAGATGCTGCGCGTTACGCCGCTGCAGATCGAGCACAGCGAAACGCTGTCGGGCCTGCGCGAGCCGCATTATCCGCTGCTGCTGGTCGGGCTGCCGATCGACATCACGCAGCAAGCGCTGCTGGACGACGCCTTTATCGACGCCCTGCTCAACCGCGCCGACTGCGTGCTGCTGGCGCTGCCAAGCGCCATGATGCTGCTGGCGGATCGGCTCAAGGTGCGCGGCATTCACGGCTGCATCACCAAACCGGTCTCCACCACGCGTCTGCTGCCGCTGCTGGCCGATCTGCATACCCGCCAGCGCAGCGAACTGCCCAACGGCGCGCGACTGCCGCTGCGGGTCATGGCGGTGGACGATAACCCCGCCAACCTCAAGCTGATCGGCGCGCTGCTGGAGGAGCAGGTGCAGCATATCCTGTTATGCAACAACGCTGAGCAGGCGATCGCCGCGGCGAGCGCGCAGCCGCTCGATATCATCCTGATGGATATTCAGATGCCGGAGATCGACGGCATTCGCGCCAGCGAAATCATTCGCAGCCTGCCGCTGCACGCCAGCACGCCGATTGTGGCGGTCACCGCGCACGCCATCGACGGCGAGCGCGAACATCTGATCAAAGCCGGGATGAACGACTATCTGGCGAAGCCGATCGACGAAACCCGGCTCAGCCAGCTGCTGGCGCGCTACAGTCCGGCGCTGCCCGCGGTGCTGCCGCCGGTGCCTGCCGTTTCGCCGTCGCTCGACTGGGAGCTGGCGCTGCGCCAGGCGGCGAACAAACCCGATCTGGCGCGCGATATGCTGAAAATGCTGCTCGACTTTCTGCCTGAGGTGCATGAAAAACTCGACGCCTTTATGGCGGCGAAGGATGTACAGGGACTGCGCGAGATCATTCATAAGCTGCACGGCAGCGCCAGCTACAGCGGCGTGCCGCGCATGAAGCAGCTCTGCCGCCAGCTGGAGAAGAACCTGCGCCAGAGCGCCGATATCGACGACCTGGAGCCGGAGCTGCTGGAGCTGCAGGACGAGATGGAAAACGTGGCGCGCGAGGCGCGGAGGTTGCTGGGTGAAAGCTAAGAGAAGAAAAAAGAGCGCGGCGGCAGGCAGCGCAGAGAGCCTTCTGTCGCCGTATCGCCACAGCAGTGGCGGCAGGCTAATGCGGCGGCGCTGGCCGAACTCAACCGAATAACGGAAGCGCGCGGTTTACTCTCGGACCAGCACCCGCTATTTTAACGCGCGGCGGCTTTCGGCCGCCACAGCCACAGCGCCGCTATCGCCAGCGCAAACAGCGCGCCAAAGCCGACGCCGGTAGCGACCGCAGGCGCGCCCGCTTTCACCGCCAGCGTATAGAGCCCCAGCATCACTAGCATGGCGATATTCTCGCCGAAGTTCTGCACCGCAATCGCATTGCCCGCGCCGACGCTCGCCTTGCCGCGCGCCTGCAGCACCGCGTTGAGCGGCACCACGAAAAAACCGCCCAGCGCGCCGATTACCATCAGCAGCAGGTACGCGTTCAGCAGCGAATGCTGCAGCGAGAAGATGATCACCATCACGCCGATCAGCACGCCGGCGGGCATGCAGCGGCGCACCGTCTCCAGCGTTACCAGCTTCGCCGCCGCGCCGGCGCCGACCACGATGCCGATCGCCACCATGGCGTTGAGCGTCGTCGGCGTGGCGTTGTCGCTGATGCCGAGCGCCACCGGCACCCACAACACCAGCAGGAAGCGCAGCGTCACGCCCGCGCCCCAGAACAGGCTGGTGCCGAGAATGGAAAAGCGCGTCTCCGCGTTATGCCACAGCGCTGAGCACGCCTGGAAAAAACGGCGCAGCATCGCGCCGACGTTCCAGCTCTGTCCCGGCCGCGCCGCGGCAAGCGCAGGAATAAACAGGTTTGCCGCCACCGCCACCGCGTAAGTGGCCGCGCAAAGCGCCAGCGCCGCCGGCAGGCTCCAGTCGGCGAGCGCGCCACCCGATACCGATCCGAGCAGGATCGCGGCGATGGTAGAACTCTCCATCATGCCGTTGGCCTTCACCAGCTTCTCGCCGGAGGTCAGCTCGGTGAGAATGCCGTATTTGGCGGGCGAATAAGCGGCCGCGCCGATGCCCACCAGCGTATAACCCACGAAGGGATTGAGGCCGAAGCAGATCAGCAGCGCCCCCAGCAGCTTCAGGCTGTTGGCGAACATCATAACCCGGCCTTTGGCGAAGCTGTCCGCCATCTGGCCGACAAAAGGCGCCAGCAGAATATAGGCGGCGACGAACAACATCTGCATCACCGGCTGGCTCCAGTCGGGATAGCGCTCGCTTTTCAGCAGTGCCAGAGTAGCGAAAAGCAGCGCGTTGTCGCCAAAGGCGGAGAAGAACTGCGCGCCCATTACCGCCAGCATGCCGCGCGACCCCAGCGACATCGCCTGCGTGTTTAGCCTGCTCATGACTGCTCCTCTTCCGCCAGCTTTTTCAGGCTGACATAGTCCGGTTTTCCGCTGCCCAGCATCGGCAGCTGTTTCATCACGCGGATGTCGCGCGGCACGGCGAGCTCCGGCGCGCCCAGCTCGCGCGCCGCCTTTTGCAGCCCGTCGCGCTTCAGCCCGGCGTCGGTGGTAAAGAGCACCAGCGCTTCGCCGCGGCTGCCGTCGGCGCGCAGCGACGCCGCGTGCTGTTTCTCCGGCGACGCCTTGAGGGCGATCTGCTCGACGCTCTCCAGCGATACCATCTCGCCGGCGATCTTGGCAAAGCGTTTGGCGCGCCCCTGAATCTGACAGAAGCCGCCTTCGTCAAAGGAGACGATATCGCCGGTATCGTACCAGCCCGCCTCCATCTGCCCTTCGCCGTTGTCGGCGACGGGCGCTTCCAGCACGCCGGGATTCTCGACGCGCAGATAGCCGTTCATGATATTCGGCCCGCGCAGCTGCAGCCGTCCGCCCTGCTCGATGCCCTCTACCGACATCAGCCGCGAATCCATGCCCGGCAGAATGCGGCCGACGGTGTGCGCTTTCGCCGCCATCGGCACGTTGATCGCCACTACCGGCGCGCATTCGGTTACGCCGTAGCCTTCCAGAATACGAATGCCGTATTTCTCCATATAGATCTGGCGCGTCGCTTCCTGCAGCTTCTCCGCGCCCGCCACCACGTAGCGCAGGCGGGCGAAATCGTAAGGCGCGGCAAAGCGCGCGTAGTTGCCGAGGAAGGTCGATGTGCCGAACAGCACGGTGCAGTTGCGGTCGTAGACCAGCTCCGGCACGATGCGATAGTGCAGCGGGCTGGGGTAGAGAAACACCTGCGCGCCGGTCATCAGCGGCGTGAACAGGCCCACCGTCAGGCCGAAGGCGTGGAACAGCGGCAGCGCCGACATAAATTTATCGCGCGGGGTGAAATCCGCCACGGTGCGGATCTGCTCCACGTTCGCCAGCAGGCTTTTATGCGAATGCACCACCCCTTTGGGGTTGCCTTCCGAGCCGGAGGTGAAGAGCACCATCGCCGCCTCTTCCGGCTGGCGCGCCACCTGCGCGCGCCGCGGCAGCAGCAGATGCGCGAGGATCCAGAGCTTGTCCTGCGTCGTCACGGTGTCGCGCAGATCCTCCAGATAGATCCACTCGACCTCGGTCAGCCCCTGCGGCAGATGCCAGAGGTTGCCCTTCTCCAGAAACTGGCGCGAGGTAAAGACGGTTTTCGCCTGCGACGCGGTCAGGGCCGCGCGCATGCCGTTGACCCCGGCGGTGTAGTTGAGCATCGCCGGCACGCGCCCGCGCATCGACGCGCCGAGGATCGCCGCCGCAGTCACCGTCGCGTTGGGCAGCAGCAGGCCGACAATCTCGCCCGGCTGGCTGTAGCGCTCAAGAATGCGTCCGACGCCGAGCGCCTTTTTCAGCAGCCCGGTATAGCTGTCGGGCTGCATGTTGACGTCTTCGATGCAGGGCTTGAAGGCGCCGTAGCGGGTGCGGGCGTTGAGGAAGGCGTCATAGAGCGTTTCGCGCGGGCGCACCGCCATGCGCGCCTCCATCATAATATGATGCAGGTGCTCGCCGGCGAGCTGGCGCCGTTCGCGGGCGCGCTTCGCCTCCGGCATCGGAATGCGCGTGGCGGGCAGAATGGTCAGGGTGATGCGGGGAAAAAGGCGGCGTTTGAAGATGCCCGCCAGGCGGCCGAAAGGGGTGTACTCCGCGCCTTCGATGCGCATCGGCACCACGTTGGCCTGCGATTTGGCGGCGACGAACCCCGCGCCGCTGTAGATTTTCATCAGCGAGCCGGTCACGGTGATGCGCCCTTCCGGGAAGATCACCACCGGACGGCCGCTGTCGATCAGCCGCACCAGCTGTTTGATCGACATCGGCCGGGTCGGATCGAGCGGAACGAAATCGATCAGCGGCTTCACCAGCCGCATATACCACCGATCGCTGACGGCGGAGTAAACCGCGAATACCGGTCTGATCGGCAGGAACAGCGCCAGCAGCACGCCGTCGAGAAAAGACATATGATTCGGCGCGATCAGCACTTTTCCCTGATGCAGCGCGGCGGCGTCGCCGCGCAGTTCCACCCGCCACAACAGGCGGCAGACCAGACGTAAAAATGTAAACAACATGCCAGCTCCATAGCATCGCTAAAAGGTTCCTAACGATGCAGGATCTGACGTCGTTCGACAAGCGTAAAGGCGCGATTTAGGGCGCGCTCTGCCAGCCGCCGCCGAGCGCGGCGATCAGCGCCACGCTGGCGACCCACTGCGTGCTTTGCAGCGTCAGCAGGCTCTGCTGCGCGCTCAGGCTGCTGGTTTCGGTGGTGGCGACGTCGAGGTAGTCGATCATGCCCGCCTCATACTGATTGCGCGTGACGCGCGCCGACTCGCGCGCGGCGTCGGCGGCGCGCTGCTGCGCATCCAGCTCGCTGGCGAGGGTGTTAAGCTCCACCAGATCGTCTTCCACTTCCTGCATCGCCGTCAGCACCGAAAGCCGATAGCTGGCGACGCTGGCGTCCCAGGCGGCGCGCGCCTGCTCCACCTTCGCCGAGGTGGCGCCGAAATCGAGCAATGTGCCGCTCAGGTCGGGGCCGAGCGACCAGACGCGATAGGGCAGCGAGAAGAGATTATGCAGCGCCGAGGCGCTGGTGCCGCCGCTGGCGCTCAGCGTCAGATCGGGATAGTAGCCGGCGATGGCCACGCCTACCGCGGCGTTGGCGGCGGCGACGTTGCGTTCGGCACTGGCGATATCGGGTCGGCGCTGCAGCAGCTGCGACGGCAGCGTCTGCGGTAGCGGCGGCAGGCTTGCGGTCAGCTTCGCCGCGGGCAGGCTGAATTCGGCAGGCGTTTTTCCCAGCAGCAGCGCGATAGCGTGTTCAAGCTGGGCGCGCTGCCACTGCTCGTCGAGCGCCGAGGCGCGGGCGCTCTCCAGCTGCATCTGCGCCTGCGCCAGGGTGGCGCGCGATTCGCTGCCCGCCCGGTATTTGTTCTCGATCACCTGCAGATAGCGCGCGTAGGCCGCCACGCTTTGCTGATAGCGCGCGATCTTCTCATCCATAATACGCAGCTGAAAATAGTCCTGCGCCAGCTCCGACTGGGCGCTGAGCGTCACGTTCGCCAGCTCGGCGGCGCTCGCCTCGGCGCTGGCGGCGTTCTCTTCTCGGGTGCGGCGTAGCTTGCCCCACAGATCGAGCTCCCAGCTGGCGCTCAGCTGCGCCGAATCGCTGCTGGTGACGCTGCGCGCGCCGCTGTTGGTCGAGCGAGTGCCGCTGCGCGTTGCGCTGGCGTCATAGCCGAGCGTCGGGAAGAGCGCGGCGCGCGACTGGGCGGCCAGCGCCTGGGCTTCGCGGTACTGCGCGGCATAGCTGGCGACGTTCTGGTTAGAGATGCTGACCTGCCGCAGCAGGCCGCTCAGGGTGTCGTCGTGATAGACCGCCCACCATTCGCCTTTGCTGCGATCGTCCTGCGGCGCGGCGCGCTGCCAGCCTTTGGCTTCTTTATAGTGCAGCGGCACGCTGGCGCTGGGCCGTTGATAGTCGGGGCCGACGGCGCAGCCGCCGAGCAGCAGCAGTAAAGCGAGAGAAAGCGTTTTCATCAATCAGGATTCCGCATGGCGCAAACGACGCCACTGACGTTGGGTGGCGCGACTCAAACGGTCGAGCCAGAGATAGACCACCGGCGTGGTAAACAGGGTCAATAGCTGGCTCAGCGCCAGCCCGCCGGCAATCGCCATGCCGAGCGGGCTGCGCAGATCGGCGTCGCCGCCGCTGCCGAGCGCCAGCGGCAGCGCGCCGAAGAAGGCTGCCAGCGTGGTCATCATGATGGGGCGAAAACGCATCAGGCACGCCTGCACGATAGCCTGCTGCAGCGAGAGGCCGAGACGGCGCTCGGCGTCGAGCGCAAAGTCGATCATCATAATGGCGTTCTTTTTCACGATGCCGATCAGCAGGATAATGCCGATCAGCGCAATCACCGTGAGCTGTGTATGGGTGAGCAGCAGCAGCAGCAGCGCGCCGACGCCCGCCGACGGCAGCGTCGAGAGAATGGTCAGCGGATGCACATAGCTCTCGTAAAGCACGCCCAGCACGATATAGACCGCCGCCAGCGCCGCCAGGATCAGCCAGGGCATGGTGGCCGTCAGCTGGCCGAAGGCGGCGGCGGTGCCGGCAAAACCGGCCTGGATGCTGGAAGGCAGACCGAGCTTCGCCATCGCCTGCTTGATCAGCGCCTGCGCCTGCTCCAGCGAAACGCCGTCGTTGAGGTTAAAGGCGACGGTGCTGGTGGCCGACTGTCCCTGATGCGCCACCGACAGCGGCGCGTTGCCGCTGCTCAGAGTGGCGAAGGCGGAGAGCGGCACCCGATCGCCGCTGTCGTTAACCACATAGAGCTGCTGCAAAATCGCCGGGTCGCGCGTGTAGCTGCTGTTAAGCGACATCACGACGTGATACTGATTCAGCGTGTGATAGAGCGTGGCGACCTGACGCTGGCTGAAGGCGTTATTGAGCATGGTGTCGAGCATCTGCACATTGACGCCGAGGCGCGTGGCGCGATCGCGATCGATAGTGATCACCACCTCCTGGCCGCCGGTTTGCGAGTCGGAATCGACGCTGTTGAGCTGCGGGATCGCCGCCAGCGCCGCCTGTACTTTCGGCGTCCAGGTGCGCAGCAGATCGAGATCGTCCGCCTGCAGGCTGTACTGATAGCTGGCGTTGGCGCTGCGGCCGCCGATATGCAGATCCTGCGCCGCCATCAGGAACATCTGCGCGCCGGCGATATGGCTGGTTTTCATGCTCAGCCGGTTGGCCACTTCGGTAGCGGTGGCGTCGCGCTGGTCGAGATCCTTCAGCCGCACGAAGAAGTTGGCGCTGTTGCGCGAGCCGAACATGCCGCTGCCCATCGAGGACATGACGCTCTCTACCGCCGGATCGGCCTGAATAATGTTGGTGAACATCAGCATTTTCGGCTTCATCGCCTGAAACGAGATGTTCTGGTCGGCGCGCAGCGCGCCCATCAGCAGGCCGGTGTCCTGATTGGGAAAGAAGCCCTTCTGCACCACGCTGTAAAGAAACAGATTGAGCAGCACGGTAAGCGCCAGGCTGAACATCGTGAGCTTCTGATGGCGCATCACCCAGTTCAGCCCGCGCGCATAGGCGGCTAGCAGCGCGTTGAGCCGGTTCTCGATAAACTGGTAGATCGGATGCGGCCTGTTGGCGACGCGCGGCCTGCGCTTCAGCAGCCGTGCGCAGAGCATCGGCGTCAGGCTGAGGGAGACGAACATCGAGATCAGCAGCGACACCGTGAGGGTAATGGCGAATTCGCGGAACAGGCGTCCCACGATGCTGCCCATCAGCAGGATGGGGATAAAAACGGCGATAAGCGACACCGTCATCGACAGCACGGTAAAGCTCACCTCGCGCGCGCCGCGCACCGCCGCGCGCACCGGCCCCAGCCCCTCTTCAATATGCCGCGTGATGTTCTCCAGCACCACGATGGCGTCATCCACGACGAAGCCGGTGGAGATAATCAGCGCCATCAGCGACAGGTTGTCGAGGCTGTAGCCGAGCAGGTACATCACCGCGCAGGTCCCGATCAGCGACACCGGCAGCGCCAGCGCCGGGATCGCCACCGCCTGCAGGTTGCGCAGGAAGACAAACACCACGGCGATCACCAGCAGCACGGCGATCAGCAGCGTCTCTTCGGTATCGTAGAGCGAGGCGCGCACCCCTGGCGACCGGTCGATCACCACTTTCAGCTGCGCGTCGGCGGGCAGATCTTTCTCCAGCGCCGGCAGCTGCGCCTTAATGGCGTCAATGGTGTCGAGCATATTGGCGCCCGCCTGACGCTTAATGCCGATCATCACCGCGGGCGCGGCGTTGAGGAAACCAGCCTGATACTGATCCTCCACCGAGTCGTAGACGGTGGCGACGTCGTGCAGCCGCACCGCTTTGCCATCCTGATAAGCGACGATCAGATCGCGGAACTGCGCGGCCTTGTCGAGCTGGCCGTTGCTGTCCACCACCCACGACTGGCTGCTACCCTGCAGCATGCCTTTCGGCAGATTAGTGGTACTGTTGGCGACGGCGCTGCGCACGCTATCCAGCGAGATGCCGTAGTGCGTCAGCTTCTGCGGCTGCAGGTCGATACGCACCGCGGGCAGCGCGCTGCCCATCAGCGATACCTCGCCCACGCCCTTCACCTGCCCCATCGCCTGCTCGATCTTGCTTTCGGCCAGATCGTACAGCTCGCCGGGGGTGCGCGTTTCGGAGGTGAGCGCCAGCATCACGATGGGCGCGTCGGAGGGATTGGCTTTGCGGTAGGTCGGCAGCGAGGCCATGCTGCTCGGCAGCAGGCTGCGCGAGGCGTTGATCGCCGCCTGCACGTCACGCGCCGCGCCGTTGATATCGCGGTCCAGCTCAAACTGTAAAATAATGCTGGCGGATCCCTGCGAGCTGCTGGAGGTCATCTCGGTAATACCGGCGATCTGCCCCAGCGCGCGCTCCAGCGGCGTCGCCACCGTCGCCGCCATGGTTTCCGGGCTGGCGCCCGCAAGGCTGGCGCTCACCATAATCGTCGCGAAATCGACCTGCGGCAGCGGCGCGACCGGCAGCAGCCGGTAGCCGAGCGCGCCGAGCAGCAGGATCGCCAGCGTCAGCAGCAGCGTCGCGACCGGACGGAAGATAAACAGCCGCGTCAGGTTCATGACGCGCCCCGCGACCGCTGCTGACGGCGTTTCACCCAGGCGCTGCCGCGCTGCGCGACGGCGTCAAACCACAGATAGATCACCGGCGTGGAGAAGAGCGTCAGCACCTGGCTGACGATCAGCCCGCCGACGATCACCAGCCCCAGCGGCTGGCGCAGTTCCGCGCCCGATCCCGACGCCAGCATCAGCGGCAGCGCGCCGAGCAGCGCCGCCATGGTGGTCATCAGGATCGGACGGAAGCGCAGCAGGCAGGCCTGATGGATCGCCTCGCGGGGGCTGAGGTGCTGCTTATTCTCCGCCTCCAGCGCAAAGTCGATCATCATAATGGCGTTCTTTTTCACGATGCCGATCAGCAGGATCACGCCGATTAGCGCGATCAGGCTAAATTCGCTGCCCGCCAGCAGCAGCGTCAGCAGCGCGCCGACCGCCGCCGAGGGCAGCGTGGAGAGAATGGTCACCGGGTGAATAAAGCTCTCGTAGAGAATGCCCAGCACCACGTACATGGTGAGCAGCGCGGCGAGGATCAGCCACAGAGTATTGCCGGTGGCGCTCTGGAAGGCGGCGGTTTCGCCCTGATAGCGCAGCGTGATGCTCGACGGCATTCCCAGCTGCCGCTGCACCTCGGCGATCGCCTTCTGCCCATCCTCCAGCGAGTAGCCGCTGTTGAGGTTAAACGAGATCGTCACCGCCGGGAACTGGTTCAGCCGCATATGCATCAGCGAACCGGCGCGCTGGTGGATAGTGGCGACAGAGGTCAGCTTTACCATGCCGCCGCTGGCGTCGCTGGCTGAAGTTGACGTCGAGGCTGACGCCGACGATGCGTCCGAAGATGAGGTCGAACTCGTCGTCGAGCTATCGCTGGTCGCGGGCTGCAGATAGACATCCTCAAACGAGGCGGGCGACTGCTGATACTGCGGCGCCACTTCCAGCACCACGCGATACTGGTTCGACTGGGTAAAGATGGTCGAGACCAGACGCTGGCCGAAAGCGTTATAGAGCGCGGTATCGACATCCGACGCGGTAATGCCGTAGCGCGCCGCTTTATCGCGGTTCAGCTCGACCCAGGCGACGCGCCCCTGATCCTGCAAATTGCTCACTACGCCGTTGAACTCGGGCCGCTTCAGCAGCGCCGCCACCAGCTGCGGCGACCAGGTCACCAGGTTTTCGCTGTCGGCGTCGTCGAGGGTGAACTGATACTGGCTCGGCGTCACCTGATCGTTGACCGTCAGATCCTGCGCCGGCTGCATATAGAGCTGGATGCCCGCCACCTGCCTCGCCGCCTGCTGCAGCTGTGTGATCACCCTGTCGGCCTTGTCGTCGCGCTGGTCGAACGGCTTCAGGTTAATCTGCAGGCGTCCGCTGTTCAGGCTGGTGTTGCTGCCGTCGATGCCGATAGTGGAAGAGACGCTCTCCACCGCCGGGTTGGCCAGCACCACCTTCGCCAGCGCCTGCTGACGCTTCGCCATCTCGTTAAAGGAGACATCCTGCGACGCCAGCGTAATGCCCTGAATCAGCCCGGTGTCCTGCGTCGGGAAGAAGCCTTTCGGCACCGCCATATAGAGCAGCGCGGTGAGCGCAAAGGTCGCCAGCGCCGCCAGCAGCGTCAGCTTCTGGTGGTTGAGCACCACCGTGAGCAGCCGGTCATAGCCGCGGATTAGCTGGTCGAACAGCTCGCCGCCCTTGCGCGCAAAGCGCGACTGCCGCTCTGGCGGGATATGGCGCAGCAGACAGGCGCACAGCATCGGCGTTAAGGTCAGCGACACCAGCATCGACACCAGAATCGACACCGCCAGGGTGATGGCGAACTCGCGGAACAGCCGCCCAACGACGTCGCCCATAAACAGCAGCGGGATCAGCACCGCAATCAGCGAGAAGGTCAGCGAGATAATGGTGAAGCCGATCTGCTGCGAGCCCTTCAGCGCCGCCTGCATCGGCGTTTCGCCCTCCTCCAGACGCCGCGAGATATTCTCCACCACCACAATGGCGTCGTCGATCACGAAGCCGGTGGCGATGGTCAGCGCCATCAGCGACAGGTTATTGAGACTGAAGCCCGCCAGATACATCACGCCGAAGGTGCCCACCAGCGACAGCGGCACCGCCACGCTGGGGATCAGCGTCGCCGCCACGTTGCGCAGGAACAGGAAGGTCACCAGCACCACCAGCGCGATCGACAGCATCAGCTCGAACTGCACGTCGCCGATCGAGGCGCGGATGGTCTGAGTGCGGTCGGAAAGTACGGCTATCTTCACCCCGTCCGGCAGCGCGGCCTGTAGCGTTGGCAACGCCGCCTTGATGCTGTCCACCACCTGAATCACGTTGGCGCCCGGCTGGCGCTGCACGCTGATGACAATCGCCGGGCTGCGGTTGGCCCAGGCGGACTGATAGCTGTTTTCCGGCCCCTGTTCGATATGGGCGATATCTTTCAGGCGCAGCGCTGCGCCGTTCTGATACGTCAGGATCAGGTTCCCGTACTCGTCGGCGGTGCGCAGCTGATCGTTGGCGTCGATGGTGACCGAATGATATTTGCCGTCGAAGCCGCCTTTGGAGCCGTTGACGTTGCTGTTGCTAATCAGCGTGTTGACGTCTTCCAGCGTCAGCTTGCGCGCGGCGAGCGCGGCCGGGTTCATCTGCACGCGGATCGCGGGCTGATGGCCGCCCGCCAGCGTCACCATGCCGACGCCGGCGATCTGCGACAGCTTCAGCGCCACGCGGGTATTGACCAGATCCTGCACCTGCGTCAGCGGCAGGGTGTCTGAACTGGCCGCCAGGGTGATCACCGCGCTGTCCGCCGGATTGACCTTTTTATAGGTCGGCGGATTCGGCAGATCGCTCGGCAGCAGATTATTGGCGGCGTTGATCGCCGCCTGCACTTCCTGCTCCGCCACGTCGAGCGAGAGATCGAGACCGAACTTCAGGGTGATAATGGAGGAGCCGCTGGAGCTGGTCGAGGTCATCTGGCTCAGCCCCGCCATCTGCCCCAGCTGGCGCTCCAGCGGCGAGGTCACCGACGAGGCCATGACGTCGGGGCTGGCGCCGGGATAGAGCGTGGTGACCTGGATGGTGGGATAGTCCACCTGCGGCAGCGCCGAGGTCGACAAGAAGGTGTAGGCAAAAATGCCGGCGACCAGCACGCCCGCCATCAGCAGAATAGTGGCGACCGGCCGCAGGATAAACAGGCGTGACGGATTCATTTTGCCTCGGCGCTTGCGGTCGGTTGCGTCTCATCCGCCAGCGCGACTTTGCTGCCGTTGGTCAGGCGATCGATACCCTCGGTCACCAGACGGTCGCCGGGCTCGACGCCCTTCAGGATCGCCTGCCTGTCGTCGCCGAACGCCGGGCCGGCGGAGACCGCTTTGCGCGTCACGCTGTTGTCTTTATTGATCACAAAGACAAAGCTGCCGTTGCTGCTCAGCTGCAGCGCCTGCGACGGGATCACCGTCGCCCCCGTCAGGGTAGCAATGCGCAAACGCAGATTGACGAACTGGTTGGCGTAGAGCGCGTCGTCCTCGTTGGCGAAGGTCGCCTTCAGCGCCACGGTGCCGGTGCCGGTGTCGATCTGGTTGCTGATGAATTTCACTTCGCCCTGCGCCAGCGCGCGGCTGTTGTCCTGGTCGAAGGCGGTGGCGGGCAGCGCCTGGCCGTTGTGCAGCGCCTTGATCAGCGTGGGAATATTGCTCTGCGGCACGCTAAAGGTCACGGCGGCGGGCTGCATCTGGGTAATAGTGACCAGCCCGGTGCTGCTGGAGCTTTGCACCATATTGCCCGGATCCACCAGCCGCAGCCCGACGCGACCGCTGACCGGCGCGGTGATGCGCGCATATTCAATGCTCAGCTTCGCGCTGGCGATCTGCGCCTGGTCGGCGGCGACCGCGCCGCGATACTGGCCGACGGTGGCGGTCTGGGTGTCGAGATCCTGACGCGCCAGCGAATCCTGCGCGTAGAGTTTGCGGTAGCGCGCCAGCGTCAGCTCGGCGCTGTTGAGCAGCGCCTGGTTTTCGCTCAGCTCTGCCTGGTACTGATTCAGCGTCGCCTGAAAACCGCGCGGATCGATCTGCGCCAGCAGCTGGCCCGCCGCCACCTTCTGCCCTTCGGTGAAGTACACTTTCTCCAGCTGCCCGTCGACCCGGCTGGTGACGGTGACGCTGGCGTTGGGGATCACCGTGCCGAGCGCATTGAGGTAAACCGGCACGTCGGCGGTGGTCGCGACGCCGCTGTGCACCAGCGTCGCCCCGCCGCCCGTCATCGCCATGCCCGGCGGCCCGCCGCGTCCGCCGTGACCATCGCCAGGCGGCATCGCGCCCTGCCCTTTGCCGGTCGGCAGCATCCGCCAGACGACGCCGGCAATAATCACCATCAGGATGAACAGCAGCAGCCATTTAAGCCAGCGGGAACGGGAGGTGCGGGACGCATTAGTCATGGTTAACAGTCTTGCCGGAAGTAGAAAGAAAAAATCCCATTTTTTCAGGGGATTATTGCGTTTATCAGTCATCACGCCGCCTATTATCCGTGATGCCCCGTCCTTTTTTCCATCGGCGAACCGTAAGGGTTGCGTTAAGAATGGTCAGACTTTCCAGCCGACGCTCAGCGCATCATGCCGCGTCATTTTCGGCTGTAGCTGGGCATAACGGACGACGCACGATAAAGGCAGGCAGAACGGCTGCCATTCAGGGAACGCAGCGGCTATGTTTTGCGGTAGCGCGGAAGCGAGCGAACAGAACGCAAGCGGTGACTAACAGGCAAAAAAAACCCACGCATCCGCGTGGGTTGGTGCAATAAACAGGGTGGATTATCCTTGCGGATGCCGCTGCCTGGAGCAGCGCGTTTTCGCACCTATCAATACCTCTGGGACTGCTATCCTCGCACTCTACGGCAGGACAAAACAGCGCGAAAACGCAACGGAATTCGGGCAAATGAAACCAGGTATGAATAAGTTCCATACCCGGTTACATACTGATTTTACTAGGATTTATCCGAAGGCTTATTGTAGATAGCATCCGGCGCGATATTCATATGCTTTAGCACCGGCCCCATAATGTTGCCGAAAATCGGCGCGGCAACCGAGCCGCCGAAGTGATCGCCCGCGGTAGGATGGTTGATCATCACCACCAGCGCCACCTCTGGATGGCTGGCGGGCGCCACGCCGGCGGTGTAGTTGATATAGCCGCCGTCATATTTGCCGCTGTCGCCCATTTTCTCCGCGGTACCGGTTTTGGTCGCCAGACGGTAGCCCGGCACCGCCGCTTTGATACCGGTGCCGCCTGGCAGCACGTCGCTCTCCAGCATGTGCACCACCTCCTTCACCGTTTCCGGATTCGCCACCTGCTTGCCGAGCACCGGCGGCGTCACGCGGGTAATCGACAGCGGACGGTAAACGCCGAACGCGCCCAGCGTGGCATATTCGCGTGCAATCTGCAGCGGCGTCACGCGCAGGCCATAGCCGAAGGAGAAAGTGGCGCGCTCGATATCGGCCCAGCGCTGACGGTGCGCCGGGAAATAGCCGACGCTCTCGCCGGTCAGTCCCAGCCCTGTCGGTTTGCCCAGGCCGAACGCCTGGTAGGTGTTGACCAGCGCCTCGGCAGGCATCGCCAGCGCGATATGGGAGACGCCGATGTCGCTCGATTTTTGCAAAATGCCCGTCATGGTCAGGCGCGGCCAGTGGCCGACGTCGCGGATCAGGTGGCCGTTTACCCGATAGGGCGTGGTGTCGATCACTGAATCGGGGCGCACCAGATGGCGCTCCAGCCCTTCCATCACCACCAGCGGTTTCACCGTCGAACCCGGCTCGTAGCTGTCGTTGATCGCCGCGTTGCGCATCTGCGCCGGGGTGGCGCCGTCATAGTTGTTAGGGTTAAACGACGGGTAAGAGGCCATCCCGAGAATTTCGCCGGTGTCGATCTTCACCAGCACCGCCGCGCCGGAGTCCGCCTTGTTGAGCAGCACGCCGTCGCGCAGCTTGCTGTAGAGCGTGTACTGATCGAACTTGTCGATGCTGAGCTGCACCGTTGGCGGCTGCGTCGGCGGGGTATAGCTCAGCATGGAGATAATGTGGCCTGCGGCGTCCTGGCGATAAACCTCTTTGCCCGGCACGCCCTGCAAAATCTTGTCGTAGCCCTTTTCCAGGCCGTTCAGACCGCTATTGTCTGCGCCGACGATGCCGATCAGCGGCGCCGCCGCCTCGCTCATCGGGTAAAAGCGGCTATCGTCATAGACTTCGCTGATGCCTTTCAGATGCAGTTCGGCGATATCTTTGGCGATGCCAAGCTCGATCTTGCGCCCCAGATAGAGAAAGCGGCGTTTCGGATTGGCGGTGATCTGCGCGGCGATCTGCTCGGGCCGCATATTCAGCGCCGAAGCCAGGTAGGCCCACTTAGCGCTGAGGAAGTCGGGATTCGCCTCCAGCACGCGCATCGGATCGGCAATAACGTCGCGCGACGGCACCGAGAGCGCCAGCGCTTCGCCGTTGCGATCTAGCAGGGTGCCGCGGTTGGTCGGCAGCGTAACGGTGCGCAGCGAGCGCTGATCCGCCTCATGCTCCAGCATCGGCTGATTGAGGAACTGCAGATCGGCGATGCGCGCCATCAATATCACCATGCAGGCCAGCACGCCAAGGCAAATCAGGCGAAAACGAAACGGGTTAAACGGGGCTTTGATCTGGTCTTTTCCCAGTAGTTTTTTTATCCGGGGCATAGCAATCCGCTGCAAAGAAAAGTAAAAAAATATCCACGCGAGCAGTTATAAAGAAAGCACTACGCTGTTAACAGAAAAACTGTGTATCAGTTCGTAATCGGCGCGCCAGGCAAAAAAAAACCTGCGCATCTGCGCAGGTCGGTGTAATCAAGAAAACTATTGATGTTCACCCATCAATACCTCTGGGACCCTGACTGTAGCAAGGCCGCGAGACGGGCTGCCATCACTCAAACGCAACAGTGTCCGGCAAAATGTAACCAGCCATGTGTTTGTTAGGCGATTTTGCAAACCGCATGTTTTTTGATGTCCACCAGGCAGCTCATGGCGTTGGGCCCCTGCGTCAGCGACGAGGTACCGATATCCAGCGTCAGAACGTTGGGGTTGCCCGCACGGTCATACGGCTGCCACTCCGCGCCGAAGCCGGGATCGAACCAGGCGCCGGTAGCCACGATGACCACGCCCGGCGTCAGCCCGTCGGTAAGGCGAGCGCCCGCCAGCATCGCGCCGCGCGCGTTACGCACCTCGATTACCTCGCCGTCGACAATGCCGCGCGCCGCGGCGTCCTGCGGATGCAGATAGAGCGTTTCATGGCCGGCAGTTTTGTTGCCCTGCACCGTCGGCGTGGCGTCAAGCTGGCTGTGCAGCCGATCTGACGGCTGGATAGAGATCATATGCAGCGGGAACTGCTCGCTCAGCGCCGCCCCCAGCCACTCCTGAGGTTCGCGCCACTCCGGATGACCGGCGAAATCGGCCAGCTCATAGTCGGCGATGGTCTGGCTGAAGAGTTCAATCTTGCCGCTGGCGGTTTTGATCGGGTGACGCACGGGATCGGCGCGGAAATCCTCCATAAAGATGTAGGGCTTGCCGCCTTCCGGGATCTCCACGAAACCGCGCGACCAGAACTCGGCGAACTCCGGAAAATCGATACCCTTGCGCGCATGCGCCGTCGCGCACTGCTGATAAAGGTGTTCGATCCACTGACCTTCGTCGCGCCCCTCGGTGAACTGCTGGCGATAGCCAAGGCGTTCGGCCAGATCGGCGAAAATATCGAAGTCGTTGCGCGCCTGATGCTGCGGCTTAATCGCCTGATGCATCGCCAGCACAAAACGGTCGCGCGAGGAGCCGCCGATATCGTTGCGCTCCAGCGTGGTGGTGGCAGGCAGGACGATATCCGCCATCTGCGCCGCCGGCGTCCAGACGATATCCTGCACCACTACGGTGTCCGGCTTCTGCCAGCCCTCGACCAGGCGGTTAAGCTGCTGATGATGGTGGAAAGGATTGCCGCCCGCCCAGTGCACCAGATGAATGTCGGGATAGGTCAGCGTCTCGCCCTGGAACGCGTAAGGCTGGCCGGGATTGAGCAGCATATCGCTGATGCGCGCCACCGGAATCGACAATCCGGAGGGATTGGGGCCGGTAGCCATCAGCGGCGCCGGGCCGTCCTGACGCGGGTTGCCGACGCTGTTCATCGAGCCGTGGCCGAACGAGAAGCCCGCGCCCGGCAGGCCGGGCTGGCCGAGCATCGACGAGAGCGCGATCATCATCCAGTAAGGCTGTTCGCCGCGATGGGCGCGCTGCACCGAGTAGGAGCAGGTCATAAAGCTGCGCTTGCCGATCAGCTGTTCAGCCAGGCGGACGATGCGCTCCGGCGGGATGCCGGTGATGCGGCTCGCCCAGCCGGCGGTTTTGGCGACGCCGTCGCTTTCGCCCAGCAGGTAGGCGCGCAGCTGGGGCCAGCCGGTGCAGTGGCTGGCGAGAAACGCCTCGTCCACCGCGTTGCGCTGGGCGATTTCGTAGCCGAGCGCCAGCATCAGCGCCACGTCGGTATTAGGGCGAATCGGGATCCAGTCGGCGTTAACCCATGCCGGGCAGTCGTCGCGCATCGGACTGATATTAATCACCGGGGTGCCTTTGGCCGTCAGCTGCTCCAGCGCCGGTTTCAGACTGTGCTGGCCTGCGCCGCCCGACGCCACCTGGGCGTTTTTCAGCGCCAGCCCGCCGAAGGCGACGAAGATCTCCGCATGCTCCACCACCTGCGGCCAGTCGGTGACGCGGCCGGTCAGCGGCATATAGGTGCCGATCACATAAGGGAGGAAGAACTGCGCCGCGCCCCAGCTGTAGTTGCCCTGCTGATCGACGCCGCCGCCGCCCTGAAAATAGAAGCGGCGCACCAGGGTGCGCGCGTGGTTGACGCGGCCCGCCGACGACCAGCCGTAAGAACCGTTGAAAATGCCGGAGGCGCCGTAGCGTTCGCGGATGCGGCGGTTTTCATCCGCCACCAGATCCAGCGCGGTTTCCCAGTCCACGGCGACGAAATCTTCACGGCCGCGCAGCGTGCGGTCGCTCTTTTCGCGCGATTTCAGCCAGGAGCGGCGCACCATCGGCTGCCGAATGCGTTTATCGGAATAGACCAGCTCGGGAATGGTGTTCAGCATCGGCGACGGATCGGCGTCGGCGAAGAACGGCTCGCAGCCGATCAGACGATCGTTTTCTGTCACGGCGCTGAACGCGCCCCAGTGCGCCAGATGTGGCACTCGCTTTTTCATGGTTTCTTTTACGGCAGGTAAGGGAAAAATGCAGGATACCACGCGACCCCGCGCCGGGTTAAGCCTGGAGTTTTACCCCTTTTTGCGACGGCGCAGACATTCTGTCGGCTTGATACAGGCCGCCTTTTCCGTAACACTGCTGCCATGTGTAAACGTTTTCCCTAAAACAGGTCGAGGCATGGCTACGATTAAGGATGTTGCCAGACTGGCGGGTGTTTCCGTCGCGACGGTGTCCCGTGTGATTAATAATTCGCCTAAAGCCAGCGAAAGCTCGCGCCAGGCCGTCAGCCAGGCGATGGAGGAGCTGCAGTATCATCCTAACGCCAACGCGCGCGCCCTCGCGCAGCAGTCGACCGAAACCTTAGGACTGGTGGTCGGCGACGTATCGGATCCTTTTTTCGGCGCCATGGTTAAGGCGGTTGATGAGATCGCCGGACAGACCGGCAACTTTTTGCTGATTGGTAACGGTTACCACAATGAGCAAAAAGAGCGGCAGGCGATTGAGCAGCTGATGCGCCACCGCTGCGCTGCGCTGGTGGTGCATGCGAAGAAAATCCCTGACGCCGAGCTGGAGCTGTTGATGAAACAGATGCCGGGCATGGTGCTGCTAAACCGGCTGCTGAAAGGGTTCGAACAGCGCTGCATAGCGCTCGACGACCGCTATGGCGCCTGGCTGGCGACGCGCCATCTTATCCAGCAGGGGCATCAGAATATCGCCTTTATCTGCTCGACCCACCCGATTTCCGACTCCGAAGATCGCCTGCAGGGCTACTACGACGCGCTGAAAGAGCATGGCCTGCCCGCCAACGATCGGCTGGTGACCTTTGGCGAACCGGATGAAGTGGGCGGCGAGCAGGCGATGACCGAACTGCTGGGACGCGGCCGCAGCTTTACTGCCGTGGCCTGCTATAACGATTCGATGGCGGCCGGCGCGCTGGCGGTGCTGAGCGATAACGGCGTGCGCGTGCCGGAAGAGATGTCGCTGATCGGCTTCGATGACGTGCTGGTGTCGCGCTATGTGCGTCCGCGCCTGACCACGGTGCGCTATCCCATCGTCACTATGGCGCAGCAGGCGGCGGAGCTGGCGTTAGCCCTAGCCCATGCGCAGCCCCTGCCGGAGGTGACGAATATGTTCAGCCCGACGCTGGTGCGGCGCCATTCGGTGAGCGGGCCAGGTTAAAGCTCGCGCCGGTAGAGCCTGACCTTTTTATCGGGATAGTCCAGCGCCTCGCCCGCTGGCGTCCAGCCGCAGCGTTCGTAATAGCCGCCGAAGGTCGACCAGAGCCACAGGCTGCGGTGGCCGCGCTGCCGCGCATAGTCGATCACATGCTGCTGCAGCGCCGCGCTCAGGCCGGTGCCGCGCGCGCTTTCATCGACGTAGAGCGCGGCGAGCCAGGGAAAGAGATCCTGGCGGCTAATCAGATCGCAGCGCCAGAAGCCCACTGTGCCCACCGCCCTGCCCGCGTCGTCGACCGCGACGAAAGTGACGGGAAACGCTGCCCCATGCAGCGAGCTCTCCACCACGCTGGCCATAAAGTCGCGCCCGTTTTCCGCGTCAAAGGCGCGCCACAGCCAGTCGGTCACCTGCCCGGCAAACTGCGGCGCGTCGCACAGAGAGAGGATCTTCATCGCGCGCCTTAGCCCAGCTCAAGCGCCAGCAGTTCCTGAATGGTTTGCGCCCGGCGAATTTCACGCGGTTCACCCTGCTCGAACAGCACTTCCGGGATCAGCGGACGGCTGTTGTAGTTAGAGGACATTGAGGCGCCGTAGGCGCCGGTATCGTGAAATACCAGATAGTCGCCCACCTGCGCCGCCGGCAGCGCGCGCGTTTCTACTTTGCCGCCTTCCAGCTGGGTAAAGACATCGCCCGACTCGCACAGCGGCCCGGCGACCACGGTATCGCGCTGGGTTTGCTGGTCGATGGCGCGACCGTCGCCCGGCAGCAGCGAGATATGGTGATAGCTGCCGTACATCGACGGACGCATCAGATCGCTAAAGCCCGCATCCACCAGCACGAAGTGGCGGCTGCCCATCGCTTTCACCGCGCGCACCTGCGACACCAGCACGCCCGCCTCGGCGACCAGGAAACGGCCCGGCTCGATCTCCAGCTTGACTGCGTGACCGAGGTGAGCGGCGATACGCTGGCGCGCCGCGTCCCATAAACCGAAATAGTGCGCGGTGTCGATCGCCTCTTCGCCGAAGCGGTAAGGAACAGAGAGCCCGCCGCCCGCCGAAATCGCCTCAAGATCGTGGCCGAGCGCGATCACCTGCTCCACCATCGCGTCGCACACCTGCTGCAGGTGGCCGTAATCGACGCCGGAGCCGATATGCATATGCAGCCCGATCAGGCGCAGCCCGTAGGTTTTAATCGCCGCCAGCGCCTGCGGCAGTTCGCTGTGCCAGATGCCATGCTTGCTGTTTTCGCCGCCGGTATTGGTTTTCTGGCTGTGGCCGTGGCCGAAACCGGGATTGATGCGCAGCCATACCGCGTGGCCTGGCGAAACCTGGCCCAGCTGGTGCAGCATATCCACCGAGCCGGCGTTCACCGGCACCTTGAGTTCGGCAATGCGCGCCAGCGTCGGCCGGTCGAATACGTCGGCGGTAAATACGATATCCTCGCCGCCCGGCTGAAAGCCCGCCGCCAGCGCGCGTTCGATTTCGCCAGGCGACACGGAGTCGACTTTGACGCCCGCCGCGCGCATCAGACGCAAAATATGAATGTTTGAGCAGGCTTTCTGCGCAAAGCGCACCACGTCGAAGGCGCGCAGCTGTTCGATGCGCTGCTGGATGATCTGGGCGTCATAGGCCCAGAACGGGCCGCTGTACTGCTGCGCCAGCGGCAGCAGCTGCGCGGCGTTAAGCGCGGTGGTATGGTCGGTTAAGGCGCGTGGCATAAGCATTCTCCTGTGAGTTGCCCCTATTAGGCCAGACGCGTGCCATGCTGAAAAATATCTGTTTTAATAGCTTCTATGCAAAATGGATATGGCAGCAAATGGCGAAAATCAACTGGCGACATATTGAGATTTTTCACGCGGTGATGACCAGCGGCAATCTGACACAGGCCGCCGCGCTGTTAAACACCTCGCAGCCCACCGTCAGCCGCGAACTGGCGCGGCTGGAAAAGCAGCTCGGCCTGCGCCTCTTCGCACGCGTGCGCGGTCGGCTGCAGCCCACGGTGCAGGGCCTGCGGCTGTTTGAAGAGGTGCAGCGCTCCTGGTACGGGCTGGATCGCATTATAGAAGCCGCCGACGGGCTGCGTCAGTTCCGTCAGGGCGAGCTGTCGGTCGCCTGCCTGCCGGTCTTTTCGCAGTCGCTGCTGCCGCCGCTGGTGCAGCCCTTTATGCAGCGCTATCCCGACGTCAGCCTGAATATTATTCCGCAGGAGTCGCCGCTGCTGGAGGAGTGGCTGTCGGCGCAGCGCTACGATCTGGGCCTGACCGAAACCCAGCATGCGCCCGCCGGCACCGAGCGGCTGCCGCTGCTGACCTGCGACGAGGTCTGCGTGCTGCCGCAGGATCATCCGCTTTGCGCGCGCGCGGTGCTGACGCCGCGGGATTTCGCCGGAGAGAACTACGTCAGCCTGTCGCGCGCCGACAGCTATCGTCAGCTGCTGGATACGCTGTTTCATGAGCAGGGCGTGGAGCGCAGGCTGGCGCTGGAGACGCACAGCGCGGCGTCGGTGTGCGCCATGGTGCGTGCGGGCGTGGGGATTTCAGTGGTGAATCCGCTGACGGCGCTCGACTATGCCGACAGCGGCGTGGTTATGCGCCGCTTCAGCGTCGCGGTGCCCTTTACCGTGAGCCTGGTGCGGCCGCTGCACCGCCCCGCGTCGGCGCTGGTAGCTGCCTTTGTCGACCACCTGCAGGCGCAGGTGGCCGATTTTCCTCAGCGCATCGCCGAACGGCTGGCTTAAGCGCGCACTGCGGCGGCGTTGCCGCCCGATTTACGGAAGGTGATCAGGCAGATAATCAGGCCAATAGCGGCCAGCGCGGCGGCGGCCACCGGCACGGCGGTCAGGCCGTAGCCTCGACCGATCACCGCGCCGCCGACCCATGCGCCCAGCGCGTTGCCGACGTTAAAGGCGGAGATATTCAGCGTCGAGACCAGATTCGGCGCCTCTTTGCCGTGGCGCACCACGTTGATCTGCAGGCCCGGCACGGTGGCGAACGTCGCCATCGCCCACAGGAACAGCGTCACCTCCGCCAGCCACAGCGCATGGCTGGTCCAGCTAAACAGCAGCGAGAAGATGGCGATCAGCGAGAAGCTTAAAATCAGGCTGAAAGAGACTTTCCAGTCCGCCAGCTTGCCGCCGAGAATATTGCCGACGGTCAGACCGGCGCCGATCAGAAACAGCGTCCAGCTGACGCCGCGCGCGCTGATGCCGGTCACCTGCAGCAGCAGCGGCGCGATATAGCTGAACAGCGCAAACATCGCCGCGGCGAAGAAAACGGTCATCAGCAGCGAAAGCCACAGTTTGCCGTTGGCCAGCGCGCTGATTTCGCTCGCCAGATGCACCGGCTTCTCTTCTTTATTCGTAGGCAGGCTGACGATCAGCGCGATAAAGGCGAGTACGCCGATAATGGCGACGCCCCAGAAGGTGGCGCGCCAGCCGAACAGCTGACCAAACCAGGTGCCGAGCGGCACGCCCAGCACGTTCGCCAGCGTCAGGCCGGTGAACATCAGCGCCACCGCCGACGCCTGACGGCTCGGGGCCACCAGGCTCGACGCCACCACCGCGCCGATGCCGAAGAAGGCGCCGTGACAGAGCGCGGTTATCACGCGAGCCATCATTAGCAGGTTATAGGTGTAGGCGAGCGCGCAGAGCACGTTGCCGATAATGAAAATGCTCATCAGCAGGATAAGCGTCTTTTTACGCGGCAGCTTTGCGGTTAACAGCGCCATAATCGGCGCGCCGATGGCGACGCCCAGCGCATAGCCGCTTATCAGCCAGCCCGCTGACGGGATCGAGACCTGCAGATCGCCCGCCACGTCGGGCAGCAGGCCCATGATGACGAACTCGGTGGTTCCAATCGCAAACGCACTCAGCGCCAGCGCCAGTAAAGCAACAGGCATAACACACTCTCCCAATCGATATGCAGGTGAACGCCGCAGCGGACGCCGGGCGCGGACGGTTATAAAAATTTGAACTTCGTCACGGCGAGTATTAAATCATAGCCGTCAGCCTGCATACACCCTGCGGGCGGCAAGGATCTTTTGCCGCAGATGCAACAATGGCGCGCCGTACGCGTGATGGAATCTTAACAATCCCCTCCCTTTTCACGCGCTACGCTTGACGGTAAGCGTCAGGCGCGTGGCGCGAAGGGGGGCTTTGCGTGTAGATTCAATCAGGTAAAGGAATAGCGCGCGCTGCCGATACCCCAGTTGCCCTATCCGGTAATGTGAAGCCATTCTTATGCGGGGAGAGACTATGCAGCGGCTAATCGCCCTGACGGCGCTCTGTCTCAGCGGCTGCTCCGTCGGCCACTACGAGTACAGCAGCGAAGCGCAAAAGCGCGTCGATATGACCTATACCGGAATTCCTACCGCGCTCGGTCTGGGGACGCTGGGCACCACGATTCCGCTGACGGCGGAGTACAGCCTGACCGCCGCGCACGTCGCCAAATTTTCGCTCTATCGCGTTAAGGCCTGGCATCCAGAGTGCGATATTGCCGTGGTGTACCACAAGAATGCCGAAGCGAATTTGCCGCCGCGTTTTCGCAACAGCCACATCGGCGACAAGGTGAATCTTTACGGCTATAGCTTTATTAGCGCGATGCCGGTCAGCTCCAGCGGCGAGAATCTGATTAATACTTCGCTGGCGAACAGCTGGAACAAGGCGCAGTGCGTGGTGGTGGCGGCCAGTGCGGGCGTGGTGAAAGGCATGTCGGGCGGCGCGGTTTATAACGCGTCGGACGATACCCTGGCGGGCGTGATTGTCGGCTACAGCAGCCGCATTGATGATAACCGGAGCGGGAAGACGCTCTATCGCGACGTCGCGCTCTACGTGCCCTATGCGCGTTTTGAGGCCTGGCTGAACGGCGTAGTGAAGTCTTAAAGAAAAGGCCGGGAAAGCGGCCTTAGTGGCTGTTAGCCTGGTGCTGACGCGGCTGGCAGGGCCAGATCGCAAAGACGCAAAAAGCGGCATCCCTGCCAGCTCGGCCCGCGTAATTACGCACCTCATCCTTGAGGTGCGCCCGTAAACGGGCCAACGCGCCGCGTTGTTCAAAAACGCTCCCGGCGTTTTTGTCCATGGCGCGGGACGCTTTGCTCCTCTGCCCCTGCCAGCCGCGTTTTAAGCTTATGCGCCGTCTGGAAGGATCAGAAGGTTCGCGTGCTTTTACTTCGCGGTCGGACGCAGCGCCGGGAACAGGATCACGTCGCGGATGGTATGGCTGTTGGTGAACAGCATCACCATGCGGTCGATGCCGATGCCCAGACCCGCCGTCGGCGGCAGACCGTGCTCCAGCGCCGTCACGTAATCTTCGTCGTAGAACATCGCTTCGTCGTCGCCTGCGTCTTTGGCGTTGACCTGCTGCTGGAAACGCTCCGCCTGGTCTTCCGCGTCGTTCAGCTCGGAGAAACCGTTGCCGATTTCGCGGCCGCCGATAAAGAACTCAAAGCGATCGGTGATTTCCGGATTCTCGTCGTTGCGGCGCGCCAGCGGCGACACTTCCGCCGGGTACTCGGTGATAAAGGTCGGCTGGATCAGATGCGCTTCCGCCGTCTCTTCGAAAATCTCCGTGACTACGCGGCCCAGACCCCAGCTCTTCTCGACCTTGATGCCGATAGCATTGGCGATCGCCACCGCCTTATCGAAATCATCCAGGTCGGCCAGATCGGTTTCCGGACGGTACTTTTTGATCGCTTCGCGCATGGTCAGCTGCTCAAACGGCTTGCCGAAATCGAACTCCTGGTCGCCGTAAGGCACTTTCGTGGTGCCGAGAACCTCCTGCGCCAGGGTGCGGAACAGGCTTTCGGTGAGCTCGATCAGGTCTTTATAGTCCGCATAGGCCATATAGAGTTCCATCATGGTGAACTCAGGGTTATGGCGCGGCGAGATGCCTTCGTTACGGAAGTTGCGGTTGATTTCGAACACGCGATCGAAGCCGCCGACCACCAGACGCTTCAGGTAGAGCTCCGGCGCGATACGCAGATACATATCGATATCGAGCGCGTTGTGATGGGTGATAAAGGGACGCGCGGAGGCGCCGCCCGGGATCACCTGCATCATCGGCGTTTCGACTTCCATAAAGTCGCGGCCGACCATGAACTGACGGATGCCGGCCATGATCTGCGAACGAATTTTAAAGGTGTTGCGTGACTCGTCGTTAGCGATAAGGTCCAGATAACGCTGACGGTAGCGGGTTTCCTGATCGGCCAGGCCGTGGAATTTGTCCGGCAGCGGACGCAGCGCTTTGGTCAGCAGGCGCAGCTCGTGACAGTGGATCGACAGCTCGCCGGTTTTGGTTTTGAACAGCTTACCGCGCGCACCAAGGATATCGCCGAGATCCCACTTTTTGAACTGCTCGTTATAAAGGCCTTCCGCCAGATCGTCGCGCGCAACGTAGAGCTGAATGCGGCCGCCCACGTCCTGCAGCGTGACGAACGACGCCTTGCCCATAATGCGGCGGGTCATCATACGACCAGCAACGCTGACCTCCACGCCTAAATCTTCCAGCTCTTCGTTGCTCTTCTCGTCATACTGCGCGTGCAGCGCATCCGAGGTGGTGTCGCGGCGGAAATCGTTAGGAAACGCCACGTCGTTTTCACGCAGCGCGCTGAGTTTTTCGCGACGCGTTTTCAGTTCGTTATTTAACTCAAGGGCGGCATCAGCGCTCTGCGGTTGTTGTTCAGACATGTCGGTTCCTTATAGCCCGGCTTTTAAACTTGCTTCGATAAAACGGTCGAGATCGCCATCCAGCACCGCCTGGGTGTTGCGGGTTTCAACGCCGGTGCGCAGATCTTTGATGCGGGAGTCGTCCAGCACATAGGAGCGGATCTGGCTGCCCCAGCCGATGTCGGACTTGTTATCCTCCAGCGCCTGCTTCTCAGCATTTTTCTTTTGCATCTCAAGCTCGTACAGCTTCGCCTTCATCTGTTTCATCGCCTGGTCTTTGTTTTTATGCTGAGAGCGGTCGTTCTGACACTGCGTCACCGTGCCGGTGGGAATATGGGTGATACGCACCGCCGATTCCGTACGGTTAACGTGCTGACCGCCCGCGCCCGACGCGCGGTAGACGTCAATGCGCAGATCCGCAGGATTGATGTCGATATCGATATCGTCATCCACTTCCGGATAAATAAACGCAGAGCTGAATGAGGTGTGGCGGCGGCCGCCGGAGTCAAACGGACTCTTACGCACCAGGCGATGCACGCCGGTTTCGGTACGCAGCCAGCCAAAGGCGTAGTCGCCTGAGACGCGAATGGTAACGGACTTGATGCCGGCCACTTCGCCTTCTGACTCTTCGATGATTTCGGTCTTAAAGCCTTTGGATTCGGCCCAGCGCAGATACATACGCATCAGCATGCTGGCCCAGTCCTGCGCTTCGGTGCCGCCAGAACCGGCCTGCAGATCGATATAGCAGTCGGCGCTGTCATACTCGCCAGAGAACATGCGGCGGAATTCCAGCTCGCCCAGCTTGCTCTCCAGCTGATCGAGCTCAGCGACCGCTTCGTCGAATGTCTCTTCGTCTTCTGCTTCTACTGCCAGCTCAAGCAGACCCTGCACATCTTCCAGGCCCTGCGACATCTGATCCAGCGTCTGCACGATCGCTTCCAGCGACGAGCGCTCTTTGCCCAGCGCCTGGGCGCGTTCAGGCTCGTTCCAGACGTCTGGCTGCTCCAGTTCGGCGTTTACTTCTTCGAGGCGTTCTTTCCTGGCATCGTAGTCAAAGATACCCCCTAAGAACGGCGCTGCGCTCGGTGAGGTCCTGGATGCGGTTTTTAACCGGATTAATTTCAAACATGGCTTCGGGTCTTTTCGCTGAATGTCGGGATGGAAACCCCGCAGTCTAACTGAAATAGCCGTGAGATTGTAGGGTTTCAGTCGCGCGCCGGCGGCGGCGGATCGGCAGCAGATCCGCCGCTAAGGCCCGTTAACTCAGCGGCCAGAGGTGATCGATAATCAGCTGCACCGAGCGATTGCCGCGGTATTCGTTGATATCGAGCTTAAAGGCCAGCTCGACCTGACGCACGCTGTTGTCGGGCCACAGGGTGGTGTCGACGTTAAAGGCGATGCCGTCGATCAGCGGGCCGCCGCCGAGCGGCTCCAGCATCACTTTCAGATGCCGCTCGCCCACCAGCCGCTGCTGCAGCAGCTTGAACTTGCCGTCGAAAGCGGGCTCGGGAAACGCCTGTCCCCAGGGGCCCGCTTCGCGCAGCAGTTCGGCGGTCTGCAAACTGAACTCGCCCGGCTGCAGCGCGCCGTCTGACCAAATAACGCTCTGCAGCGACTCCTCGCTCAGCCACTCGCCCAGCAGGTCGGCGAAGCGCTGGCGAAACGCCTCAAACTGCGTCTCTTCCAGCGACAGGCCCGCCGCCATGGCGTGCCCGCCGAACTTCAGCATCATGCCGGGATAGAGCGTATCGAGCCGCTCCAGCGCGTCGCGCAGGTGCAGACCGGGAATCGACCGTCCAGAGCCTTTTAGCGTGCCGTCGCCCGCAGGCGCGAACGCGATAACCGGGCGATAAAAGCGCTCTTTCAGCCGCGAGGCGAGAATGCCTACCACGCCCTGATGCCACTCGGGATGGTAAAAAGCCAGCCCCAGCGGCAAATCGGTCTGCTTGCGCTCCAGCTCCATGCAGAGCGCCAGCGCCTCGCTCTGCATGCCCTGCTCAATCTCTTTGCGCGTCTGATTGAGGGCATCGAGTTCGTTGGCCAGCATGCGCGCCTGGGTAATGTCGTCGGTAAGCAGCAGCGCGACGCCGACCGACATATCGTCGAGCCGTCCCGCCGCATTAAGGCGCGGACCGAGGGCGAAGCCGAGATCGCTCGCGACCAGCTGGCGCGCGTCGCGATTGGCGATCTCCAGCAGCGCGCGAATGCCGGGACGGCATTTTCCGGCGCGAATGCGGCTCAGCCCCTGCCATACCAGGATGCGGTTATTGACGTCGAGCGGCACCACGTCGGCGACGGTGCCGAGCGCCACCAGATCCAGCAGCTCCGCCAGATTCGGCTCCGCGCGCGTGGCGCCGAACCAGCCCAGCTTACGCAGATGCGCGCGCAGCGCCATCATCAGGTAGAAGGCGACGCCGACGCCTGCCAGGGCGCGCGACGGGAATTCGCAGTCGCGCAGATTGGGGTTCACTATCGCTTCTGCCTCAGGCAGGGTGTCGCCAGGCAGATGGTGATCGGTGACCAGCACCGGAATGCCGTGCTGATGGGCGCAGGCGACGCCGCTATGGGACGAGATGCCGTTATCCACCGTCAGGATCAGCTGCGCGCCGCGCGCGCGCGCCTGCTCCACCACTTCCGGGCTCAGGCCGTAGCCGTCGTCGAAGCGGTTAGGCACCAGATATTGCACGTTGTGGCCGCCCATGCTGCGCAGCGCCAGCACCGTCAGCGCGGTGCTGGTGGCGCCGTCGGCGTCGAAATCGCCCACCACCATAATGCGGCGTCCGTCGAGCAGCGCCTGATGCAGCAGCTCGACCGCGGCATCCAGCCCGTTGAGCGAGGAGAACGGCAGCAAATGCTTCGCGCCGCGCTCCAGCTCGGCCGCGCTGCGCACGCCGCGCTGCAGATAAAGGCGTTTAAGCAGCGGCGGGAGATCTGCCGGGAGCTGGTCCTCGACGCCGATCTCGCGCCGCCGCAGTTCTACTGTTTTGATCACGGCCAATTAGCCACCGCGCTTCTGCTGATCCAACACCTGCTTCAGCTCCTGCGGCCCCTGATAGCCCGGGATCATCATGCCGGAGTCGGTCAGGATCGCCGGAGTGCCCTGGATGCCGTAAAGAATGCCCAGCTTGTAGTGCTGATCGAGATCGATTTTGCAGCTGTCCGGCGCGCTCATCTGCGGCGCGTTGCCCTTCATCGCTTCGTCGAACGCTTTGTTGCGATCGGCGGCGCACCAGATCGCCTTCATGGCGTTTTCCACCTGGCCGTGCAGCCCTTCGCGCGGGAAGGCGAGATAGCGCACCGTAATGCCCAGCGCGTTGTAGTCGGCCATCTGCTCATGCAGCTTGCGGCAGTAGCCGCAGGTGATGTCGGTGAAAACGGTAATGACGTGCTGCTCTTTCGCCGCTTTATAGACGATCATCTGCGGTGCCAGCGCCTCGACCTTTTTGTCGAGCAGCTGGTTGGTGACGTTGACCGGCTGCGCGCCGCTAACGTCGTAGAGCGGCCCCTGAATCATGTGCTTGCCGTCTTCGGTAACGTAAATTACGCCGCTTTCCGTCAGCACGGTTTTAAATCCCGGCAGGGGCGACGGCACGATTTCCGTCTGCTTCAGTCCCAGCTTTTTCAGCGACTGCAGGATCGCGCCGTCATCGGCCTGAGCTACGCTGCTAAAGGCGCCAGCCAACAGGGCCAGCAGGAGAAATTTCTTCATCTTCTTTCCTTAATGTCCGCGTCAGGCGCGCGGATGATGCTGTTGATGCAACTGACGCAGCCGCTCGGTCGCGACGTGCGTATAAATTTGCGTGGTAGAGAGATCGCTGTGTCCCAGCAACATCTGTACGACACGCAGGTCGGCGCCGTGGTTCAACAAATGGGTGGCGAAGGCGTGCCGCAGCACGTGCGGCGACAGTTTTTCGCTGTCGATGCCCGCCAGCACGGCGTAGTGCTTGATGCGGTGCCAAAACGTCTGGCGCGTCATCTGCTGCGCACGGCTGCTGGGAAACAGCACGTCCAGCGTCTGCCCGTTGAGCAGCCAGGGGCGGCCGTGTTCCAGGTAGTGCTCCAGCCAGTAAACGGCCTCTTCGCCCAGCGGCACCAGACGCTCTTTATTGCCTTTGCCGATGACGCGCACCACGCCCTGGCGCAGGCTGACGTCGCTCAGGGTCAGGCCGACCAGTTCAGAGACGCGCAGACCGGTGGCATAGAGCAGCTCCAGCATCGCCTTGTCGCGCAGCTCCAGCGGAATATCGGCGCTGGGCGCCTGCAGCAGCCGTTCCACCTGCGCTTCGCTGAGATCTTTCGGCAGCCGCTGCGGCAGTTTCGGCGCGGCCAGCAGCGTGCTGGGATCGTCGCTGCGCAGCTTCTCACGGTAGAGATACTGAAAAATGCGGCGCATGGCGCTGAGCAGCCGCGCCGAACTGCTGGCTTTATAGCCGCCCTCCAGCCGTTCGGCGAGAAACTGCTGCAAATCCTCGGCCTGCAGCGTCAGCAGCGTCAGCCCGCGATGCGTCAGCCAGTCGGTCAGAGTTTTTAAGTCCTGACGATACGAAGACAAGGTATTTTGCGCCAGATTGCGTTCAATCCAGAGCGCATCCAGAAACTGTTCTGTCAGATCGCTGTCTTGCACGGTATCCCCGCCTTGAGGTGAAATCGTGCTCATTATGCCTGAATCCGCCCTGCTTCTGATACAATTGCGCCAAAGTCAGTCTTAATCCGAGCATTATCTGCATGAAAATTGGTCTTTTTTACGGCTCAAGCACCTGCTATACCGAAATGGCCGCTGAGAAAATCCGCGACTTTATCGGCGCTGAGCTGGTCACGCTGCACAACGTGAAAGATGACGATCCGCTGCTGATGGAGCAGTACGACCTGCTGATTTTAGGCATCCCTACCTGGGATTTCGGCGAGCTGCAGGAAGACTGGGAAGCGATCTGGCCGCAGCTGCCGACGCTCAACCTACGCGGAAAAATCGTCGCGCTCTACGGCATGGGCGATCAGCTTGGCTATGGCGAATGGTTTCTCGACGCGCTGGGCATGCTGCATGAGCTGCTGCAGCCGATGGGCGTGAAGTTTGTCGGCTACTGGCCGCTGGAAGGTTATGAATTTACCAGCCCGCGTCCCCTTAGCGCCGACGGCACGCAGTTCGTCGGCCTGGCGCTGGACGACGTGAATCAGTTCGACGTCACCGACGAACGTATCGAACAGTGGTGCGAGCAGATCCTGACCGAGACCGCCGCGCTACTGTAGCGCCCGTCCTATTGCCTCTCGGCGCGGCAGAGCAAACGGGCGCGCAGCTGACGCCACCGCGCGCGCGGCATCATATCCTGCATCAGCCAGAGCCTGCGCGTCTCTCCTCTCTCGCTGCGCAACACCAGCAGCGCCGCGCCCGGCAGCCAGCGTATCGGTCCGCTGATGCGCCAGCGCGCGCCCTGCCAGCGCCAGCTGTCGTCGCTTTTATGCTGCAGCATGCCGCGCCGCTGCGCCAGTTGGCGCTGCTGCCGCCCATTCTCGCGCAGCATCAGCAGCAAAAGCGGGATTTTAATCAGCCAGAACGCGGCGGGCAGCGGCGCGCTCGCCACGATCAATAGCGCGCAAGACGCCAGCGCGCCGTGCAGCAGGCGCGCCTGGCGCGACGGCCGCAGCTTACAGTGCCACGGGGCCGCGTTCACGGTTGCGCTGCTGGATCAGCTGAACGATGCGCTTCAGCTCCGGGTCGGCCGGTTCGCCGTGATTCATCATCCAGTTGAAGAGATCGGGATCGTCCGCCTTAAGCAGCGCGACGAAAGCCGTTTTGTCGCTGTCGCTGAGGCTGTCATATTCATATTTGAAGAAAGGCATAATAGCGACATCCAGCTCCAGCATGCCGCGGCGGCAGGCCCAGTGAATGCGCGATTTATCATGAATATCCATGTGTGTGATTTCCGCATTTCAGACAGGCGGCTAGTGTAACCTGGTTTTCTCACGCCTGCAGGCACCCGTTGCGGGGCTGTGCGACGCGCCGCGCGCGTCGGCCTGGCGTTGCCGCGCCGGCTCGCGATTTGTGCGCCCGATTCCGTAAACCTGTTGCAAAGCCAGTGCGCTCTTTTAACATTGGGTTCAGGATTCACCTTTTAATCAGGACAGCCAATGCCTATTTTCAGCTTACCTCCGCGCCAGCCCGTGGCCGCCTCTCGCCTGCCGTTAACCCTGATGTCGCTGGACGGCTGGGCGCTGGTCTCGGTGCAGGGCGCCGACAGCACCTCTTATCTGCAAGGCCAGCTCACGCTGGACGTCGCCGCGCTGGGCGCGGATCAGCATCGCCCGGCGGCGCACTGCGACGCGAAAGGCAAGATGTGGAGCAACCTGCGCCTGTTCCATCGCGGCGAAGGTTACGCCTATCTGGTGCGCCGCGAACTGCGCGACACGCAGCTGACGGAACTGAAAAAATATGCGGTGTTTTCGAAAGTGACGCTGGCGCCGGACGACGACGCGGTGCTGCTCGGCGTGGCGGGGTTCCAGGCGCGCGCGGCGCTGACCAGCCTGTTCGACGCCCTGCCGGACGGCGATCATCCGGTGGTGCAGCAGGCGGAGAGCACGCTGCTGTGGTTCCCGACGCCCGCGGAGCGTTTCCTGATCGTGACCACGCGCGAGCAGGCGCAGGCGCTGCAGCAGAAGCTGGCCGACGACGCGCAGCTGAACGACAGCGCGCAGTGGCTGGCGCTCGATATCGAAGCGGGCATCCCGGTCATCGAGCCGGCGACCGCCGCGCAGCTGATTCCGCAGGCCGCTAACCTGCAGGCGCTTGACGCCATCAGCTTCAAAAAAGGCTGCTATACCGGCCAGGAGATGGTGGCGCGCGCCAAATTTCGCGGCGCTAACAAGCGCGCCCTTTACTGGCTTGCCGGTCAGGCGAGCCGGGTACCCGCGGCGAACGATTCGCTGGAGCTGCAGATGGGCGAGCGCTGGCGCCGCACCGGCACGGTGCTGGCCGCCGTTCAGCTCGACGATGGCGAAGTGTGGGTGCAGGTCGTGATGAACAACGATCTGGAAGCGGACAGCGTACTGCGCGTCGAGGGCGATGAAGGTGGACGGCTGCTGATTAAGCCGCTGCCCTATTCGCTGGAGGAGTAATGCCCGGCCGCGCCCGGCTCCCGCCGTCAGGGTGCCGGGCGCGCCAGATTAGGTCACGTAAAAGTAGATGGCGCAAAAGTGGCAGGCGCTGCCGCCCAGCACAAAGGCGTGCCAGATAGCGTGGTTATAGGGGATACGCCGCGCCACGTAGAAAATGACGCCGAGCGAATAGATAATGCCGCCGGCCGCCAGCAGCCAGACGCCGCCCGGCGAAAGCGTTAGCGCCAGCTGATAGATCACCACCAGCGACAGCCAGCCCATACAGAGATAGGTCACCAGCGACAGCGCCTTGAAGCGGTGCGCGATGGTGAGCTTAAAGATAATGCCCGCCAGCGCCAGCCCCCAGATCACCGCCATCATCCCATGCGCCAGCGGCGACTTCAGCCCCACCAGCAGAAAAGGCGTATAGGTGCCGGCGATCAGCAGATAGATGGCGCAGTGATCGAGCTTTTTCAGCCAGCGTTTGGCGCGCTGGTGGGGAATAGCGTGATAGAGCGTAGAGGCGAGAAACAGCAGTATCATGCTGCCGCCATAGAGGCTGTAGCTGGTGATGGCGATAGCGTTAGCGCCCGCTTCGGTCGCCTGCGCCAGCAGCAGCACCAGACCGACAATGCCGAACAGGCAGCCGAGACCGTGGCTGACGCTGTTGGCGATCTCCTCAGCGAGCGAGTAGCCCTGAAGGGCTAAGCGATTTTTCATGATGGCGCGTTCCTCAACGTCGTGATGGGTGCGGATTTTCTGACCTCCAGCATAGCCAGGAATATTTTGAGAGTACACGTGTACGCCAAAATTAATCTGTGAATGCGTGTTACCGTCTGCGCAGCGCGCAAATCTGCTACACTGCGCGCAGTTTCGTTTTTTATGAGCGCGCCCGCAGATGTTCTCTCATCACGATCTTGCCAGCCTGAATGACCTCGAGATGCAGGTTTATCACGACATCATTAAACACCCGGAAAGCGTCAGCTATATGACCATCCGCGAGCTGGCGGAACGGGCGGGCGTTTCGACCACCACCGTGCTGCGTTTCTGCCGCAAGATGCAGTGCGACGGCTGGTCGGAATTTCGCATTCGTTTCCGACTGGCGCAGCAGCAGGCGCAGCCCGCGCAGGCGAGCGTCGGCGTCAGCGAAATGCTGAGCTTTTTCAAAAGTATTAATAACGACGAATTCAGCGAGCTTATTTCCCGCGCCGCGCAGATGATTAATCGCGCCGACCAGCTTTTCTTTATCGGCGCCGGCACCTCGGGCAGCCTGGCGAAATATGGCGCGCGCTTTTTTTCTAACGTCGGGAAATTCAGCCACTCTATCGACGATCCCTATTATCCCGTCAGCGGAAACGTGGATGAAAATACGCTGGCGATATTGCTCTCCGTCTCCGGCGAAACGCCGGAAATATTGCGCCTTGCCAGCCAGTTCAGCCTGCGGCGCTGTCAGATCATGGCGATAACCCACTCAGAGAGCAGCTCGCTGGCGAAAATGAGCGATTTTACTCTCGCCTATCATGTGCCGGTAATCCGCCTGAGCGACAATTCCGACATCACGACGCAGGTGCCGGTTATGTATATTCTCGAAGCTATCGGCCGCCTGCTGAATAAATAAAACAGGCTGTTTTACCGGCGTAACATATTACTCTGGCGTGCCGGTGTTATAGCGTGACTTCCTTTTTCGCTTTGCTACACTCGCGGCAAGATCTATTTCGCTGAGAGGGACGTATGCATAACGAATCAGGCTTTCCGCAACACTTTTTATGGGGCGGCGCGGTGGCGGCGCATCAGGTCGAGGGCGGCTGGGATCAGGGCGGCAAAGGCGTCAGCATCGCCGACGTGTTGACCGGCGGCTCGCACGGCGTCAGCCGCGTTATCACCGACGGCGTGCAGCCGGGGAAGCACTATCCCAACCATCAGGGCGTGGAGTTCTATTCGCGCTACAAAGAGGACGTCGCGCTGTTTGCCGAGATGGGCTTTAAATGTTTTCGTACCTCTATCGCCTGGACGCGCATCTTCCCTGAGGGCGACGAGCAGGAGCCGAACGAGGCGGGCCTGCAGTTTTACGACGATCTGTTCGACGAACTGCTGAAGTATGGCATCGAGCCGGTTATCACCCTCTCCCACTTCGAAATGCCCTATCATCTGGTGAAACAGTATGGCGGCTGGCGCAGCCGCAAAGTGGTGGATTTCTTCGTGCGCTTTAGCGACGTGGTGATGCGCCGCTATCAGCATAAAGTGAAGTACTGGATGACCTTTAACGAGATCAACAACCAGCGCAACTGGCAGTATCCGCTGTTTGGCTACTGCTGCTCCGGCGTGGTGTTCACCGATCATGAGAAGCCGGAAGAGGTAATGTATCAGGTGATGCATCACCAGTTTGTCGCCAGCGCCAAAGTGGTTAGCCTCGGCCACGCCATCAATCCCGATTTCCAGATCGGCTGCATGATCGCCATGGTGCCGATTTACCCCTACTCCTGCCATCCTGACGACGTGATGCTGGCGCAGGAAGCGATGCACCAGCGCTATGTCTTTAGCGACGTGCAGATGCGCGGCGCCTGGCCGGCCTATACCCTGAAAGAGTGGGCGCGCAAAGGCTATCAGATTCAGATGGATGCGGACGACGCCGAGACGCTGCGCAACGGCTGCGCCGATTACGTCGGATTTAGCTACTACATGAGCAACGCGGTAAAACATGACGCCAGCGGCGTTGACGATCCCATTACCGGCTTTGACGGCGTGGTAAAAAATCCGCACGTCGGTGCGTCGGACTGGGGCTGGCAGATCGATCCGACCGGGCTACGCTATGCGCTGAACGCGCTTTATGAGCGCTACCAGAAGCCGCTGTTCATCGTCGAAAACGGCTTTGGCGCTATCGACAAACCGAATGAGAACGGCGTGATTGAGGATGACTACCGCATTGACTACCTGCGCGCGCATATCGCCGAGATGAAAAAAGCGGTGGCGCACGACGGCGTCGAGCTGATGGGCTATACGCCGTGGGGCTGCATCGACTGCGTCTCGTTTACTACCGGTCAGTATGACAAGCGCTACGGCTTTATCCACGTCAATAAAAACGACGACGGCAGCGGCGACTTCGCCCGCTCGCGCAAGAAGAGCTTCGGCTGGTATCAGCAGGTTATCGCCAGCAACGGCGAAACCCTCTGATCCTCGAGGGCCGCGCCGCAAGGGGCGCGGCCTCGCGGTTAGCGGCCGCCGGCGGCGTCGATAAAGGTGCCGGTAATATAGGACGCCGCTTCGCTCGCCAGCCAGGCAATCGCTTCAGCAATCTCTTCCGCTTCTCCGCCGCGCCCCATCGGGATGACGCCCGCTGTGGCCGCCACGCGATCGACGCGTCCCGGCTCGCCGCCGTCCGCATGCATTTCGGTATAGATAAAACCGGGCCTGACGCTGTTGACGCGAATGCCCTGCGCCGCGACCTCCAGCGATAATCCTTTCGTCAGCGAATCCATCGCCCCTTTCGACGCTGCATAGTCGACATACTCTCCCGGCGCGCCAAGACGCGACGCGGCGGAAGAGACGTTGATAATCGAACCGCCCTGGCCGCCGTGCTGCGTGCCCATGCGTTTCACCGCTTCGCGGCAGCAGAGAAAGGCGCCGGTGACGTTGGTGGCGAAGACGCGCTGCAAACGATCGGCGCTGAGATCCTCAACCCGACACTGCGTAAAGAGGATGCCCGCGTTGTTGACCAGCACGCCAAGCGGCATCGCCTCCTCATCCAGCCGCTGAAACAGCGCCATAACCTGCGCCTCCTCGGCGATATCCGCCTGCACGGCAAAGGCTTCGCCGCCCTGCTCGCGGATCTGCGCCACCACCTGCTGCGCCTCGTCTGCGCGCTTCAGATAGTTAACCGCCACGCGATAGCCCTGCTGCGCCAGCTTCAGCGCCGTCGCGCGGCCAATTCCCCGGCTTGCGCCGGTCACCAGTGCCAGTGTCATCTTTTCTCCATAAAAAAGGGCCGGCTAAGCGGCCCTTGAAAACAGCGTTGCGCGGCGTTTACTGATAATCGCTCATCGGCACGCAGGAACAGAACAGGTTGCGATCGCCGAACACGTCGTCGAGGCGCTTCACCGTCGGCCAGTACTTATTGTCGCTGCCCGCCGGGAAGACCGCCAGCTCGCGGCTATAGGGATGGCTCCACTCGCCAATGATTTCGACCTGGGTATGCGGCGCGTTCACCAGCGGGTTATCGTCCGCCGGCCATTCGCCGTCGGCCACGCGATCGATCTCCATGCGGATAGAGAGCATCGCGTCGATAAAGCGATCCAGCTCGATTTTGCTCTCAGACTCGGTCGGCTCGACCATCAGGGTGCCGGCGACCGGGAAAGACATGGTGGGCGCGTGAAAGCCGTAGTCGATGAGTCGTTTAGCGATATCCAGCTCGCTGATGCCGGTCTGCTCTTTCAGCGGACGAATGTCGAGAATACATTCGTGCGCCACGCGGCCGTCGCGGCCGGCATAGAGGATCGGATAAGCCGACTGCAAACGGCTGGCGATATAGTTGGCGTTGAGTATCGCCACCTGGCTGGCGCGCTTCAGCCCCTCCGCGCCCATCATGCGGATATACATCCAGCTAATCGGCAGAATAGAGGCGCTGCCGAACGGCGCCGCCGATACTGCGCCTTGCTGCGTCAGCATCTCCTCGATCTGCACCACGCTGTGGCCCGGCACAAACGGCGCCAGGTGCGCTTTCACGCCGATCGGGCCCATGCCCGGGCCGCCGCCGCCGTGCGGGATGCAAAAGGTTTTGTGCAGGTTGAGGTGCGACACGTCCGCGCCGATATAGCCTGGCGTGGTAATGCCCACCTGCGCGTTCATGTTGGCGCCGTCGAGATAGACCTGGCCGCCGTGCTGATGCACGATCTGGCACACTTCGCGGATGGTCTCTTCATAGACGCCGTGCGTCGAGGGATAGGTCACCATAATGCAGGAGAGCTGCTCGCCCGCCTGCGCCGCTTTTTCGCGCAGGTCGCCGAGGTCGATATTGCCCTGCTTGTCGCAGGCCACCACGACCACTTCCATGCCCGCCATCTGCGCCGAAGCGGGGTTAGTGCCATGCGCGGAGCTGGGGATCAGGCAGAGGTTGCGCGCGCCTTCGTTACGGCTTTCATGATAGCGACGGATCGCCAGCAGCCCGGCGTATTCGCCCTGTGCGCCGGAGTTCGGCTGCATACAGAGCGCGTCATAACCGGTGAGCTGCACCAGCCACTGCGACAGCTGGCCAATCATCTGCAGATAGCCCGCAGCCTGCTCCGCCGGACAGAACGGGTGAAGTTCGGCGAACTCCGGCCAGGTGATGGGGATCATCTCCGCAGCGGCGTTCAGCTTCATGGTGCAGGAGCCGAGCGGGATCATCGCCTGGTTCAGAGCCAGATCCTTTTTCTCCAGGCTGTGCATGTAGCGCATCATCTCGGTTTCGCTGTGATGGCGATTAAAGACCGGATGGGTCAGGATGGCGCTCTGACGCTGCAGCGCTGCGGGAATCGCCTGGCTGTCGGCCGCAACGGCGGCGTCCAGCTTGTCGATATCCTGCCCGTGCTCGTCGCCCAGCAGAATGGCGAACAGCGCCTGCACATCTTCGCGGCGCGTGGTTTCGTCCAGCGTAATGCCGACCGCGTGATGAATATCGCTGCGCAGGTTAACGCCGAAGCTCTGCGCGCGGTTGAGCACCGCGCCTTTATCCTCCACCTCGACCGTCAGGGTGTCGAACCAGCTGCTGTGACGCAGCTTCAGCCCGCCGTTTTGCAGCCCGGCCGCCAGAATAGTCGTCAGACGATGGATGCGAGAAGCGATACGCTTCAGCCCTTTGGGGCCGTGATAAACCGCATAGAGTCCGGCGATATTGGCGAGCAGCACCTGCGAGGTGCAAATGTTGGAGTTCGCTTTCTCACGACGGATATGCTGCTCTCGCGTCTGCATCGCCATACGCAGCGCGGTATTGCCTGCGGCGTCGCGCGACACGCCGATAATGCGGCCCGGCATTGAGCGCTTATGCTCATCGCGGCTGGCGAAAAAGGCGGCGTGCGGACCGCCGTAGCCCATCGGCACGCCAAAGCGCTGCGCCGATCCGAACACGATATCCGCCCCCTGCTTGCCGGGCGCTTCCAGCATCACCAGCGCCATAAAGTCCGCGGCGACGCTGACTACGATTTTGCGGCTTTTCAGCTCGGCGATCAGCGCGCTGTAGTCGTGCGCTTCGCCGGTGGTGCCGACCTGCTGCAGCAGCACGCCGAACAGCGCGTCGTGATCCAGCGCTTTCTCGGCGCGGTCGATAATCAGCTCAAAGCCGAAGGTTTCGGCGCGGGTGCGCACCACGTCCAGCGTTTGCGGATGGATATCGTCCGCGATAAAGAATTTACCGGCGTTTTTAAGCTTGCTGACGCGCTTCGCCATCGCCATCGCTTCCGCCGCCGCCGTGGCTTCATCCAGCAGCGAGGCGGAGGCGACGTCCATGCCGGTCAGATCGAGCGTCACCTGCTGAAAGTTAAGCAGCGCCTCCAGGCGGCCCTGCGACACTTCCGGCTGATAGGGGGTATAGGCGGTGTACCAGCCCGGGTTTTCCAGCATATTGCGCAGGATCACCGGCGGCGTGATCACCGCGCTATAGCCCATGCCGATCCAGGATTTGTAACGCTGATTTTGACCGGCGATCGCCTTGAGCTCGGCCAGCGCCTGCTGCTCGGTCGCCGCATCGCCGACGGCGGGCGGGCCAGGCAGCTGGATGTCGGCCGGCACAATGGTGCCGATCAGCGCGTCCAGCGAGCTGGCGCCGATCGCCTCCAGCATCAAAGCCTGTTGTTCCGGCGAGGGACCGATATGGCGTTCAATAAAGGCGCCGTTATGTTCGAGCTGGCTCAAAGTCTGGGTCATTTGCAGTCAATCCTGAATCGGGCTGGAGTACAGAGAAAGCAAGGGATAAAAGCGGCCAGCGAGGTCTGGCCGCCCTGTCGCTTATTCGTCGATGGAGGCTTTATAGGCGTCCGCGTCCAGCAGCGAATCGAGCTCGGATTCGTCGCTGGGTTTGATTCTGAACAGCCAACCGGCTGCGTAGGGCTCGCTGTTGACCAGCTCCGGCGCGTCGCCGAGCGCGTCATTGACGGCGACGACCTCGCCGCTGACGGGCGCGTAGATATCGGACGCGGCTTTGACCGATTCCGCGACGGCGCATTCGTCGCCGGCTGAGTAGCTGTTGCCGACATCCGGCAGATCGACAAAGACCATGTCGCCCAACAGCTCCTGAGCGTGCTCGGTAATGCCGACGGTAAAGGTGCCGTCCGCTTCCTTACGCACCCACTCATGGCTGTCACGGTATTTCAATTCGTTTGGCACATTGCTCATCGCCCTTTCTCCTGAAAATAGATTACTGAACCGGCTTGCCGCCGCGTACAAAAACAGGTTTGGTTACTTTTACCGGCATTACGCGCTGGCGGATTTCGACGATAGCGCTTTCGCCAATGCCTGCCGGCACGCGCGCCAGCGCGATGCTGTAGCCGAGCGTCGGCGAGAAAGAGCCGCTGGTGATCACGCCCTGCTGCGGCTGGCCCTGCGCGTCGGTGAAGCGCACCGGCTGGCCGCCGCGCAGCACCCCTTTCTCCGTCATGATCAGGCCAACCAGCTTGTCCGTGCCTCTTTCACGCTGCATCTCCAGCGCTTCACGCCCGATAAAATCGCGATCGGCCGGCTCCCAGCAGATCGTCCAGGCCATATTGGCCGCCAGCGGCGAGACGCCTTCGTCCATCTCCTGACCGTAAAGGTTCATGCCCGCTTCCAGACGCAGCGTGTCGCGCGCGCCCAGTCCAGCCGGTTTGACGCCCGCTGCCAGCAGACGCTGCCAGAAATCCGCTGCGGCGGCGGCTGGCAGCGCGATTTCATAGCCCGCCTCGCCGGTGTAGCCGGTGGTGGCGATAAACAGGTCGCCGGACTGCACGCCGAAAAAGGGTTTCATCCCGGCGACCGCCTCGCGCTGCTCTGCGCTGAACAGCGTCTGCGTCTTCTGCTGCGCCTGCGGCCCCTGTACGGCGATAAGCGCCAGGTCGTCGCGCTCGGTCAGCGCCACGCCATAGGCCTGAGCGTGCTTGCCGATCCACGCCAGATCTTTTTCGCGCGTCGCCGAGTTGACCACGAGGCGGAAAAAGTCTTCGGTCATAAAGTAAACAATCAAATCGTCAATGACGCCACCGGAGGCGTTCAGCATGCCGGTGTAGAGCGCTTTGCCGGGCTGCGTCAGGCGAGCGACGTCGTTCGCCAGCAGATGCCGCAGAAAGTCGCGCGTCTGCGCGCCGTGCAGATCGACGATAGTCATATGCGACACGTCGAACATGCCGGCGTCCTGACGCACGGCATGGTGTTCGTCAATTTGCGAACCGTAGTGCAGCGGCATCATCCAGCCGTGGAAGTCGACCATGCGGGCGCCGCAGGCCTGATGCTGTTCAAACAAAGGGGTTTGCTGAGTCATAACCATCCTGTCGCGAAGCGGGTAAGTTTCGGGCGGGCGTCAGCCTGCTTATCGCCCGGCGCAAACGTTCTCTTTTCCCTGACGTTATCATTGAAAAGACGATTTAACCATAAGCTGTACAGGGTCGAATTGAAGCATGCCTCTTTAGCGACGCGCAAAGATGACAGCATAATTAACTGCATTTTTGTGATTTACCACGCAGGAAAGAGGCGCATCCCGGTTATGCGCAGCAAGATAATCAGCGATGGCGCGCAAAATGTTAACAACGCACTCGTCAGACGCCGACAAGGAATAAATAAAACTAATGCGAAGAGAGGGGTGAAATTAGAATAAATCAAACGAGGCTCGCTAAAGGTGCAGCCCCGATCGCTTTTGGTGCAGAGCGACCAAAAGGCGTAAAAAAGCCAGCACAAGGCTGGCTCGACGAAAGCGACGCGAGGCTTAGCGCAGCCAGTCTGGCATATCCTGCAGCCCCATCGCCTGACGCAGCATCTTAGGTTTGACGCCGGGCAGACTGTCCGCCAGCTTCAGCCCCAGATCGCGCAGCAGCTTTTTCGCCGGATGGCTGCCGGCGAACAGCTCGCGAAAGCCTTGCATGCCCGCCAGCATCAGCGCTGCGCTGTGTTTGCGGCTGCGCTCGTAGCGACGCAAATAGAGATGCTGACCGATATCCTTGCCCTGCTGGTGCAGGCGGCGGATTTCGCCAATCAGCTCTGCGGCGTCCATAAAGCCGAGATTCACGCCCTGACCCGCCAGCGGATGAATGGTATGCGCGGCGTCGCCCACCAGCGCCAGGCGATGCGCCGCGAAATTGCGGGCGTAGCGCGCCATCAGCGGGAAGGATTTACGCTCGCTCGCCAGTTCACAGAGGCCGAGGCGCATATCGAACGCCACCGCCAGCTGCTGATTGAACAGCGCCTGCGGCATGCTCTCCAGCCGGCTCGCTTCCTGCGGCGAAAGCGACCAGACGATAGAGCTCAGGTGCGGATCCTGCATCGGCAGGAACGCCAGAATGCCGTCGCCGTGGAAAACCTGGCGCGCCACCGCATCATGCGGCTGCTCGGTGCGGATATTCGCTACCAGCGCATGGTGATCGTAATCCCAGAAGGTTAAAGGAATATCGGCTTTGTTACGCAGCCAGGAGTTGGCGCCGTCCGCGGCGATCAGCAGGCGCGCAGTCAGCATGGTGCCGTCCTGCAGGGTCACAAAGGCTTCATTTTCGCCGAACGCCACCTGCTGCAGCTGCGAAGGCGCCATAAGGGTCACGTCGCTGCAGCGGCTGGCGCGCTGCCAGAGCGCGCTGTGAATCGCCGGGTTTTCGACAATGTGTCCCAGATGGGTCAGCCCCTGCTGTTCGTCATCGAAGCTAATGGCGCCGAAACTGTCGCGATCCCACACCTCCATGCCGTGATAAGCGCTAGCGCGCCTCGCCAGAATATCGGACCAGACGTCCAGCTTCTGCAGCAGCCGCTCGCTGGCGGCGTTGATTGCCGATACGCGAATCGACGGCGCAGCGCTGGCGTCGAACTGCGGCTCCGCCGTTTTTTCCAGCACGGCGACGCGCAGCCCGCTGCCCTGCAAACCGCAGGCGACCGCCAGTCCTACCATGCCGCCGCCGGCGATAACCACATCAAAACTTTGCATCGGTGCCCCTTAGTTAACGCTTAACCCAGCCAAGCGTGCGCTCGGCCAGTTGATTACGCAGCCACGGCAGATGATCCATCGCCATCAGCCCCAGATTTCGTCCCGCCACCAGCGGCGCATAGCGATTGGCGAACAGCCGCACCAGCCCGTCGGTAATGCCTATCGTCGCCGCGCGATCGGGCTGACGTCGCTGCTGATAGCGATGCAGCACGGCGTAGCTGCCCACATCCTGTTGCTGACGATGCGCGGCCGCGAGGGTCTCCGCCAGCGACATCACGTCGCGCAGCCCGAGGTTGAAGCCCTGTCCGGCGATCGGATGCAGCGTCTGCGCCGCATTGCCGACCAGCGCCAGCCGATGCGACATCTGCTGCCCGGCGCTTTGCAGCGCCAGCGGATAACTCTCGCGCCGGCCCGTATGGGTAAAACGCCCCAGCCGCCAGCCGAACGCGCGCTGCAGCTGCGCCAGAAATTCGTCGTCGCTCCAGCGTGCTATTTTTTCACGCGCCGAGAGCGGGTGGCACCACACCAGCGACAGGCGATTGTCCGACATCGGCAGCAGCGCCAGCGGGCCGTGCTCGGTGAAGCGCTCAAAGGCGCGTCCCTGATGCGGTAACTGAGTCGAGACGTTGGCGATCACCGCCAGCTGCTGATAATCCTCGCGCTGCCATTGAATGCCGAACGAGGCGGCGAGCGGCGAGCGAGAGCCGTCTGCGGCCACCAGCAGCGCCCCTTCTAGCTGTTCGCCGCTCTCCAGCGTCACCTGCACGCTCTCCTGATGGCGCTGCGCGTCGATGACGCGCGCCGGACAGCGTAGCGTCACGCCCGGCGCGCCTTTCAGGCGCTCGAACAGCCGCTGCCCCACATCGAAAAGCTCGACGACATAGCCGAGTGCCGGGATCTGATAGGCCCCGGCGTCCAGGGTGACGAAACCGGCATGGCCGCGATCGGAAACGTGGATGTCGGTAATGGGCGTGGCGTATTTCTCGATGCTGCGCCAGAGATCGATATCGAGCAGCTGTTGACGCGTGCCGGCGGCCAGCGCGATGGCGCGGCCGTCGTAACCTGGATGGGCGCGGCTGTCGGGCGCGCTGTTCTCAATCAGCGTCACCGGCAGCTGCCCTTGCGTGAGGTGGGAAATAGCCAGCGCCAGAGTCGCGCCGGTCATGCCGCCTCCGGCGATAATCACCGTCATGCCTGACGCGCCGCTGCCATCAGCGCCTCGATCGCGTCCGCGTCCTTGACCACGCTGTCGGTCAGGTTCTCGTTGCCCGTTTCAGTGATCAGGATGTCATCTTCAATGCGAATGCCGATGCCGCGATATTCCGCAGGCACGTCGGCATCCGGCGCGATATAGAGACCCGGCTCAACGGTCAGCACCATGCCCGGCTCCAGAATACGATCGCGCGAAGGCGTGCCGTAGTGGCCGACGTCATGCACGTCGAGGCCCAGCCAGTGGCTTAGCCCATGCATAAAGAACTGCCGGTGCGCCTCTTCGGCGATCAGCGTCTCTACCTCGCCCTGCAGAATGCCCAGTTCCACCAGGCCGCTGACCATAATGCGCACCACCTCTTCGTTGACGTCGCGAATGCTGACGCCGGGACCAAAGAGCGCCAGCGCTTTATAAAGCGAGGCGAGCACGATGTCGTAAATGGCGCGCTGCGGCGCGGAGAATGTGCCGTTGACCGGGAAGGTGCGGGTGATATCGCCGGCGTAGCCGTGAAATTCGCAGCCCGCGTCAATCAGCACCAGATCGCCGTCGCGCAGCTCGCTCTCATTTTCGGTGTAGTGCAGGATACAGCCGTTTTCGCCCGAACCGACGATGGTGTTATAGGAGGGAAAGCGCGCGCCGTGGCGGTTGAAGAGGTAGTGAATTTCGCCTTCCAGATGGTATTCGAACAGGCCGGGACGGCAGGCTTCCATCGCGCGGGTATGCGCCAGCGCGCTGATCTGCCCGGCGCGGCGCAGGATGGCGATCTCTTCCTCGTCCTTGAACAGACGCATTTCATGCACCCAGGGGCGCCAGTCGGTGAACGTCGCCGGCGCGCTGAAATTCTGACGGAAACCGCGGCGCAGCTTCTCCAGCGCCGCGAACACCAGCGCATCCGCTTGCGCGTATTCGCCCTGCGCGTGATAAACCACGTCAAGCCCGTTCAGCAGCAGGTGCAGCTGCTGGTCGATATCATCCCAGGGCAGCGCGCGATCGACGCCTAACTTTTCAGGCGCGGCATCCTGCCCCAGCCGACGGCCGAACCAGATCTCAGCGGTAAGATCCCGCACGCGATTGAACAGCACGCTGTGGTTGTGCGTTTCATCGCTTTTGATCAGCACCAGCAGCGCCTGCGGCTCGTTGAAACCGGTGAAATACAGGAAGTCGCTGTTTTGCCGGAACGGATATTCGCTGTCGTTGCTGCGGGTCACTTCCGGCGCAGCAAAGATCAAGGCGGCGCTGCCGGGGGCCATTTTCGCCAGTAGCGCCTGACGACGCTGCTGGAAAGTATCCAGAGAAATCATGTTTGCACTCCCTGTAGAAACGGGCGCGTTCGCGCCCTGAGATATCTGGCTTAGTGTAGCGTCGGTTTTTTCACTTCGGGGGCGGTAGGTTGCGGACGCGTGAAGGTGTCGTGGCACAGCAGCGCCGCCACGCGCACATATTCAATCACCTCTTCCAGCGACTGCTCCAGCTCTTCCTGGTCTTCATCTTCGTCATAGCCGAGCTGGGCGATGGTGCGCAGATCGTCAATCGCCTCGCCGGTTTCGCCGGTGACTTTCTCCAGCTTCGGCTGCGTGACGCCCAGGCCGAGCAGGAAGTGGTTAACCCAGCCCGCCAGCGCGTCGGCGCGGTCGAAGACGCTGATATCGTCGTCATCCGGCAGCATCAGCTGAAACAGGTAGCCCTCTTCTTCCAGCGTATTGGCGGTGCTGTCGTGCAGCGCCTGAAGCGGTGACGCCAGGCTCTGCGAGAAGGCCATGCCTTCGTTGGTGAGATCCTGTACCAGCGCTTTCCAGCTGGCATCCTGATTGCCGCCGCACAGAATGCCGCTGAGCAGGCCATGCATTTCAGCTGGCGTCATCCCCACGCCCTGTTGAGAGAGCGCTGAAGCCAGCGCGTTGTAATCGGGGGTTACGTTCTGTAAAGACATAAGGATTCGTCGTCGTTGGCAGAATAAGTTCGTGTTATGCTACCACTAGCTGCCTCAAGGTTTCCAGAAAAGGGGTTGTAAGTTATTTCGCGGGTCTATATAGTTGCCCGCCTCCCAAGGCATTGAGCCCAAAGGGAGCTGCGGGCGAAGTAATCAGTCAGGAAGGTGGCATGTCTGCACAACCGGTAGATATACAAATTTTTGGTCGTTCATTGAGAGTGAATTGTCCGCCTGAACAGCAAGATGCGCTGAATGCGGCTGCCGATGACCTCAATCAACGGTTGCAAGATTTAAAAGTTCGCACTAGAGTCACAAATACCGAGCAACTGGTGTTCATCGCCGCGTTAAACATTTGCCATGAACTGGCACAAGAGAAAATGAAAACGCGCGATTATGCTGCTAATATGGAACAACGCATTCGTATCCTGCAGCAGACGATTGAACAGGCTCTTGTTGAGCAAGGTCGCATAACCGACCGCCAGGGTGCGAAGTTCGAATAATACTTTATGGTTGCTGCGCAGCGGCAACGGTAAAGTCCATTTTCTCTGAGATGTTTGCAAGCGGGCCAGTCCCCTGAGCCGATATTTCATACCAACAGAGTGTGGCGCTCTGTAACCTGTGAGCATGCTCGGTTCGTCCGAGAAGCCTGATGGTTGCGACGGCACATTCACCTTGAACCAAGGGTTCAAGGGTTACAGCCTGCGGCGGCATCTCGGAGATCTCCTTCTGTTCTGCATCTGTCTTTCCCCGTTGTGAATGATATAGTCGCTTAATCAGCGACTATATCAACGGGGTTCTCGTGTCCCAGCCCTCTCTGCTCGATCGCCACCATATCCGCCAGCACGTACGCCACCTGCGCCGCGCCCTGACGCCTGAGCAGCAGGAACAAGCCGCCGCTCTGATGGCGGAACACGCCGTTAACTTCGCCCCTCTCGCCAGCGCCAGCCATATTGCGCTCTTTTTATCGGTAGACGGCGAGCTCAATACCCGTCCGCTTATCGCTAAGCTGTGGCAGCAGAAAAAGCAGGTTTATCTGCCGGTCCTGCATCCTTTCTCCGCTGGCCAGCTGCTGTTTCTGCGCTATACGCCGGAAACGCCGCTGACGCCGAATAAACTGCGGATTCCCGAGCCGCCGCTCGATATCCGCCAGCTGATTACGCTGGATCGGCTGGACGTGATGATGGTGCCGCTGGTGGCCTTCGACAGCGCCGGGCAGCGACTCGGCATGGGCGGCGGCTTTTACGACCGCACCCTGCAGAACTGGCGTCGGCACGGTTTTTTACCGGTGGGCGTGGCGCATGACTGCCAGCAGGTGGAGCGGCTGCCCGCAGAGGAATGGGATGTGCCCCTGCCCGCCGTGCTGACGCCGTCGCGCCTGTGGCAGTGGGAATAGCGGGCGTGAGTCAGGGACGGAAACAGACGGGCCGTCTGCGAAAGAGGCAGACGGCCCGGTTTCAGTAAAGCGGAATCAGTAGAGCAGACGGGCGCGAATGGTGCCCGGAATCGCCTTCATCAGCTGCAGCGCTTTGTCCGCCAGATCCTGCGGCGCATCAATATCGATTACCACGTAACCCATCATCGGCGAGGTTTGCAGGAACTGCGCAGCGATGTTGATGCCCTGTTCGGCAAAGATCTGGTTGATTGCCGTCAGCACGCCGGGACGGTTTTCATGAATGTGCAGCAGACGGCTAGCGCTGGCGCCGTGCATCGGCAGCGATACCTCCGGGAAATTGACCGCGGAGAGCGTTGAGCCGTTATCGGAATATTTAGCCAGCTTGCCCGCTACTTCGATACCGATATTCTCCTGCGCCTCCTGGGTGGATCCGCCAATGTGCGGCGTCAGGATCACGTTATCGAACTCGCACAGCGGCGAATTAAAGGGTTCGCTGTTGGTCGCCGGCTCAAGCGGGAAGACGTCGATCGCGGCGCCCGCCAGGTGTTTGCTCCCCAGCGCGTCGCACAGCGCCGGAATATCGACCACGGTGCCGCGCGAAGCGTTGATCAGCAACGCGCCCTTCTTCATCTGCGCCAGCTCCTGCGCGCCGATCATATCCTGCGTGGAGGGGGTTTCCGGCACGTGCAGGCTCACCACGTCGCTCATATTCAGCAGGTCGGCCAGGTGGCGAACCTGCGTGGCGTTGCCGAGCGGCAGTTTGTTTTCAATATCATAGAAAAAGACGTGCATGCCCAGGCTTTCAGCCAGCACGCCAAGCTGCATGCCGATATGGCCATAGCCGACGATGCCGAGCTTTTTGCCGCGCGCCTCAAACGAGCCGACAGCGTTTTTGTTCCAGATGCCGCGATGCGCTTTGGCATTCGCTTCGGGAATGCCGCGCAGCATCAGCAGCATTTCGCCGATAACCAGTTCGGCGACCGAGCGGGTATTTGAGAACGGCGCGTTGAACACTGGAATGCCGCGCGTCGCCGCCGCGTTAAGGTCGACCTGGTTAGTGCCGATGCAGAAACAGCCTACGGCGACCAGTTTTTCCGCCGCGGCGAAGATCTCTTCCGTCAGTTGGGTGCGGGAGCGGATGCCGATGAAATGCGCATCCCGAATGGAGGCTTTCAGCGCTTCGTCATCCAGCGCGCCTTTATGGAATTCGATGTTGGTATAACCCGCCGCGCGCAGGTTTTCCAGCGCGCTCTGGTGAACGCCTTCCACCAGCAGGAACTTAATCTTGTCTTTTTCCAGTGATACCTTTGCCATTTCCCCGACCCTATTGTGATTTCAACAATGGGCGCCATAAGCGCGCCTTCTGTCAAAATATCAAAATTTACGCCTGCGGCAATACAACCGATTGCCTTGCGGCCAGCACGGGGAAGCCTGTGCCCAGCACATTGCCGCACAAAATCGGGAGCTGAACCATGAACAAAGAACGAAACTGCTGTGGATGACGGTTATGTGACATAAGTCACCGAATTTAGGCAGCGAAAGAAAAGATGTTTTGCGCAGGGAAATAACCGGCGCGTTTATCGCGCCGGACAGATCATTTTTCGATGGTTTTTACGCCGTCTGGCGTGCCGATCAGGGCGATATCGGCGCCGCGCGTAGCAAACAGGCCGACGGTGACCACGCCGGGCAGCGCGTTGATGCTTTTCTCCAGCGCGACGGGATCGAGAATCGTCAGGTTATGCACGTCGAGAATAATGTTGCCGTTATCGGTGACGACATGCTGGCGATACTCCGGCAGGCCGCCGAGCTTGACCAGCTCGCGGGCGACGAAGGCGCGCGCCATCGGGATCACCTCGACCGGCAGCGGGAAATGTCCCAGCACGTCCACCTCTTTCGAGGCGTCGGCGATACAGATGAACTTGCGCGCGACGGCCGCCACGATCTTCTCGCGCGTCAGGGCCGCGCCGCCGCCTTTGATCATCTGCATCTGCGGGTTGATCTCATCCGCGCCGTCGACGTAGATCGCCAGATCGTCAATCTTATTGAGATCGAAGACCGGAATCCCGAGCGCTTTCAGCTTCAGCGTCGAAGCTTCCGAGCTGGAGACCGCGCCTTCAATCTGATGTTTCATCGTGGCGAGCGCGTCGATAAAGTGCGCGGCGGTGGAGCCGGTGCCGACGCCGACGACAGTACCCGGCTGCACATATTTCAGTGCGGCCCAGCCTACGGCTTTTTTCAGTTCATCCTGGGTCATGATATGTTTAAAACCTGTGCGACAACGAAGTGCGCGTAGTATAAAGCAACGCCCGCCGAATGTGCGCGGCTGTTTCCGCTGGCGTTATCGCTTTGGAAGCCAGCCCGCAAAAAAGGCGACGCGCGGCGCAGGGAAAGCGCCTTCGACGCGCGCCAGATGAATTTTTTGTGGCATAGTATCGTCCACCCTGAAGGAGAGAGAACAACAATGAAACGCCCCGATTATCGAACGCTTCAGGCGCTGGATGCAGTGATTCGCGAACGCGGCTTTGAGCGCGCCGCACAGAAGTTATGCATTACGCAGTCGGCCGTATCGCAGCGTATCAAGCAACTGGAGAACCTGTTCGGACAGCCGCTGCTGGTGCGCACCGTGCCGCCGCGCCCTACCGAACAGGGACAGAAGCTGCTGGCGCTGCTGCATCAGGTAGAGCTGCTGGAAGAGGAGTGGCTGAGCGACGAGAACGGCGGCACCACGCCGCTGCTGCTGTCGCTGGCGGTTAACGCCGATAGCCTGGCGACCTGGCTGCTGCCTGCGCTGAAAGATGTGCTGGCGGACTCGCCGGTGCGCCTTAATTTGCAGGTTGAAGATGAAACCCGCACGCAGGAACGGCTGCGCCGCGGCGAAGTAGTAGGCGCGGTCAGTATTCAGCCGCAGCCGCTGCCGAGCTGCCTGGTCGATCAGCTTGGCGCGCTCGACTATCTGTTCGTCGCCTCGCCGGAGTTCGCCGCGCGCTACTTTCCCAACGGCGTCACCCGTTCGGCGCTGCTCAAGGCGCCAGCGGTCGCTTTCGACCATCTCGACGATATGCACCAGGCCTTTTTACAGCAGAATTTCGATCTGTCGCCGGGCAGCGTGCCCTGCCATATCGTTAACTCTTCGGAAGCCTTTGTGCAGCTGGCGCGTCAGGGGTCGACCTGCTGTATGATCCCGCATCTGCAGATTGAGCGCGAGCTGGCGGGCGGTGAGCTGCTCGACTTGACGCCGGGCCTTTGCCAGCGCCGCATGCTCTACTGGCACCGCTTTGCGCCGGAGAGCCGCCTGATGCGCCGCGTCACCGACGCGCTGATCTCCCACGGCCATCGCGTGCTGCGTCAGGATGATTTAGCGGCCTGAGTCAGTGCGCGCCTTCAGCGAGGGGCACACTGCTCTTCGATTTGCGCCACCCGCGCTTTGACTTATTTGTTGCCTGACAAATGTCCAAAAAAAAGGGCGCTTAGCGCCCCTTTTCCATTACTGCTGCGTGCCTGCCGCATTCGGCTTGATATCGAAGACCACGTCTACCTGATCGTCGAAGTGAATGCTCTGCTGCTCGTAGGTCTGCTGCGCGGAGGTATCCGCAGCCGGGGCGGCGGCTTTATACATGCGCGCCATCGGCATCGGCTGATAGTTGGCCACGTGATAGCGAATGCTGTAAACCGGGCCAAGCTTCGCGTTAAAACCTTCCGCCAGCGCTGCGGCCTGCTGCGTCGCGTTATCAATGGCCGCCTTGCGCGCCTGTGCCTTGTAGCTGTCGGGATTGGTGACGCCCAGCTCGACCGAGCGGATCTCGTTCAGGCCGCTTTTCAGCGCGCCGTCCAGCAGCTCGTTAAGCTTATCCAGCTGACGCAGGGTCACCTGCACCTGACGCACCGCGCGGTAGCCTTTCAGCACCGACTTGCCCTCTTTGGTATAGTCATATTCCGGCTGCGTGCTGAGGTTTGCGGCATCAATATCTTTCTTCTCGATACCGTTTTTATTCAAAAAATCAAAATATTGCGCAACGCGGTCGTCGGCCTGCTTTTTCGCGTCTGCGGCGTCTTTAGAGGAGACGTTGACCACGATAGAGAGCGTGGCGATATCCGGGCGCGCATCGACGGTTGCCTGGCCGGACGTCACGACATGCGGGCCGTTCGGCAGTTCGTCGGCTAATGCGCTTAACGGCAGCGCTAAAGCGCCTGTCATGGCGACCAGCGCCAGTGCTTTCAGTTTCACGAAAGTCCTCCTTGGAATCTCTGTTTTGCTGCGGCATCAAAAGCCAGAGCCTGAACGGAATAGTATGCACTGCTAAGAGCGTGTTATACCGCAAAAGTTCGCGTTTTGCTTATCCTGTTCTGCCGCTTTAGGACAATTCAAATCAGAAATTCGCTATTCCCTGCAGCGCCAGCTGGCTGGCGATGATCCACATCACCGCGCCGACCAGCAGATTGATTGCGCGCTGCGCCCTGCCGGTGCGCAAGCGAGGCGAGAGCCAGGCCGCCATCAGCGCCAACCCGAAGAACCAGAACACCGACGCGCTGACGGTGCCCAGCGCGAACCAGCGGCGCGCCTCCTGCGTCGGCAGCTGTCCGCCCAGGCTGCCCAGCACCACGAACGTATCGATATAGACGTGGGGATTAAGCCAGGTGACCGCCAGCATGGTGGCGATAATGCGCCAGCGGCTCTGCTTAAGCTCGCTGTCGCTGGCCAGGTCGACATCGCCGCTAAAAGCGCGGCGCAGCGCATTCCAGCCGTACCACAGCAGAAAAGCCACGCCGGCCCAGGTGATTAGCATCAGCAGCAGCGGCGACTGGTGCAGCAAGGCGCTGCCGCCGAAGATGCCACCGCAGATCAGCGCGATATCGCTCAGCGTGCAGAGCGACGCCGTCATTAGATGGTACTGGCGTTTAACGCCCTGATTCATCACGAACGCATTCTGCGGCCCCAGCGGCAAAATCAGCGAGGCGCCAAGCGCAAGCCCCTGTAAATACATTGATAACACGACGTTTTCCTTACATCAGCGAGATGCAAAGGAGTATAAAGAGGCGAGGATATTAGCGGAAATTGAAAGATTTAATCTGCTATTAGGCAGATTAATAAGGACGGCGCAGGCGCCGTCCTGAGAGGCTTATTCTGCTTTCGCTTCCGCGTCAGGCTGGCTGACGCGATGCAGATGCACGTCCATTTGCGGATAGGGAATGCCGATGCCTTTCGCGTCCAGCGCGCGCTTGAAGTTCTTCAGCAGATCCCAGTAAACGTTCTGCAGATCGCCGCTGTTGCTCCAGCAGCGCACCACGAAGTTGAGCGACGAGGCGGCCAGCTCGTTAAGGCCGATCTGCACGCCCATATCCTGCAGCACGCGCGGATCGCTCTTTACCACCTCGTCCAGCAGCGCAATCACCTCATCCACGTCCGCGTCGTAGGCGACGCCGATGATGAACTCGTTACGACGCACCGGTTCGCGTGAAAAGTTAACGATGTTGCCGGCAATAATTTTACCGTTCGGCACCACGACGATTTTACCGTCCGCGCTTTTCAGCGTGGTGGAAAAGATCTGGACGTTGAGCACCGTGCCCATCACGCCGCCGAGGTCGACGAATTCGCCCGCGCGGAAAGGACGGAAGGTCACCAACAGCACGCCCGCCGCCAGGTTAGAGAGCGATCCCTGCAGCGCCAGACCGACCGCCAGACCGGCGGCGCCCAGCACGGCAATTACCGAAGCCGTCTGCACACCGACGCGCCCCAGCGCCGCGATCAGCGTAAAGGCAATAATGCCGTAGCGTACCAGCGCGGAAAGAAAATCTGCGACCGTTTTGTCGATATGGCGCGCGACCAGTACGCGGTTAATGCCTCGGGAAATAACGCGCGCAACGATCATCCCCAGGATCAGGATCACGATAGCCGCTACGATATTGACCGCGTAGCTGAGGATTAACGCCTGATTACGCACCAGCCAGCCACCGGCGTTATGAATGCCGTCTACGACGTTTAAGTCTTCCATTTGAGAGCCCTGTTGTTGAATTCCCTGCCGGGAAAGTCAAATCACAGCCAGAAAATTCCGGCAAACCAGATAACAAGGGTAATAAACATTGGAGGGATATGCCAAATTCCCGTTGAATTTGTTGTAAATTTAGGCGGAATAGCTCAACAGCGTCATAAAAAAAGGCCAGATCCGAAGATCTGGCCTTTGTTGCAAACCGCGAAGCGGATTACAGACGATCGATGGCGTTCAGCTCTTTGAAAGCCTGCTCAAGGCGCACGACCATTGAGGCCTGCGCCGCACGCAGCCAGACGCGCGGATCGTAGTATTTCTTGTTCGGGCTGTCCGGACCCTGCGGGTTGCCGAGCTGCGCCTGCAGATACTCTTCGTTCTTTTTGTAGTACTGCAGAATACCGTCCCAGGTTGCCCACTGGGTGTCGGTATCGATGTTCATTTTGATCACGCCGTAGCTGATCGACTCTTCGATTTCCGCTGCGGAAGAACCGGAACCGCCGTGGAAAACGAAGTCCAGCGCGTTGTGCGGCAGACCATGTTTTTCACAAACGTATTTCTGCGAGTCGCGCAGAATGGTCGGGGTCAGCTTAACGTTGCCCGGCTTGTAAACGCCGTGCACGTTGCCGAAAGAGGCGGCGATAGTGAAGCGCTTGCTGATTTTGCTCAGCTCGGTGTAGGCGTAGTCTACGTCTTCCGGCTGGCTGTAGAGGGCGGAAGCGTCAACGTGGCTGTTGTCCACGCCGTCCTCTTCACCACCGGTCACGCCCAGCTCGATCTCCAGCGTCATGCCCATTTTGTCCATGCGCGCCAGGTATTTGCTGCAAATCTCGATGTTCTCTTCCAGCGACTCTTCAGAAAGGTCGATCATGTGAGAAGAGAACAGCGGTTTGCCGGTTTTCTGGAAGTGCGCTTCGCCTGCGTCCAGCAGACCGTCGATCCACGGCAGCAGTTTTTTCGCGCAGTGGTCGGTGTGCAGGATAACCGGCACGCCGTACTGTTCAGCCATCAGGTGCACATGGTGCGCGCCTGAGATCGCGCCGAAAATCGCCGCGCCCTGCGGCTTGTCGGTTTTGAAACCTTTGCCGGCGATAAACGCGGCGCCGCCGTTAGAGAACTGGACGATAACCGGCGCTTTTACTTTCGCAGCGGCTTCCAGTACGGCGTTGATGGAGTCGGTGCCGACGCAGTTTACCGCTGGCAGCGCGAATTTGTTCTCTTTCGCTACCTGGAAGATCTTCTGAACGTCATCACCAGTGACAACGCCGGGTTTAACGAAATCAAAAATTTTAGACATGATTGTGTCCTGTTTCGTGACCGACTATCCCCTGCGGGGACAGCGCTTTAAACGCCCAACGGGGCAAGTCTTCAGGCGACGCGCCAGGCGTCGCCCCCAAAGGATTACTGCTTAGCACGCTCTTCCAGCATGGCGACCGCAGGCAGTTTTTTGCCTTCGACGAATTCCAGGAACGCGCCGCCGCCGGTAGAGATGTAAGAGATCTTGTCTTCGATGCCGAACAGGTCGATAGCCGCCAGGGTATCGCCGCCGCCTGCGACAGAGAAGGCTTCGCTGTCTGCAATGGCGTTCGCCACGATCTCGGTGCCCTTACGGAAGTTCGGGAACTCGAATACGCCGACCGGGCCGTTCCACAAAATGGTTTTCGCCTCTTTCAGCACTTTCGCCATTGCCTGCGCGGTTTCGTCGCCGAAGTCCATAATCTCTTCGTTATCCGCGACTTCGGAAACCTTTTTCACGGTTGCCGGGGCAGTTTCAGAGAATTCCGTGCCGACGCGTGAGTCGGTCGGAACCGGAATGCCGTACTGGTCACGCAGGCCTTTCGCCGCTTCAACGAAGTCCGGCTCGTAGAGCGATTTGCCGACCTTGTTGTCGATAGCGACGAAGGTGTTGGCGATGCCGCCGCCGACGATAACGGTGTCAGCGATTTTCACCAGCGACTGCAGCACGTCGAATTTGGTCGACACTTTTGAGCCGCCGACCACCGCCACCAGCGGACGCTCCGGGTTGCTCATCACTTTGCCCAGCGCTTCCAGCTCGGCCGACAGCAGCGGGCCTGCGCAGGCGATCGGCGCGAATTTGCCGACGCCGTGCGTTGAGGCCTGCGCGCGGTGCGCGGTGCCGAAAGCGTCCATTACGAAGACGTCGCACAGCGCGGCATATTTTTTCGACAGCGCTTCGTCGTCTTTCTTCTCGCCTTTGTTAAAGCGAACGTTTTCCAGCACCACCAGCTCGCCCGCGCCGACTTCAACGCCGTCGAGATAATCTTTCGCCAGGGTAACGTTGGTGCCGTTCAGTTTCTCTTTCAGATAGTTAACAACGGGCAGCAGGGAGAATTCTTCGTTGTATTCACCTTCGGTCGGGCGACCCAGGTGAGAGGTGACCATCACTTTTGCGCCCTGTTTCAACGCCGATTCGATGGTAGGCAGAGAAGCACGGATACGTGCGTCTGACGTCACTTTCCCTTCTTTTACTGGTACGTTGAGATCGGCACGGATCAGAACGCGCTTACCAGCCAGATCCAAATCGGACATCTTAATTACAGACATTGTGAACCCTCTCGTTGATTCTCATAAGTTTTGCCAGGCGCAAACCGCGCCTTACCTGAAACCGCTTGCGGCCATCGCTAACGTCGTGTCGAGCATTCGGTTAGCAAAGCCCCATTCGTTGTCGCACCAGACCAGGGTCTTGATCAGGTGCTGACCGCTGACCCGCGTCTGCGTGCCGTCCACAATGGCACTGTGCGGATCGTGGTTAAAATCTACTGAGACTAACGGTAATTCCGTATAGTCAACTATACCACGAAATGCCCCTTCTGACGCGTTTTGCAGCAGCGCGTTGACCTCGCAGGCCCTTACCGCCTCACGTACGGAGACGCTGAGATCGATGGCCGTAACGTTGATAGTAGGCACGCGCACCGCAATCGCTTCGAAGCGATCGGCGAATTTCGGAAAAATACGGGTAATCCCGGCGGCCAGTTTGGTGTCGACCGGAATAATCGACTGACTGGCAGCGCGCGTGCGGCGCAGGTCGCTGTGATAGGCGTCAATGACCTGCTGGTCGTGCATCGCCGAGTGGATGGTGGTCACGGTGCCCGATTCGATGCCGAAGGCGTCGTCCAGCAGCTTGATCACCGGGATAATGCAGTTGGTGGTGCAGGAAGCGTTGGAGACGATGCGATCGGTTTGTTTAAGAGCCTGTTCGTTCACGCCGAACACCACGGTGGCGTCGAGATCGCTGCCGCCTGGATGGGAGAAGAGCACCTTCTTCGCGCCTGCCTGCAGATGCGCCTCGCCGTCCGCCCGGCTGCCGTAAACGCCGGTGCACTCCAGCACCACGTCGACGTTAAGCTCGCGCCACGGCAGCGCGTCGATAGCGGCGTGATGCAGAATGCGGATGGTATCATCGCCCACCCACAGCAAATCGCGCTCCTGACGCACGTCGAAGGCGAAGCGGCCGTGGCTGGTGTCGTACTTCAGCAGGTGCGCCATGCCGGCCGCCTCCGCCAGTTCGTTAATCGCCACCACGGTAATTTCGGCGCGACGCCCGGTCTCATAGAGGGCGCGCAGTACGTTGCGCCCAATGCGGCCAAAGCCATTTATCGCCACCCGAATGGTCATCTTTTCTGCCACTTCCTGCTAATAAACGTGCCGATAGCCTGAGCGTTTCACGCGGGTTTGTACAGGAGATTTTCGCGCGGTCCGCGTCGAAATTGCTGCTAAAAAACGGCTAACTGAAACGGTTCAGCTACAATAAAGCATGGAAGGAATAACAGGAATGACTGCGATCAAATGCGCCGCTGATTATTGGATCTACGTCACATTTTTGCCAATGCGAAGGCGATTACTTGAAGAATAATTCAGCCGGCCATAAAAAAGGGACGCCCACTGGCGTCCCTCGCTCTTCCGACTAAGGGCTTACGATGCCAGCACCGCTTTCGCCTGTGCCACAACGTTGTCGACGGTGAAACCAAACACCTCGAACAGCTTCTCGGCCGGCGCAGATTCACCGAAGGTGGTCATGCCGACCACCGCACCGTGCAGGCCGGTATAGCGCTGCCAGTAGTCGGCGATGCCCGCTTCGATAGCGACGCGCGCGCCGATCGCTTTCGGCAGCACCGCTTCGCGGTAGGCAGCATCCTGCTTGTCGAAGGCGTCGGTAGAGGGCATGGAAACCACGCGCGCTTTGATGCCTTCGCTGCTCAGCCTGTCGTAGGCCGCGACCGCCAGCTCGACTTCAGAACCGGTGGCAATCAGGATCAGCTCCGGCTGACCGTCACAATCTTTCAGGATATAGCCGCCGCGCGCGATGTTCGCCAGCTGCTCAGGGGTGCGATCCTGCTGCGCCAGGTTCTGGCGAGAGAAGATCAGCGCGCTCGGGCCATCTTTGCGCTCGATAGCATATTTCCACGCCACCGCTGACTCAACCTGATCGCACGGACGCCAGGTGCTCATGTTCGGCGTGGTGCGCAGGCTGGCCAGCTGCTCGACCGGCTGGTGCGTCGGGCCATCTTCGCCCAGACCAATGGAGTCGTGGGTGTAGACCATGATCTGACGGATCTTCATCAGCGCCGCCATACGCGCCGCGTTGCGCGCATACTCCACGAACATCAGGAAGGTGGCGGTGTAAGGCAGGAAGCCGCCGTGCAGCGCAATGCCGTTGGCGATAGCGGTCATACCGAACTCGCGCACGCCGTAGTGGATATAGTTGCCCGCCAGGTCAACGTTGATCGGCTTAGAGCCGGACCACATGGTCAGGTTGCTCGGTGCCAGGTCGGCAGAGCCGCCCAGATATTCCGGCAGCAGCTTGCCGAACGCTTCGATAGCGTTCTGCGAGGCTTTACGGCTGGCGATTTTTGCCGGATTCGCCTGCAGCTGTTCGATGAACTTCTGCGACTCTTCCTGCCAGTTGGCCGGCAGCTCGTTGCTGACGCGACGTTTGAACTCGGCGGCCAGCTCCGGAAACGCCTGCGCGTAGGCGGCGAATTTCTCGTTCCACTGCGCCTCTTTCGCCTGACCGGCTTCTTTCGCGTCCCACTCGGCGTAGATCTCCGACGGGATCACGAACGGCGCGTGCGCCCAGCCCAGCTGTTTGCGGGTCAGCGCCACTTCGTCGTCGCCCAGCGGCGCGCCGTGCGAGTCATGGGTGCCGGCTTTGTTCGGCGAGCCGAAGCCGATAACGGTTTTGCACATCAGCAGCGAAGGTTTGTCGCTTACCGCTTTCGCTTCGTCAATCGCCTTCGCGATAGCGTCCGCGTCGTGGCCGTCTACGCCGCGCACCACGTGCCAGCCGTAGGCTTCAAAGCGCTTCGCGGTATCGTCGGTGAACCAGCCGTCGATATGACCGTCGATAGAGATGCCGTTGTCGTCATAGAAGGCGACCAGTTTGCCCAGCTTCAGGGTGCCGGCAAGCGAGCAGACTTCGTGCGAGATACCTTCCATCATGCAGCCGTCGCCCATAAAGACATAGGTGTTGTGATCGACGATATCGTGGCCTGGACGGTTGAACTGCGCCGCCAGCGTGCGCTCGGCGATGGCGAAGCCGACCGCGTTGGCGATGCCCTGGCCCAGCGGGCCGGTAGTGGTTTCCACGCCTGGGGTGTAGCCGTATTCCGGGTGACCTGGAGTTTTTGAATGCAGCTGGCGGAAGTTCTGCAGCTCGCTCATCGGCAAATCGTAGCCGGTGAGGTGCAGCAGGCTGTAAATCAGCATCGAGCCGTGGCCGTTGGAGAGCACGAAGCGGTCACGATCGGCCCACAGCGGGTTGGTCGGGTTATGGTTCAGGTAGCCGCGCCACAGCACCTCGGCAATATCTGCCATACCCATCGGGGCCCCCGGATGTCCCGATTTGGCTTTCTGTACTGCGTCCATACTTAACGCGCGAATGGCGTTGGCAAGCTCTTTACGAGAGGGCATTTTCTACTCCAGGTCGGATTAATGATTCGCCTATTTAACTCATTGTTATTAATGATTTATCGGGCAAAACAAGGAAAAAGTCGCTCATCAATGTACATGAAAATCGGGGCAAAAGTACATGCCGCGCCGTGCTAAATGTCGCCGCTCCGTCTGGCATTTACAGCAATGTCTGCTAGCGAAGTGGCCGACGACAGGCTATAACCCACTCTTTACCGTATCTGACCCTTTTTCAGATACCTGCTTTTCTGACCTTGTTACCCACAGGATGTACGCATGACAATCAAGACAGGCATCATGGCAATCAGCCTCGCGGCGCTTCTGAGCGGCTGCCAGGGCATGGACAATAACGCGCTGCTGCAGTCGGGCGCGCAGGCTTTTCAGGCCTACACCCTCAACGACGCGCAGGTGAAGCAGCTCAGCGATCAATCCTGCGCGCAGATGGATAAAGAGAACCAGCTCGCGCCAGCCGACAGCACCTACCAGCAGCGCCTGAACAAAATCGCCGCCGCGCTGGGCGACAACATCAACGGTACGCCGGCCAACTACCGCGTCTACCTCACCAAAGATGTCAACGCCTGGGCGATGGCCAACGGCTGCATCCGCGTCTACAGCGGCCTGATGGATATGATGGACGACAACGAGGTCGAAGGCGTGCTGGGGCACGAGATGGGCCACGTCGCTCTGGGCCATACGCGCAAGGCGATGCAGGTCGCTTTCGGCACTACGGCGGCACGCACCGCGGCCGCGTCTGTCGGCGGCGTGATCGGCTCGCTGTCGCAGTCGCAGCTGGGCGATCTGGGCGAGAAGCTGGTCAACGCGCAGTTCTCGCAAACGCAGGAGTCGCAGGCGGATGATTACTCCTACGATCTACTGAAGAAACGCGGCATCAATCCGATGGGGCTGGCGACCAGCTTTGAAAAGCTGGCGAAAATGCAGCAGGGCCAACAGAGCAGCCTGTTTGATTCGCATCCCGACTCCGCGGCGCGCGCGCAGCATATTCGCGAACGCATCGCGGCAGACGCCGGAAAATAAGCGAGCGCGCGCCGCCTCAGGGCGGCGCGCAGAGAAACTAGCGCTTAAAAAGCTGATCGACCATCGATCCCAGATCGCGCTGCTTGTCGTGCAGGGATTGATCGTCCATCTGGCCCTGCGGCGTCATGCGGTCAACCAGGTGCGGCAACAGCTCCGCCAGTTTGCCGGAGGCGCCGTTTACATCGGTGCCCAGCTTCTGCGCCAGCGACTGCATCGCCTCTTCGCCAAACGCCGACTGCAGCTGCCCGCCGCTGACTGACTGATTGCTTCCGGTGCCGATCCATGAACTTAAGATTTCGCCCAGGCCGCCCTGCTGGAACTTCTGCAGCAGCACCTGCACCCCGCCCTGCTCCTGCACCCAGTTCCAGACCGCTTGCAGTTCACCTAAGGTATTGCGTCCGTTGCCGTTGCCTAAAGCGCCGACCAATTCATCAAGTAAGCCCATCATGCTCTCCGTTACGGTTAAAACCGGGCGCGCGATTGCACCCGGTTTGAAGGATTATTCGCCTTTGTTCGCTGCCTGCACGTGCAGCATATCAAGCGCCAGCGTCGCGGCGGCCAGCGAGGTGAGATCGGCGTGATCGTAGCCGGGAGCCACTTCCACCAGATCCATGCCGACAATATTCAGGCCCTGCAGGCCGCGCACCAGTTTGGTCGCCTTATCGGTCGTCAGGCCGCCGATTACCGGCGTGCCGGTGCCGGGGGCGTGCGCCGGATCCAGACAGTCGATGTCGAAGGTCAGGTACACCGGCAAATCGCCAACGGTGCGCTTCACTTCCGCCAGGATATCGTCGACGCTGCGATCGTTGACCTGCGCCGCATCCAGCACGTTAAAGCCGAGGCTCTTGTCGAACTCGGTGCGGATGCCGATCTGCACCGAATGTTGCGGATCGATCAGCCCCTCTTGCGGCGCGGTAAAGAACATGGTGCCGTGATCGAACGTCGGGCCGTTGGAGTAAGTATCGGTATGGGCGTCGAAATGCACCAGTGCCAGCTTGCCGAAATGCTTCGCATGGGCGCGCAGCAGCGGCAGCGTAACGTAGTGATCGCCGCCGAAGGTGAGCATGCGCTTGCCGTTCGCCAGCAGTTTTTCCGCGTGCGCCTGTAATTTGTCAGAGAGATCCTGCGAATCGCCGAAGGCGTAAACCAGATCGCCGCAGTCCACCACGTTGAGACGCTGACGCAGATCGAACTGCCACGGCCAGCGGCACCCTTCCCAGGCGAGGTTGGTGGAGATCTGACGGATCGCGCCCGGTCCCAGACGGCTTCCCGGACGGCCAGAGGTCGCGGCGTCGAAAGGCACGCCGGTGATGACCCACTCGGCGTCGCTGTCGTAAGGCTGGAAGTTGACCGGAAAACGCATGAAGCCGAAGGCGTTTGAAACCAGTGAATTGTCGTACTGATTGCCCAGGGTGTTATACATAAATCATCCTCGCTGCCGCATGGCATTAAGTTACAGGTGAAGGCCAGATAAAAAAAATCCCCTCCGCGTCGTTAAGCCCGACGAGGAAGGGATGTTTGCGTTGCCGCAGTTTACGCAATTATTGCGGAGTTCGGCGCGCGCTGCAATGCGCGACGCGCCGGAAACGCGTTTGTTGGGATCGCATTAACGTTCTCGCAGCGCCTCTTTGGCGCGGTTAAACGGCTTGACCAGATAGTCCATCACCGTTTTCTCGCCGGTCTTGATATCGACCGTAGAAACCATGCCGGGGCTGATTGCGAAGCGGCGTCCCGCTTTGTTCTGCACGTAGTCGGTATCGGTGCGGATAAAGACGCGATAGTAGTAGATCTCCGGCTTCACCTCATCCTGAATGGTGTCGGGCGAGATGCTCTCCACCACGCCGTGCAGCCCGCCGTAGATCGCGTAATCATAGGCGGAGATCTTCACCAGCGCCTTCTGGCCCGGATGGATAAAGGCGATATCGCGCGGCGAGAGGCGCGCCTCGATCAGCAGGCGGTCATCCATCGGCACGATATTCATCAGTTCGCCGTTGGGCGGGATCACCCCGCCGACGGTGGTGACCTTGATGTTTTTCACGATGCCGCGCATCGGCGAGCGCAGGGTCAGGCGGCTGACGGTATCTTCGCGCCCCTTCACCGTTTGCGCCAGGCTGTCCGCTTCCGCCGACGCCTTCGCCAGATCCTCGCGCGCCTGCACGTAATACTGCGAGCGCATATCGGTGAGCTTCAGCTCCAGATCGGACTTGTCGCGCTGCAGCCGCAGCACCTCGACGCTGCTGGCAGCGCCGCTTTTCGCCAGCCGCTGAGTAATGCCCAGCTCGCGGTTGGCCAGCCCCAGGGACTGCTGGATCTGCGCCGTCGCGTCTTTTAACTGCGCGCGTCGGGTGGTGTAGAGGCGAGTTTCCGAAGCGATCAGATCGGGGAAGGCCTTCAGCTCGTCGGGAAAACGCAAAGGCTGATCGTTCACCTCGGCGTAGAGCCGCGCGCTGGCCGCCAGCGCGGCCCGGTAGCGCGCCGCGCTTTCGCCGACGCTGGAGACAGATCGCGTCGGATCGAGCTTCGCCACTATCTGTCCCGCCTCGACCCGATCTCCTTCGTGCACGTTAAGCTCGGCGAGGATCCCGCCTTCCAGCGAGCTCAGCACCTGATCGCGCGAACTGGGGATCACTTTGCCGGTGCCGGTCGACACCTCGTCCAGCACGCCGAACCATGCCCAGATCAGGCCCGCCATCAGCAGAAAAAAACTGATGACGATCAGGCGCACCGAGCCGCTGTAGTAGGCTTCCGAGCGCAGATCGCCGTTAAGATCGTCTGAAGTCTCCGCTTCGGGCGCCACCAGCCGCAGTTTTGTCGATAGCTCGCTCATGCCTGATCCTCCGGGCGATTGAGCGCCTGCCGCGCAGGCGGCAGCGCGCTCTCTTTCGGGCTGTCCATCACCAGCTGTCCCTCTTTTAATACCAGCACGCGATCCACCAGCGCGAGAATGGCGGCGCGGTGGGTCGCCACTACCAGCGTGCGGCCGTTGAGCCACTGGCCGAGCCGTTCGATAAACTCTTTTTCGGTATGGTCGTCCAGCGAGGCGGTCGGCTCGTCCAGCAGCACGATATTGGGATCGCGCAGCAGCATGCGCGCCAGCAGCACCGACTGCCGCTGTCCGCCGGACAGCCCGACGCCGCCCTCCATCACCGGATGATCGAGGCCGAGCGGCAGCCGGCGAATAAAGTCCGCGCCGCCGCTCACCGTCAGCGCGGCGAAGATCGCTTCGTCGCTGGCGTGCGCCGCCCCCATCGTCAGGTTTTCGCGCAGCGTGCCGTGGAACAGCCGCGCGTTCTGCGTCATCAGGCCGACATTGCGCCGCACGTCGGCGAGATCGATATGCGGCAGGCTCAGGTTGTCGAGCCGCAGTTCGCCGCCCACCAGATCCATGCCGCCGATCATCGCCTGCAGCAGCGTCGACTTGCCCGATCCGTTGCGGCCCAGCACGGCGACGCGCTCGCCCGGCTTGATGGTCAGGCTTTTGATGCGCAGCGCGATGGTGGCGGAGTCGCTGTAGTAGCGAAACATCGCCTCGCTAAACTGGTAGTGGCCAAACAGCACCGGGCAGTGAATGCGGGTTTCGTCTTTGCTGTTCTCGACCGGCAGCGCCATCAGCGCGTCGAGGCTGGTTTTCGCCGCCTTGACCTGCTGCCAGCGCGCCAGCACGCCGCACAGGGTGCCCATCGGCGCGATCATGCGCGACGAGAGCAGCGACGCCGCGACGATGGCGCCGGTGGTGATGTCGCCGTTGATCACCATCGGCGCGCCGATCACGATCACGCTGGCATAGACCAGCCCCTGCACCGTTACGCCCCAGCTGATCAGCGAGTGCATGACTTTGCGCATCTCCACGCCGGACTGCGCCGTGATGCGGATATAGCTGTTCCACTGCTGCAGAAAGCGATCCTCCGCCTGCATCAGCTTGATATCCTCCAGCCCCTGCACGCTCTCTACCAGCACCGCATTGCGCAGGGTCGACTCTTTCAGCGACTGGTGCGCCAGCCTCGCCAGGGTTTTCTGCTTCAGCACGCCGGGCAGGATCATCAGGATCACCGCCACCGGCGCGATCCACGCCAGCTGCGGCGCGATAATCGCCATGACCAGCATAAACAGCAGGAAAAACGGCATATCGACGATTGAGCTGACGGTGGTCGAGGTCACCATTTCGCGGATCGCCTCCAGCTCGCGCAGCTGAGAGATAAAGGTGCCGGTGGATCGCGGAATCGCGCTGTTGCGCAGCCGCAGCGCATGGCCGAACACCCGATCGGAGACGCGCATATCGGCGCGCTTGCCGAGTATATCGGTCACGTGATCGCGCCCGACGCGCAGAATATAGGTAAAGATCACCGAGATAATCACCCCGCCGTAGAGCACGTAGAGCGTGGGGTAGGACTGCGCCGGGATCACCCGGTCATAGACCTGCATCGAGAAGATAATCCCCACCAGCGCCAGCAGGTTGATAAGGAAGGATCCCAGCATTACGTAGCCGTAAGGGCGCAGATCGCGCAGTACCAGGCGCCGCAGCCAGTCGGGCTTCAGGGTCTCCAGATAGCGGTCGACGCGGCTATCTTTGGCGGCGGTGAGCGGGCGAAAAGCGGCGGCGAAGCGGATGTCGGGCAAGAGCGTTCCGAGCGCCAGCGGCGTCGGCTGCTCGTCGCCGCTGAAGTGCACCCGCACTTCGTCTTCGCCGTCGAAGCTGACGATGACCCCGACCTGGCCGTCCGCCAGCTCCACCGCCAGCGGCAGCCGCCAGTGGTTAATCTCCCACTTATTATCCTGGTAAAGCTGCAGCGACATGCCCGCCTGGCGCGCCAGGTGGCGCAGCGCCTTGTCGCGCGTCTGTTTGCCCTGCCACTCGCTGGCGGCGAGGATCATGCCCGGCGAACAGGGCAGACGATAGTGCGCGGCGATCAGGATAATGGCTGTGGCCCAGCCCTGGAGCGGCACCCCGCCTTCGGCCCCCTCGGCCTTGCCGGCGGGCGAATCTGGAAGCTGCATTTGCGTCATGGCTGGATCTCCACGGACTGGATCCGCTGATTATTCAGGGCGAACGCCGACCGCATATGGCCGGTGCTGTAAAGGCAGTCGAGCTGCAGCGCGCGCAACTGGCTGATGGTTTGCTGCAGCGTAAAGCGCGTCTGGAACACCTCCTGCTCGGCGTTGAGCACGTCGAGCAGCGGACGGGTGCCGAGCTGCAGATATTGATCCTGATAAAGCGCCTGCGTTTTCTCGCCCAGCCGCTGCTGGCGCGCCTGAATCGCCAGGCTGAGCGCCAGGCTTTGCGACTGGCTCTGCGATTCGTTTAGCTGCTGGCGCGCCTTCAGCCGCGCCGAATTGACCGCCGCGTTGGCGGCGGTCAGCGCGTTGGCGGCGGCGTTGCGGCTGGCGGTCATGCCGCCGCCCTGATAGAGCGGCATCTCGACTTTGACCCAGGCGGAATATTGCGTGCGATCCAGCGTCTCGCTGCTGGCGTAGTGATTGTTGAGGTAGTGCGTTACCTGCGGCTCCAGCGAAATGGTAGGCAGCATCTGCGCGTTGGCGTTGTCCAGCTTCGCCTGCGCCTCGTTGGCCTGCGCCCAGGCGGCGAGCACCGCCGGAATGGTGCGGTCGTCGCTTTTCGCGGCATCGCATGAACGCGCCAGGCTGGCGGGAAAGTCGTCGCTGACCTCTTTCACCAGCGGCCAGCCGAGATAGGTCGCCAGCGTGGCGCGCCAGCGGTCGAGGTTGGCCTGATACTGCGTCAGCACGGTGCGCGCCCCTTCGATACGCGCGTCGGTTTGCGTCGCGTCGGAGAGCGAGGCGGCGCCTTCATTGTTGCGCTGACGCGCGAGATCGCCGATTTTCATCAGCGCCGATAGCTGCTCCTGCGCGATCTTCACCAGCTGCTGATAGCCCTGCACCTGCACCAGCGCGGCGGCCGTATCGTGCGCCACGGTGTCGATGCTCACCAGCACGTTGGCCTGCTGCTGGGCGACGCCCGCCTCGGCGGAGCGCACCGAGCTGCTGACCTTGCCGAAGTCGTAGAGCATTTGGGAGACCGACAGCACGAACGAGGGGCTGTAGCCCTTCTCGCTGTAGCTGTTGCTGTAACCGTTATTCATGCCGCCGCTGATCTGCGGATAGTATTTGGCTTTCGCCACGTCCACCTGATCCGCCTGCTCAAGCAGCTTTCCCACCGCTTCGGCGATATCGGGATGCCACTGGATCGCCCGCTGCACCGCCTGATTGATAGTCAGAGAGTCGGGCACGCGCGCCAGCGCCGGTTCGGCGCTTTCGCCGGTCAATGAAGGGAGATCCTGCTGTTGCGCCAGGCCGGTGGCGGTGATCTGGCTGGCCGACTGCATCAGGTCGCTGCCGGCCGCCAGAGAGGAAGTTGTAAAAAAAGCGATGCCAGCACAGAGAACGCTGAGCTTAAAAGAACGGCGATATGTTGCGCTTGATTGCATCCGATCCATCGTTTTCCACTCGTCAGTTAGAGAAAGGGGCGCATCCCTGCGCCCGATAATGCTTCCCTGCCAGACATCACGGCGATCAGACCGTGTGATTCTGGTGCGGCTGTTGCAGTAGCTCCTCCAGTGAAACGTTAACCCCTTCCAGCGTGACCAGCTGCGTACTGCTGTAGGCGGTGCCGGTGCCGTCGCGGTCGATCGACAGGACGGTATTGCCATCGGCGGTATGGTCTACCTTCACGAAGTCGTTGACGTTGCTGGTCGCGTCGTTCCAGCCAACGAGCAAGCTGCTGATATCGATCTTGTCGCCGCTGGCGACAGAGAAATCGGTCCAGGTGTCATGCCCGTTGCCGCCGACGGCATCCGCGCTGTTGAGCAGGTGATACACCAGGGTATCGGCGCCCGCTCCGGCAGTGATGGTGTCGTCGTAGGCGCTGCTGGTCAGCGCATCCGCCCCTGCGGTTCCGGTGATAAGCGGATGCAGGTCGATGGTGAAGCTGTTGGTGGTAATGGTGCCGTCGGCTGCCGCCAGGCTATAGCTGAACACCTCTTTATGCGCGATATCCTGCACGTTAACCGCTGAGTTCAGGGTGTAGGTGTAGTGACCGTCGGCAGAGATGCTCAGGGTGCCGTAGTCGCCCGCCACCAGCGTGATGCCTGTGCTGCTGACGGCGGTGGTCAGCCCCGCCTCGTTGGTGATGCTCAGCGCGCCGGTGTGGGCCGCGCTGCTGTCGCCGTAGATGCTGCCGCTCGCCGCGGTGCCGTCATCGACGTGCGCTTCGGCAAACAGGCTGTTTACCGAGAAGAGCGTTGCCGCCGGGCCGTTGTGCAGGTTCACGGTCAGGGTGGCCGAGGTCACCGCGCCGCTGGCGTCGCGCACCGAGTAGGTAAACACATCCGTGGCCGGCACCGTATCGACATCCAGGCCCGCTTTCAGCGCATAGGTGTAGTTACCTCTGGCGTCGATGGTCAGGGTGCCGTAGGTGGTGTTGATCACCGTATTGCCGGTCGCTGAGATGGCGCTGCTGCCTATCGTGGTCACCTGCGTGCCTGCCGGAATCGTGCCGGCCACCGAGCTGGTGTCGTTCGCCAGCAGGTTGCCCGTTACGGTCGCCGCCACCGTGACGGCCAGGGTGGTGATATCTGACGTCGTGGTAATGGTGGTGGCAGGCAGGACGCTTACGCCAGTACTGGTGCCCAGCAGCACCGCGTAGTTGCCGGTGCCAAGGTTGCTATAGGTGACGTTGCCGCCCGTCTGCGTCCCTATCGTCAGGAAGGTAGAGATGTAGTTGGCGTTGCTCGATTTCACCACCCAGGTGCCGTTCGCCTGCTGCTGATAGAGGTAGAGCGTATAGGTCGAGGTCAGCGCCGCCAGGCTGGTGGCCGAGGCGTGCAGCGTCACCGTACGGGTGTCGCCCGCGCCGACGCTGAACTGATAGGCGCCCGCGCTCCTCAATACGTCAAGGGTGACCGCGCCGCCCAGGTTAACGTTTAGCAACGCCACGCCGCTGGTGCTGGTATTGGCGTTGGTGAGGGTGCCGGTCTGGGTGGCGTAATCCACTTCGGTGGTGTCATTGGCCGCCACCACGCGGATGGCGCCCAGCACCGTGGCGGCAGGCGAGACGTTGCCCGCACGGTCGGCCTGAGTGACCGACAGCGAGGCGCCGGTGGTCTGCGCGGTGGTCAGCGTCAGCGAGAAGCTGCCGTTGGCCGCCACGGTGCCGCTGCCGATGGCGTTGCCGCCCGCGTCGCGTACCGTCACCGTCGCGCCCGCTTCGCCGCTGCCGGTTAACGTAGTGCCTGCCGAATTAATCGCCAGTCCGGTCACCGCCGTCGGCGCCACGCTGTCGATGGTGACGTTCGCGGTCGTCGTGCCGCTGACGTTGCCGGCCGGATCCGTCACCGTCACGCTGAGCGGATGGACGCCCTGCGTCAGGGTAGAGGTGGTGAAGCTCCAGGCGCCGCTGTTGCCTGCGATCGCCGTGCCCAACAGCGTCGTACCGTCAAAGATACTCACCGTTGCGCCCGCTTCCGCCGTGCCGCTCAGCACCGGCGTGGTGTCGCGCGTCGCCCCGCCGCTCGGCACCGTGACGGTCGGCGTTACCGAGTCGTTGGTGATCACCAGGGTGCTGGCCGCCGGCGCCGTGGTGTCGATGGTGAGGGTGGCGTTAACGCCTGGACTCACGTTGCCCGCCGCATCGGTCGCGGTGACGGTCAACGTGTGCGGGCCGCTGGCCAGCGTCGGGCTAATCAGGCTCCACTGGCCGTTGCTGCCCACCGTAGTGGTGCCCAACAGCGTGGCGCCTTCATAGACGCTGATCCGCGCGCCGACTTCGCCGCTGCCGCTCAGCAGCGGGGTATTGTCGTTGGTGACGCCGCCGTTCGGGATGGTCACCGGCGTGCTGCCGTTGTTGTTACTCACCGTCAGCGCGCTAACCGCCGCTGGCACCGTGGTATCGACAATGACTGTAGCCGCCGTTGCACCGCTGACGTTGCCTGCCGGATCGGTCACCGTGACGCTCAGCGGATGGGTGCCCTGCGTCAGCGCGCTGGTAGTAAAGCTCCACGCGCCGCTGGCGCCTGCCGTTGCCGTGCCCAGCACGGTGGTGCCGTCAAAGATGGTGACGCGGCTGCCCGCCTCCGCCGTGCCGCTCAGGGTTGGCGTATTGTCATTGGTCGATCCGCCGTTCGCCACCACCGTGCCGGTGACGTCGTTGAGGATCTGCAACGTCGACGCGGCTGGCGGCACGGTGTCCACGGTGACAGATACCGTGGCGGATGCCGTACTGGTATTGCCCAGCGCGTCACGCACCGTCACGCTCAGCGGATGGACGCCGTTGCTCAGCGCGGCGGTAGTGAAGCTCCATGCGCCGTCGGCGCCCGCCGTGACCGAACCGAGCGCGGTGGTGCCGTCATAAACGATAACGGTCGCGCCCGCCTCCGCCGTGCCGCGCAGCGTCGGCGTGTTGTCATCGGTTACCGCGCCATTCGCCAGATCGCCCTGAATGGTGCCGACGTTGTCGCTAATCGCCAGATTGGCGACCGGCGCTGGCGCGGTGGTGTCGATGTTGAGCGTTACCGTAGTCGGCGCGCTGGTATTGCCAACCGCGTCGGTGGCGGTGACGCTGAGGGTGTGCGGGCCGTCCGCCAGGGTCGGCGTAACGAAGCTCCACTGCCCGTTGCTGCCTGCGGTCACGCTGCCGAGCACCGTGGTGCCGTCAGTAATGGTGACGCGGCTGCCCGCCTCCGCCGTGCCGGTGAGCGCTGGCGTGTTGTCGTTGGTGCTGCCGTTATTGGCGATCGGCACCGGCGTGGAGCCGTTGTTGTTGCTTGCCGCCAGCGTCACGGCCGCAGGTGGCGTGGTATCCACCACGATGCTGGCCGTGGTGGAGCCGCTGACGTTGCCTGCCGGATCCGTTACCGTCACGCGCAGCGCATGCGCGCCTTCAGCGAGCACCGCTGAGGTAAAGCTCCAGGCGCCGCCTGTGCCGACGGTCGCGGTGCCCAGCGTGGTGGTGCCGTCATACAGCGTGACCACGCTGCCCGCCTCGGCAGTCCCGCTCAGAACCGGCGTATTGTCGTTAGTGGTGCCGCCGTTCGGTACCGTCACGTTGGCGGCATCGTTGGTGACGACCAGGGTTGACGCCGCTGGCGCAACGGTATCCACCGTCAGGTTGAACGGCGTCGCCGCGCTGGTGTTGCCCGCGGCATTGGTCACCGTCACGTTCAGGGTATGCGCGCCGTTGCTCAGCGCGCCGGTCGTAAAGGTCCAGACGCCGTTTGTGCCTGCCGTCACGGAGCCAAGCAGCGTGGTGCCGTCATAGACGGTCACGATGTTACCCGCGCCGGTGGTGCCGGTGAGGGTTGGCGTAGCGTCGTCAGTGACGGCGCCGTTTGCCAGGCCGCCCTGCACGCCGCCCACGTTATCGCTAACGGTCAGGTCAGCAACCGGCGCCGGCGCGGCGGTGGCGACCGTCAGCGTCAGCAGCACAGCTTCGCTGGTGTTGCCCGCTGCATCGGTGGCGGTCACGCTCAGGGTATGCGGGCCGTCGGCCAGCGTCGGCGTGGTGAAGCTCCACTGACCGTTGCTGCCCGCCGTGACGCTGCCCAGCACCGTGTTGCCGTCGGAGATAAGGATACGGCTGCCCGCTTCCGCCGTTCCTGTCAGCAGCGGCGTGCTGTCGTTGGTAGTGCCGTTACTGGCGATCGGCGTCGCCGTCGAGCCGTTATTATTGCTGGCGGCCAGCGTTACCGGCGCCGGCGCCGCCGTGTCGACCACCACCGTCGCGGTGCTGGACGGCGCGCTGACGTTGCCCGCCGCGTCGGTAACGCGCGCGCTCAGCGTATGCGTGCCCTGGGAGAGGGCCCGGGAGACGAAGCGCCAGCTGCCGCCAGCGTCCGCCGTGACGGAACCGAGCGCCGTGGCGCCGTCATAGATGGTCACCAGGCTGCCTGCTTCGGCAGTGCCGCTCACCACCGGCGTGTCGTCATTGGTGAAACCGCCGTTCGGCACCGTGGTATCGGTAGCGTCGTTAGTGATGACCAGGCTGGCGGCCGGGGCCGGCGTAATGGTATCGACAGTAAAGGCGACGGCCTCCGAGCGTCCGCTCAGGTTGCCCGCCGCATCCGTTACCGTCACGCTCAGCGCGTGCGGCCCGTTAGTCAGCAGCGGCGAAACGAAGCTCCATGCGCCGCCGGCTCCCGCCGTGGTAGAGCCGATAACGGTGTCGCCGTCATAGACGGTGACCAGCGCGCCCGCTTCGGTGGTGCCGCTCAGCTGCGGCGTGTTGTCGTTGGTAGCGGTGCCGTTGGCGATCTCTACCGGCGTGGCGCCATTGTTGTTGTTCAGCAGCAGCGCGGTAGCCGCGGCTGGCGGCGTGGTATCGATGGTGATGGCGATCGGGCCAGCCGACGCGCCCGGGTTGCCTGTCGCATCTACCGTGGTGATGTTAATGCTGTGCGGCCCTTCCGCCAGCGCTGCTGGCGTAAAGCTCCACACGCCGCCCGCTCCCACGGTAACGCTGCCCAGCGTGGTGGTGCCATCAAGGATGGTCACCACGGTGCCAGCGCTTGCCGTGCCGCTCACCACCGGCGTGGTGTCATCGGTAAACGCGCCGTTCTCCAGGTTAACCAGCGTGCTGCCCGCATCGTCAGCGATCTGAAGCGTACTGGTGGTCGGCGGCAGGCCATTCTCAATGGTGATAGCGAAAGGCGTGCTCGCCTCGCCGACGTTGCCGGCCACATCGGTCTGCGTCACGGTAAAGCTGTGCGGACCGTTGCTCAGCGCGCCGGTGGTAAAGCTCCATGCGCCGCCGGCGCCTGCCGTTACCGAGCCCAGCAGCGTATCGCCGTCATAGATGCTGACGAGGCTGCCCGCCTCCGCCGTGCCGCTCAGCGTCGGCGTGTTGTCGTCGGTGACCGCGCCGTTGGCCAGCGGGCCGCTGGTGGCGCCCGCATCGTCGCTTACCGCCAGATCGGCGATGGCCGCAGGCGGCGTGAGATCGACGTTAATGGTGTAGGGCTGCGCCTCGGTACTGACGTTGCCCGCTGCGTCGGTGACCGATACGGTAAAAGTGTACTGCCCGTCGGTCAGCGTGCCGGTCTCAAAGCGCCAGACGCCGTTCTGGTTCACCGTAGCGGTGCCGAGCAGCGAGTCCCCCTCATAGATATTGACCGTCGCGCCCGCCTCGGCGGTACCGCGCAGCACCGGCGTATCGTCGTTGGTATAGCCGTCGCTGGCGATCAGCACCGGCGTCGCGCCGTTGGTATCGTAGATATCAAAGGTCGCCACCGGCTGCGGCGCGATAGTATCCACCGTCAACGTGGTAGAGATCGTGGCGCTGATATTGCCCGCCGCGTCGGTGACCGTCACGTTCAGCGTATGGAGGGCATCGGAAAGCGCGGTGGTCGGCGTCAGGCTCCAGGCGCCGCTGTTATCCGCTATCACCGAGCCGATCGGCGTCGTGCCGTCATAGACGGTAACAATGCTGCCCGCCTCCGCCGTGCCGCTGATGGCTGGCGTACTGTCGCTGGTAATGCCGCCATCGGCGATGGCAGCGCCAGCGTTGTTGCTCAGCGTCAGCGCAGCCACCGGCTCCGGCTGCGTGACATCCACCTGAATCGTGAAGGTGTCAGATCGCGGACTGACGTTGCCGATCTCGTCGGTAACCGTGGCGCTCAGCACATGGGTGCCGTCCGCCAGCGTCGGCGAGGTAAAGTTCCATTCCCCCTGCTCGTCTGCCGTCGCAGAGCCAATCACCACGTCGCCGTCATAGATGGTCACCAGGCTGTTGGGTTCCGCCGAGCCGTTTAGCAGCGGCGTACTGTCGCTGGTGGCGGCGTTTGGCGTCAGCACCACCGGCTCAGGGCCGTTGTCGCTGCTGACCGTTAACGCAGTCACGTTCGGCGCTACGGTATCAACCCTAAAGTCGATGGCCGCTGAAGGTGCGCTGATGTTGCCCGCCGCGTCGGTGAGGGTCACCGTCAGGCTATGCAAGGCGTCGCTCAGGGTCGGCACGGAGAAGCTCCACAGGCCGTTGGCACCGACCGTAGTGGTGCCGAGCGCGTTAGCGCCGTCATAGACGGTGACGATGCTGCCCGCCTCGCCGCTGCCGCTCAGCAGCGGCGTGCTGTCGCTGGTGGTGTCGCCGTCGGCGATCGCGACCGGCGTCGCGCCGCTATCGCTGTTGAGAGCGATGTCCAGCGCCGCCTCCGGCGCGGTGGCGTCAACCACCACGCTAATAGCGGCCGAGGCGCCGGCGTTGCCCGCCGCATCGGTCGGCGTCACGGTGAAGGTATGGGTGCCGTCGTCCAGCGCGGACGGGGTAAAGCTCCAGCTGCCGTCATCGTTAACCGCCACGCTGCCCAGCAGCGTAGTGCCTTCGTAGACGGCGACCGTGCCGCCCGCCTCCGCCAGGCCGCTCAGCACTGGCGTGCTGTCGTCGGTCAGGCCGCCGTTCGGGATGGCAACCCCCTCGGTGCCGCTGTCGTTGGTCAGCGCCAGGCTGGTTACCGCCGCTGGCGGCTGAGTATCGACGTTAAGCGCAATCGCTTCGCTGGCCGCGCTGGCGTTGCCCGCCGCGTCAGTCACGATGGCGCTCAGGCTGTGCGCGCCGTCGTTAAGCGTCGGCGTAGTGAAGCTCCAGCTGCCGTCGTCCGCCACGGTGGCGCTGCCGAGCACCGCCGTGCCGTCCAGCACGGTGACGATGCTGCCTCCCGTCGCCGTACCGCTCAGCACCGGCGTGTTGTCGTTGGTCAGGCCGCCCGCCTGGATCGCCGCACCGGTAAGGTCGTTGGTCAGCGCCAGTTCCGTCGCCGCCTCCGGCGCGGCGGTATCAACGGTAAAGCTGATAGCAGGGGTATTGCCGCTGCTGTTGCCTGCCGCGTCGGTGACGTTAACGCTCAGGCTGTGCGGCCCGTCGGCCAGCTCTGGAGTGATAAAGATCCAGCTGCCGTCCGATCCGGCGGTAACGGAGCCAAGCGCCGTATCGCCGTCAAACACGGTAACGATACTGCCCGCCTCGGCGGTGCCGGTCAGCTCCGGCGTGGCATCGTTAACGGTGCTGCCTTCTGCGATCGGCACCAGCGTCTGACCGGCGTTGTTGTTGACCACGACATCATCCGGGAGTGTCGGCGCAGTAGTATCTACGCTGAAGTTAAAGGCGTCGGAGGTCGGGCCAACGTTGCCTGCCGCGTCGGTCACCACGGTGGTGAGGCTGTAGCTGCCCTCGGCCAGCGTCGGCAGCGTATAGCTCCAGCTGCCGTCGGCGGCGACCGGCACCGTCGCCAGCAGCGTTGCGCCGTTAGAGATGCTGACCGTGCCGCCTGGCTCTGCGGTGCCGCTCAGCACCGGCGTGCTGTCGTTGGTGGTGCCGCCCGCCGCGATAGCCGTGTCGCTGGCATCGTTGGTGAGCAGCAGGTCAGCCGCCGCCGCAGGCGCGCCGGTGTCGATACTAAAGCCGATCGACTCGGATGGCGCGCTGCTGTTGCCGGTGGCGTCAGTGACGGTTGCGCTCAGGCTGTGCGCCCCTTCGCTCAGGGTCGGCGCGGTAAAGCTCCAGTTGCCGTCGGCATCGACCGTCGCGGTGCCGAGCACCGTGGCGCCATCGAGAACGGTCACCGTGCCGCCTGCCGCCGCCGTGCCGCTCAGCACCGGCGTGGTGTCATTGGTCTGGCTGCCCGCCGCGATGGACGTATTGCTGCCGTCATTAGTCAGCAGCAGATCCGCTGGCGCGGCTGGCGCCGTCAAATCGACGCTGAAGAGATAGGCCGCCGACGCGTCGCCGGTATTGCCCGCCGCATCGGTCACGGTGGCGGTCAGACTGTGATCGCCCGACGCCAGCGTCGGGATGGTAAAGCTCCAGTTGCCGTCCGCATCCACCGCCACGGAACCCAGTTCGGTCGCGCCGTCAAAAATGGTGACGACCCCGCCCGGCTCCGCCGTGCCGCTCAGCACCGGCGTCGTGTCATTGGTCGCGCCGTTTGCCGGGATCGTCGCCCCGCTTTGATCGTCAACCAGCGTCAGGCCGAGAGCGGCCGCTGGCGGCAGCGTGTCTACCGTGAAGTTCAACGGCGTGGTCGGCGCGCTGGCGTTGCCTACCGAATCGGTCACGGTAGCGCTCAGGCTGTGCGGGCCGTCGTCAAGCTGCGGCGAAGTGAAGCTCCAGCTGCCGTCATCAGCGGCGGTGACCGAGCCGAGCACCTGGTCGCCGTCAGAAACGACGATCAGGCTGCCCGCTTCGGCAGTACCGCTCAGCACCGGCGCGGCGCTGTTGGTCACACCGTCTGCGGCGATAGCCGTGCCGCTTTCATTCGTGAGCAGCAGGTCGCCCGCCCCGGCTGGCGGCGTAGTATCAACGGTGATGGCAACCGCTTCCGATGCCGGACCGGCGTTGCCCGCCGCGTCGGTCACCACGGCCGTCAGGCTGTGATCCCCTTCGCTCAGGGCGGGTGCGGTAAAGCTCCAGCTGCCGTCACTGCCTACCGTCGCGGAGCCAAGCGCCGTGTCGCCGTCGTAAACGGTGACAAAGCCGCCCGCTTCGGCGGTGCCGCTCAATACCGGCGTCGGATCGTTGGTGACGGTGCCGGCGATCGGTACAGGGGTGCCGCTCTGATCGCTGCTGAGCAGCAGATCGCCTGCCGCGGTCGGCGCGACGGTATCGATGCTCACCAGCACTGGCGTCGTGGCGCTGCTGCTGTTGCCCGCCGCGTCGGTGGCCACCGCGCTCAGGCTGTGGTCGCCCTCGCCCAGCGTCGGCGTAGTGAAGCTCCAGTTGCCGTCATTGCCCACCGTTACGCTGCCCAGCGGCGTGTCACCGTCGGAAATGGTAACGATGCTGCCCGGCTCGGCGCTGCCGCTCATGACCGGCGTGGCGTTGTTAATCAGGCTACCGGACGCGATCGGCGCGCCGTCATTGCTCAGCACCACATCCGCCGGCAAGGATGGCGGTAATGTGTCGACGGTGATGGCGACAGGTTCAGAAGCGGGACTCGCGTTACCGGCCGCATCGGTGACCACAGCGGTGAGGCTGTGATCGCCGTCGGCCAGGGTCGGCGTGGTGAAGCTCCAGCTGCCGTCGGCGCCTGCCGTGGCCGTGCCCAGCACCTGGTCGCCGTCGGAAACCGTCACGATGCTGCCCGGTTCAGCGCTGCCGCTCAGCGTCGGCGTACTGTTGCTGGTCGGCGCATCCGTGCCCACCGGGTCGCCGTTGGCGTCGGTCAGCGCGATGTCTGCCGCTGCGGTCGGCGCAACGGTGTCGATAGTCAGCGTGAGCGGCGTAGATTCAATCAGGTTGCCGGTCGCGTCGGTATAGCTGGCCAGGAAGGTGTAGGTGCCATCCGCCAGCGCCGCAGGCGTGAAGTTCCACTGCCCGTTGGCATCGGCGGTGACGCTGCCCAGCGCGTCGCCGTTGCTGAAGAGGGTCACCAGCGCGCCCGCCGTGGCCAGACCGCTGAGGATCGGCGTGGTGTCTTGCGTGCTGGCGCCGTTGGCCAGCGGCAGCAGCGGACTGCCGCTATCGTCGATCGCCTCCAGCGAGACGGTGGCCGGCGGCAAGCCTGCCTGAATGTTCAGGTTAAAGGCTGGCGTCGCCAGACTGACGTTGCCCGCCGCATCGGTGACGACCACCGTCATGCTGTGGTTGCCGTTGCTCAGCGCGATGGTGGTGACGCTCCAGTTGCCGCTGCCGTCAGCGACGGCGCTGCCCAGCAGCACGTCGCCTTCGTAAACGTTGACCAGCGCACCCGCTTCAGCCTGGCCGCTCAGCGTCGGGGTGTTGTCATCGGTGGTGTCGCCGGAGGCCAGCGTCCCCTGGCTGCCGCCAACGTCGTCAGTCACCACCAGATTGCTGGCGGCGGCTGGCGGCGTGGTATCGACGGTAAAGCTCAGCGGCGCGGAGGCCGGGCCGACATTGCCAGCGATATCGGTAACGGTGGTGGTCAGGCTGTGCGGCCCTTCCGCCAGCGCCGGCGTGGCAAAGCGCCAGTTGCCGTTATTATCGACTGTGGCAGTGCCCAGCAGGTTGCCGTTGTCGGAAACAGAGACGGTGCTGCCCGGCTCGCCCGTGCCGCTCAGTACTGGCGAAGGGTCGCTGATGGTGCTGCCGTCGCCGATCGGCGCGCTGGTGCTGCCGTTGTCGCCGGTGAGCTGCAGGTTATCGGCCGCGCTCGGCGCAACGGTATCGACGGTAATGTTGAGCGGACCGGCGTTGCTGGTCGCGCCGTCAGGCCTGACGATAGTGGCATAAAACGCATGCAGGCCGTTCGAAAGCGAGAAGAGCCGGAAAGACCACTGGCCGCTGCCATCTGCCGTCGTGCTGCCTATTAGCGTCTGGCCGTCATAGAGCGTCACCACGCTGTTCGGATCGGCGAGGCCGCTCAGCACCGGGCTGTCGTTATTGGTCGTGGCGCCGTCGTTCAGCGGCGCGGCGGTAGAGCCGGTTTCATTGATGGCCTCCAGCGGCGTGCTCGCTGGCGGCAGAGTGCCGTCAACGGTGATCGCGAAGGCGTCAGATGCCGGGCCGACGTTGCCTGCTGGATCGGTGAGAGTGGTCGTCAGGCTGTGCGCGCCGCTGCTCAGGGTCGGCGTAGTGAAGCTCCAGCTGCCGTCGGTGTCGACGGTGGTGTAACCCAGCACGACCTGGCCGTCATAAATCGTCACCAGCGCGTTTGGCTCGCCCTGACCGCTGAGCGTCGGGGTGCGATCGTCCGTGGTGTCGCCCGAGGCGAGCTGGCCTGTGGCATCGCCGTAGTTATCGGTGATCACCAGGTTGCTCACCGCCGCAGGCGCGACGGTATCCACGTTAAAGGCCAGCGGCGCGGAGGCCGGGCCGCTGTTGCCCGCTAAATCGGTTACCGTGGCGGTCAGGCTGTGGCCGCCCTCGCCCAGCGCGGGACTGATAAAGCTCCAGCTGCCGTCGGCGTTGACCGTTGCGCTGCCCAGCACCCGATCGCCGTCAGCGACGGTAACCACGCTGCCCGGTTCAGCGCTGCCGCTCAGGGTTGGCGTGGTGCTGCTGGTGGATCCGCCTGCCCCTATTGGCTGTAGCGTGCCGCCGCGGTTATCGCTCAGCACCAGATCGACGATCGTCGCTGGCGGAGTGCTGTCGACGTCAAAGGTTATCGGCGCAGAGGCGCCGCTCGCGTTGCCCGCTGCATCGGTCACGGTGGCGCTCAGGCTGTGCGCGCCCTCGCTCAGCGCTGGCGTGGTAAAGCTCCAGCTGCCGTCTGGACCAACGGCGGCGCTGCCGAGTACGTTGCCGCCGTCGGAAACGGTGACAATGCTGCCCGGCTCCGCCGTGCCGCTCAGCACAGGCGACGTATCATTGGTCGCGCCCGTGGTGACAGGCACCAGCGCGCCGCTGGCGTCGCTGCTCAGCTGCAGCCCGCTTACCGCATCCGGCACGACGCTGTCGATAGTGATAGTCAACACGGGAGAAGGCGTTACGCTGCCGTCCGCGTTAGCGGTGTCGGCACGGAAGGCGTAGCTGCCATCGTCCAGCGCCGCTGGGGTAAAGCTCCACTGGCCCGCCGCGTCGGCGGTGACGCTGCCGATAACCGCGTCGCCGTTATAGAGCGTCACCAGCGCGCCCGCGGTGGTCAGGCCGCTCAGCACCGGCGTGGCGTCGCGCGTGGTGTCGCCGTCGGCCAGCTCTACAAA